>NZ_CP065053.1:6193670-6813037 GCF_015689335.1 Massilia antarctica | reverse complement strand
GCGTAGCGGTTTGAGCCGCCGCCGTGAATAGGAAGTCCGGTCGCTCCTGCGCGACCTTCGAATCGAACCGGGTGAAAAATTTGTCGACAGTCCCATCCGCATAGCTGCCGTTCGAAGCCAGGCATTCGCGTATGATGACGGCTCGGACAAGTCCTTCTTTACACATCGCTGTACGCACGAACCGCATTCTTCGCGGCTGTCACGACGTTTGCTGTCATTGGCCTGGCCAGTCCCATGAGTCTTTTCTTCGATGTGGCCGATCTTCCTGGGGGTATGTGGACGCATTTTGCACTCAAGGCCGGCTCTTAGGCGGCTGCGCCATTCCTGGCGGGCCAACACTGAGGCATGACGGCAAAAGGTTCGTTCACGCGAGCAAAGCAAGGCGCGATCTCCGCCATTTTTTTTACACACCCCGGCTCCGCGCCGCGTTTATAGAGGAATGACCATGACGGTCTACGCAATCGCACAGATTTCGATTACCAATCTGGACACTTACAATCGATATCAAGCTCGCTTCATGGAGGTCTTTGGGCGATTTAAAGGAAGCCTGCTTGCGGCCGATGCAAGCCCCCAGGTAGTGGAAGGCCCCTGGGACCGGGAAAAAGTGATTTTGATGTCTTTCCCTGATGAGGGCTCTTTTCATGAGTGGGCTCAGTCTCCCGAGTACCTGGAAATCGCCATCGACAGAAAATCCGGCTCCGACGGCGTTGTCCTCTTGGCCCAAGGGCTCTCTTAAAGGGTGCAACGGCCGCGCGCTCGATGCATGTGCCGGGCGCGGTGTCTGAAGCCGGTTTCAGGATTTTTATGCCCACGATCGTTCTGTAGGCCCGGCTATAGGCCTGCTTTCGTCAGGCCCCCGGCAGTCGCCGCTTCAGTGCAGCGCCACCTGTTCCGGCATCGCCGATGAATGGTGCTTCAGAATCAGCCATTCCTTCCCCAGCTTCTTGTACACGAAGGTATATCGCGCCTGCACCTTGGCCGGCTTGCCATCCTTGACGATGTCAAAGGTGTACACGCCGCTGTCCACGGCACTGTCCCTGCTCAGCATCTGAATATGACGGGAGTTGATCATGCCGTGCGGCTTCAGTTCCAGGAAGTGCACGAAATAGTCCTCGATTTCCGCCGCCGTGGTCCTCACCTGGTTCGACACGGTCGGCTGCAAGACCGCCTTCGGGTGATACAGCTTGACTACTTCCTCCGCTTTTCCTGTGCCCAGCGCGGCGTTCCAGCGGTCGAACAGGCCGGCGATCTCGCGCTCCTGTTTGGTGACGGGCGCGACGGCTTCGTTGCCGTACACCCGCGGCGGCTCCTTGGCATAGGCAAGGCTGCAAGCGAAGAGGGAAGCGGCAAGGATCAGTTTGTTCATGAAATTCTCCTGTTAAGTCAATGTGGATGGCGCATTGTTTGCTGCGACAGACGCACTATCGCCCGCCGCCGGCGCCTTGCCGTCCGCCGCCAGGCCTAGCCAGAGCTCTGCCGTTCGGCATATACTGCGCCTATGCCCCGCACCTCTTCTCCCTCCGCCCACACCCTGCGCGAGCACTACCGCGAGCAGCAAGCCAATACCGCCCGCCTGCGCCTGCTGCACGAGGCTGGCCAGGCGCTCGCCGCGCGCGAGCCCGCCACCGCGCTCGACGCGATGCTCGGCTTTGCCCTGGCGTTTTGCGCTTTCGACTGCGGCAGCGTGCTGGCCGACGACAACGGCGCGCTGCGCGTGCAGGCTGCGCGCGGCGAGGTACTGCCGGCGGGCATGCGTTTTCCCGCGCAAGGCGCCCTGGCGGCCGGCCTCAAGGATGACGCTGGCGTACTGGTCCGGCGCAACAGCATCAGCCGCATGCTGCTGCCGGCCGGGGCGATGGCCGGCATCGAACTGCTGTTCCCCCTGCGTTCGGCCGGGCGCGCGCTGGGTGTGCTGCAACTGGCCAGCCGCCGCCCGCTGCCGGTTCCCGGCGAGGCCGACCTGGCGGCCTTGTCCACCCTGGCCAGCATGCTGGCCTCGGCCTTGCCGCACGGCGCTGCGCGGGCGACGGTGCCGGCCGCGCAATCGGCCAAGCTGCTCACCCCGCTCACGCCGCGCGAGCTCGAGGTGCTGGGCCTGCTGCCGCACGGATTGACCAATGCCGACATCGCCCTGCGCCTGGGCATCGCGCCCGGCACGGTGAAGGTGCATGTGGAGCGCATCATCCACAAGTTCGGCCTGGCCGACCGCACCCAGGTCGCCGCCCGCGCGGTCGAACTCGGCTTCGGCCATTCCGGCGCGACCAGCCCATGAGCGCGCTGGCGGGCTGGTCCCAGTGGTGGTCGAACCGCTCCCTGCGCATCAAGGGCCTGGTGCTGATCGCGGTGCCGCTGGTGATCCTGCTCGGCGCGCTCGCCTCCGGCTACCTGATGGGGGCCGAAAGCCGCCGCGCCCAGCAGGGCGTGCAGCGCACCTTGCAGATCCAGCACGACATCCAGGAAGTCCATACTTTGCTGGCCGAGGCCGCCACTGGCGTGCGCGGCTACCTGTTGACGGGGCGGTCGAATTTCCTGGAACGCTACCGGATTGCCGAAACCGAGCTGCCGCGCACCTTGCGCCGGCTGCGCGGGCAGATTCGCGATCCGCGGCAGCGCGCCTTGCTCGACCAGGTAGCGGCCCTGGCCGCCCGGAAAAGCGAAGGCTTGAGCGAACTGGTCGGCCTCGGCAACACCACGCCGGCGGCGACCTTGGTGCCTATCCTGGTATCGAACAAGGTGGTGCTGGACGAACTGCGCGGCCACATCGATGCCATGCTGGCGCGCGAAGACGTGCTGCGGCGCGAGAGCGAGCGCTTCGCCGACCAGGTCTACACGCGCACCATGATCGCCACCGGCGTTGCCAGCGCGGCCGGGGTGCTGGGCGCGCTCGTCGTGGTGCTGCTGTTTTCAACCGGCATCGGGCGCCGCGTGCGCGACCTGGCCGATAACGCGGAGCGGCTGGCGCGCGGCGCGCCGCTGGCGCCGATCGCCCCCGCCACCGATGAACTGGGCCAGCTGGCAGCCCGGATGGCGCATGCCAGCACCTTGCTGGCGGCCCGCAGCGCCGACGCCGAGCAAGCCTATCGCGAAGCCGAACGCGCCAGCAAGGCCAAGACCGAATTTCTGTCGCGCACCAGCCATGAACTGCGCACGCCGCTGAACGCGATCCTGGGTTTTGCCCAGTTGCTTGAGCGCGAGCTGACCACCCCGGCCGAGCGCGAGCATGTCGGCCATATCCTCAAAGGCGGCCGTCACCTGCTGGCGCTGATCAACGAAGTGCTCGATATCGCGCGCATCGAAACCGGCCATCTCGACCTCGATCCCGTGCCGGTCGAGGTCGACAGCCTGCTGCGCGAGGCGCTGGCCCTGATCGCGCCCATGGCCGGCGAGCGCGGCGTGACCCTGGCCGCCCCGGCGCCGGCATCCGGCGTGCACGTGCTGGCCGACCGCAAGCGCTTGCTGCAGGTGATGCTCAATCTGCTGTCGAACGCGGTCAAGTACAACCATCCGAACGGGACCGTATCGCTGCGGGTCGAGGCCGATGCTGGCCGTGCGCGCATTGGCGTGAGCGACAACGGACCGGGCATCGATCCCTCCCTGCAAGCGCGCCTGTTCACGCCGTTCGACCGGCTGGGCGCCGAACGCCGTCCCGGCGAGGGCACCGGCCTGGGGCTGGCGGTGTCGCTGCAGATGGTGCGCGCAATGGGCGGCGACATCGGGATGGAGAGTACGCTGGGGCAGGGCAGCACCTTCCGGGTCGAGCTGCCGCTGAGCGCCGCGCCGGGCCATGCGCTCGCGCCGCGGCCGGCCAGCATGGCGGCGGCGCCGTCACAACGCGCCTGTACCGTGCTGTATATCGAGGATCAGTCTTCCAATCTGGCGCTGGTCGAGATCCTGCTGGCGCGGCGCCCCAACATCACCTTGCTCAGCGCGTCCACCGGCAGCGAGGGCCTGGAGCTGGCGCAACGTCACGCGCCCGACCTGGTGCTGCTGGACCTGCATCTGCCCGACGTATCCGGACTCGCCTTGCTCGCACAGCTGCGCGCCTCGGCCGGATTGTGCCAGATGCCGGTGGTGATGGTCAGCGCCGACGCTTTGCCAGCGACCATTGCCGGCGCACTGGCCGCCGGCGCCGCCGACTACCTGACCAAGCCGCTCGACGTGAGCCTGTTTTTTGCTACTTTGGACCGATTGCTGCCATGAATATTTCCGACCTGCTTGCCATGCGGCTCCTGATTGTCGACGACAAAATAGAGAACGTCAACATCCTCGAAGACATGCTGGCGGGAGAAGGGTTTCGCAATGTCATCAGCACCACCGATCCGCGTCGCACGCTCGATCTGGTGACGGCGTTCGATCCCGACCTGGTGCTGCTCGACCTGATGATGCCGGACCTGGACGGTTACGCGGTCCTGGAACAACTGGCGCGCCGCACGCCGCCCGACGAGTTTCGTCCGGTGATGGTCATCAGCGCCGACGTGACCCAGGAAGCCAGACGGCGCGCACTGTCGCTGGGGGCCAAGGATTTCCTGACCAAGCCGTTCGACCTGATCGAGACGATGCTACGCATCTGCAATCTGCTGGAAACCAGCCTGCTGTACAAGCGCCTGCAAGCGCTCACCGCGCCGGAGCCGCCGCTGCAGCGCTGGCACCCGAAGGCGGACGACTGATGCGTCCAGGCGCCACCCGCGGCTTGCAGCCTGCCGTTTAATCGGTGTGGAACTCGCTGGCCGAGGCAAACAGGTCCCACGCCGCGATGAACAGCGCCGCCACCACGGGTCCGATGACGAAACCATTCAAACCGAACAGCGCCATGCCGCCCACGGTGGAAAGCAGCACCACATAGTCTGGCATCTTGGTGTCCTTGCCCACCAGGATAGGGCGCAGGATATTGTCGACCAGTCCGATCACAAGCACGCCGAAAGCGCTCAGCACGACACCTTCCCAGATCGATCCGGTGGCCAGGAAATAGATGGCGACTGGCGCCCATACCAGCGCGGCCCCGACTGCTGGCAGCAGCGACAGGAACGCCATCACCACGGCCCACAGCACCGGCGCCTGCACGTCCAGGAACCAGAAAATCAGGCCGCCGAGCGCACCCTGCGCGATCGCGACCAGGATATTGCCCTTGACGGTAGCGCGGGTCACGGCGGTGAAATTGTTGAACAGGCGCTGTTTATATTTGCGGCTCAGCGGAACGGCCCCCTTGATACGCGCGGCGAGCGCCTGGCCGTCACGCAGCAGGAAGTACAGCAGGTACAGCATGATGCACATGCTGACCATCAGGTCGACGGTGTAACTGCCCACATGGATGGCCTGGCGCGCGACGGTCTGGCTGACCTGGGAAGCGCCTTCCGTCATTTTCTGCTGCAGCTTCGACAGGGTGGACAGGTCGAAACGTTCCAGCAGATTGACGGCCCAGTGCGGCAGCGCGCTCATGATTTTCTTGAAGTAGGTACCCACGCTCAGGTCGCCGGAGCGCACCAACTCGTAGACGCCGGCGGCCTGGTCGACCAGGGACACCGCGACCAGCGACAGCGGCAAAATCACCATGACCACGATCGAGAGCAGGGTCAGGAAGGCAGCCAGGTTGGGTTTGTTGTTGGTCTTCTTGAGCAGCCAGCGGTTCAGGGGCGCGAACAGGATCGCCAGCACCACGCCCCAGAACACGGCGCCGGCATAGGGCGCCAGGATCCAGCCGAAGCCGATGGTGACCAGGGCGAGAAGAAGCAGAAACGATTTTTGCTGGAGGGTGTATTGGTGCATAGGAGATTGGCGATATGAATTCGATAATTATTGTGGGCTAATCATAATCTATCCCATGGCCATGGTGCGTGCGTTGGGATACGCAAGTGAACCGAGCGCGGGCCGGCGTTCGCACGACTGATAGAATACGGTGTACTTTTTGGGCACATACGTGATCAATACACACATCAAAAAACTGACCAAAAAACTGACGGCCGCGATCTTGTTCGCTCCGCTGTCGGCCTTGGCGGCGGCACCGGCCACCACGGCCAGTATCGAGGCGCGCCATGGCAGGGTGGAAGTCGGCACGGTTGCGGATGCCGCGCACATCCTCGTTGACGGCAAGAAAATCGCGACCATCGGCGCGGACAGCGCATCCCTGTTTCGCATCACTTCCATGGCGGAGCGCGAATACATTATCGTGCAAGCCAGTCGCCCTGGGCTGCATTGCCACCATTCCTATCTGCTGCTGGAACTGTCGGACGGCGCGCCGAAGGTATCGAAGGAATTCGGACAATGCCGCGATCTTGGCGGTGCCGGCATGTCCGGGGCCGCGCCGGTGGTTCATCTGAACAATCCGGCGGACCGGCAAACCGGCGTGGAAAGCTATCAGTGGCAGGGCGATGACGTCATCCTGGCGTTTGAATCGCCTAGCCTGTGCGGCGCAGTCGGGTTTTTGGCCCAGAAAAATGCCGGGCCGGTGAGCGCGCCGCTTGCCAGCCGCGTCAAGGGACCCGGGCGCTTGCAGTTTCTGAGCGCGCCCGACACTGACTGCGCGATGCCTGGCGTATTTGTCGTGCCGGGCGATAGCTTGACCGCCAGCCTGGCCTCCGGTACCTTCGTCTATGCGCACTACACCAATCCCAAAAGCGGAAGGAAAGTTCAGGGCTGGGTGCCACGTGACCGCCTGTCGAACCTGTGATGTCCGCCTCGAACGTATGGTGGGCGGCGCAATTTGTTCGCTTTTCACATGCAGGGTAGTTTGTAGCGTCCACTCACGTCCTATGAAGGTCGATTCTTGATGAGTCCATTAGCACCTGCACTTGAATCACTTGAGGGCCTGTCGGTTGGGGATGCGTTCGGTCAGTGTTTTTTTCAGCTCGCCGATCCGGACCGCCACGTTGCCGAACGCCAGTCGCCGACGGCGCCATGACATTACACCGATGACACGGAGATGTCGCTGTCGGTGGTAGCCATGCTCGCTCAATTTGGCCGCATCGATCAGGACCGGCTGGCCGCCAGCCTGGCCAGGCATTACGATTACGACCGGGCCTACGGTCCGTCGATGCACCGGGTACTGGCCCGCATTCGCGAAGGTGAACATTGGCGCGTGGTCGCCGGCAGTACCTTTGAAGGGCAGGGCTCGTGGGGGAATGGCGCGGCCATGCGCGCGGCCCCGTTGGGCGCTTTCTTCTCGGACGATCTGGAGATGGCTGCCGAGCAAGCGCTGCTGTCCGCGCAAGTCACGCATGCGCATGCCGAAGGGGAAGCTGGCGCCGTCGCCGTGGCCCTTGCAGCCGCGCAGGCGGCCCGTCTGCGCGGCTGCGCTTCCCTGCCAACGTCGCGCGACTTTCTGGGAAGCGTGCTGACTCTGTTGCCCCAGAGCGAGGTGCGCTCGCGCATCGTGCGGGCGCAGTCGATCAGCAGCGTCACATCGGTCCAATTTGCGGTATCCATCCTTGGCAACGGCACCGGCATGTCCGCGCAGGATACGGTGCCGTTTGCACTCTGGTGCTGCAGCCACCATCTTGATAATTACCCGGAGGCGCTGTGGCTCGCCGTCAGCGCAGGCGGGGACCGCGATACCGTGTGTGCGATCGTGGGCGGTATCGTCGCCTCATATACTGGCCTGTCAGGTATTCCGAACGAGTGGAAAGGCAACCGTGAGTCGTTGCCGGCGTGGCATGTGGCAATTGGACCGGGCAAGCAATGAGTGAATGGCAAAACGCCGGCGCAGTCCACCCCGGGATTGATCGTTACAGATCCGCTGCGTCGACTGGCGGATCGCCGGCAAGTACGCGGTTGTAGGTAGCGCTATCAGGTGCGTACGCAGTGAACTGGTTTCTGGTGCTCAGTTCGACGAGGATACGTCCGCATTCCTCGCATTCAAATATATCCCGCGAGAGACCGAGGTATTTCGAGTAAATGTGGTCGTGCACGATACTGCCGTGGCTTAGCTTCAAATCGACATAACCCTGGCCGTAACCCTTTTGCAGAAGCCATTCATCAACGCTGCCATTCAGGGCCGCCGTGACAAAACTCTGCGTCTCGTCGAGAACCCAGTCAAAGAAGGGGGTTGCAGTTAACATCCGGGAGGAACGATGCTTTGTAGGGAAGCGAATCGCTGACGTCGCGGATAGTTTTCCCGCAGGTACAAGCTAGTTTACTCATCGCTCAGGCCAGTCAGAAATGGATGGAAAAACGTCGTGCAGGACTCGTGCCACGTTCATGCCCCCATCGTCCTGCTGAAAAAGACGGTCGGCTGGCCGCTGCGGATGCGGTATAGCTGCGCCGGGCGATTGCTGCCGTGGCGCTGCTTGCCGGGAATCTCGTCCAGAAAATCGCCTTCCTTGATCCGTTTGCGAAAGGCGCTCTTATCGATCGGACGCCCCAGCACGATTTCATACACGCGCTGCAGCTCGGACAAGGTGAATTCCTGCGCCAGCAGATGCGCCGGAAGCGAGGTGTATTCGACCTTGTTACGCAGCCGCTGCACCGCCGTAGCCACGATCATGGCGTGGTCGAATGCCAGGTCGAGGTCGACGCCAACGTCGCCGATGGAATGCCAGCAAGCGGCATCGGCCCCCGCTCCGTGCTGCAGTTCGATATCGCTTGACCCGATCAGCGCAAAATAGGCGAACGTGGCCGACCAGCCGCGCGGGTCGCGCGTGCTGCTGCCGAATCCCTGCAATTGTTCCAGATACGGCGCCATGACCCCGGTTTTTTCGCGCAGCTTGCGCAAGGCTGTCGCGTCCAGATCGACGTCGTTCCGAATATCGATAAACCCGCCGGGCAAGGCCCATTGCCCTTTGGCGGGATGCGCGCCGCGCTGCACCAGCAGCACATGCAGCGCCTGTTCCCGGACCGTGAATATCACCAGGTCGACAGTGGTCAACGGCACATCGAAGGCGTGGACGTTGTAACTGGCGAGGTATTCCTGTTCGGTGAGATCGGTGGTGCCCATCATTGTCCTCGTTGTGGTGAGCGCGTATGTTACCACTTTACATCTGTTAGTTTAATTTTCTCACTAAGTTAGTTGATAAAATAAACTAAGTCATTTATGATGCGCTGGTATGGCCGGCGTGGTGTGGGCGCCGTGCTTGTTCACTGCATCATCAATAAAAACAACAAGGAATACCCAATGAGTAACCGACATCATCGTGCAGCCATTGCGCAGGAAACCCTGGCCGTGCTGGAACGGGGGAGTTATGAAAATGCGCGCGGAGAGACCGTGTCCATTGCCGACGCCCTGGCGTTGGCCAAGGCGCAGTCCCTGCACTATTCGTCGGAGCGCTTGGCGCAACTGAGCGCGGCGCCGCTGTCGGGCGAAGCGCAGGCCACGCGTTTTGAAGTACGCAATGAATCGACCCTCGCGGCAGCCCGGCGCGGCGTCGCCGAAGGGCGCGCGGACCCGCTGTGCCTCAATTTCGCCTCTGCGAAAAACCCGGGGGGCGGCTTTCTGGGCGGCTCGGAGGCGCAGGAAGAGAACCTGGCCAAGTCGTCCGGCCTGTATGCCTGCATCGTGCAGATGAACGCCATGTACGAGGCCAACCGCGCGCTGCGCACCTGCATGTACAACGATGACATGATCTACTCGTCCAAGGTGCCGGTCTTTCGCGACGATGACTATGCCTTCCTCGATGCGCCGTATCTGGTCTCGATCGTGACTGCGCCGGCCGTCAACCGCGCTGCGGTGGCCCGCAACGAGCCGGAACGGGTGAACGAGTTGGAGCAGTGCATGCTTGAGCGGATCGACAAGCTGCTGGCGCTGGCCCTGCATCACGGTCACACCGACCTGATTCTGGGCGCGTGGGGCTGCGGCGTGTTCGGCAACTTGCCGGAGGAAATGGCGGGCTGGTTCGCCACGCAGTTGCTGCATAACCCGCGCTACAAGAACGCCTTCAGCCATGTCACGTTTGCCGTGCTTGATCGACAAGACCGTGGGACGTTCGCCGCATTCGACCAGGTGTTTGGGCGTCCGTAAAACCTGTCGGTTGGTGCCGCCGCACGCCTTCGACGGCCGGCCGCCGGCAGGGAAGCTTTGATCAATCGGCCGGTATCTGGTAAAACAGTGGTCCGCGCATCCGGCCGGTTCCCGGTCAGGCCGCATATGTATAAAACAAGGAGCGTCATGTCGAAGCCTCATACCACCATCCGCACTATCCGCGCCGCCGTCGCGCTGGCCATGCTGTCGCTCTGCGCCGTTGTTTCCGCGGCCGAACCGGCGTGGGTCACCAAAAGCAATGCCAACGCCAAGCTTGTGCTGAAAGTGATGGCCAAATATGCCCCCGAAGGCGCCAGCGGCCTGGGTGTCGACGGTTACGACGAGCAGATCACCGACCTGTCGCGCGACCACTTCGAACAGACCAATAAAGATATCCGCGCCGTCATCGCCGAACTGCAAAAGCGCCGCAAGGCCGAAACCGACGTCAAGATCCGCCAGGATATCGATATCCTGATCGGCAGCGCCGAGGACCAGATGCGCGCGGCTGGCCTGGAGCGCAAATATTTTGTCCCTTTCGATAATCTGGCCGACCAATTGTTCGGCGTGGTGCGCCAGACGCTCGACCCGCGCATTCCCAAGGAGCGCCAGAAAACCTTGCTGGTCCGGCTGCAGAAATACGCCGGCCTGGCCAAGGGCTACCGTCCATCCACCGAGCTGGCGGTCGAGCGCCTGCAGGAACGCCTGAAAGCGAACACGAACCTGATCGGTCCTTTCAAGGATGAAGTGGAACAGGCAATCAATGACAGCCCGACCCTGATCAAGGGCATCAAGGACTTGCTGAGCAAGAGCGAGCTGCAAGGCTGGGAACCGAGTTTCGCCGCGCTCGAAACGCAGCTGACGGCGTATAACGAGCATGTGAAAAAGCAGATCCTGTCGCGCGCGCGCAAGGATCACCGTTTGCCGGCCGAGGTCTATGCCAATAACCTGCGCCAGTTCGGGGTCGACATCAGTCCGCAGGAGTTGATCGCCAAGGCGCTGACCTCGTTCGCCGAAATCCGCAACCAGATGAATATCACCGCCGGCCTGATCGCGCGCGAGCGCAAACTGGCCAATCCCGATTACCGCGCCGTCATGGCCGAACTGAAAAAGCAGCAGGTGGCGCCCGAGCAGGTCATGCCCCTGTACGCCGACCGCCTGGCCCAGATCGAAGCAGCCGTGCGCGCGCAGAATATCGTGTCGCTGCCGGCGCGCAAGGCGGTCATCCGCATGGCCAGCACCGCCGAGAGCGCGGCCCAGCCGGCGCCGCACATGAACCCGCCGCGCCTGATCGGCAACACCGGCGAGTATGGCGAATTCGTGCTCACCGCCGGCATGCCGCCCGACGCCAAAGGCAAGACGCTGGCCTTCGACGACTTCACCCACGAAGCGGCGACCTGGACCTTGACGGCGCACGAAGCGCGCCCCGGGCACGAACTGCAATTTGCCAAGATGATCGAAACCGGCGTCTCGACCGCGCGCGCGGTGTTTGCGTTTAACAGCGTCAACGTCGAAGGATGGGCCTTGTACGCGGAAGCGGAAATGCAGCCCTACGAGCCGCTCGACGGCCAGTTGTTCGCGCTGCAGGCGCGCATGCAGCGCGCCGCCCGCGCCTTCCTCGATCCGATGGTCAACCTGGGCGAGATCACGCCGGAAGGCGTCAAGGCCTTCCTGATGGACGAGGTGGGGCTGTCGGAAGGCATGGCGACCCAGGAAATGCAGCGCTACACCTTCCGCGCGCCGGGTCAGGCCACTTCGTATTTCTACGGCTACCAGCGCCTGATGGAAACGCGCCAGGCAGCCGAGGTCGCCTTGCGCAAGAAGTTCAACCGCCAGGCCTTCAACGACTTCGTGCTGGCGCAGGGGCTGGTGCCGCCAGGCTTGCTGCGCCAGGCCGTGCTGCAGGAATTCGTGCCGGCCCAGCGATAAGGCAAGGCGGCCGATGTGCCGCTTAACAACACTCCTTGACTGCGTTGCACGTAGCAGGCTTACAATGATTCTCATCGGTCAGCCATGTGAACGCTCGTCAAGGAGATTGTCGCGATGTTTTCCCATCTGAGAATTGGTGCGCGCCTGGCCATCGGGTTCGGTTTAACAATCTGCATCCTGCTGGTGATGTCCCTGTTCGGCATCAACCGCATCCGCTACACCAGTTCCCTGACCGACCATCTCGTCAACGACCGCTACGTCCAGGTCGAGCTGACCAATGTCATGCGCAGCTATGCCAACCGCGGAGCCCAGTCGCTGCGCAACGCGATGCTGGCCCCCGATCCGGGCCAGTCCCAAACTTTGATGAGCGGCATGCTCGACGCCGACCACACCGGCGCCGAGGCGTCCGCCAAGCTGGGGGCGATGATGGTCGCCGACGAGGCGAAACAACTATTCCAGGATCAGGCCAAGGCTTTCGATGCCTATTTCCAGCTGCGTTCGCAAGCGGTCAAGCGCTTCGAAGCAGGCGAGCGCGACGCGGCCATTCAGTTCCTGTTCAAGGAAGTCATTCCCGTGCAGAACGCGTACTTTGGCCGGCTCGATGCCGTCCTCAAGTACCAGACCGGGCTGATGGCGCGGGACGGCAAGGATGCGGCGGACGCATCCAGTTCGGCGGCGCTGACGATGCTGATGCTGCTGGCGCTGGCCAGCGCGATGTCGGCCGTGGCGGGTTTCCTGATCACCCGTTCCGTGACCGTTCCCATCGGCGAAGCGGTGATCCTGGCCGAAACCGTCGCGCGCGGCGACTTGACCCGCCGCATCGAGGTTACCCGCCAGGATGAAACCGGGCGCTTGCTGACGGCCTTGAAGGGCATGGTGGAGGGCCTGACCCGCACCGTCGGCGCCGTGCGCGGCAGCACCGACACGATCACGACCGCCTCGTCCGAAATCGCGGCCGGCAATATGGACCTGGCGTCGCGCACCGAAAACCAGGCCGCCAGCCTGGAAGAAACCGCGTCCTCCATGGAAGAACTGACGTCCATCGTCAGCCAGAACGCCGATAATGCGCGCCAGGCCAACACCCTGGTCGTGTCCGCCGCCGAGCACGCCAACAGGGGCGGCCGCGTAGTCAGCGAAGTGGTGAAAACGATGGGGGCGATCAGGGAAAGTTCCGGCAAGATCGTCGATATCATCAGCGTGATCGACGGTATCGCTTTCCAGACCAATATCCTGGCGTTGAACGCGGCGGTCGAAGCGGCCCGCGCCGGCGAGCAGGGGCGTGGTTTCGCGGTGGTGGCGTCCGAGGTGCGCAACCTGGCGCAGCGCTCGGCCAGCGCCGCCAAGGAGATCAAGGCGCTGATCGACGATTCGGTGGGCAAGGTTGAAAATGGCAGCGCACTGGTCAATCAGGCGGGCGACACGATGGAGCAGATCATGGGGTCGGTGCGCCAGGTGGCCGACATCATGGGCGAGATCGCCGCCGCCAGTGCCGAGCAGAGCGCCGGGATCGGGCAGGTGAATGTCGCCATCGTGGCGATGGACAATGCCACGCAACAAAACGCGGCCCTGGTCGAGGAGGCCGCCGCTGCCGCGGCGAGCATGCAGGGCCAGGCCGTGCAACTGGCCGAGGCGGTCAGCGTGTTCAAGCTGCATGGCGACGACGCGCAAGGAACGCCGGCGCGCACTGCCGTTGCGGCGCCGGCACGCGCCAGGGCGGTGGCCACACCGCTGGCCAGGGCGGCAGCCAGGGCCCCGGCCAAACCCGCGACCCGCAGCGCCAAGCCGGCGGTTCAGGCCGATGAATGGGAATCGTTCTAGCACCAGTTTGCCCCCTGGCTCCCGCGTAGGGCGACAGTCCGGCGGACGCCACGATCGGCTTGCCAGGACGGCGCATCAGCGAGCCGTGCACGCGCGCTTTTGAGCCCTTGCTACCCGGACATCCTGTTCCCGCGTCTGCGGCGCCTGAACGGCCCCCGATGCCGGGAACTGTCGCTCAGGCTGCGCGCAAGCGCTTCTGATGCGTCGCTACCCAGGCATACTGCTCGGGCGTATCGGGCACCTCCACGCCCCTCGATGCCGATACCTGTTTGAACGCCGCCTCTGGTGTCCAGCCGTGCCGTACCAGCACGGCCGCAGCCACCAAGCCCGTGCGCCCTATGCCGGCACGGCAATGAATGACGGTATGTTCACCGTCCTCGATGCGGCGGGCGAGCGCCTGCACCAGCGCAAACACGGCTGGCGAACCCGGCAAGCCACGGTCGGCGATCGGAAAATGCGTGAACGCGATGCCGTTCGATGCGCACAATGCAGGCGCATTGACCAGGCCGAGTTCGCGTATTTCGTGCCGCTCCAGCAGCGACACCATGCCGGTAATGCCATAGCTGGCGATCCCGGAAAACTCGTCGTCGATCCATTCGCCGGCTACCGGTTTTGCCATTACGGCCAAGGTCCCGCGCCCAATGTCGGCGACCTTGTAAATTTCTGGACCCATACGCCCCTTGAATGTTGATCGGATTGACTTAAGCTACTGGCAACATTGCCGGCAGTGCCTCATTGGCCATCGTCGTCCTCCGCCGCAGCGACTGTCCTGCCTTTGGCGGCCCCCGGCGAGCGCAGGGGGCGGCGACTGCGGGCCGCGCGGGCCGCGCGCACCCCGTCCAGCCAGTCGCGTCCGGCACCGGCCAGCGCCGTGTCGATCACTTCTTGCGGCAGGCAATACACCGAGGCCCAGCCAGCCCGGCCATCGGCCGTGTTGGTCGGAAAGTCGCGGCGCTCGATCGGCCAGCCGTACTTGCGGATCAGCGCGCGAATTACCGTGCTCAAGCTTTGCTTTCTTTGGTCGAAAATACTCTCAAGGCCAGTCATGTCGTCCGATGCCAGCAAGACCGCCAGCACATCGGCGCGCAAGGTGCCTGGCATCTTGGGATAACGGAAGGTTTTGCTGCTGCTTTTACTCGGTATGGGCATCTGTCAGGTCGGAAATCGATACGATAGCGACGATGATAGCTTGCTATGTGGGGTAACGGACAGAACAAATTTTCCGGTTGGAGGATAACGTAATTAGCGTAGAATTAATCGTACGGAGTACCATCATGAAACCATCTTCTTTTGCCCTTCTTGCCTTGTGCGCCTGCGTCGCCGGCGCGCATGCCCAGACGCAAACGTCCGTCTATCGGGCCGTGCTGGCCCCGGCGGATGCGAAGCATGGACTGGCGCTCGTCGATGTCAGCGATCTGTTCGACTCCGATACCCCCGAGACAGCCACCAAGGTGTTCGGCTATCCCGGCAAGCGCATGGGCTTGCAGGACATGACGGAACCGCGCCGCTTTGCCCTCAGCAACTTCGAGCGCGACCGCCAAACCAACCGCGCCTGGGGCTTGTCGGTCGGAATTTCGGGCGGCCCTGTCACCCTGCGCCTGGCGCACCAGAACAAGAGCGTTGCCAAGGTGGCACCGGCAACCTCGCTCGGCAACCGCATGGATGCCAAGAATTCCATCGTCGCCGCCAATGTCGACCTGGGCAATATGAAAGCGTACGCCGCCTACAGCGCCAACCGCGGCTGGGGTGCCTCGCCGTTGTGGAATCCGGACAACCCGTACGGCGCCGCCATGGCCAGCACGCCCTCGACCGACAGCCGCGACGTCCTGGTCGGCATTGCCGTGCCGGTGCGCGCCATGACCTACCTGGTGTCCTTCGTGCGCAGGAACGACCGCGACCTCGCCAACCGCGATGTCGACATGCTCGCTTTCGGCGCCACCTACCAACTCTCGCGCCGCACCGATTTCTATACCGCCTTTTCGCTGGTGAAGCAGCGTACCGGCCCCGGCTACACGGCCATGTCGGCGCCCGACGGCGGCAAAGGCTGGTCGGCCCTCAATATCGGCATGCGCCACTCATTCTGAGCCGATACAGGCTCGATGACAGGCGGTGGGCCAGCGCGCCCACCTCCGGGCGCGTCAGTCCATTGTGCACGTCGCGTGCGCCATCAGGCTTTCGAATTCCAGCGCACCCACCGGGCGGCTGAAGAAATACCCCTGCACTTCATCGCAGCCGTGCTCGCGCAGGAAGGCGAGCTGGGCGGCGGTCTCCACCCCTTCGGCAATGACTTTCAGGCGCAGGCTGTGCGCCAGCGAAATGATCGACACCACGATCGCCGCCGCGTCGGCCCCCACCGCAATGTCGCGCACGAAGGACTGGTCGATCTTGAGCACGTCGAGCGGGAAGCGGCTCAGATACGACAGGCTGGAGTAACCGGTGCCGAAATCGTCGATGGCCAGATGCACGCCCAGTTGCTTGAGCATGCGCAAGATGGTGATGGTGTTCTCGACATCGCTCATGACCATGCTTTCGGTCAATTCCAGCTCCAGAAAGCGCGCCTCCAGGCCGCTTTCTTCAAGGGCGTCGCCCACCGATTGCAGCAGATCCTTGCCGGTGAACTGGCGCGCCGACAAATTGACGGCCATGCGCAGCTGCGCCATCCCGGCCTTTTGCCAAGCCATGTTCTGCAGGCAGGCGGTACGGATCACCCACGCGCCGATCGGGATGATCAGGCCCATTTCCTCGGCCAGGGCGATGAAGCGCAGCGGCGAGACCGTGCCCAGCACCGGATGCTCCCAGCGCAGCAGCGCTTCCATGCCGACGATGGCGCCGCTGCCGACGTCGATCTGCGGCTGGTAGTGCAGCACCAGTTCGTTGCGTTCGAGCGCGTGGCGCAGGTCGGCCTCGATCTGCAGGCGCTCCAGGGTGCGCGCATTCATTTCGGGGCAATAGAACTGGTAGGTATTGCGTCCCATTTCCTTGGCCCGGTACATGGCGATGTCGGCATGCTTGGTCAGGGTGTCGGCATTGTCGCCGTCGGCCGGATACACCGCCACGCCCATGCTGCAGGTGACGAAAAACTCGTGCGCCTGGATCCGCAGCGGCTCGGCCACCGCATCCATGATGCGCTGGAGCACGCGCAGGCCGTCGCCGTCGCCGGGACGGCCCGGCAAGACCAGCACGAATTCGTCGCCGCCCATGCGTGAGACCGTGTCGCCATCGTCCACGGCGCCCTTGATGCGCCCGCCAAGCACGCGCAGCATGGCGTCGCCGGCTTCATGGCCGAGCGTGTCGTTGACGAACTTGAAGCGGTCCAGGTCGACGAACACGACCCACAGTTCGGTGCCCGCGCGCTGCGCCTGCGCAATGGCGCTGGAGAGCCGTTCGGCCAGCAAATGGCGGTTGGCCAGCCCGGTCAGGACGTCGTGATTGGCCTGGTATTCCAGCTCGGCCTCGAAGCGCATCACGGCGCTGATGTCGTACTGGGCCACCACGAAGTGGCTGATCGCGCCGGCGTCGTCGCGCACCGGAGCGATGAACAGGTCGTTCCAGTAGCCGCTGCCATCCTTGCGGAAACTGCGCACCACGGCATGGCCTTCGCGCTGTTCGCGCAAGGCGGCGGTGATTTCATCGATGTTTTGCTGGTCGTGCCCGTCGCCCTGCAAGGATTTGAGGCTCTTGCCGATCACTTCGGCGGCGCAAAATCCGGTCAGCTTTTCAAATGCGGGATTGACGTATTCGACGGCATACTCGGGCGCTTGCGCGTTGCAGATGATGACCGCGTTGGCCGATACTTCAATCACCTTTTCACGCAGGCGCAAGGCTTTTTCGGTGCGCTTGCGCAGCGCCAGGTCTTCGGTCAGACGCAAATTGGCGAACTGCAGCGCCGCGGTGCGTTCGCTGGCGACGCGCTCGATCGTCGAACGGCGCGAGACCAGGCTGTAAACATAGCCCGCCGCCAGCAAGCTCGAGAAAACGCCCCCCAGCAGCGCATACCAGGAGCCGGCGTGGCTGGCGATGATGGAGCGCGGTTCCCCGGTCACCTCGATGAACCAGGGTTCCTGGGCCACGTGGAAGAGCGCGTTGACGGGGGCCGGATGGTCGTACAGCAGCCAGCCGGGCAGCAAGGCGCTGCTGGCCGGGGGTGGCGCCTTGCCGTTGGAAAACGCCAGTTGCGCCGCCTGCGCCGCCCCCGCTGCGTAGATATTGATCGACATGCGGGGCTGGTCGAGCAGCCTGGCGTTGTCGAGCAAGGTATGGATCAGGTGGTCTACCCGGAACACGGCGGCGGTTTCGCCGATCACGGCGCGCTGTCCGGGGCTGGCGCTATCCGGCGCAGCCTGGCGCTGGTAGACCGGCGCGAGGACCAGAAAGCCTGTATGAAATCCCCGGTATTGCACCAGCGAGAGCAGGCCGGTGGCGGTGACCCGGCCGTTGCGGCGCGAACGCGAGCGGGCGTCGCCATAGGTGGTCAGGGCGGCCGTATCGAGTCCGAGCGCGATGCCATTGCCGGCGACCGGTTCGATGTACTCGACCACGTTGTAGTACGGCCGCTTCTGGGCCGGTTCGTGGCGCTCGCTGATGAATTCGGTGATGGCAAAGTCGGGCACGCGCCGGCGCTGCCGCGCTTCGTAGGCGGGGCGCTCGGCGTCGCTCACCACGCGCTGGAAGCTGAGCGCCTGCAATTCGGGATAGCGCGCCAGCAAGGGCGCGGTAAAGCTGTGAAATTGTTCCCGGCTGACCACGCCGACCGTATTGAACAGCTGGTTGACCACCATCAGTTGCTCGATGGCGTCCGACAAGCCGCCGGAGACGGCATTGATGCGCAGGGTGGCTTCCCGCTTGAACTGGTCGGCGCGGGCCTGCGATTCGACCCCGCGCACCGAGACGAACAGCAGCGCCGTCAGGGCCAGGCCGAGCAGCAGCGCCAGGAGTGCCGACACCGAGACCGAAATGCGCACTTGGCGCAAAAAATTTCTCATCAGCGAATCTCCCGCGGGGCGCATCCGGCCCTTGCTCGATGTATGTACAGCATACTCCAAAGCCGAGCAGTTTGTATGTGCGCTTGCGTACGGACGGGCAGGTGCCGTATGCCTTATATTGCGTGGCGGAATGAGTGCATGATATTCTGTCGGACTAACTCAACGCACCATTCACTGGAAGAATAGGCTGTCTCCCATGTCCAGTAAGCACGACCCTAACCAGAATCATTTGTTGGCAGCGCTTCTCGACGCCGAATTCGACCGTCTTGCCCCGCACCTCGAACTGCTTCCCCTGCTGCTTGGCGACGTGTTGTCGGAATCCGGCGACAAGTTGCACCATTTATACTTTCCCACCACCGCGATCGTGTCGCTTCATTATCTTCTGGAAAATGGCGGCTCGTCCGAAATTGCCGGGGTCGGCAATGAAGGCGTGCTCGGCGTCTCGGTCTTCATGGGCGGCGACAGCACGCCCAGCCGCGCCGTGGTGCAGACGCGCGGCCATGCCTACCGCTTGCCGGCCGCGATCCTGATGGAAGAATTCAACCGCGGCGGCCATGTGATGCGCCTGCTGCTGCGCTATACCCAGGCCTTGCTGACGCAAATGTCGCAAACGGCGGTGTGCAACCGTCACCATTCGGTGGAGCAGCAACTGTGCCGCTGGCTGCTGCTGACCCTGGACCGCCTGCCGTCGAATGAACTGACCATGACCCAGGAATTGATCGCCAACATGCTCGGCGTGCGGCGCGAGGGCGTGACCGAAGCGGCCGGGCGCCTGCAGGGCTACGGCTACATCAGTTACCGGCGCGGGCACATCACCGTGCTCGACCGGGCCGGGCTGGAAGACGATGTGTGCGAATGCTACGCCGTCGTCAAGAAGGAATTCGGACGCCTGCTGTCGGACGTGCGTCACCGCCAGGGAAATATCGGATGAGCGCGGGCTTCCTGCACAACACCTCGGTTGAACGCCTGATGGTGATCGGCTTCGGCGCCACCCTGGCGGTGCTGCTGCTGGTCGGCGGCATCGCCCTCAATTACGCGGTCGATTCGGAAGGCGCGGTCAATCTGATCAAGGCCAGCATCATCCTGCTGCTCATTTTCCTGGCGCTGCTGTTCGTGCGGGTGCAGCGCGCCATCAGCAAGCGCACCGAGGCCGACCGGGCGCTGCACGCGGTGCCGCTGCTCAAGTCCGGCGCGCTGCAGGATGCAATTTTCAACAGCGCCAATTTTTCCAGCATCGCCACCGATGCCCAGGGCGTGATCCAGATCTTCAACGTCGGCGCCGAGCGCATGCTGGGCTATGCCGCCGCCGAAGTGGTCGACAAGATGACCCCGGCCGACATTTCCGACCGCCAGGAACTGGAAGCGCGCGCCGCCGAACTGAGCCATGAAATGGGCGAACCGATCGCCCCCGGCTTCGAATCGATGATCCACAAGGCCCTGCGCGGCATCGAAGATATTTACGAACTGACCTATATCCGCAAGGATGGCACCCGCTTTCCGGCGCTGGTCTCGGTCACCGCGCTGCGCGATCCGCCCGGCCGGGTGATCGGCTACCTGCTGATCGGCAGCGACAACACCGCCCGCAAGCAGGTCGAGGCAGAACAAGCCCTGCTGGACCAGCGCCTGCGCGACCAGCAGTTCTACACCCGTTCGCTGATCGAATCGAATACCGATGCCCTGATCGCCACCGATCCGCGCGGCATCATCAGCGACGTCAACCAGCAGATGGAAGCGCTGACCGGCTGCACCCGCGATGAACTGATCGGCGCGCCATTCAAAAGCTATTTTTCCGAGCCGGAACGGGCGCACGAAGCCGTCACGCGCGTGCTGCGCGAAGGCAAGGTGACCAATTACGAGCTGACCGCGCTGGCGCGCGACGGCACGCAGACGGTGGTGTCCTACAGTGCCAGCACTTTCTACGACCGCGACCGCAAGCTGCAGGGCGTGTTCGCCGCCGCGCGCGACGTGACCGAGCGCAAGCAATTCGAGCACGCGCTGCAGGAAACCAATGTCGAGCTGGAAAGCGCGCGCGCCACGGCCGACAAGGCCAACCGCGCCAAGTCCGAATTCCTGTCCTCGATGAGCCACGAACTGCGCACGCCGCTCAACGCCGTGCTCGGCTTTGCCCAGCTGATGGCGTCGGACGTGCCGCCGCCGGCCCCGCACCAGCAGCGCTCGATCGACCAGATTCTCAAGGGTGGCTGGTATCTGCTGCGCCTGATCAACGAAATCCTCGACCTGGCCATGGTCGAATCGGGCAAGGTGACGATGTCGCAGGAATCGATGTCCCTGGGCGATGTGCTGCTCGATTGCCAGGGCATGATCGGCCCGCAGGCCGCCACCCGCAATCTGGGCCTGCATTTCCCGATTGTCGACAAGCAGCTCTACATCCATGCCGACCGCACCCGCGTGAAACAGGTCATGATCAACCTGCTGTCGAACGCGATCAAGTACAACCGCGAAGGCGGCTCGGTGAGCGTGACCTGCGATCTGGTGGCCGACGGCCGGGTGCGCGTGAGCGTGGAAGATACCGGCGCCGGCCTGGCGCCCACGCAGCTGGCGCAGCTGTTCCAGCCGTTTAACCGCCTGGGCCAGGAAAACAGTGCCGAGGAGGGCACCGGCATCGGCCTGGTGGTCACCAAGCGCCTGGTCGAGCTGATGGATGGCCGCATCGGCGTCACCAGCACGGTCGGTTCCGGCACCGTGTTCTGGGTCGAATTTGCCGGCGCCGCCGAACCAGCCCTGGCGCTCGAGCACGAAGACGACCTGGCGCGCGAACGGCGCCAGGCGGCGCGCAACAGCGGCAGGCAGCCGACCTTGCTGTACGTGGAAGACAATCCGGCCAACCTGGCGCTGGTCGAACAATTGATGGAACGCCGCGGCGACCTGCAATTGCTCACCGCCGTCGACGGCTACCACGGCGTCGAAATGGCGCGCGCCTGCAAGCCCGACGTGATCCTGATGGACATCAACCTGCCTGGCATGAGCGGCTATGGCGCGCTCAAGATCCTGCGCGAAGACCGTAGCACCGCGCACATACCGGTGGTGGCGCTGTCCGCCAACGCCATGCCGCGCGACATAGAAAAGGGCTTGGAAGCGGGATTTTTCCGCTATCTCACCAAGCCAATCCGCGTGCGCGAATTCATGGATGCGCTCGACCTCGCCATCCAGCACGCGGCCGAACACGGCCTGGCCGAACCTGTCGACTCCGGCACCAATGCACCATTTTGAAAGAACGACATGCTTGACCCTTCTGAAATCCTGAGCGGCAACATCCTGATCGTCGATGATCAGGAAGCGAACGTGATGCTGCTTGAACAAATGTTGCGTAACGCGGGTTACGTTAACATTTCCACGACTCAGGATCCGCGCACCGTGTGCGCCGCGCACGCCGAACACAGCTACGACCTGATCCTGCTCGACTTGCAGATGCCGGAGATGGACGGGTTCGAAGTGATCGAAGGACTCAAGCTGATCGAGCAGGGCGGCTACCTGCCGGTGCTGGTGATTACCGCCCAGCCCGGGCACAAGCTGCGCGCGCTCAAGGCCGGCGCCAAGGATTTCGTCAGCAAGCCCTTCGACCTGGTCGAGGTGCAGACGCGCATTCACAACATGCTGGAAGTGCGCCTGCTGTACCGCCGCCTGGCCGATTACAACCGCCAGCTCGAACAGACGGTGGCCGAGCGCACCGCCGAGCTGCGCGCCAGCGAAGCGCGTTTCCAGCGCTTCACCGAGCTGTCGTCGGACTGGTACTGGGAGCAGGATGCGCAGGGCCAGCTGACCCGCTTTTCCGGTCCCGTCAGCGAGATGCTGGGCATCGGCGCCGACAGCGATGGCGACGGCGGCTGGAACCCGGACGAGCGCGCCGAGCTGAAGGAGAATATCGCCAGCCGTACGCCTTTCCTTGATTTCATCTTCACGCGCACCCGCGCCGATGGCAAGGTGCAATACCTGCAGGTGAGCGGCGAGCCGATGTTCGATTCGTCGAGCCGGTTCACGGGCTATCGCGGGATCGGCATGGACATTACCGAGCGCATGAACTGGCGGCCACCGACGGCAACGCCGGCCTGAGCTGCGAGGCCACTCGCTATCGCTCCGTCGCCCCACGCGCCAAGGCGGCACTCGGCGGGGAACGCATGCGTTTCCCCCAGGTTCGCTCCGCAGCCTCGGACACAATCTATCAACCTTGTCCGTGCGACACCATCCGCCGATTTTGGGTACGCTGTCACCACACAGCACCCCATCATTTCCGGAGGCACCATGACAGGCACCAGCACGCTCGACCCAGATAACTTCCCTGAAACCCCGGACCGCAAGCTCGGCTCCGGACACGGCACTGGCGCACTCGGCCCCAGCGATTCGTCCGACAGCGGCAGCGACCTGGTCGGCGCATCGGGCCTGGCGCGCGACGACGTGCTGGACCTCGGCAGCGGCACCACCTCCGACCTTGAAACGGGCACGGCCGGCGGCGCTGGCCCCGACGTCGGCGACCCCGACCTCGACAGCGATACCGATGCCAGCGGCACCGGCGAGCGCGCCGCCGCCGGGCGCGATACCACCGTGCGCGACGGCGCCGACATCGACGTCGACCATATCGAATCGATTCCCTCGGTGCCGCTCGACGAGGACGATCTAGAATTCATGGCCAGTGCGCCGCCGGGCCAGGCGCCAGGCGGCAAAAAGGGCGCCCACCCCTAACAGCGCGCCGAGCAAGGGCCGGGTGCGCATCGACAGCGCCGTGTAAGTGCTCGATTCGGCCACCCGCGCCACCATGCCCATGCCCTGGCGTTCGCGCATGGCATTGGCCGGATCGGGTGCGTGCAGGGCATCGCGGCGCTGCGCGATGCGGGCGGCGCAAGCCTCGCGCATCTGCTTGCGAAACAGTATGTGCCGCATGGTGCGGTCCATTAACGACGGCAAGTGAAAGCCGCCGAGCGACATCAGCCTGGACGCGGCACCCACGTACACATCGCGGCGCGGATGGCGGGCCGCGTACAGGATGGCTTGCGCCACCAGTTCGGGCGCGTAGATGGGCGGGGGCAGTGCCGCTTCCCTGTCCATATAGTTTTTTGCGTGCACCGTGAACAGGGTATCGACCGCCGCCGGCTTGATCAGGGTGACCGATACCGGTGCGCCGTCGTGCGCCAGCTCGACCCGCAGCGCATCCGTGAAGCCCTTGACCGCGTGCTTCGATGCCGAGTACATCCCCTGCAGCGGCAGCGCCACGTCCGACACTTCGCTGCCCAGGTTGATCAGGGCGCCGCCGCACGTCTTCATGTGCTTGAGCGCTTCGAGCGAGCCGTGCACCACGCCCCAGAAATTGGTCTGGAACAGGCGTTGATGGTCTTGCAGCGAGACATCTTCCAGCTTGCCGAAAATCGCCACGCCGGCATTGTTGATCCAGGTATCGATGCGGCCGAAGCGCTCGATCGCGGCGTGGCCGATGCGCGCCACATCGTGCGGCAAGCCCACGTCGGCGGTGACGGCGACCACCCTGGCGCCATGCAGGCGCAGTTCGCCGGCCAGCTGGTCGAGGGCATCGCGCCCGCGCGCGGCCAGCACCAGGCTGGCGCCCTCGTCGGCGGCCATGCGCGCGGTGGTCAGGCCGATGCCGCTGGTGGCGCCGGTGATCACGATCACCTGGTCCTTGATAGGTTTGAGTCGGGGTTTCACCGGGCATCCTTTCGTGAATAAGCTCACAAAGGACAGACAGCGCGGGACGGTGTTTGGTTCGCCGCCGCCGCTGTTTCGGCGCAGGGGAATCATCCCCGCCATGCGCTGGCGGGGACGAAGGCCGGTCAGCCCAGGTGTTTTTTGAAGAAATCCATGCTGCGCTGCCAGGCCAGTTTGGCGGCCGCTTCATCGTAGCGCGGGGTGGTGTCGTTGTTGAAGCCGTGTTCCACGCCTGGGTACACGTAGTGCTGGTAGTCGACCTTGTTGGCCTTGAGCGCCGCTTCGTACGCAGGCCAGCCGGCCAGGATGCGCTCGTCCTTTCCGGCGTCGTGGATCAGCAGCGGCGTCTTGATCCTGGCCACTTCGGCGGCGGGCGGCTGGGCGCCATAGAACGCGACCGAGGCGGCCAGATGCTTGACCACGGTGGGCAGGTAGTTGGCGACGCCGCCGCCGTAGCAGAAGCCGACCACGCCGACCTTGCCGCTGCCGTTGGGCAGGGCCTTGAGGATGGCGGCGGCTTCGACGAAATCGGCGCGCGTCTTGGTCTGGTCGAGTTTGCCGAACAGTTCGCGCGCCCTGTCTTCGTCGCCGGGATAGCCGCCGAGCGGGAACAGGGCGTCGGGAGCGAAGGCGATGTAGTTTTCAAGGGCGACGCGGCGGGCGATGTCTTCGATGTGGGGGTTGAGGCCGCGGTTTTCGTGCACGACCAGCACGGCCGGGAGCTTGCCTTTGGCCTCGGCCGGCTGCACCAGGTAGCCGCGCAGCTTGCCGTAGCCCTGGGGCGAGGGATACTCGACGTAGGTGGCCTTGATGCGCGGGTCGGTGGGAGGCACGACCGGAGCCGCGAAACTGGGGGAGAGCGCAGTCAGCATGCCGGCCGCCGTGGCGCCACCCACCGCGTAGCGGCCGGCCTGCGACAGGAAGCCGCGGCGGTCGAGCTGGCCGTGTACATACTGGTCGAATAACTTCAGCACTTCGGGATCGAAATCTTTAGCGGTCATGCGTGTCATCGTTGACGTCTCCTCGTAGTTGCGGTGTAGCCGGGAAGAGTTCCTTGGCGATCCGATCATACCCCGGTTAAGGGCTCGATGCCGTCTGGGAGCGTGCGATGAAACAGAGGTGCCGAAGGGCCGAGGAGGAGGGACGGGCGACCGTTGCGGGCACGCGGAAAGCGCGCTCGCCACGCGCAGATTCATCGCATCGCAATATGCCGCCGCATGGCACGGAGCCGACGTCTCGCAAGGGGCTGACGTCTCGCAAGAGGCTGACGTCATGCAGGCAGCGGGTGCGTGGCGATGTGTCCCCGCCTCGCAAGAAGCGGACCCTTTCCGCGCAAGCATCACCCTTCGCGCCAGCATGGACCCAGCGGGGGCGACGGCGGCGCGGTTTAACGGTTGCCCAAACGGGCTGCTTGCTTATTTTTTGCCGGTCAGGTAAACCTGGTCGAATACGCCGCCATCGGCGAAGTGGGCCTTCTGGGCCTTGGCCCAGCCGCCGGCAACTTCGTCAATGGTGAACAGCTTGACCTTGGGGAACTGCGCGGCGTATTTGGCGGCGATCTTCGGCACCACCGGGCGGTAGTAGTTCTTGGCCGCGATTTCCTGGCCTTCATCGGTGTACAGGAATTGCAGATAGGCTTCCGCCACCTTGCGCGTGCCGCGCTTGTCGACCACCTTGTCGACCACGGACACCGGCGGCTCCGCAAGAATGCTGACCGATGGTGCAATAAGGTCGACCTTGTCCGGGCCGAGTTCCTTGATCGCCAGCAGCGCTTCGTTTTCCCACGCGATCAGCACGTCACCGATGCCGCGTTCCACAAACGTCGTGGTCGCACCGCGCGCGCCGGAATCGAGTACCGGCACGTTCTTGTACAGCTTGCTGATGAATTCCTTGGCCGTCGCTTCGGTGGCGCCCGGCTGGCGCAGGGCGTAGCCCCAGGCCGCCAAATGGTTCCAGCGCGCCCCGCCCGAGGTCTTGGGGTTCGGCGTGATCACGGCGACCCCGGGCTTGACCAGGTCGTTCCAATCCTTGATGCCTTTCGGATTGCCTTTGCGTACCAAAAGCACGATCGTCGAAGTGTAGGCCGTGCTGTTGTGCTGCAAGCGCTTTTGCCACTGGGCCGATATGCTGCCGCGCTCGGCGATGGCGTCGATATCGTAGGCGAGTCCGAGCGTGACCACGTCCGCTTCCAGCCCGTCGATCACCGCGCGGGCTTGCTTGCCCGAACCGCCGTGCGACTGCTTGACCGACACGTTATCGCCCGTCTTGGCTTTCCATTGCTTGGCAAACGCGGTATTGACGTCCTGGTACAGCTCGCGGGTTGGATCGTACGACACATTGAGCAAGGTAACGTCAGCGGCGATGGCAGCTTGTGACAGCAGGGTCAGTGCGATCAGGGCCTGGCTTATTTTTCTTAACAGCATGGTGAGCTCTCTCGGTGGCAAGTTCGGGGAAAAAACAGCATAGATGCCCCCCACCGGAAAGAACACGAATTAAATCAGCTTTGCATATGCGTTTAATGCGCCTTGGAGAGGATCAGCAGCCAGCGGCGCATCAGCAGCACTTCCACATGGCCTGGCTCGACCCCGGTGTCGCATTCGATGATGGGATTGACCGGGTAGAAGCGCTTGCGGAAATCGCGCGTCACCAGTACTTCGCGGCGGCCGAGGCGCATCAGGAATGGGGTTGGAGCGTATTCGAGGCCGAAGTTACCGTTCAGTGGAGTCATGACAAAATCCTTCGTGGGTTTGCGTTGATCGAGTGATTCAAGAATAGCATAACTACTGTATGAATTCACAGGTACTGTATAAATAAACAGTTGTTTGTCGTTTTGCGGCATCGGTCCCATTTGCCGTCAGGAATAGGCGATGTGTGGCCGCCGCAGTCCGCTTGCTGCGCGCGCGCAGGGGCCCTGGACCAGTGCCATGATCTGGTCCTTGCCGATGGCCATCGGCGCGGCGATGCTGCCGTCGCCGTGGAGCAGCAAGGCGCTCGGGGTCGCCACCACCCCGAACAGGGCGTTGATTTCCCGTTCTTCCTGCAGCAGCGCATCGCCGCCGATCAGGCCGCCGAGTTTGTCACGGTTGGCCTGGGCCGTCCCGCTGGTCACTGTCACGAGCCTGTCCTGGGGCTGGTGCGCGCCGCGCCATGCCAGCAGGTCGGTCAGCAGATCCTTGCACGGGGCGCAGTCGGCGCCGACGAATAAAAGCAAGGCCGGTTTGCCGTGGCCGAACAGCGTCGTTGAGGCGACCTGCGCTCCGGCCAGGGTGACGGCGCTGAACGCGGGCGCGCTGCTGCCGGGCAGGGGACCCGCCAGCGGCGCGGACGGGCTTTCCGGGATGCCGGCCGCGGCCAGGCGCTGCTCCAGGTTATCGATTTTCAGGAGCAGCCGCCCTTGCTGGCGCACCAGGTTCAGCGACAGCCAGCCCTGCAGCGCAACGATGCCCGCCACGGCCAGCGACGCCAGCACGGCCGCGCCAAAGGTCGCCGCCACCTTGCCGGTGTCGGCCAGCAGCCCTTGATCGAGCCGTGCGCCCCCGTCCCACAACAGGTAAGCGGCGCACAGGGTCAGCAGCAGGCTGCGCAGGGCGACGCCCCAGCCGACCGGCGCGGCCCGCATCTGTCCGAAGCAGTTGCAGCTGGGATGTTTGTTTTGCAGCAGCGCGGCCGTCACCAGCATGGTCACTAATGCCATGAACAGGGTTGCCGCCAGTGCGCCTGCCCACGCGGTGCCCGGCGCGAGCAGGCACCCGGCGATGCCGAGTTCCGCCGCAGGCAGCACGGGAGCGGCCCACTGTGCCAGGCGCGCCGGCAATCCGAACGCGCGCATTGTGTCGGCGGTCTCGCGAGCGCGGCCGAACTTCGAGACGCCGGCCAGGGTCATGACCAGCACGACGGTGATGCCGCATACGACGAACAGGATACCCATCGATTATCTCCGGTCAGTGGCTGGAATGTGCGTGGCGCTGCGGGCGGTGGTCGGGCCCGCGGCCGCTGGCGCCATGGCAAATGGCGAGACGCGGGCGCCGCCGATGACGACGCAGGGCTGGATGCACACCGGCTTGCTGCCGCAGCAAGTGACACTGACGCAGGCCCATCCGGGAGGGCAGGCGGCGCTGGAGGTGCAGTCCGACAAGCCCGCGCATAGTTGTGGATGATGGCAAAATCCCCTGCCCTCGATGGTCTGGAAGCACACGCAGCCGGGATCCTCGCAGCTTGGCAAGGCTTCGCAGGTGCCGCCGGGGCAGGTCTTGCAGGTTTGGGTGCCGCAGCAGTCGCAGGCCGCCTGTTGCGCCGCGACGTAGGCCGGCGTGCCCCAGGTATCGGTCTCGACGCCTTCAAAGTAAGCGCGCGCCGTGGCGTGGCACGAGGAACGGCGGATCCGGTTGCTGTCCAGCCCGAGCGCATTGAGGAGCGGCGGATAAGCCGCGTCGCAGGCGCCGCGCAGGCAGTCATGGAAATTGCCGTCGCAATGTGCCCGGCTGCCGTTGCAGTTGCCCCAGCAGCAGTCGTGTCCGTCGCAGCAGGCGCCAAAGCGCGCCGCGCCGAACGACGCCGGGAAGGCTTGCCCGCCGGCGGCGCCGCAGCCGTTCGGACGGCAGACGTAGCCCGGGTGCGTCACCCGCTCCGGGCACGACGCCAGGTCCGCCAACGGGTGCTTGGGCCGCACCCCGGTCGGCGTGCAGCATTGGGTCGCCACGTCGTACAGATGGCGTCCGCACAGGCAGTTGGCGGTAGCCCATGCCTGCTTCATGCCGACACTGCCGAGCAGCGCCGAAACCGCGCCGGACAGTGCCACTTTCAGCACGTCGCGGCGCCCGACCTGGCTGCCCAGCGATCGCGCAAAACGGTCGAAGCCGGTGTCATCCCCGGCAGGGCTGGCCGGCGCGGCCTGCTTCCCGGCGCGCACCCAGCGGCGCAGCGCGAGCGCCAGTGCCGACCTGGCCGAACGAGTGGCATCCATACTTCCCTCCCGCGTCATACATGTATTTCAATGGGTTCCGGTAAGCCGGTACGGCGTCATCACGTAATCGCTGACGACGGGTCCGGCCTCGTCCCTGGCTTGGTTCCAGGAGGTCAGCGCGGCCGGGCTGGCTTCCGACCGCGTTCTGGCGCTCATCAATTGAAATCCGGACAGGGATTGTCCGGGGGCGAGCTGATGCGGATAGGGCGGCGCATCGTCGGCGGCGTACCACAGAACAAAGGTCTGGCCGTCGGTTTCCACCGCCCAGCCGGCGGGGATGCCGGTTACGGCCACCGGCGCGCCGATCGACAGGGAGAAGGTGGCGACCGACCTGCGGCTGGCGGCGCTCTCGTCGTTGAAGAGGGTGTAGTTCCAGTAGTGGCCCTGGGAGGACGATTCCACCCGCGCCTTGAAGCCGGCCAGGGTGGCCGCCGTGGCGGCAGGCAGGCGGATGAAGCGGTTCAGGCTCAGCCCATACGCGACACCGTCGACCGTGTAGGTTCCGCTGAGCGTGAACAGGTATTTGGCGCCCACGCTCAGCGCCGCGCTGGAAAAACGCGCGGTCACGTGGCCGGTGGAACTGGCGCCGATCAGATCGATCACGATGGGAAATCCCGGCGGGCTGCTGCGTTGCGCGCTGCCGAAGGTCATCGCGCCGATGTGCAGATTGGCCAGCGGCGCCTCGCCCACGTTCATGATGTGCAGATTGAGGAACACTTCTCCGTCAACATGCTCGATCCCCGGCTCGCCCAGCACCACCTTGGTAACGGCTGCAAGCTTGGCCATGTCAGTCTCCTGCGCTGTCGGGATGAAGCGCGCGCTGCCGTGCCAGGCCCGCGCCCGCCAGCAGCGCGGCGAGCCCGGCGGCCAGGAGCGGTAAGGTGGATGGTTCCGGCACCACGACCGCGGGCCCGTCGATGAGGAAGGAAAAGGTGGTCGGGTCGCTGAAGTTGCCATGCACGTCGGCCGCGAACACGTCCATGGACCAGGCCAAGCCGCGCACGGCATCGGGCGCGATGTCGACGTGGAACAGCTCGGCCAAGCCGGACACCGTCCGGTCGCCGATGGTGAATTCAATCCCGCCCAGGCGCTGCTGCGGCGCCAGCACCGTGTGCGGGTAAGCGCTGAACTCGAGAAATATCTCCGAGCTGAGCAGGTCGAAGCCGCTCAGGTTGGTGATGGTACCCATGGCATCCCAGGCCGATCCGGGCGCAAGGGTGATGGTCTGGACGGTTGGTGTCATGCTCAGCAGCGAGGCTGGCGCGGGCGCGGACCAGAACAGGGCCGGCGCGCAGAGGAGGGTGGCACATCGGTTCAATCGCACAGGGATCTCCGGGGAAAGGATGAGGGCGCTGCTGTTTTGCCGATTTTGTAAGAAAGTTCCATCGCCGGGTTTGATTCACCTCCATCCGTCCGGATTGCCTTACCCCGCCTCGCGCTGGCGCTTGACTCCGCTTAACCGGATCGTTTGCGTGCGCTCAACAAGGCGCCGCTTGGGCCGCGCCACGTAAAATATTTGGCGTAAAGCAACAATTTGATTGACTACTGTGCAAGTGGCGGCGATACTGCGCGCAAGCTGGCTGTTACGCAATATGATCTGACGTATCATATTGATTGTTACGTCCATGCCCGGTGGACCAGGTAAAACCGGTTTTGTGTGTCGTCAGCAGTGCCCGCGGGAGCCTGTGGCGCTCGTTCATTGATTGGGGTTCTATTCATGCCTGACCCAAAGGCGGTGAATTCTGCGCTGTACAACGCCGTGCGGAAAGACGTGGCGCGCTACGTCAGAAACAAGTTGAAAAGCATGGAACTCGACGTTACCGCTCTCGAGTTGCATAACTCCAGCTCGACCAAGACCTTGCGCGTGTACGTGACGGTCAGCCGGACCACCAATCTGAAGGCGCTGTACCTGGCCGAAACCATCGTCTGCAAGGAGCTGGAGAAGGAATTCGGCCTGCATCCGCACGCCTTTTACTGGCGCTATTTCCCCGAACGCAAAGCAGCGGAGGAGGAGCCTTCCTCGCCGGCCCATTGAAATCGATTTGTCATGGCTAGTCAAAAAATCCTCGTCGTCGACGATTCGCTGGTGCAGCGCCTGATCGTCTCCGAACTGCTGCTGGCCCACGGGCACCGCGTCATCCTCGCCACCGACGGCGTCGAAGCGGTGGCGATGGCGCGCAGCGAGCTGCCGGACCTGATCATCATGGATGTGGTCATGCCCAACCTGAACGGCTTCCAGGCCACGCGCGCCATCACCAGCGATGAAACCACCTGGCATATCCCGGTCATCCTGCTCACCAGCAAGGACATGGATTCGGACCGCATCTGGGCGCTGCGCCAGGGCGCGACCGCGTTCATGAACAAGCCGCTCGATCACGCCGCGCTGCTGGAGCTGGTCAATACCCTCGAATAAGGCCGGGCAGGGGACTCATCTGGCGGTCTGTGCGCTGCGAAGGGCGGCGCGTCGTGTACGATTGCAAACGTTGCCGTGCCGCTGGTGCCGGCCGTCGCCCATCGTTCAACCGTGATCCATTTCCATCCAAGAGTGCGCAGCTTCGTCGCCGCCCGCCTCAGTCCCGAAGGCGAACTTGGCCTGCATGTGACCGTCGGCGCCCTGCTGCTGATGCTGGCCGCCGCGCTGTTCGGCAATCTGGCGGCGGACGTCGTCTCGCACGCCGACATCACCAGGCTCGATGCCTTCCTGGCGAACTGGTTCCACGGACACAAGAACAGCGCCTGGACTGGCCCCATGCTGTTCATCACCAATACCCACGACGTGCTGGGCGTGTCGCTGATGGCCAGTGCGCTTGGCCTCTATTTTTACCTCAACAAAGCGCGCTACTGGCTGATCTGCCTGATTCTCGCGGTGCCGGGCGGCCAGTTGCTCAACGTCCTGCTCAAATATATTTTCCAGCGTGCCCGGCCGAGCTTCGACGAGCCGCTGCTGACCTTGTCCACCTACAGCTTCCCCAGCGGCCATACCTTGGGCGCCACCGTGTTTTACGGCTTGCTGGCGGCCTATCTGGTGTGCGTGGTGCCGCGCTGGCGGATGCGCATCCTGGTGGTGGTGGGCGCCTGTGCGATGGTCGCGCTGGTGGCCCTGAGCCGCGTGTACCTCGGCGCCCATTACCTGAGCGACGTGCTGGCGGCCATGGTTGAAGGCTGCGGCTGGCTGGCGGTATGCATCACCTCGTGTTCGACCCTGCGCCGGCAACGCGCGGCGCGCATCACCGAATAGCCTGTTTTGTCCATCCTGAACGAATCCCGAGGAGTGTTATCCTGACCCCGATCGCAGTCATCATCAACGGCAGTGCCGGCAGCGGCCACGACGACCAGCGCGCCGCCGAGCTGCGCGACAAATTCGCCGCCCACGGCCTGGACGCGGAGGTCACCCTGGCGCGCGGCGGCAGCGAGCTGATCGAGGCGGCCCGCTCGGCGCGCGCCAGTGGCAAGCCGATCGTGGTGGCCGGCGGCGGAGACGGCACCATCAACGCGGTCGCCTCGCAGCTGGTCGGCAGCGAGGTGGCTTTCGGCGTGCTGCCGATGGGTACCCTGAACCATTTCGCCAAGGACCTCGGCATTCCGCTGGCGCTGGACGAGGCGATCCGCAACGTGGCGCAGGGCCGCCGCACCCGGGTCGATGTGGGGGAGGTCAACGGCACTATCTTTCTCAATAATTCCAGCCTCGGCCTGTATCCGGACATCGTGCGCGACCGCGAAAAGCAGCAGCGCCGGCTCGGACGCGGCAAGTGGCTGGCGGCCGGCTGGGCCACCCTGACGGCGCTGCGCCGCTATCCCTTTCTCAGCCTGCGCCTGACGGTGGGCGAGCAGGAGCACGCGCGGCGCACCCCGTTTGTCTTCATCGGCAATAACGAATACACGATGCAGGGCCTGAGCGTGGGCGAGCGCCGCCGCCTCGATGCCGGCACGCTGAGCCTGTACGTGGCGCAGCGCCCCGGCCGCCTGGGATTGCTGCGGCTGGGCTGGAGGGCCCTGTGGGGCAGCCTGGCACAGGAGCGCGACTTTGACGTGCTCACGGTAGAAAACATGGAAATCGCCACCCGCCACAAGCGTTTGCGCGTGGCCACCGATGGCGAAGTCACCGTCATGACGACGCCGCTGCGCTACCGGATTCGTCCGGCCGCGCTGACGGTCGTCGTCCCCACTTGAGGAGTCAGCATGCGTACCTTGGTTCATCTTTCAGACCTGCATTTCGGCCGGGTCGACGAAAAACTGCTGGCGCCGCTGCGCGAGCTGGTCGAACGCATCGCGCCGGACGTGGTGGTGGTGTCGGGCGACCTGACCCAGCGCGCCAAGAGCGAGGAATTCGAGGCGGCCAAGACCTGGCTCGACAGCTTGCCCGGCCCGCAGATCATCGTGCCGGGCAATCACGACATTTCGCTGTACAACGTGTTCCGGCGCTTCTTGCAGCCCTTGACACGCTACAAGCGCTACATCACCGACGACCTCGATCCGATCTACGTGGATGAAGAAATCGCCGTATTGGGCGTCAACACCGCGCGCTCCTTGACTTTCAAGGATGGGCGGGTCAACGACGAGCAGGTCGCCATGATCCGCAAGCAGCTCGACGGGCTGGACCCGGCCATCACGCGCATCATCGTGACCCATCATCCCTTCGACTTGCCCAAGACCGAGGATGACGACGACCTGGTGGACCGCGCGCCGATGGCGATGAAGGCGTTCGCCGACTGCGGGGTCGATCTGCTGTTGTCGGGGCATATGCATACCAGCCATGCGGGCAACACCTCGGCGCGTTACCAGATGAGCGAGTACGCGGCGCTGGTGGTGCAGGCGGGCACGGCGACGTCGACGCGCGGACGCGGCGAGGTCAATTCGTTCAACGTGGTGCGGGTCGAGCACGAGCGGGTCGAAGTGGACCGCTACGGCTGGGATGAAGTGGGCATGCGGTTTTCGCTGATGAAAACCGAACCCTTCCTGCGCACCGGGAACATCTGGTCGGGCCATACCGAAGGCTTGATGGCCAGCGGAATCTGAGCTGCTCCGGAGCACCCGGGTTGACAGTACAATAGACTTGGCGCCGGTTCCGCGACCGGCAATGCAACAGCCCTGCGCCGGCCCGCACCATGCGCCGGCGCAGCCGCTGTCCGATGGCCCGACCTCACTGGCGCGATATTGCTCATGGCTGATTTTTCCCCTGGAAGTGCGCCCGGCGCGCCGCTGACCATCGTGCGGGTGCAGGTGTGGAAGGTGCGCGTGCCGTATATCGCGCCGATGCAATCCTCGCGCGGCCGGCTGGAAGTAGGCGAGAAGGTGCTGCTGCGCCTGACCGCGCTCGACGGCACCGTGGGTCTGGGCGAGGCCTCCATCATTTTCCCCGCGCGCGATGGCGAGAGCGCCGACTCCGTGTTCCGCCGCCTCGCCGAGCTCACCGGGCCGCTGCTGCTGGGCGAGGACGGCGCGCGCATCGTGTCCATTTTACAGACACTGGCGGGCTTGTCGTCGGAACGCCACGCCTTTCCCACTTCCCTGTGCGCGGTCGACCTGGCGCTGCACGACCTGAAGGCGCGCCACCTCGGCATTTCCGTGGCCGATCTGCTGGGCGGCGCGACCCGCGAACGCTTTGCCCTCTCGCGCAGCATGGCGATGCCGGACGAAGATACGGCGGTGCGGTCGGCCTGCACCCTGGCCGAGATGGGCTACCGCTTGCTCACCCTGAAGGGCAGCGCCGACTGGCGCCACGATATCCGCATGGCGCGCGCGGTGCAGCGCGCCGTGGGCGCGGGCACGCGCATCGAAATCGATCCCAATCAGGCGTGGCACTGCAAGGCGGCGCTGGCCGTCGATGCCGCCTTGCAGGAGTGCGAACTCGAATGCATCGAGCAGCCGTGCGCCTGGTGGGATATCGAGGCCATGCAACTGATCACCGAGCGCGCGCACGCGCCCATCGCGGCCGACGAAAGCGTCCTCAGTCCGGCCGATGCGATGCGCGTGGTGCGCGCGCGCGCGGCTGACATCATCACGCTCAAGCTGGCCAAGTCCGGCGGCTTGCGCGCCTCCGCGGCGATTGTGGAGATTGCCGGGGCAGGGGGGCTGCAATGCAACCTGGGCTCGAAACACACCCTGGGCGTGGGCACTGCGGCCCTGCTGCACTTTGCCGCCGCCCATCCGGCCGTGGGCGAGTTCGTCGGCTACGGTTCCGCGCTCGAACGCTTCGTCGGCGACATCATCAATGAAACCATCGACATCCAGGATGGCCAGGCGCGCTTGCCGCCCGGTCCTGGCTTCGGGGTCACCTTGAACGACGAGGCGGTCGCGCGTTACGCACTCGCTTCAGCCGACCTGTCGGCCGAACGGGCACGCGCGCGGTGACGGTGGCGCACTACGACCATGCGGCGCGGCGCCAGCTGCTGCTGGACGCCTTGCCGGCCCTGTTGCCGATGCAATCGGCCTACCATACCGGCTGGGTGGTGTTGCAACTGTTAGGCGTCATCAGTGGCCTCGATAGCGAGCGCGCGCACATCGTGCGCCATGTGCGGGCCCTGGCGCGCGAACGACCCATCGGGTCGGTCTACATCGCCGGCAGCGCCGATTGCGGCCTGCTGTCGGTGCTGCACGAAGCCTTCGGCGCGGACATCGCGGCGCTGGACGTGCGCGTCGCCGACCGCTCCCCGGTGCCGCTGGCGCTGTGCCGGCAGTACGCCGGCGCGATGGGCTTTGCGGTGGCGCTGGACGTGTGCGATCTGGGCGTGCCGCCCGATCCGGCCGAGCGCCGGGTCGACCTGGTGCTGAGTCATTCCCTGCTCAGTTTTATCGCGCCGGCTGCGCGCGCCGCCCTGGTTGGCAGCCTGGCGGCGCGGCTGGAGGTGGCGGGCAGCCTGCTGCTGTACCAGAGCGTGCGCGCGCAGCATGGCGCGCCGCTGCTGGCGTACTCGCCCGAGCAGGTGGACAGCATGGTCGGTGCCAGCCTGGCCGCCCAGCGCACGGCCGCGCGCCTGCCGATGCTGACGGAGCATGAACTCGACGGGATCGTGCGCGCGTTCTGCGCGGCCAAGATTACCCATGCGGTCGCCTCCGAGGACGAGTTGCTTGACAGTGCACGCGCCGCCGGCTTGAGCGGCGTGCGCTGCGAGCCGCTGTCGGCGCAGGACATGGCCGGGCACCGGCCCGCCACGCCGGAAAGCCGCTACGTCAAATGGATGTTGCAGGGATGGCGGGCCGCTTGAACGCCGTCACGGCGTTTCCGGCGACGCCGCGATGGCCGACACAAACTCCTCGAACTTGCCGTTGGCACTGCGCGCGATGTCGGCCACCCGCTGCGCGCTCACGCCCACGCCGGGCGGCAAGCGCCGCGCCACCTGGGCGGTCAGCTGGCTTTCTTCCGCGGGCGAGAGCGCGCCGGCGCTGACATAGCGGATCTGCACGTGGTCGAGCGCGGTCTGCACCACCTGGCGCTGGACGATGCGCGGGCCGCCGCTGGCAACGCCCGCCGCGCTGTCGCGAAAGCCGAAGGTGGGCCAGTAGCGTTTTGCGTCGGCCGTGACCAGCATGTTGCGGGTCCGCCCGAGGATGCGGGTCAGCACGGGCAGGCCGCGCCCGCAGGGGCAGGGCGGGCCGGCTTCGGCCATGTCGCCCAACTCGTAACGGATCAGCGGCATCGCAAAATTCAACAAGCCGGTCACCACCACCCTTCCGCAGACGCCCGGCGCGCATGCCTTGTCGTCGTCGTCCAGCACTTCGAGCAGGACGTTTTCGGACTGCACATGATAGTGGCCGCTATGCGGACAGCGGATGGCGAGGTAGCCGAATTCCTCGGATGAATAGGTGTCGTTGACCGGCACGCCCCACGCTTCGTGGCAGGCTTGGCGCACCTGGGCATCGAGCGGTTCGCCGAAGGTGCGCACTTCGCGCAGGCGCGGCAGGCGCACGCCTTGCTGCCGCGCCAGGCTGGCCAGTTGCAGGGCGAGCGAGGGATAGGTCAGCAGATAGCCGGGCGCGCGCTCGACCAGCCACGCCAGCTGGGCCTGGACATCCACCTCGACCGGGCACAGATAGGCCGGGCCGGTGTGGAACATGCGGGTCGCCATGCCCCAGTTGTCAGCCTGGTCCGCTTCGCCGCGCCGGATGATGCACAACGTTTGCTGCAAGTCGCGCTGGTGCCAGGCGTGGTCGCGCAAGGTCTGCGCTTCCCATATCAGCTGGTTCAGGTAGGTTTTGCGAAAGCGTACCGGAGTGCCGGTGGAGCCGGAACTGCTGCCGTCGCTGAGCGGACCGTGTTCGGACGGCACCGCGCTGCTTTGCAACTGCGCGAACTGCGCCTGCAAGTCGCGCCGCGACAAGCACGGCAGGCCAGCAAAGGCATCGGCGCACAGCGCCCCACCTTCGCTGAGCCGCGCGAGCAGGCCTGGTGGCCAGTGCTCGCGGTACCAAGGCACGGTCAGCGCGGCATGCCGGACGACCTGCTCCAGCTGGACCGACTGGCGCGCCGCGATCTCCCGCGGGGCCAGCCATTGCTCGCTTTCCATCTGGCGGAACAGGGAGTAGACCAGGCTGCCCCGCACATCCGGGACAGCCGGCCACTCAATGCCGCTCAAACTGCTTTTCAAACGCCATGCGGGCAGGTCGTTCGACATCGGTCTCCTTCAGTCATGGTCCGGGCGCCGCTCAGAACTGCTTGCGCAGTTTGAACGAAATGCTTTGGGCCCGGAAACCGCGATGCGCTTCCGCGTCGTAGCGCGCCGTCAGTTCGGTGCTGCCAGCCTGCATCAAGGTTACGCCGGCGCCGGCACGTGCAAACAGCGGCTTGGGATCGACGCCGTTGGTGGTAAAGGCTGGTCCGCCACCGGCAAAGGCCGACACCACCGAGGTTTGCTTGGCCAGGAAATCATAGCCGAACCCGAGGTTGCCCGAGAACGTCAATTCCTTCGATGGCGAATGATTGAGCTTGGCGTCGCCGTACAGGATGAATTGCTTGGCGCGCTGGCTGTCGACCAGCAGGTTCAGGGCGCCGGCGCCGGTTTCCGCGTAAGCCTTGTTCTTGACGGTGGTGTAGTCCAGGCGCATCGATGGCGTCACATTGGTTTGCTCGCTCATGCGCAGCACGCGGGCGATGCCGCCGGCCGCATGCAGGCTCATGCTGCGATAGTCGCTGCTTGCCGTGCGCGACATGCCGCCGAAGCTGATGAGCCGTTGGCCCTTGGTCTTGTTGGTGCCCATGTCGAGCTGCCAGCTGATGTCGGTGTCGGCGTCCAGGTTGTGGCTGCCGTAGGTCATCAGTTGCAGCAGGTCGATATCGGCCGACTGCGGGCTCACGCCGTTGCCGTCCAGATTGGTCCTGGCATAGGTCAGCGCGAAGCCGACCCGGTCGGCGCTGCTGACCACGCCGTCCGCCCCGACGATCAGGCCGCCGCTATGGGCCTTGTAGCCGGCGGTGCCATCGCGGTCGCCCTGGCGCGCCCAGGCGCCGAACGGCTTGGCCCACATCGCGCGCTCGTTGCCGTAGCTGTCGCCGGCCGACAGGCCGCGATTGGCTTCGAGGCGCGCTTGCACCACGCGGTCGGTCAGGTTCATGGTGCTGGCGATGGCGGCGGCGGTGCCGCCGGCAGCCAGCGGCACGGTCTGGCCGACGGCATCGGACACTTGTTGCGCGGTCGACAGCTTGCCCAGCGCGGTGATGACCTGGCCCATGTCGCCGCCGGTGCTGTTGGCGATCAGGGTGTCGAATACGCGCGCCGCGCCGCCCCCGGACGAATTGCCGGTGGCCACGATGGCCGCGATGGCGGTATTGGCCGGTTGCGGCGGCTGGATCGGCGGAACCGGCGGCGTCGGGACGGGTGTCGGGACCGGGGTCGGGACTGGTGTTGGGACCGGCGTGGGGACTGGTGTCGGCACCGGTGTCGGGACGGGAACGGGTGTCGGAACAGGAACCGGCGTCGGCACAGGCACGGGTGTCGGGACAGGAACCGGCGTCGGCACGGGTACGGGTGTCGGGATGGGCGTTGGCACCGGCACCGGCGTCGGCACTGGCACTGGGGTCGGCACCGGCGTAGGGGTCGGAACCGGTGTCGGCGTCGGAACCGGTGTCGGAGTCGGTTCCGGCGTCGGTGTTGGCGTCGGTGTCGGTGTTGGTGTTGGTGTCGGTGTCGGTGTTGGTGTCGGTGTTGGTGTTGGTGTTGGTGTTGGTGTTGGCGTCGGCGTCGGCGTCGGCGTCGCCGAGGCAATCACCAGATCGATGGACTTGCCGTTTTTCACGCCAGTCAGGTTGAACAGGAAGCTGTTGTCGCTGACCGGAATGGCGACCGCCGTGGTCAAGGTGCCACTGGCCTTGATCACATCGGGCAGGATGGTGCCGTTGGCAAGGACCGGCGCGCCGGTAACGTCGACATCGATGTTGCTGCTGGCGGACATGGTGACATTGCCGGTCACGTTCAGTTTGCCGTAGGTCGTGGCGCTGGTCAGACCGGTGCGGAACACGCCGCCGGCAGCCTGGACATAGTCGCCCGTCAGCGAGACGGTATGGCCGGCGGCGACCGACATGATGCCGCCGTTGGTCATGGTGGTCGCACCGATGTTCAGCGCACTGGTCGAACGCAGGGTACTGCCCGCGTTGATATTCATCTGGCTCAAGCCGGTAAAATCGCCGCCAGGTGTGAACGTGGCGGTCGTGGGCATGGTGATGCCGAAAGCGGGCATGGCGGCGCCGATATTGACCACGCTGCCGGCGCCGCCGGTGACGGTGCCGGTCACGCTGGCGGTGCTGCCCAGGATGTTCAGGGTATTGATGCCGAGCGCGAGCGCGCCGGTCAGGCCGCCGCGGTTGGTGACGGTAAACGCGCTGGCGCTGTTGGTGAGGCTGAGCGACGCGGCGCCGCTGATGGTGCCGGTGTTGCTGATGCCGCCATCGAGCACGCTGGTGCCGCTAATCGCAATGCCGGTATTGCTGCCGCTGATGGTCCCTGCATTGGTGATGCCGCCGTGAATCAGTGCATTCGGCACGGTGATGCCGACGTCGGTGGCGGTGATGCTGGCGCCTAGCTGGTTGACGATGCCGCCGGCCACGATATTGGCGGCGTTGCCGATCCGGATACCGCGCGCGGCGGTCAGCGCACCGCCGTTGACGATGCCGGTGGCCAGGCTGGAACTGGTGCCGTCGACATTGATGGCGTGGTTCCCGGCGGTGACGACACCGGTCGCGGTATTGGTGATCGACCCCGCCGTGGCGCCGCTCGTCACGGTGATGCCGTTACCGCTACTACTGGTCATGATCGAGCTGTTAAGGATCTCGCCAGTAACATGCGAACCGTTGGCGATGAATATGCCGGCGCCGTCCGCGTTGTAGCGGCCGTTCGACTGGGTGGTGGTGATGGTGCCGGAGTTGTTCACGTTGCCTGTGATCGTGCTGCCACTGCGGACGGTGACGCCGCCTTCGGCCCCGTCCATCAGGCCGCGGTTGATGATGTCGCCGCTGATCAGCGCCCCGTTCAGGTCGATGCCGCGCTCGCCATGCGTCTGCGCGCCGGTATCGTTCAGGATACCGCCGCCGCTGATGTTTGTGAGCTGCAATTCGATGGGGTGCATGGCGCTGATCGTGCCGGCATTGACGATGCCACTCGTGATGGTGGACGTGCTTCCATAGATACCCATGGAGGAGCCATTGATGGTGCCCGTCGCGGTATTTTCGATCTGGCCGACCGTGGAATTGCCTAGAATCGTGAATGCGTCGGAATTGGAGCTACCCAAGGTGCCGCTGTTGCTGATCTTGCCGCTGACGGTGGTCGCGGTCAGCGCCAGCCCCGGGTAGCCGCCCTGGGTGTCGATGGTGCCGCTGTTGAGGATATCGCCGGTAACGGCGACGCTCGACAGGGCGATGCCGCGCGCGTTTTGCCCTGGCGTACGGCCGATGTGTCCCTGGTTCACAATGCTGGCGCCGATCTGAGACCCGCTGATGTCGACCGCCGCAAAACCGCCAGCCGCGCTGATGTTGCCGCCGGCGGCGTTAGTGATGCCGCCCTGTAAGGTACTGTTGATGATATGGATGGCGCTGCCGTTGACGGTGCTGATCACGCCCGCAGGCCCGTTGCTGATGGCGCCGCCCACGCTGGCGCCGCTCAGGCGGATGGCTTCCTCGGTCACGCCGCCCCACGGTCCGGTGGACGAGATGGTGCCGGTATTAATGATCCCGCCGGTGAGGTTGCCCGTGATGTTGATGCCGACCGCGACCGGATTGATGGTACCGGCATTGGTGATGCTGCCGGCGGTGACGCCGGTATTGACTTCCACGCCATTGTTCGGCGTGTTGGCCAGCGGTACGGTAATCACCCCGGTGGCGGTCACATTGAGGCTCTCGCCGGGGCCGATGGTGCAGACATTATCGATGGTGGTGTTGTCCACCGTGATCGTGCTGCTGACGGCGGTGGGGCACGCGGTGCCGATCGCCGATGCATTGGCCATCAGCAGACAGGCGCCCGCGACCAGCACTGCCATTGGTTTTTTTTGAAAGTTGAAATGTGCCATGAGATCAGTTCCCAGTCCGGTTGCGCAACAGTCGTGGGGGCATGCTGCAAAGAGTGCGCGCGCCCGATGAATCAAGGCTTCACTTGATTCATGTCAAGCTTCGCTGATCCCTATGTGCTTTGAATATAGCGAAACACTATTTTTAAGTAAATGAGGTTTCACTCGGAACACAACGGAATCCGCTTGTGTAACAACACATTGGCCGGGGCCGGGGGGCGGCGATCAAGAGGGATGATGAACGCCTTGTAAATCTGCGACGTGCGCTCGGGATCGGTGACCAGCATGCGCACGATCTTGTCGCCAACCGGCGCCAGGAGCGGGACATACTCGCGCTCGGGCATTGACTTGAGCCGCTGCGACTGGCGCTAAGCGATTTCCTGCGCGGCCAGCCATTGTTCGCTGTCCATCTGGCGCAACAGGGAGTAGAGCAGGCGGCTCCGCACATCCGGAACAGCCGGCCATTCGATGCCGCTCACACTGCTTTTCAAACGCCATGCGGGTACGTCGTTCGACATCGGTCTCCTTGTGGCAGGGTCGGCGGGTGCCCCGGCCGCGGCGGCGGCCACGGTCGGGGCGCCGTTCAGAACTGCTTGCGCATCTTCAGCGAAATGCTCTGGGCATGGAAGCCCCGATGCGCTTCGGCGTCATAGCGCGCCGTCAGTTCGGTGCTGCCGGAGCGCATCAAGGTCACGCCGGCGCCGGCGCGCGCGAACAGCGGCTTGGGATCGATGCCGTTGGTGGTGAACGCCGGTCCGCCGCCGGCGAAGGTCGCCACCACGGCGGTTTGCTCGGCCAGGAAATCATAGCCGAACCCCAGGTTGCCCGAGAACGTCAGATCCTTCGATGGCGAATGATTGAGCTTGGCGTCGGCGTACAGGATCAATTGCTTGGCGCGCTGGCTGTTGACCAGCAGGTTGAGCGCTCCCGCGCCGGTTTCCGCGTACGCCTTGTTCTTGACGGTGGTGTAGTCCAGGCGCATCGATGGGGTCAGATTGGTTTGCTCGCTCATGCGCAGCACCCGCGCGATGCCGCCGGCGGCATGCAGGCTGGTGCCGCGATAATCGCTGCTGGCCACGCGGTTCAGGCCGCTAAAACTGATGAGCCGTTGGCCCTTGGTCTTGTTGGTGCCCATGTCGAGCTGCCAGCTGATGTCGGTGTCGGCGTCCAGGTTGTGGCTGCCGTAGGTCATCAGTTGCAGCAGGTCGATATCGGCCGACTGCGGGCTCACGCCGTTGCCGTCCAGATTGGTCCTGGCATAGGTCAGCGCGAAGCCGACCCGGTCGGCGCTGCTCACAACGCCATCGGCTCCGACGATCAGGCCGCCGCTGTCGGCCTTGTAGCCGGCCGTGCCATCGCGGTCGCTCTGGCGCGCCCAGGCGCCGAACGGCTTGGCCCACAGCGCGCGCTCGCTGCCGTAGCCGTCGCCGGCCGACAGGCCGCGATTGGCTTCCAGGCGCGCCTGCACCACGCGGTCGGTCAGGTTCATGGTGCCGGCAAGGGCGGCGGCGGTGCCGCCGGCAGCCAGCGGCACGGTCTGGCCGACGGCATCGGACACTTCTTTCGCGGTCGACAGCTTGCCCAGCGCGGTGATCACCTGGCCCATGTCGCCGCCGGTGCTGTTGGCGATCAACTGGTCGAACACGCGCGCCGCGCCGCCTCCGGACGAATTGCCGGTGGCTACGATGGCCGAGACGGCGGTATTTGCCGGCGACGGCGGTTGGATCGGTGGCACCGGTGGCGTCGGCACTGGCGTCGGGACCGGGGTTGGGACCGGCACTGGTGTTGGTACCGGCGTCGGGACGGGTGTCGGCACCGGTGTCGGGACCGGTGTCGGGACGGGTGTCGGGACCGGTGTCGGGACCGGTGTCGGGACCGGTGTCGGGACCGGTGTCGGGACAGGAACCGGTGTCGGCACAGGAACAGGGGTCGGCACAGGCACGGGTGTCGGGACAGGAACAGGGGTCGGCACAGGTACTGGCGTCGGGGTCGGTACCGGTGTCGGGGTCGGTACCGGTGTTGGGGTCGGCGTTGGCGTTGGTGTTGGTGTCGGCGTTGGCGTTGGTGTTGGTGTCGGCGTTGGGGTCGGCGTTGGTGTCGGCGTTGGGGTTGGCGTCGGTGTCGGGGTTGGTGTTGGGGTTGGTGTTGGGGTTGGTGTTGGTGTTGGTGTTGGTGTTGGCGTCGCCGAGGCAATCACCAGATCGATGGATTTGCCGTTTTTTACCCCAGTCAGGTCGAACAGGAAGCTGTTGTCGGTCACGGGAATGCTTGCCGCCGTGGTCAAGGTGCCGCTGGCCTTGATCACATCGGGCAGGACGGTGCCGTTGGCAAGTACCGGCGCGCCGCCGACATCGACATCGATGTTGCTGCTGGCCGACATGGTGACATTGCCGGTCACGTTCAGTTTGCCGTAGGTGGTGGCGTTCGTCAGCCCGGTGCGGAACAGGCCGTTGGCAGCCTGGATATAGTCGCCCGTCAAGCTGACGGTATGCCCGGCGGCGACCGAGAGGACGCCGCTGTTGCTCATTGTCGTCGCGCCGATGTTCAGGGCGCTGGTCGAACGCAGGGTACTGGCCGGGCTGATATTCATCTGGGCCAGGCCGGTAAAATTGCCGCCCGGCGTGAACGTGGCGGTATTGAGCGTACCGGTGCCGATATTGACCACGCTGCCGGTGCCACCGGTGACGGTGCCGCTCACGCTGGCGGCGGAGCCGAGGATGTTGAGGGTATTGATGCCGAGCGTGAGGTCGCCGCTCAAGCCGCCGGTATTGCTCACGATGAACGCGTTGCCGCTATTGGTCAGGTCAAGCGACTTGGCGCCGCCGATGGTGCCGCTGTTGGTGATGCCGCCATCGATGACGCTGGTGCCACTGATCGTGATGCCGCTACTGGTGCCGGTGATCGCGCCAAGGTTGTCGATGCCGCCATGCACTTGCGCACTGTCGACGGCGATCCCGATGCCGGTGCTGGTGATGGTCGCGCCGAGCTGGTTGACGATGCCGGAGGCCACGATGTTGGCGCTGTTGCTCACTGAAATGCCGCGCGCGCCGTTCAGGGCGCCGCCGTTGACGATCCCGCCCGCCACGCTGGTGCCGGTCCCGTCGATGCGGATACCGTAGCTGTTGACGGTGGTAATCACGCCGGTGGCAGTGTTGCTGACCGACGCCGCCGTCGAGCCGCCGGTCATGCTCATGCCCTTGCCGTTCGTGCTGGTGATGATGCCGCTATTGGCCAGTTCACCGGCGATCTGGACATTGTTCAGGTTAATCGTGTCGCCGTTGGAGGTAATCGTGCCGGAATTGCTCAGCTTGCCGGAGATGGTGCTGCCGTTGTAACCGACGATGCCGCCTTCCGCCCCGTCCATCAAGCCCCGGTTGATGATGTCGCCGCTGATCTGCGCATTGCCCAGATTAATCGCGCGGCTGCCATGCGTGGCGGCGCCGGTGTCGTTGAGGATGCCGCCGCCGCTGATGGTCGAGGTCTGCAGCTCGATGGCGTGGATGCCGTTGATCGTGCCGGCATTGACGATGCCGCTGGTGATGGTGGAACTGGATATATACATTCCTGCGAAGGCGCCGTTGATGGTGCCGGTCGCGGTATTTTCGATCTGGCCGACAGTGGAACTGCTCTGTATCGTCATGGCATTGGAATTGCCCATGCCTACGGTGCCGCTATTGCCGATCTTGCCGCTCACGGTGGTGGCGAGCAGCGCCAGCGCCGGGTTGCCGCCCTGGGTGCCGATGGTGCCGCCGTTGAGGATATCGCCGGTGAGCGTGACGTTCAGCATGGCGATGCCGCGTCCGTTTTGTCCCGTCTTGTTGCCGATGTGGCCCTGGTTGTCGATGCTGGCGCCGAGTTGCGCATTGCTGATATCGAGGGCGGCAAAGCCGCCGGCGGACGCGATGTCGCCCCCGGCGGCGTTGGTGATGCCGCCCTGCAAGGAACTGTTGACGATGTGGATCGCGCTGCCGTTGACGGTGCTGATCACGCCCGCCGGCCCGTTGCTGATGGCGCCGCCCACCGCGGCGCCGCTCAGGCGGATGCCTTCCTCGGTCACGCCGCCCCACGGTCCGGTGGACGCGATGGTGCCGGTATTGGTGATCCCGCCGCTGAGGGTGCCCATGATGTTGACGCCGACCGCGACCGGGTTGATGGTGCCGGCATTGGTGATGGAGCCGGCGGTGACGCCGGAATTGAGCTCGACGCCATTGTTCGGTGTGTTGGCCAGCGGCACGGTAATCACCCCGGTGGCGCTCACCGTCAGGCTCTCGGCGCTGCCGATGGTGCAGGTGTTATCGATGGTGGTGTTGTCCACCGTAATGATGCCGCCGCTGGCAACCGGACAAGCGGTGCCGATCGCCGAGGCATTGGCCATCACCAGGCAGGCACCGGCGACCAGGGTTGCCATTTGTTTTTTTTGAAAATTGAAATTTGCCATGAGATTAGTCCAGTCCAGGTCGCAATAGTCGTGGGGACGCCCTGCAAAGACCTTGCGCGCGCCCGATGAATCAAGGCTGCACTTGATTTATCTCAAGCCGCCCTTATCCGTATCTGCTTTGAATATAGCGAAACACTATTTTTAAGTAAATGATGTTTCGCTCCGCATACAATGGAATCCGCTTGTGTAACAACACATTGGCTGCGGAGGGGCAAGCGCAATCAGATCCAGTATTCGGTGAGCCGTGCGGCCCATTCCTTGAGGCGGTCGGCCCAGGGGCGCTTGCGCCATTGTTCGAGGGTGATTTCCTTGGAGTCGCGCAGATCTTCCGCAAACGCGCTCTCCATGTCGGTGCCGAAGCCCGTGTCGAGCACCACCACATTGAGTTCGTAGTTGTGCAAAAAACTGCGACGGTCGATATTGGCCGAGCCTACCGTCGACCAGGTGCCGTCGATCACCGCCGTCTTGGCATGCAAGATCGCCATCTGCAGCTGGTGAATCTTGACTCCGTTCCTGAGCAGTTCGTCGTAAAACGCGCGTCCCGCATGGAATACCAGGCCGTGATCGGTCACCCCGGGCAGTACCAGGCGCACGTCCACGCCGCGCCTGGCGGCGGCGCTGAGCGCCTCGACGAACTGGCGGTCCGGCACGAAATACGCCGAGGTGATGTGCACCGATTTCTTCGCTTCCTGGATCGACAGCATGAATGCCTTGTAGATTTCCGACTCGCGCTCGGGATCGGTGGCCAGCACGCGCACGATCTTGTCGCCGACCGGCGCCAAGGGCGGGAAATACTCGCGCTCGGGCAATTCGCCGGCAGCCTGGTTGACCCAGCCCTCGATGAAGTGATATTGCAGCGAGGCCACCGCCGGGCCCTCGATCTTGATGTGGGTATCGCGCCAGCCGACCTTCGTGCTGTCTGTCGTGTCCGGCTTGCGCTTGGAGCGGAAGAAGGAACTGTTGGCGTAGGTGCTGCTGATGTTGATGCCGCCCGTGAACGCGACCTTGCCGTCGACCACCATCAGCTTGCGGTGGTCGCGGTTGTTCAGCTCCCACTTGCCGACCCGCGCCGCCGGATTGACGGGGTTGAAGGCGACCATGGCGATGCCGGCCTGCTTCATGCGCTCGAAAAATTCCTTGGGCGTGGCCAGGGTGCCGACGCTGTCGTAGAGCACGTTGACGGTGACGCCCTGTTTCTGCTTGTCGATCAGGATGTCGGCAAATTGCTGGCCGATGGCATCCTGGTCGAAAATATAGGTTTCCAGGTTGATCGAGGTCTTGGCGTTGCTGGCGGCGGCCATCATTTCCTTCATGGTGGCCGGGCCGTCGAACAGCAGGGTGACCTTGTTGCCCGCCACCAGGGGCACGCCGGTGGCCGCTTCTTCCAGCACGGCCAAGGCCTTCATGTCGGGTGTGGCCCTGGCCCAGCGCCGCGCCAGCAGGTCGGCCGCCTTTTTCTTGTCCATCCGGCCCTTGCCGGTGGTGATCGCCGGATTGGTGCGCGCCGCCGGAGCGTCCGCCAGGCCATTCATCGAGGGCAAGGAGGCGCAGGAGGCCAGGCCGACGGCCAGGGCCAGTACGGCCAGCCAGGCAGCGACGCGGGTGTGTGTCATGGTGATCCCCTGTGTGGTACGGCTTCGGGCGGCTCCGACGGCATGTCCTTGGGCCCGATGAAAAAATCGATGGGGGCGGCCAGGAAGCGCCGTCCGAGTGCTTTTAATAACAGAATACCGTGTTCGAAGTGAATCTTGCGGGCGCGCAGCGCAACTAATAGTGCCAGTCCAAAACTTACCACGAGATTGACCGTGCCGATCGATAAAAATCCGCCGATCGAGGTCAGCGCCACTTCCCAGCTCATCGTGTAATCGAGCGCCACCAGGGCGGTGGCGAAATTGGCGGACGAAAAGGTGACGTGGCGGATGTCGAGCGGCAGGCCGAACAGGAAGCCGAGGGTGCCGATGGTGCCCAGCAAAACGCCGAAGTACATATTGCCCATCAGGCTGCCCAGATTGTTTTCGATGTACAAGGACAGGCGGCGCAGGCGTTGCGCTCCCAGCAGGCGCCCCAGGCCGCGCAGCTGGACGACGCGCTGGGCCATGCGCGTGTACAGCGCCTTGTTGTCGAAGTAGCCCGATATCAGCCCGGCCACGAACAGGCAGACGCCGGCAATGGCAGCGTAGAACAGGGCCGGGCTGTGGATCGGATCGATGTCGTGCAGCAGGTGGGCGGCCTTGTCTTGTGTGACCAGGTGGCGTCCGGTGATGTAGCGGTAGCCGGTGGCGATCAGCCAGGCGGTCGGAATGGCCGTGGCCAGGTTGCCCAGCACGGCGACGCACTGGGTGCGGAACACCTTGTTGATGAGTTCAGCCATGCTGTCGAGGTCGATATTGCGCCCATCCTTGCTCGACAGGCCGGCGGCGATGCGCGAGGCGGTCATGGCCGGCTGCTTGGTGGCCACCGTGAAATGCAGCACGTGGATCAGCATGAAGCCGAGCGAGTAGTTCAGGCTGAACAAGAACGCTTCGACCAGCGGCGCGGCGCGCAGGGTGCCCAGCAATATCTTGAACAGCGCCATGAAGCCGACGATGAAGCCGGCCCCGGCCGAGGACAGGAACATGCCGCCCAGCTGGACGCGGGTGTCGGCGATATAGTGTTCGCCGGTGCGGCTGGCGTTTTCGGTGACGTTGCGGGCCAGCAAGTCGATATTGTCGGCGAACAGGTCGCGCACCGTGTACTTATTGTTGTGCGCTTCGACCAGTTCCTGGGCCAGGGCGATGGCGCCGGCGCGGTGCAGGCTGGTCGGCGGCGCGCTGGCGGGGGTGGCGTCGTTGGCCAGGGTTTCCAGGTCGACGCTGGGGGCGGCCGGCAATTGGCCGCTGACGTCGACCAGGAACAGCAGCTTGCGCAAGCGGTCGATGCTCTGGCTTAGGGCCACCAGCAGATAGGTGAGGGCGACGCTGGTGCCGTGGCTGAGCGCGTTCTTGCGGATCTTGCCGACCACGCTGTCGCACTGGTCGAGCATGACCAGCAGGTGGCGCGCATCGTCCACCTGAACCGCTTCGCCGGCCAGCAGGCGCGCGTAGCCGTCGAGGTAGTGATTGACTTCGATGTTTTGCATCAGGAAGGGTGAATCGAAGTTTTCGATGTCGGCGTGGCTGCTGATCAGGCGCGGCTCGAAGCCGAGCGCGCACACGCGGCAGGACAGGGTGCGGATCGCTTCGAGCATGCCGAGCACGGTGGTGCGGCGTGCGTTGGCCGCGCCGGTGTGGGGCGCGGGGGCGGCGTTCGATACCACGTCGAACAGTTCCAGCCAGTCGGCGGCTGGCACGGTGCGGATCCAGCGGTAGTCGGTTTTCACATACAGCACCTGGTCGATGGCGTCGCTCAGGTACACATCGCCCAGGGCGGGCGGCAGGAAGCGGTAGGAAACGCGGCGTTTCAGTTCGGTGAAAAAGCCATCGTTGGACAGCACGCCGATGTCGGTGTACAGGCTGGCGTGGCGGCGGCTGTCGAGCAGGCGCGTGACATAGCTGCGCAGGGCGGAGGCGTGGGCCGGGTTGCCCTTGAGGAGCTGGCACAGGGTGCGCACCCGTTCCGCGCTGGCGGCAAGGTCGGCGCGCCGGCGCGGGCGCAATTGTTCGACCAGGTCAACCAGGATATCGATGCGGTCGCTGTGGGGGTCGATTCGTTCTAAAGTTGAAAGCATGAAAAATAGCCGGAGCAACAGATACTAAAGACGTAGTGTACGTTGCTGATGCTCGGAAACTGTGTTCGCTAGCGAACACAGCGGCTCGCCGTGGTCAATCGGGGCAGAGCGAGTATTTCTTTTCCCGGCTGCCGTGAATATCGTTGACCAAGGGGTAGGTGATGCAATAGGTGCCAAGCGCCGTCCTGATCTTGTATTTGCGTCCGCCGGCATCGGCATTGCCGGTGGTAATTTCCTCGATCTCGGCTTTTTCAAACAGGGTGGGAGCGCGCCGGGCCGACTGGATGCCCGCGATCAAGCGCTTCTGCGGCGAATCGTCGGGCACGCTGAACTTGTTGAGCGATTGCTTGCGCAAGTCCTTGTCGATCTTGCCCAGGTCGGCCAGCGCGCGCTTGCGGATCGTGTCGGCGGCGCTGGGCGCCGCTGCCGGGGCGGGCTCGGCGAAGGGATCGGGCGGCACCACGGTCATCGACGGCGCCTCGGCCGCGGGGGCGGGCGACGCGGCCGGCAGCGCGATGGCCGGCGCGGGGGCAGCCGGACTTGGGCGCGCCGCGTGCAGCGACGCCGCACGCGGGGCCGGTGCCGGTATGGCGCGGCTTGGCGGCGGGCTCGCGACCGGCCTGGCGGCGATAGCCTCGATCCACTGGATGCGCGGGCCGCTCTCCTCCTCGGGCGGCGGTTTTTTTTCGCGCGTGTGGCGCCACACAAGCAGCAGGGCCGCATGCAGGCCGACCACGAGGCCGATCGTGATCCAGCGCGTGCGGCGCTGAGCAAGAGAATCAGTAGGCATGGCTCATCGATAGGTGGATGCTGAGGTCAAGGGTGTTGAGGTAAATGTATCGTTGCAACATTCTTAATGCTAACAGTTCATGCCGGGTAAGTGCGCTGGCGGCGTTGGAGCGCGGCCTCTAACCGGATGAGGGGAGCGCCGGTCAGCGGCGCCGAGTTCGGTTAAACTGGGAGTAGAACAATGACTGCGAGGCAATTATGTATCTGACTTATTTCAAAGGGCAATGGGCCGAAGGTAATGTGCCGCTGTACGGCGCGATGGATCACAGCGTGTGGCTGGGCTCGTCGGTATTCGATGGCGCGCGCGCTATCCGCGGCCAGCTGCCCGATCTGCGTCTGCATTTGCAGCGCGTGATCGTGTCGGCCGAGCGGCTCGGCCTGCAGTGTCCGCTGACGGTGGACGAGATGGAAGCGCTGGTGCGCGAAGGCGTGAGCAGGTTTCCGGCCGATGCGGAGCTGTATGTGCGCCCGCTGGTGTTCGGCGTCGACGGCTTCCTGGTGCCGGTGCCCGACAAGAGCGGTTTCGCGCTGACCCTGTTCGATGCGCCGATGCCGCCGTTCACGGGCTTTTCGGCCTGCCTGTCGCGCCTGTGCCGGCCGGACGCCAGCATGGCGCCGACCGATGCCAAGGCCTCGGCCCTGTACGCCAACACCACGCGCGCGATCCGCGAAGCGAGCGCGCGCGGTTTCGACAATGCGGTGGTGGTCGACAGCGCCGGCAATGTGGCCGAGTTCGCGACCTCGAACCTGTTCCTGGTCACACCCGAGGGCAAGGTGGTGACGCCGGTGCCGAATGGGACGTTTTTGGCGGGCATCACGCGCGCCCGCGTGATCGGCTTGCTGGCCGAGGCCGGTGTGACGGTGGAAGAGCGCACGGTGCACCCGGACGAGCTGTTGACGGCGCTGGAAATTTTCAACACCGGCAACTACGGCAAGGTCACGCCCTGCATCCGCTACGAAGGGCGCAGCCTGGCCATCGGACCGGTGGCGACCCTGGCGCGCGAGCGCTACCTGGCGTTTACCGGCGCGGCGTAAAGGCGGCGGGCCGCGCCGGCGCCGCGCTTACTTGGCCCCGGCCGGTTTGGTGTCGATCGGCTTGACGTCGCCGCAGTTGGCGCCCAAATACTTGCCCGTCGATGCCATGGTCATGTTGCCCATGGCGCCGGCGGCGCTGGAGGTCATGGTCATGGTCGAGCTGTAGGAATCGGCCTGGTAGGAGATCTTGCCTTCGCCGGACGATGGGGGATTGGTGCAGGTGTAGGAGAAGCTCTGCGTGCCGCCCACCATCGGCCCCTTCTTGTGGGTGCAGTTGCCGCTCTGCGGGCCGACATAGTTGCCGGCCGAATCGTCGATCATTTTCTGGGTGATGCACATCTTCATGGTGACGCTGCCATCGTCGTGGAGGGTGAAGTTGGCCGGGCCCGACTTGCCCATGGTTTTCTCCATTTCCTTGCGCTGCTCCGGGGTCATGGACTTCATGTGCTTTTGCATCTCCGCCATGGCCTTGGCGATTTCCGCGTTCTGCGAGGTGGACTTGCTGGTGTTTTCCCACAGACCGGGCTTCATGGTCTGGGTGGCGGCGCTGGCGGGCGCGAGCGCCATGGTCGCGGCGGAAACGAGGGCGAGGGCGGTCAGGCGAAGGCGTGGGTTCATGGTGGCTCCAGTGTGAATACGCGAGTTTATCGCGAAATGCGCACTGGATGTTGTTCATATAATACGCAAGGCGAAGGGCGGGCCGCAGCCGCCGTTCGCCCCGGCGCGGCTTCAGTTGAAGTCCTCGTCTTCGTCGTCGAGATCGTCGTCAAGATCATCGTCGCGTTCATCGGCGTTGCGCGCCGCGCTATCGTTGCCGGCCTCGGTGTCGCCGCGCGCGCGCCAGGTGGGGTCCGAGCCGACCGCTTCCAGCAAACCCTTGACGCGGCGTACGCGCGCGCTCTGGTTGGCGTTGGTCTGGCTTGGGGAGGTGGCCGGCGCCGCGGCCGGGGCGGGCGCTTCCGCGCTCCAGGATTGCAGAGAATCCAAAAAATGGGCAAAACGCTCCGTGCTCATAGCGTGCTCCTGTGCGAGTGGTCAACCTGCGAAAAGTGGCAACTGCCGACTGCGACGTCGATGCGGACGGCGTTCATTTCAATGCACCTGCATGATCAAGGCGAGCATCCGGACGTAGCCGACTACGTAGGCCATGAGCAGCACCAGCGCGCAGGGCAGGGCCACGGCCCAGGAGTGGCGCGCGTAATCGGTGCCCAGGCGCTCGCGGATGAAGCGCTCCTGGGGACTGGCCTCGGCGATGTACCAGACCAGCAAGAAAATCACGTTACTGATGCGCAAAGGCGACGCTTCGGCGCACAGCAAGGAATAGTAGAAGTTGACGATGACAAACATCAGGCTGAGGGCGAACCACCAGCAGGCCCGCACGGCGCGCTTGGGTTCGCCGAGCGCTTCCCAGTTGCGGATGAGCAGGTAGGCGCCGAACAGGGGCGTAAACAGCAAGCTCCAGCAGGCGGCGGCGTCCGGGTTCCACAAGGTGTCGCGGCGCGCGGCGCTGGCGGCCGCGGTTTTTGAGAGGGAGGTATGTGCATTCATAGGTGCAACTATCGCGTGCCTCCCGCGCCGATGTATTGATCTGGCGCTAGGTTTGCGCCGACATCAGGTGCAACTGGAGATATTGCAACAGCAGGACGGTCTTGCCATCCATGATCTCGCCGCTGGCCATCATCGCCAGCGCCTGGTCGAAACCGAGTTCGAGCACGTCGATATCCTCGCCCTCCGCGGCCAGGCCGCCGCCGTCGCCCACCTTGTGCTCCGGCTCGTAAGCGCCGATGAAAAAATGCAGGCGCTCGGTGACCGAACCGGGGCTCATGAACAGGTCGTAGATCTTTTTCACGTCGTCAATCCGGTAGCCGGTTTCTTCCTCGGCTTCGGCGCGGATGCGCTGTTCGGGGCTGGCGTTGTCGAGCAGGCCGGCCGCCGCTTCGATCAGAAAACCGTCGTGCCCATTGACGAAAGCCGGAATGCGGAACTGGCGCGTGAGCAGCACCGTGCGCCGGCCCAGGTTGTACAGCAAGATCACGGCGCCATTGCCGCGATCGTAGACTTCGCGCGTCTGGCTTTGCCAGCTGCCGTCGCGCCGGCGCAGCGAAAAGGTCAGGCGCTTGAGGATGTACCAGTTGTCCGACAGCAGTTCTTCCTTGTCGATGCGTACTTGTTGTGCTTGCATTGTGTTCCTCTCCGTTGGGCTTGGTGTTTTTCAGAATATCGTGCAGAATCGTGCAGTGTCAAGAAAATACGTGCAGGAGCAAGCATGCTGACGACCCAGCGAAAGCACTATCTGATGGACCTGTTGCGGCGCGACGGGCAAGTGGTGGCGAAAGCCGTGAGCGAGGCGCTGGGTTTGTCGGAAGACACGATCCGGCGCGACCTGCGCGAACTGGCGCGCGAGGGCATGCTGCAGCGCGTGCACGGCGGCGCGTTGCCGGCCTTGCCCGCCTCGCCGGCGCTGGCCGATTTCAATGCGCGCGCGCGCATCTCGCCCGACACCAAGGCCGCCATCGGCCGCGCCGGCGCCGCCCTGGTGGCGCCGGGGCAGGTGGTGTTCGTCGATGGCGGCACCACCACGGGTCATCTGGTACGCCATCTGGCGCCGGATTTGCGCGCCACTATCGTCACCCACAGTCCCTCGGTGGCGCTGGCGCTGCTCGGGCACGAAGGGATCGAGGTGATCATGCTGGGCGGGCGCCTGTACCGCCATTCGGTGGTGGGGGTGGGCGCGGCCACCGTGGAGGCGATTGCCCAGGTGCGGGCCGACCTGTGCTTCCTGGGGGTGAGCAGCATCGACCCGGACGCCGGCCTGTCCACCGGCGACTTCGAGGAGGCGGCCGTCAAGCGCGCCATGTGGCGCGCGGCCGCGCACACGGTGGTGCTGGCCTCCCCCGAAAAACTGGCGACCGCGTCGCCCTACCGCATCGCCGGCGCCGACCAGATCGGGGCCTTGGTGGTGGCGCACGGCACCGACGAGGCCTTGCTGGCGCGCTATCGCGCGCTGGGCGTGACGGTGCACGTGGCCGGGGCGTAAAAAAGCCGGCATCGCAATGCCGGCTGGTGCAGTTGATGCGATACGGGCGCGGAATTAACCGTGGCGGTCCTGCTCGGCGACATAGATCTCGACGCGGCGGTTGCGCGCGCGGCCGGAAGGGTCGTCGTTCGAGGCGATCGGCTCGCGTTCGCCGCGGCCATCGATCATGATGCGGTTCGGCGAGACGCCGCGCGCGGCGAGGAAGTCGCGCGTCTGGGCGGCGCGGTCGACCGACAAGGGCTGGTTGACATTGTCGCCGCCGGTGCTGTCGGTGTGGCCGATGATGGTCACCGTGGTCGACGGGTTGTCCTGCAAGGTCGCGGCGAAGCGTTCGAGCACGGGACGGAAATTCGATTTGATGTCGGAGCGGCCGGTGTCGAAGGAGACGTCGGCGGGCACTTCGAGTTTCAGGCGGTTATCCTGGGTCTGGCTGACCTGGATGCCGGTGCCGCGCGTGGCCTGTTCCATGGCCTGTTTCTGCTGCTCCATGCGGTTCGACCAGATATTGCCGATGATGGCACCAGCGGCACCGCCGATGATGGCACCCTTGCCCGCGTGTCCGCCGTGGCCGGACGAGGCGCCGATGATGGCACCCAAGCCCGCACCGACGCCTGCGCCGGTGGCGGTGCCGCGTTGGGTGGCGGACATGTCGGCGCAACCGGTGGCCAGCATGGTGGCGACGGTGATGCCGATCAGGGATTTGCTCAGGCTATTTTTCATTGTGTGGCTCCAAAAGTAATTAATCCGTTTCGCTGTCACGCCAGGCTGTGCCGGGCGCGACCGCGAAACGGATCGGACATCAATCGATGGCCGGATCGTAGGTCAGCTAGATGCCTCGGCCGCTGATCAAGCGTACCAGAATCATGATGACTGCGACAACCAGCAGAATGTGGATGAAGCCACCAATTGTATAGGAAGTGACCAAGCCGAGCAGCCACAGGATAAGGAGTACGACGGCGATTGTATAGAGCATGATTTTGTCCTCGGTGGGTTTTTATAGACGACTGGTAGGTCGTGATTGCAGTATGCAGAACTCTTGCATGCCGCTCCGTACGCTGGCGTACATTAAGAATAACTTTTTGGTTCGTTTCGCAAGGCTGGCAACCATCCCAATACGCCAGCCAGGCCAACCAGACCGATCAGGCAAGCCACCAGGCCGCCGGCAATCAGGAACACGACGTCCTGGGCCTGCATCGTGGCGCTGCTGCCTGCCGCGACAGGTCCCGCGGCGCTGAAACCGAACAGCGTTACGAGAATGCCCCAAGCTAAAATGCCGACCCAAATCATGCGGTTCATGATAAATCCTTCGTCTCTGGTGATACTGCCGCGCCTTTTGCTGCAGGCGTGAAGCCATTCTCGCGCCAGCTCATCAGGAGATCAGTTCGCTAACACACATTGCAAACAAGAAAAGAAAACGCCCCGGGCTTTCCAGCCAGGAGCGTTGTTTTTTTGTAATTCCTGCCGGGGTCAGCTTGCCGGGCGCAAGGTCCCGTCGACCAGCTTGACCCGGTCGCCGGCGCGCCAGCCGGCCGCGCTTTGCTGATGGAAGGTGCGGGTGGCGCCATCGTCGAGGCGCACCCGGATTTCGTAGCTGCGTGTCGCTTTCATATTGCCTTCGACCTGGTTGCCGACCACGGCGCCGCCCACCGCCCCGGCCACGGTGGCCAGCTTGCGGCCATTGCCGCCGCCCACCTGGTTGCCCAGCAAGCCGCCGAGAATGGCGCCGCCGGCCGCGCCCAGGCCGCTCCCCTGGGCGCGCTGGGTGACTTCACGCACCGATTCGATATTGCCGCAGTGCGCGCACCAGCCGTTGTCCTGGGCCGCCGCTGCGCGCACCTGGGGCGCATGGTCGCGGGCTGCACGTTCGCGCGCGGCCAGTCGATCGGCGGCGCGCTCGCGCTGATCAAGGGCAGCTTGATCGCGCCGCCCGTGCTCGTCGAGCGGGGCCAGGGTGGCCGGCGTCGTGCCCTGCAGTTTGGAGGCGAGCATGGCGCGGTCGATTTCGCTCAGTTCGGTGCGGGCCGGCGTGCCGCCCACGGACGCAGGAAGCCAGCCGAGGATGGCGGCCGTGCCGGCCCCGCAAAACACGATGACCGCGACAGCGGCGGCGAGCAGCAGGGGATGGCGCGTGGCGTGTGCCGCGGGGGAGGTGGGGGTACTCATGCTGTTTCCTTTGGAGTGGATGTCAGTTGCTGCACTGTCGGGTTGATGCGGCTCATTCTCCCGAGGATGGGGCGGTTCATCCGTGCGTCACCGTACATACTTTGCCTATGATTGCCGTTACGCTGATTGAAATTGTTTGTAAATGTATCCGCAGTATTTACCTGGCCTTACCTATCTAATGATCGCTATCCGTTTTGACTTATGGTCGACCACACGCTTTGCCTGCCGGAGGGAGCGATGAAACACGTTTCCGCGGTAGAGCTCGACCACCCGAACGGCAACCAGTTGCTCGCCGCCCTGCCGCATAACGATCTCGCGCGCCTGTCTCCCTTGCTCGAACCGGTGCAGGTGGAAGTGGGCGAGGTGCTGTATGAGCCGGCCGAGCCGGTGCGCTTCATTTATTTTCCGCACGATTGCCTGATTTCCCTGCTCGGTGTGGCGGAAGGGCGCATGACGCTCGAAGTGGGCCTGGTCGGGCGCGAAGGCATGCTGGGCGCGACCGTCGCGCTGGGGCACGATACCGCGCAGACGCGCGCCATCGTGCAGCGCGCCGGGTGCGCGAGCCGCATGGACAGCACCAAGTTCCGCACCGAGTTCGCGCGCAATCCGGCGTTGCAGCGGGTGCTGTACCGTTATACCGATACCTTGCTGGCGCAGGCGATCCAGATCGCCGTGTGCAGCCGTTTCCACGTGCTCGAAGCACGCCTGGCGCGCTCGCTGCTGATCACGCGCGACCGTCTCAAGTCCGATAAATTCCACCTCACGCACGAATTCCTGGCGCATGCGCTGGGCGTGCGCCGGGTCGGCGTGACCAAGGCCGCCAGCGCCCTGCAGCAGCAGGGCTTGATCATCTACAGCCGCGGCAATATCGAAATCCTCGATGTGCGCGGCCTGGCCGCGGCCTCCTGCAAATGCTATGAGATCGTCAAGGAAGCCGGCGCCTGCGCGCTGTCCACCGCCTTCGTCTGAACCGGTCGCGGCGGCCTACGGATCCTGGCGCTGGCCGGGAATCTTGTCGCGGTATGCCATCCATTGCCGCAGACCTTGTTCCGGAACCGGCGATTGCTCGAGGAAGGTGCCGGCCGAGGTACCCATCGCCTGCCATCCATGGCGCAGGCACCATTCCATGCTGGGGGCGACGATCGCTGCGCTCGCGCGCACATGCAGCATGATGCTGTTGAGCGGATCGTCGTCCGACAGATTGAAACCGACCGAGCCGGCCGGGCCCTGGTAGTCGCCCCACGCCGGGTCGCGCCAGCCGGCGCCGGCGAACAGCGCGGAAATGGCGGCCTGGATCTCGGCCCGGCTTCCCATCGGCAGGCAGGACTCGTCATTGCCGATCTGGTCGACATGAGTATACGTGCGCGAAAACTTGCAAACGAAAACATCCCAGCTCATCGATTCTCCTTGTTTGTCCCTCCATGATCAATCAGCAGACGTAAAAAAACCCCGCGAACGGGGTTTTTACAATCAGGCAAGCCGGATCATTTCGGTGGCTTGACCTGGTTGCCGATCACGCCGCCGACGGCTGCGCCGCCAACGGTGCCGACCGCGCTGCCGCCGGTCAGGACGCCACCGACCACTGCGCCGGCTCCGGCGCCGATGGCCGTGTTCTTATCCTGCGCCGACATGCCGGCGCAGCCACCCAAACCGAGCGCTACCGTTACCAGTGCCGCGCTCATGACCACTTGCTTGATTGTTTTCATCTTGAACCTCGTTGAATCGCTTGTAGCTTATTTCATGCGAATGTCGTTTTTCACCGATTTCACACCCTTGACTTCGCGGGCGACCTTGCCGGCGGTAGCGATGCTGTCCTGGGCTGCAACGAAGCCGCTCAGCTGAACAACGCCTTTGTAGGTTTCAACGTTGATTTCAGCAACTTTCAGGGTTGGCTCGTTGACGATGGCCGCCTTGACGCTGGTGGTGATGACGCTGTCGTCAACGTACTCGCCGACGCTTTCTTTCTTTTCGGTCGAAGCGCAGCCGACAACGGTGGTCAGCATCAGGGCGGCGAGCAGGGTCGAAACGATTTTCAGGTTTTTCATGGTGTATTCCTCTATGGTGGTGTCTATGTTGTTATGCGTTCGGCGGTGCGTGTCGCCCAACCGATAGACGTAGAATAGGCCCGGACGAGCTCGTGGTCTGTTCGCCAACGCACATAGATGAGAAAACGCAATTTTTGTGACTTTATCGGCGCCTCGTCTTGCCCGGCGGCGGGGCCACCGGCTTTTCGCGCGCCTCGGCCAGCAGGCGCGCGCAGCCGCTGTCCTTGCCCGGTCCGGCGTTGACCAGCGGCAGCAGGGCGGCCGCCGGCGCCGCCAGCCCGAGCGCCACGGCGCCGCCGGCCTTCAGGGCCAGCATGCCCTTGTCGACGCTCACGTCGGGCTTGGAGAAGCTGCCGCGCACGTGCAGGGGCGAGCGCAGCGAAAAGATGCGCAAGCCCTTGGTCTTGGGGTCCAGGGTCAGGTCCATCTGTTCGTTGGCCAGGTTGATGGTGCCGTCGGCCGTGATCGCCGCCTCGTCGGTATCGACGACGAAGGTGCGCGTCTGCATCAGCCCGTTGGTGACCTGGAAATCGGTGGCCATGCAGTTGAGCTTGACCTGCTTGTCGCCGAACAGCTTGGTCAGAACAATATTCCCGATATTCAGGCCCATCTGTTCGAGCAGCATCTTGCTCACCGTACCTTCGTCGATCAGTGCCTTGATTTCACCGTTGGCGGCGCCCAGCAGGGAGGCCACCGAATCGCCGGTGCTGGACAACTGGGCGTCGCCGTTGATCTGGCCGACAGTGGCCTTCATTTCCTGGATCGACGGGAACAATTCCTTGATGCGGATATGGCGCGCGCTGACCTTGGCGGTGGCCTTGATGGCTTGCTTGCCGCTGCCATTCGCGCTGCCGTCGAGCTTGATGGTCGAGCTCATGCTCCCGCCGGCCATCTGGAAGTTCATCGGCGCCAGGTTGAGCACGCCATCCTTGAGGATCAGGTGGGTGTCCAGTTTGCTGATCGGCAGCTGCTTTACGCGCACGATGCGCTCGGCCGCGTAGTGCACGTCGGCGTCGATGGCGGTCCAGCGTTCGGTACGGAAGGATTCGACCGGCAGCACCTTGCCGGCCGGCTGCACCGTATCGACGCCACGCGCTTGCTTGCTGGCGTTCGAGTCGGCGCCCACCAGCGGGCCCAGGTCGGCGAATTGCAGCAGCTTGGACGAGACCGTGCCGCTCAGTTTGCCGCGCGGCTTGCCGGTCTGGTATTCGAGGCGGCCGGCAATGTCGCTGGAACCGACCTTGCCGGTGAATTTGTCGTAGACCCAGCGGCTGCCGGTCTCGCCCAGTTCGCCCGTCAGGCGGCCCTCGGTGCGAAAGGCCGGCGTTTCAGGCAGCAGCAGGCCGGTCAGGGTATACAAGCGCGCCATGCTGGCGCCCGAGAGCTTCAGGCGCAGGTCGAGCGCGGCCAGCCTGGTCGGCTTGGTGACCGTGCCGTCGACTTCGATATGGGTTTTCCCCACGCGCAGATCGGCCTGCACCGGATAGGGGGTGGTCTGCTGCTTGAGCGAGAGCACCGCGCCCGCCTTGCCGCCGCCGGTCACGGGGCCGCCGTGGTAGGTGCCGTGCAGCTTCCAGCTGATGCCGTAGGTGGAATCGGCGTTGACGGTATCGACGTCGGCGGTCAGCTCGAGTTTTTCCATCGCATCGTTGAGCTTGACCACGCCCTTGGTGAAGATCACCCGTTCGAGGTCGAGTTTCCAGCGCGCCGGCTTGTCTTCCTGGTGGAAGGTCCAGTTGTTCTTGCCATCCTTGTCGCGGCGCAGGTCGACCGCCGGGGCGTCGAAGCGCAGCACGGGAATCGAGATGGTCTTGTGCAGCAGCGCGAACGGATTGAGCGAAAACGAAAACTGCTTCACCTTGGCCATGTCGCCGCTCCCTGCGCCGGGCGCCCCTACGCCGGGTGCCCCTACGCCGGGTGCGTCCATGCCCTGCGGCTGGCCGACGTGGACATCGTTGGCGACCAGGTGCGGCCAGGGCACCAGGTCGCGCCAGGTGCGGCCGCGCTCGGCCATGGCGGCGGCCGGTTTTTCCCAGCTCAGGTGCAGGTCGCCGGCGATGACGACGGGGCGGTCGAGCGCTTCGCTGGCCTTGGCATTGAGCCAGGGCCTGGCCTTGTTCCAGTCGTAGGTGAGCAGGATGGCCAGCGCGATGGCGGCAATGGCGACGACCACGGCGACGATGGCGAGAATGATTTTGGTGCGGCGCGCGCGCGGTGTGCGGCCGGAAGGTAGCGGGGCGGCTTGACTCATGACTATCCCTATTGTGAAAGTAAGAACAGCTTAAGCGATAAGGGGTGCTCGCCTGTGTGCGTTAGCGCACGGTCGCCAGGGCCCTTGCGCGCAAAACATTTGCTATGTGCGGCAGCGAACCGAACTTGCCAATAAATCAGCTTATAACGTTATCACGACATCATTACACCTCATGGAGAAACCCGATGAATGCACAAATCAAGCGTCAAGTCAGTCAAGTTCTTTGCGCCGCCCTGGTTATGACACTGGCCGCTTGCGCCAGTTCGCAAAAAGCCCCGGCAACGGCCGACGTGGCTGTATCGAAGAACGCGGTCGACAACGCAGTGAGCGCCGGCGCCGCCGACCTGGCTCCTGAAGAAATCAACGCTGCCCGCGCCAAGATGATGCGTGCCAACGAAGCCCTGGCCGCCAAGGATTACAAGCTGGCGCGCGAACTGGCGACCCAGGCCCAGGCCGATGCCAAGCTGGCACAGAGCAAGGCCAATTCGACCAAGGCCACCAGCGCCGCCAATGCCTTGCAGGACGACCTGCGCGTGCTGCGCGAAGAAGTCGACCGCGCCAACAAGCCACAACAATAAAAACAGTGTCACGCCGCGCGCCCTCACAGCGGCAGCGCAGGCCGATTGGTCCGCGCACAGTACGACCCAGAGCACAAGAAAACGAATGATTATCGCGCCCCGTGCGCCACGACAAGAAAAGGAAACACCTCCATGAAACATACATTGATCAAGTCCGCCATCCTCGCCTCCGTCCTCGCCTTGGGCGCATGCAGCAGCGTGCCGACCACCACCCCCTTGCTGGACCAGGCCCGTGGCGATTTCGTCGCCGCCAACAATAATTCGCGCGTGTCGACCTTCGCCCCGCTGGAATTCAAGCAAGCCAGCGAGGCACTGGAACAAGCCAACGCCGCCGCCGCCCGCAAGGAAAGCCTGGAGCAGATCGACAAGCTGGCCTACCTGGCCAAGCAAAAAATCGCCACCGCACAGGAAGTCGCCAAACAGAAGCAGGCTGAAGCCGATATCGCCGCTTCCGGCAAAGAGCGCGACGCCGTGCGCCTGGAAGCGCGCACCGCCGAAGCGGACCGCGCCAAGATGGATGCCGCCGCCTCCAAAGCCGCCGCCGCCGCCGCCAACGCTGACGCCGCCGCCGCCCAGAACCAGGCCGCCGCCGCCCAAGGCCAGGTTGCCGCCGCCGAAGCCCAGACCCGCGAAGCCCAGGCCCGCGCCGCCCAGCTCGAAGCCTTGATGACGGATTTGCAGGCCAAGAAGACCGAACGCGGCCTGATCATCACCATCGGCGACGTGCTGTTCGGCGTGAACCAGGCCAACCTGACCCCGAACGGCCAGGCCACCCTGCGCAAGCTGGCTGATGCCTTGGCACAAGCCCCGAACCGCACCGTGCTGGTCGAAGGCTTTACCGACAGTACCGGCAGCAGCGCCCATAACCAGCAATTGTCCGAGCGCCGCGCCACCTCGGTGCGCGCCGCCCTGGTCGACATGGATGTCGCGCGCGACCGGGTCGCCATGCGCGCCTACGGCGAAGCCTTCCCGGTCGCCCCGAACGATACGGCCGGCAACCGCCAGATGAACCGCCGCGTGGAAATCGTGCTGTCGAACGAAGGCGCGACCATCGCGCCGCGCCGTTAATACGAATCGAATCGCAACAGAATTCAAGGGAAATATCATGGAAGACAATACCAAGCCACTGGCCCACGGTTTCGACGTGAAAGCCATCCGCCAGGCAGCGGCCAATATGGATGACGGCGCCGTCACCGACGGTTATGCCGCCGACCGCGAAGCCGTCATCAAGATGCTGAACGATGCGCTCGCTACCGAACTGGTGTGCGTGCTGCGCTACAAGCGCCACTACTACACCGTCAGCGGCGTGGGCAACGGCCCGATCAAGGCCGAATTCCTCGAACACGCGCAGCAGGAACAGGAACACGCCGACTCGCTGGCCGAACGCATCGTCCAGCTGAACGGTTCGCCGAATTTCAATCCGGCCACCCTGACCGCGCGCAGCCACGCCGAGTACGATGATTCGGACGATGTGCAAGCCATGATCCGTTCCAACCTGATCGCCGAAAGGGTGGCGATCGAGTCGTACCGGCAAATGATTGCCGCCATTGGCGACAAGGACCCGACCACCAAGCATCTGTTGATCAGCATCATGGCGGTCGAAGAAGAGCACGCAGACGACATGCGCGACCTGCTGGCTCGCTAAAAGCAAGAACGGATCCATTTTTCAGACTTTTTTCAACCCACCACTGGAGTTCATCATGTTAGATACCAATACCCGCAGCAACGGTTCCGCCAACCTGAACGGCAATGTGAACGCAGTCCAGACCGATGTCAAAACCCTGGTCAAGGATGCCCAGACCCTGCTCTCCGCGGCGGCCGCGCTGACCGGCGAAAAAGCCGAAGACATGCGCGCACGCGGCATGGAAATGCTGGACGTGGCCTTGAACAAGGCATCGCAAGTGCAAGGTCAAGCGATCGTCAAAGGTAAGGAACTGGCGCAGACCGCCGATGTCTATGTTAAGGACAACCCATGGCGCACGATCGCTGCAGCAGCCAGCGTCGGCTTGCTGGTCGGCGTGATCCTGGGCCGTAAATAATCCAAGCCGGGAGAAGCCATGGACAAAACAACTGCTGCAGTGCATGGCCCCGGCCTGATGGGCGGCCTGACAGGGCTGGCAAAAAATATCTTCGGACTGCTGGTGTCGCGCGTGGAACTGGCGGCGCTCGAATTGTCCGAAGTGCGCAATCATGTGCTCGAACTGCTGGTGGTGTTTTCGCTGGCAGTGCTGTGCGCCATGTTTGCGCTGGCCTACGGCACCGCGACGATCGTCGCGCTCGCCTGGGAAAGCATGGGCTGGAAAATTCTCTTGCTGATGTTTGCCGTGTTCATCGCCGTGACGATAGGCCTCGTGGTCAAGGCCAAGGCCATGCTCAAAGAGGGCAAGCTGGCTTTCCCCGAAACCATGAACGAACTCAAGAACGATCGCGACATGCTGCTGTAAGCGGCCATTCAGACGGGAGGATTACGATGGATAACATTATCGGGCTGGAAAAAACCCCGGGCAAGGGTGGAGCCAAGGCCGAATCGCTGTCCGAGCGCAAGGCGCGCCTGCTGCGCCAGGGCGATTTTTACCGGGTCGGCATTGCCCATGCACGGGCTCAGATCAAGCACGATTCGCGTCCCGACGTGCTGTTTCACTCGGCCCTGGACCATGCGACCTGGGCGGTCCGTTCGCGGATCGACAGCGTGCTGCATCCGACCGGCATCAGCGTTGCCTCGATCATGCCGTACGCGGCCACCATCATCGGCTTCATCACGCGGCGCCGGCTGGTCAAGCCGGCCATCGGCGTGGCGGCGCTGGCCGCTGGCGTGGTCTGGTACCTGCAGCGGCGCCGCACGGGCGAGGCATGAATCGCGTGATGCAGACCCTGTGATCCGGCGTTTGTGAACTGCTGGGCGACCATGCCGGGCAAGCGAACCCGGCCTTGTAACAAGAACGGAAAAATATGGTGGGGCTTGAGCGGCGTCGTAATCTTCGGATTCGACGCCGTCTTTTTTTTCGCTGCCGTATTTGCTCTATACTCGATTGATCCATTCATTGCGGCGATTCCATGACAGACATTAACAACCTCAATCCCCAGAACCTGCGCATCGTGCTCGTTCTGCAAGGCGGCGGCGCCCTGGGCGCCTACCAGGCCGGCGTGTACCAGGCGCTGCACGAACACAATCTGGTGCCGGACTGGATCGTCGGCACCTCGATCGGGGCCATCAATGCCGCCCTGATTGCCGGCAACGAGCAATCGGTGCGGCTGGAAAAGGTCAGGGCGTTCTGGGACCGGGTCTCGCATCCGGACACCTTCGACATGACCCGCATCGACGACCGCCAGCGGCGCTCGAATATCTGGCTCAACACCTTCGACACGGTGATGCGCGGGGTGCCGGGCTTTTTCTCGCCGCGCCTGTTCAGCGGCTTTGCGTACGGGATGACGGTGGCGCCGGAAGAAGCGTCGTTCTACGACACCTTGCCGCTGCGCGACACCTTGCGCGAACTGGTCGACTTCGATTACCTCAACGCCGACGGCGGCATGCGCCTGACCGTGAACGCGGTCAACGTGCGCACCGGCGAACTGGCCCACTTCGACAGCGAGAGCGGGCAGCTGTGCGCCGACCATGTGCGCGCCAGCGGCAGCCTGCCGCCAGCCTTTGCGCCGGTGCGCATCGATGGCGAACTGTACTGGGACGGCGGCCTGTATTCGAACACCCCGCTCGAATCGGTGCTGCGCGAACTGCCCGGCGGCGACACCATCTGCTTCATGGTCGATTTGTGGAGCGCGGAAGGGGAAGTGCCGGTGACGATGGATGAAGTGAGTACGCGCCAGAAGGATGTGACGTACGCATCGCGCTCGAAACGCCATATCGAAGAGTACAGCGCGACCCATGCGCTGCAGCACAAGTTGCGCCAGCTGTACTCGCGCCTGCCGGAAGCCGAGCGCAGCGACGACGACCGGCGCGAACTCGAAGCGCTCGGCTGCGACGCCACCTTGCACATCGTGCGGATTCCCTATGCGGGCCGCGACTGGCATATGGCGTCGAAGGATGTCAATTTTTCCAAGGGATCGATCGAGTGGCGCTGGGAGCAGGGCTACCGCGACGCCTTACGCGCGCTCAAGCATGCGGGCTGGCTGGTGACGGTGGCCGAAGAAACGGCCGTGGTGGTGCACGAATTGCCGCCGGAGCAGGACGACTGGGTCGCTGCGGCGGCGTAAGGGGGGCTGGCAGTACCGGCTCAGCCGCCGGCGGCGGCCTGGGCGCGCGCGCCGGCCATGTCTTTCTGGTAGTTCGCCTGCGCTTCCTTGTTGCAAGCGCCGCGCTCGGCCGCGGGCAGGGCGCGGCAAGCGCCTTTCGCTTCCTGCAGGGCCGCGCCCATTTCCTTGCGCAGGGTGCGCAGGCGTGCCTCGGCCGTGACGTCTTCGCGCGACCAGCGCGCCGGGTCGCCGCGGGCGATTTCGGCCGCTTGCTGGCGCGCGGTGGCGGCCGGCACGTTACTGTCGGTCGAGGTCTGGGCACTCTGGGCCTGCGCCAGGGCCATGCCCATCAGGCCGGCCGTGACGATGGCCGTGCGCAAGGTGCGGGCCAGCTGACTGGTGGTGTGTGGCGATGCGCTTGGCATCGCGGTCGTGACAGGCTTGCTCATGGCAGCTCCTTTTCCGATGGTGCGAGGGTGGGGCAAAAAAAACCGGCGCACGCGGCGCCGGTGGTCGACTGCTTACAGGCGCCCGGTGATGAGCAGCACAATGAGCACCACCACGATCAGGCCGGTGATACCGGTTGGGCCGTATCCCCAACTGCGGCTGTGGTTCCAGGTAGGAAGAACGCCGATCAGCGCAAGAATGAGAATAACGAGAAGAATGGTACCCATGGTGGGCTCCTTAAAAGTGGGCGAGCTGGCGGGCAGTTCGTGTTTTATTGTTGGTAAGTGGGTAGTACGAGAAATTTAGTAACGGTAGACTCTGCCGTCGACCAGACGCACGCGGTTGCCCACGCGCAGGTCGTAGACGCTGTCCTGCACGATCGTGCGGGTTTCGCCATTTTCCAGGCGCACATTGATCTGGTACAGGTCCTGGCCGTTGCCGGCGTTGCGGTTCGCTTCGACCTTGTTGCCGACGACAGCGCCGCCAACCGCACCGGCGACGGTGGCCGCGGTACGGCCATTGCCGCTGCCGACCTGGTTGCCGACCAGCGCGCCGACGATGCCGCCGACAACCGCGCCGGTACCGCTGGTCTGGCCTTCGCTACGGGTGACCTGGATCGATTCGATGGTGCCGTATCCGGCCGAGGCCGAAATGGGATTGCTGTAGCTGCCATTGTTGGCCGGCTGGCTGGACGTGCTGGCGCAACCGCCGAGGACGGCGGAAACCGCGACAACGAGTGCTGCGATAGTCTGGGTCGATTTCATGTTGTTCTCCTGACAAAGTGTAGAGCCAGCATAATCAGCCAGGACCCCCGGGTCTGTGCGCTGCCGCACCCAGGCCGGGGCGGCTGGGTTTGCATCAAACCGTTGGGTTTTTGCCACTAATCATGCTGTGTTCGCCAGCGTACAGATGTGCAGTCACACTTCCCGTACAACGTAACTCAACTAGTTTGCCACCGGAGAAAAGCAAGATGAAGCGAGTGCTTATCCCAGCCCTGACCGGCGCAGTCCTGATGTCGGCTGCCCTGGCCGCCAGTGCGGCCACGCCGGAAGCGAAAGCGGCCTACAGCCAGGCCCGGGATGCGGCGGCGAGCGCCTACCAGGCGGCCCGTGCGCGTTGCGATGCCATCACCGGCAACCCGAAAGAAGTGTGCGTGGAAGAAGCCAGGGTGGCGCGCGTGCACACCGTGGAAGAAGCCACCGCCATGTACAAGGGCACGCTCAAGGCCTACACTCAGTCGCGCCTGGAGATTGCCGCGGCCACCTACGACCTCGACAGGGTCAAGTGCAAGGCATTGACGGGCAACGACAAGGATGTCTGCATCCAGCAGGCGAAAGCGACATTGGTCGCGTCCCAGGCCGACGCCAGGGCCGACAAGAAAGCGATCGAAGCGCGCACCGATGCGCGCGACGACAAACGAACGGCCGAGTACAAAGTCGCGCGCGAAAAGTGCGATGCTTTTGCCGGTGCGGCCAAGGACAGTTGTGTCTCGGCCGCAAAATCGCAGTATGGCAAGTAAGGGCAAGTAAGCCGTCCTGCAACAGCTCACATCGAGCATCTTTTTTGAATCACCCACCAAGGAGTCCACCATGAAAATCGCAAAACGTCTGTCGACCATGCTGTTTGCCGCCACCCTCGTTGCCACCATGGCCGGTTGTGCTTCGACTGCCACCAAGGAAGGGACCGGCGAGTTTATCGATGACACCGTGATCACCGCCAAGGTCAAAGCCTCGATCTTCAACGAGCCAACCTTGAAAGCGTCGGAAATCAACGTTGAAACCTTCAAGGGCGACGTGCAGCTGTCCGGTTTCGTTGCCGATCCGGCCGATGCGACCAAAGCTGCCGATGTGGCGCGCGGCGTGAAGGGTGTAGTATCGGTCAAGAACGACGTACGTGTGAAGTAAGCTGAGCCCTTCAGGCCGGCCCCTGGTGGCCGGCCTGCGGCGCCGGCATTATAATGTAAAGATTTTATGCAGCTTGCAGATCCGATTCCGGCACCCGCCAATGAAAACCCCGCTCCTTCCATAGAGAGCGCCGCCGTCACGGCAGCCGTCGCCACGTCCGGCGCCGAGCCACCCGACCCCCTCACATCGGGCGCCGCGCAAACCTTGCGCATCCCGATCCATGTCAATGCGCGCGGCCTGGCGCTGGGCATCATCGCGACGATTGCCTTTGTGTATGCGCTGCAGTGGTCGCAAAAATTCCTGGTCCCGCTCCTGCTCGGGATTTTCATTGCCTATACCCTCAACCCCGTGGTCCTGTGGCTGGAACGGCGCCTGCGCATCAAGCGCGCCATTGGCGCGACCATTGTCACGATCGCGATCCTGGCCTTGATGGCCGGCGTGCTGAACCGGGTGCAGGGCGAGTTTTTCAATATCATCGATGAATTGCCGACGATCACACAGAAAGTCACCCGCCTGCTGACCAATGCCAGTGGCGGGCAGCCGAGCACCATCCAGCAGATGCAGGCGGCCGCCTCCCAGATCGAACAGGCCACCTCCAGCGTGGGCGGGCAGCGGCCATCGACGCGCAAGGCCATGCCGGCCGCGGCCGCCGCCGGTGGCACGTTCAAGATCATGGACTGGGTGCTGGCCGGCTCGATGGGCTTCATCGGCTTCGTGACCCAGGCCACGATGGTGGTATTCCTGGTATTTTTCCTGCTGCTGGCGGGAGATACCTTCAAGCGCAAGCTGGTCAAGCTGACCGGGCCGTCCTTGAGCCGCAAGAAGGTGACCGTGCACATCCTCGACGATATCAACAGCTCGATCCAGAACTATATGTTCATGCTGCTCGTCACCAATACCTTGCTCGCGCTGATGATGTGGGTCGCCCTGCGCGCGCTCGGGCTGGAAAATGCCGGTGCCTGGGCCATTTTCGCCGGGCTGATGCACATCATGCCGTATTTCGGTCCGCTGCTGATCACCGCGCTGACCGGACTGGTCGCCTTCATGCAGTTCGAATCCTTGCAGATGGTGCTGCTGGTCAGCGGTGCCTCGCTCGCCATCGCCACCCTGGTCGGCACCGTGATCGCCACCTGGATGACGGGCAAGATCGCCAAGATGAACCCGGCCGCCGTGTTCGTCAGCCTGCTGTTCTGGGGCTGGCTGTGGGGCATGTGGGGTTTGCTGCTGGGCGTGCCGGTGGTGGTGATGATCAAGGTCGTGGCCGAACGGGTCGAAGGCATGGAAGTGCTGGCCGAGCTGCTGGGCGAGTAAGCCGTGGGCGGTGGCGGGGCAGGGCGCCTTTGCGCCCGCGCCGCCATATGTTAGGCTTGCAGATCGTCAATTCAGAAGCGCTCTTCATGCTCCAGTTAAAAAATTTCGCGGTGAAGCTTTCCGGCATCGCCGCCGCCATCCTGTGCGCCGCTCTGCTGCCCTGCGCCGCCCTGGCGCAATCGGTGGCCTTCAGCTTCGACGATGGACCGTCCCTGGACGAGACGCCGCGCATGTCGCCGCAGCAGCGCAACCAGGCCATGCTCGATGCGCTCGCCAGGCACAAGGTGACGGCGGCGCTGTTCGTCACGGCCGGCAATGGCGCCGACATGCCGGCCGGTTATGCGCTGGCACGCGCCTGGGGCGAAGCCGGCCATTCCATCGGCAATCATACGATGACCCATCCCGACCTCGACAGCGCCAAGCTCAGCCTGGCGCAGTACCAGCGCGAAGTGATGGACTGCGACAAGATCATCGCCACCTTGCCCGGCTACCAGAAATGGTTCCGCTACACCTATCTGCGCGAAGGCAACACGCCCGAGAAGCGCGACGGCATGCGTGCCTTTCTCGCCGCGCAGGGTTATCGCAATGCGTACGTGAGCCTGGATACGAGCGACTGGCGGCTCGACGAACACCTCAACGAATTGCTCGCCAAGAACAGCAAGGCCGACCTGGCGCCAATCAGAAAAGCCTACCTGGCACATGTGCGCCAGCGGGCCCTGGCTTACCGCGACTTGTCGCAGCGCTTGCAGGGACGCGACATCGCCCAGGTCATGCTGATGCATCACAACTTGCTCAATGCGCTGTTCCTCGATGACGTGATCGGCATGTTCAAGGAGATGGGCTGGACCATCGTCTCGCCGGCCAAGGCCTTCGAAGACCCGGTGTACCAATTTTCACCGCGCAGCCCCGCGCCAGGGCAGAGCTTGCTGCTATCGATGTCGCGCAGCCTGGGGCTGGAACCGCTTGACCACTGGCGCCGCCTGCAGGATGACGGCGACGCCGACATCGAGAGCCTGAAAGCACAAGGATACTAGGATTACATGTTCGCCAATTTACCTTACGAATTACAGATCGCGCTGCGCTATACCAGCGCGCAACGCCGCAGCGAACGCAATCCCATGCTGTCGGTGATTTCCCTCATTTCGGTGAGCGGCATTGCGCTCGGTGTCGCCGCGCTCATTGTGGTGCTGTCGGTGATGAACGGTTTCCAGAAGGAAGTGGCGGCGCGCATGCTGTCGATGATTCCGCACATCGAAGTCGTCGACGAGCGCGGCGGCCTGTCCGACTGGGAGCAGACCCTGGCGCAGGCGCGCACCAATCCGGCCGTGTCCGGCGGCGCGCCGTTTGTCAGCTTGCAGGGCATGTTGCTGTACGACGAAACGATGCGGCCGGTGGCGGTGCAAGGCATCCTGCCGGCGGCGGAAAAGACAGTGTCAGCCATCGCCAAGCGCATCAAGGGCGGCACGCTCGATGATTTGCAGCCGGGCCGCTTCAATATCGTGCTCGGCTACGAGCTGGCCAACAAGCTGGGCGTGAAGGTGGGCGATAAATTGTCGCTGCTGGTGGCGCCCCAGGGTGGCACGGCCACGTCCTGGACGCCGCGCCGGCAAGTATTCACGGTGGCGGGATTGTTCAATGTGGGGCACAACGATTACGACTCCGGGGTAGCGCTGGTGCATCTCGACGACGCGCGCGCGGTCGAGCACCTGGCGCTGCCGTCCGGACTGCGACTGAGCTTGCACGATCTGCACCAGGCGCCGCGGGTGGCCCAGGAATTAATGGCCAGCATGCCGGCGCACCTGATGTTCCGCGACTGGACGCGCCAGAACGAGGTGTGGTTCGCGGCCCTCCAGTCGCAAAAGCGCATGATGTTCCTGATCCTGGTGCTGATCATTGCGGTGGCGGCGTTCAATCTGGTGTCGACCCTGGTCATGAAGGTGAACGACAAGCAGGCCGACATTGCGATCCTGCGCACCCTGGGCGCGTCGCCGCGCTCGATCATGGCGGTGTTCATGATGCAGGGCGCGCTGGTGGGGGTGATCGGCACCGTGGCCGGGGTGGCTGCCGGGGTGCTGTTTGCGCTCAATATCGATGTGATCATGCCGGTGGTCGAGTCTCTGCTGGGCAGCAAGCTGCTGTCGAAAGAAATTTACTTCCTCAGTACGGTGCCATCGGACCCACAATGGCGCGATGTGGCTATGATCGGCGGGGTCTCGGTGGCGCTGGCGTTCGTGGCGACCTTGTACCCGAGTTATGGCGCGGCGCGGATCAATCCGGCCGAGTCCTTGCGCTACGAGTAGGATGGACATTGGTGACAGACCGGTGATACAGACGCGGCGTCAACAAGCGGCCGTGGTCGGGGACCTGGTTTGGCGGATGCGCTTCTTCGGTCAAATTCCTTTGGGCTAGAAAATGCCAGTGCAAATAATCGAGGTAATAGACCGATCCGAACAGGGAATCACTAAGCCATTTATTTGTCGCGGCGATGACGGGAAAATATACTTTGTCAAGGGGCGCGGTGCAGGCCGGAGAAGTTTGCTTTGCGAATGGATTGCGGGAAACCTGGGCTTGAGTCTCGGACTTCCCATTGCCCCATTCACGGTGGTAGATGTTCCGGGCGCCTTGATTTCACTAGCATCCCGCGAGGATTTGAACGAACTTGGCAGCGGCCCAGCGTTCGGATCACTGCGACTACAGGTTGTGGAACTTTCCGGCCCAATGACGTTTCCGGTGAAACTTGACATCGGCTATGCTGTGAGTTTTTGCCGTCCCGGAATGCGGTCAAGGGCGGCGCGCGTTGTGCGCGTGCCGGCGTAGCGCACCCTTGACGGCATGTAGGGCGCATACGCTGGGCCATGGTCGTCGACGCGGCAGGCCGTGGCGATGACCATGGATAACAGGCGTGCCGGCGTATCCGGCTGGAGAAGGCAGTTTGAGTATTAGCATGGAAACCTTGTTCACCACCGCGCTGGGCTTGCAAGCTCCGTGGGAGGTGACTGAATTCAAGCTCGACACTGGGGCGCGACGGATCGATTTCGAAGTACGCTATCAAAGCGAGGAGATGGCCTGCCCCGTTTGCGAGACACCAGCACAGAAGATCCACAGCCGCATGCGGCGCAGCTGGCGACATCTCGATTTCTTCCAATATGAAGCTTGGGTGCACGCCGAAGTACCGCGCGTGCGCTGCCGCTCCTGCGGCAAGACCTCGCGCATTGAGGTGCCGTGGTCGCGACCTGGAAGTCATTTCACCTTGCTTTTCGAGGCGCTGGCCATGTCCTTGTGCCAGACGATGACGGTGGCCGAGACCGCCCGGCTGCTGCGTGTGACGGCGCATCGCCTGTGGCGCAGCGTCGGCCATTACGTCGCGGTGGCGCGCGGCAAGGACGACATGAGCGACGTGAAGCTCATCGGCATCGACGAGACCAGCCTTCGGCGCGGTCACCAGTATGTGACTGTTGTTCACGATCTGGACGCCAAGCGCCTGCTGTTCGCCACCGAAGGCCGCGGCCACGAGACGGTAGCCGCTTTCAAGGCCGATCTGATTGCCCATGGCGGGCAGGTGCAGGGAATCGCGCATGTCTGTATGGATATGAGCCAGGCCTACGTCAAGGGCGTCACCGAGCAATTGCCGCAGGCTCAGATCAGCTTCGACCGTTTCCACGTCATTGCCATGGCCAACGATGCCATGGACAAGGTCCGCAAGCTGGAAATGGCGGAACAGCCGCGTGTCGTTCGCAGCGCCTTGGGCATCGAACGCAAGACCGTCCGCGCATTGATGTGGGGAATGCGTCGCGACGCGCGTAGCTGGACGGCACGCCAGCGCGACACGATGTATCTCTTGCAGCGCTCCCGACTCAAGACTGCAAGGGCGTGGCGGCTGAAGGAAGCATTGCGGGACGCCTATCGGCAGGCCGTTACCGCCAACAACGCGGAGGTGGCGCAGTCAGCGCTGGAGAGTTGGATGTCGTGGGCTCGCCGGAGTCGACTCGAGCCGTTCAAGAAGCTGGCGTTGACGCTGCGCGAGCGACTGCCGGGCGTCGTGCGCGGCATGCTCGATGGCCGCAGTAACGCCTATGTCGAAGCGATGAACGGCATGCTTCAGCAATCCAAGCGTGCAGCGCGCGGTTTCCGCAGCGCCGCCAATTTCATTGCCATCGCCTATCTGCGCATGTCCAAGCTGACTCATTTGCCTGTCAATCCCTTGCAGACAGCAGGAAAAAGGTCTGTTTCAATTAGGCGATACCGCGACGGTCGTCAAGTTTCACCGAAAACGTCATAGAGCCAACTTTCCTTCACGCATATTGATAAGGTGCCAATCAGTTCGCGGCGCGACGTTCTTGCATTCGATTGGTGGATTCGCAACGGCGATCGAACGTTGAGCGATGCCGGCGGCAATCCGAACCTTTTTTGGGACGTTAAAACTGATCAATTGGTGGTTCTTGACCACAATCAAGCATTCGACATCCATTTTTCGGCACAACATTTTGCTGCTCTTCACGTGTTTAAACGGGAGTGTCCATCATTGTTCGAGGACTGGGTCACCCAGGAACACTATGCCACTCGTTATCTCGATGCCATGGCAAATTGGGATGGAATCTGCAATACTATTCCTGATGAGTGGTGGTACCTCGATGACGAGCGAACTCTGCCAACGGACTTTGATCCAAACACGCTACGTCAGCAGCTACTCAACTGCCGCGGCGATTTGTTCTGGAATATGAAATCATGAGCATTCCTTGCCTTTACGCTATTGTGCGCTTTTGTCCCTTCCTGGAGACAGAAGAGTTTGCGAATGCTGGAATCATTATGATCGCTCCAGAACATGGGTTCTTTGCCTATAAGTTAATAACGCGTCGCCATGCGCGGGTCACAAATTTTTTCGAGCAACTGGACGGTTCTGTTTTCAAGACCGCCATGCAAAACCTCCGAGAGGAATTTGAACGCGCTGCCGCGATGTTGCGTACGCATGGTATTGACAAGAAATATAAACTCAACGATGTTGAATTATCGAAAAGCCTATTTGCGGAGATAGTCCGGCCACGCGAAGCCGTGATTAAATTCAGCAAAGTTCGGGGCGTGCTGGCCGACGATCCGGAGACGAAGTTGGCGGATCTTTACGGATATTATGTTGAAAGAGATTTCGTCACCAAGGAGTATCGTGAGGCAGTGCTGGAGCGAACGATGCGCAGGTGGATATTCGATGCCGGCATGGCAAATAAATTTGACAAAATGGAGGTCGGCAATGACGAATACCATGCGACCTTTCCGTTCGTCGAACAGGACGGCACGCGGATCGTGCAAGCAGTGAAGCCATTGAACTTGGCGCAGGACCAACCAAGCAAGATACTTGACCATGGCGGCCAATGGCTATTCCGGATTCATACCTTGCAACGCAAGCGCCTTTTGCCAAATAGAATTCTCTTCGCTGTCGAAGGTCCTGATGGACAAGGACCTCGACATAGGGCATACGATGATATCGTCGGAAATCTGCGCGATAGCGGAGCAACGGTGTACTCGTACCGCGAGAAGGAACAGATCATGAGGTTTGTTCAGGGCCATGCCCCTGTCGGAAACGCGTAGCGGATTGGGGCACCCCGGGTGACGGCAGCCGAGCCGGCGGATGCCGACATGGTCGAGCATCGCCGGGGCGCGGCGAAAGCATTGTGCCTGGTAATGTGTTCACTCATCGAATCCGGGTCACCTTCGCCGCCGCCGCCGTCTGTCCGCCGCCCGTCACTTCATCCGGCTTGTGCTTCAGACTGCCCAGCTGCAGCGCATACTGGCGTGCAAATTCCGCCCCCAAAAAGAAAATCTGCGCCGAGTAATATACCCACAGCAGCAGGGCGATCATCGACCCGGCCGCGCCGAAACTGTTGGCCACGCCGCTGTTACCGATATACAGGCCGATGACGAATTTCCCCAGGGTGAACAAGGCCGCCGTCCCCAGCGCGCCGATGGTCACGTCGCGCCATGACAGCTTGATGCGCGGAAGCATTTTGTAGATCACGCCGAACAAGGTCGCAATCACCAGGAAGCTGATCGTCCATGAAACCCACGACAGCAGCACCGCCGCATCCTTCCACAAGCCGTTCATGTATTTGTCCAGCACGGCCAGCGCGGCGCTCACCACCAGGGACACCATCAGCAGGAAGCCCAGCACCAGGATCAGCCCGAAGGACAGCAGGCGCGTGCGCACGATATCCCACCAGGTGGCGTCGGTCGAGGCCGGCACCGCCCAGATGTCGTCCAGGCTATCCTTGAGCTCGGAAAACACGGTGGTCGCGCCGAACAGCAGCAGGCCGGTGGCGATGATGGTCGCCCATATGCCGCTTTCCTTGTTGCGCGCACCGGCAAGGATGAGCTGGATCGCTTCCGCTCCCTGCTTGCCGACCAGTCCAGAAAGCTCGTTGAGCAACTGGCCCTGGGCCGCTTCGGCCCCGTAGAAAAAGCCGGCGATGGCAATGACCAGCACCAGGATCGGCGCCATCGAAAACAGGGTGTAGAACGCCAGCGCCGCGCCCTTGCTGGCGGCGCGGTGGGCAAACCATTCGGTGACCGCGCAGCGCATCACGCGCGCCAGTTGTTTCGAGTACGGCACCCATTCTTTGATTTCGATCATATGTCTTCCTTCAATTCGCGCGGGGGCACGCGCCCCCGCAAAACAGGCCGCAGCCCCGGTTTATTGCACGCGGCGCTCGATGGTGATTTGTTCGACTTCGACCCTGCGGTTCGGTTCCAGGCACTTGATCAGGTCGGCGCGCTTCTTGTCGGTACAGCTGACCACCGGGTTGGCTTCGCCCTTGCCGTAGGCTTTCAGGCGCGCGCCATCCACGCCCTTGGCGACCAGGTAGTCGCGCACCGCATTGGCGCGCCGCTCGGACAGCTTGAGGTTGTATTTTACCGAACCGAGCCGGTCGGCATAACCGCTGATGTCGACATCGGTGATGCCCGGATCGGCCAGCAAGGCGGCGGCGATCTCGTCCAGGCGCGGCTGCTCGCCGTTGAGCGTGGCGCTGTTGAAGGCGAACAGCCCGGTGGCGCTCAAGGTGATTTTCTCGAAACGGGCCGGTGGCGGCGGCGGCGGTGGCGGGGGCGGCGGACTTGGCTCAGGCGGCGTGACGGCCGGCGGCGGCGCTGGCGGGGGCGGCGGCGCCGCCGGCTTGTCGAAGGCGTAGTTCAAGCCGATCGTCAGGTATTTGTTGTTGCTCGCGCTGGTCCCGAAGCCTTCGTCGTGCCGCAAGCGGCCGCGCACGGTGCGCAGGTCGGCCTGCATGGCCCACTGGTCGGTCAGGCCCAGCTGGAAACCGATGCCGGCGGTGGCGTAGGGCGAGGTCTTGCTGACGCGGCGCAGCGGATTGTCGACCCGGTCGCGCTCGGCACCGACGCCGAGCAGCAGGAAAGGCCGGAAATTCTGGCGCGACAGCATCAGCAGCGCGTCGGCGCCCAGCAGGGTCTGACGATAGTTGGCGCTGCCTTCTTTGGCGCGCGCGTGGGTGGCGCCGATCTGCACGTCCCACATCTCGGAGACGGGTTTGCCCAACTTGAGGCCGCCACCGTAATCGCGCTTGCTCACGCCGAAATCCTGGTCGGGCTTGACTCCGTTGACGCTGGGCTGGATGGTCCACGAGGGGTTGAAGTCTTGCGCAAAGGCCAGTCCCGCGCTGCACAATAGTGCGGCGGCGAAGGCCGTCTTTTTCATTTTGTTCACAGAGAACTCCTATTTGATGGGTCGGTAGAAAGGTCACCACGGATGCGAGGCAGTGTGACGTTCGACTTGAGATTAAGCGGGGGAGTTCAATGCAACCGTTCGACAGCGTACGATGATGTTGTACTGGTCTTTTTAATACAACAATTTGTGCGAATGCCAAGAAAAATCGCGCCGGACCGGGCGCAAACCCAGTCCGGCGCGATCATGTCGCGCGAAAAATAGCCGGAGCTATTAGTGCTTTTCCGGTACCACGATCACGGTGTCGCCGCCGGTCTTGCCGGTGTCGCCCTTGGCGCCATCCATGCCAGGCGCGCCCGGGGTGCCAGCGCTACCTTCGGCGCCGGTGCTGCCCGTGTTGCCGGTATTGCCGGTGCTACCAGTGCTGCCGGTGTTGCCGGTGCTGCCAGCAGCGCCGGTGGCGCCGGTGGCGCCAGTTGCGCCGGCAGGGCCAGGGACGGCAACCGGAACTTCAACGGTTGGGGTGACAACGGTTGCAGGTGGGTTGACGGTGGTTTTTTCGCATGCGGTCAGGCCGGCGATTGCCAGCAGTGCAGCCAGAAGGGTCGTTTTCATGGTGGTTTCCTTTTATAAGTGTCTGGTGCCGGCGGCAGGCAGACTGAACGTCAATGAAGTCCTTGCACACACAATGTTGTGCGAACGTTGCCAGAATACGGTGTTGTATTGATGGAATCTGTACGCCAACGCACACAGCAGGGTTCGTCATCACAATTGCAACGATGAAAAGATGACCATAGGAAGTAAATTGTGCGAAATGTTCGATGGCGCACAGACCATCGATGTCCGCGCAGGCAATCTTGCACTCAGATGTGCGGAACCGAATTATTGTCAGGCTGTCAAACGACATGTACCGGGTCCGGACGACATGACTAACTCTTCTCTTGGAGTACTCAACATGCATGCAACGACACAGCACCACAATGCGGCCCAAGGCGACATGACCACATTGCACACTTCCGCCAACTCTTCCCTGATTGAGCGGGTCGCGCCCCAGCCAGCCGAGCGTGCCCCAATTTCGATGGCCCCGATCGAGCGCGTGCGTTCGACCTCGGCCACCCAGCGCCGCATCGAAAATATGCAAAAACTGATCGGCGAATTGTCGACCCACGAAATGCTGGCCGATGAAATCGCGTGGTTCCTCAAGTTTTCGCCCTCCGGCGCGCGTAAATACATCCGCGACCTGCGCGAAGCGGGTGTGATCGAACTGGCGCGCTACATCGAAGGCACAGCCACCTACCTGGGCAAGGCCGTGTACCAGATCTCGCCCGATCCGGAACGGGTCAAGGCTTTCCTGGCCGCGATCGTGCAGCCGAAACGCGAAGGCGCCGCACCGCGCAAGGAACGTCCGGGCTTGCGCGAGCAAAGCATGGCGGGCACGGGCCGTCACTTCCACATCCTGGCCGACGACACCCACTACGCCATTCGCGTCAATCGCAGTCCGGTGGCGCGCGACCCGCTCGTCGCCGCCCTGTTCGGCGCGGCACCGTCGGCCAAGGAACAGGCTTGACCCTGCGCTGAGCGGCTCGCGCCGCGCCTGCTTGCACCGCGCCAGTTGCACTGCGCCAGTTGCACTGCGCCAGTTGCACTGCGCCAGTTGCACTGCGCCAGCATCCACCGCCCGGTTGGCTTGCAGGGCAGGGTTCGTTCACCTCTCGTATCGTCCAGACGGGGCAGGCGCAGTCCGGCCCCCTCGTTTCGCGTGCTTACCTTCGCGCTCTCCCTTCGCGGCAGTGCGGGTATCGGCACGTCTGCTGCTTTTCTGTCATCCCCACCAATTGAAAACCCCTGAACCAGCCCCACTTGTGGCGGTGCGGGGATGCTTCGCTATCCCGATCACTCACCAAAAGGAACGCCCATGTTACCGACGCCAGAATCGCTGGAAGGCAAGCCCGTACCGACTGTGACGTTCAAGGCCAGGCCCAACGACCAGTGGAAAGATATCACCACCGACGAGCTGTTCAAGGGCAAGACGGTCGTCGTGTTCTCCCTGCCGGGCGCCTACACGCCCACCTGTTCCTCCACCCATTTGCCGCGCTATAACGAACTGGCGCAGGTGTTCAGGCAGAACGGGGTCGACGACATCCTGTGCGTGTCAGTCAACGATGCCTTCGTGATGAACGAATGGAAAGCCGGCCAGGATGCGGAGAACATCACCGTCATCCCGGACGGCAATGGCGACTTCACTCAGGGCATGGGCATGCTGGTCGATAAGCGCAGCCTCGGTTTCGGCATGCGTTCGTGGCGCTATTCGATGCTGGTCAAGGATGGCATCATCGAGAAAGTCTTCATCGAGCCGGACAAGGAAGGCGACCCGTTCGAAGTGTCCGACGCCGACACCATGCTGCGTTACCTTCATCCGGACGTGCGGATTCCGGAACCGGTGGTGGTGTTCGCCAAGCCCGGCTGCCCGCACTGCGCCCGCGCCAAGGCTACGCTCAAGGCGCACGGCATGCAGTTCACCGAGATCGTGCAGGACCGGAAGATCAACGCCAGCGTGCTGCGCGCGGTCTCGGGCCAGTCGACCTGGCCGCAAGTGTTCATCGGCGGCAAGCTGATCGGCAACGCCGACGCGGTCGACGCCTACTTCGGCGCCGCCACGGCGGCCTGAGCCGCGGCCGCGCCGCCCGCCCGCGCAGCAAGGCCGCCGCGCGGGGCGCGGCCCTCGTTTCGTACCCGAACCCACAAGGAACAAGATGGAAGCGCTGCTCTGGACCACCGCCATCGTGGTGGCAATTGCGCTCGGCATGAGCTATCCCGGCTGGCGCCTCAAGCGCGCGCTGGCCCAGCCTTTTCCGCCGGCGTGGTTGACCATCCTCGAACAGAATATCCCGATTTACAGTCGCATGCAGCCCGAGCTGCAGGCGCAGCTGCAGCGGCTGGTGCAGCAATTCCTGTTCCAGAAAAAATTCGTCGGCTGCGAAGGCCTGGAAGTGGATGACGAGATCCGCGTGACCATCGCCGGCCAGGCTTGCCTGCTGCTGCTCAACCGCTTTACCCGGGTGTACCGCAAGCTGCACACCATCCTGGTCTACCCGAGCGCCTTCATGGTGCCGCGCAACCACGCCGACGAAGCCGGCATCGTGAACCCGGTGCGCCAGGAATTGCTGGGCGAATCGTGGGGCGATGGCAGGGTGGTGTTGTCGTGGGACCACGTCCAGCGCGGCGCGGGCGACTGGACCGATGGCCAGAACGTGGTCCTCCACGAATTCGCGCACCAGCTCGACAGCGAATCGGGCAGCAACAATGGCGCGCCCTTCCTCGGCCATCCCGGCAGTTACCGCGACTGGTCAGCGGTGCTCTCGCGCGACTTCAACAACCTGCGCCATGAAGCGATGTTTCAACGCCAAAGCGTACTCGACCACTATGGCGCGGTCAGTCCCGCCGAGTTCTTCGCCGTCGCCACGGAAACGTTTTTCGAGAAGCCCTGGCAGATGGCCGAGCGCCATGCCGAGCTGTTCGACCAATTCCAGCAATATTACCGGGTCGATCCGCGCGCCTGGCTGGCGCCACCAGCCCCGCAACCGGACTTCGGGCACGAAGCGGGGCCGCCGCCCTCGTACGGCACCGTGTACGGACAATGGCAATGAGAGTGGCGCTGGCCTGAATACTCGGTCATAATTGCCTGAAGCACTTTCCCACGGGATCGATCATGGCGATGCAGTTCGAGGAATTTGAATCCTTCGGGTCCGACACGCCGCCTGCCGCGCGCGCGCCGGGCGCGGACGCCGCCTCGCCGCTGGTGCGGCTGCAATACCTGATCGACAACACGCCGGCCATCATTTACTGCACCGTGCCCAGCGGCGACTTCAAGATGACGTTCGTGAGCAATAACGCGTACAACGTGCTGGGCTACCGGCCGGAAGAGATGGTGGCCGATCCGAATTTCTGGTTCGACCATATCCACCCGGACGATGCGCCGGCCATCTTTTCCAGCCTGGCGCTGGTGTTCGTCGAAGGCCAGCGCGCCTACGAGTACCGCTTCCGCGCGGCCGACGGCGCCTACCTGTGGATGCACGATACCCTGCGCCTGATCCGCGACGAGCAGGGCGCGCCGCTCGAAGTGATCGGCTCGCTCACCGACATCACGATCCGCAAGACCATGGAAGAGGCGCTCTACAGCAAGGGCCAGGAACAGCAATTGCTGATCGGGCGTTTGCAGGAAGCGCAAAACCAGTTGCTGCAGTCGGAAAAGATGGCATCGATCGGCCAACTGGCCGCCGGCATCGCGCACGAAATCAACAATCCGGTCGGCTTCGTCAATTCCAACATGGGATCCTTGCAAAAATATGTGGAGACCCTGTTCGGCGTGGTGCGCGAGTACGATGCCGCGATCGCCGCGCACAGTCCACCGCCGGCGCTGACCGCGGCCATCGCCCAGATCGGCAAGCGCGCCGACCTGGCTTTTCTCCAGGATGACGTGACCGACCTCGTGCGCGAGTCGATGGATGGGCTCAAGCGGGTCAAGGATATCGTGCAGGCGCTCAAGGATTTCTCGCATGTGGGCGAGAATGAATGGCAGGTGGCCGACCTCCATCACGGACTCGACAGCACACTGAATATCGTCTCCAACGAGATCAAGTACAAGGCCACGGTGGACAAGCAGTACGGGCAGCTCCCGCAGGTGACTTGCCTGGCCTCCCAGCTCAATCAGGTGTTCATGAACCTGCTGGTCAATGCGGGGCACGCGATCAAGGAAAAGGGCGTGATCACGATCCGCACCGGCGCCGAAGACGGCTGGGTGTGGGTGGCGGTGAGCGACACCGGTTGCGGGATCGCGCAGGAACATCTGAACCGGATTTTCGAGCCGTTTTTCACCACCAAGCCGGTCGGCAGCGGCACCGGGCTGGGTTTGTCGCTCTCGTACGGGATCGTGAACAAGCACGGGGGACGGATCGATGTGGCCTCGGTGCCGGGGGAGGGCACGACGTTTACGGTGCGCCTGCCGGTGGTGCCGCCGGCGGCCGCGCCGACGGGCGCGGGCTAGGGGCGCTCTTGCCGGCGCCGCCCACGCACGGGCCTACATGATGATCTCGCCGTTCGGCCCCCACTTCACCTTCAGCAAGCCCGGCTCTTCCTCTTCCATCTTGCGCAGCGCCAGTTCCTCGCGGCTCAGGCTTCCCTCGTGCACGCGCTGGCGGTCGGCCAGCTGGTGCTCCTTGCGCAGCGAATCGTGGTAGTCGAGCGCCAGGCGCACGTTTTCGCGCAAATCCCCCACCTGCCACGGCTTGGGAATGAAACGGAACACTTGCGCATCGTTGATCGCGCTGGTGACCGTTTCGAACTCGGTCGAGGCCGATAAAATCATGCGCACCGTGTCGGGCGCCACTTCCTTGATCGCGTGCAGGAATTCCACGCCCGTCATCTGCGGCATCCGGAAGTCCGAAATCACCAGGTCGAAGGTGACTTCGGCGCAGCGGGTCAGCGCGTCGAACGGATCGGTAAACGTTTCAATATGCAAGTCCTCGATGTCCAGGTGCTGGCGCATGGCCCGCACCAGGGCGTTCAGGACGTTGATTTCATCATCGACCAACAGAATTCGCCGCATGTCACTCTCCCTTCGGTGGTGCCGGCCACACCCAGATATTCAGGCGGACCTCGTTCTTGGATTCAAAATCCTGGACTGTCTGGATCAGGCGCTCGTCGAGCACGTGGTCGGCCGAGAGCAGCATGACGCCGTCCGGCGTGACCAGATCGCGCGAAAGCGTCATGCCCGGGGTCAGGTACTTGGCCACCATGGCCTGGTCGCGCAGCTTTTCCACCGGCTCGCCATCCATCAGCGCGCGGAACGCCGCCACCACCTTGGGGTCGTAGCGCTTGCCCACGGCGTCGTAGATGATTTGCTTGGCGTCGGGCGCCAGCACGCGCCGCTGCACCAGCGCGCCGATCTGCAAGTTGTCGTAGTCCGACGCCAGCGCCAGGATGCGCGCGCCGAGCGGAATCAGGGGACCGGCTATGCCGTCCGGAAAACCGCCGCCATCGTAGCGCTCCATGTGGGCGCGCAGCAAGGCCGCCACCCCACGCAAGTCGTCCAGCGGCATCAAGAGTTGTTCGGCGCGCAGAGGATGCTTGCGGAATACGCCCAGCATGTCGCCAGCGAGCAGGTTCACCGGCATCGCCAGCAAGTCGTCCGGAAAACCGATCTTGCCGATGTCGTGCAGCAGGGCGGCAATGAAGACTTCCTGGGTCGCGTTCGCATCGAGCCCGACCTTGACGGCGATGCGCCGCGCCAGATCGGCGACCCGGCGCGAATGTCCCGCAAGATTGCCGCCCCGCATCTCGATCATGCTGGACAGGATCTTGATGGTGGTGATGAAGTTGCCCTTGAGCTTTTTGTTGGTCTCGAGGATGGTATCGCGCGAACTGCGCAGCTCTTCGGTGCGGATCTCGACCTTCGCTTCCAGGCTTTGGTTGAGCGATTTGAGTTCGTCGTTCTGGCGCAGGGTCAGCGCTTCCAGGCGCGCCTTTTCCTGCTCCAGCGCGTGGCGTTCGAGCCCATGGCGCACCACCAGCAGGATATCGTTGTCGTCCCAGGGCTTGGTGATGTAGCGGTAGATCTCGCCGCGGTTGATGGCCGCCAGGATCGAGGAGACGTCCGAGTAGCCGGTCAGCAGCAGGCGCACGGTGTCGGGCCAGCGCTGGCGCACATGTTCGAGGAATTTGGCGCCATCCATTTCCGGCATGCGCATGTCGGAAATGACCAGGTCGACCTTTTCCTGTTCCAGGATGGCCAGGCCGGCCGCGCCGCTCTCGGCCACCAGCACCCGGTAGCCTTCCGGGCGGAACAGGCGGCGCAGGGCCGACAGGATGTTCGGTTCGTCGTCAACGCACAGCACGGTGGCCGGAGGTGGGGCAAGATCGTCGGTCAGGCTGTCTGTCATGGGCTGGGCTCCTCGCTTGCTGCAGTGGTCTGGCGCACCGGCAAGACAATGCGGAAGGTGGTGCCGCGCCCCACCTCGCTGTCGACGTCGATGCTGCCACGGTGTTTTTGAATGATGCCGTAGGCCAGGGACAAGCCCAGGCCGGTGCCCTTGCCCACCGGCTTGGTGGTGAAGAAGGGATCGAAGATGCGCGACAGGTTTTCGCGCGCGATCCCGCCGCCGTTGTCGGCCACCTCGATCCACACCTGTTCGGCCTCGGCCCCGGCTTCCAGGCCGCCGCTGGTGCCGGTGCTGACCGTGATGGTGCCGCGCCGCTCGCTCATCGCGTGGGCGGCGTTGACCACCAGGTTCATGATCACCTGGTTGACCTGCGAGGGCAGGCATTCGATGTCGGGAATGGCGCCGTACTGCTTGACCACGTCGGCCTTGTACTTGACTTCGTTGGAAACGATATTCAGGGTCGAATCGATGCCGCCGTGCAGGTTCGCCCACACCCAGTCCTGGGTCGTGTCGACCCGCGAGAAATCCTTGAGGTCTTGCACGATGTGGCGCACGCGCACGATGCCTTCCTTCGATTCGCTCATCAGGACCGGGATATCCTCGCGCAAAAAATCGAGGTCGAGGGTCTTGCGCATCGCCGCCAGCCGCGCCGCCGTCGCCGGGCTCGCTTCGGCTTCCGCCGCCTGGTACACATGCAGCATGTCGAACAGCTGGTCGAGGTAGCTTTGCAGGGTGCCGAAATTGGAAAAGATGTAGCCGATCGGATTGTTGATCTCGTGCGCCACGCCGGCCGCCAGTTGCCCGATCGAGGCCAGTTTTTCCGATTGCACCAGTTGTTCCTGGGCCATCGACAGCTTGGCGTTCAATTCGGTCAGGGCCAGGTGCTTGGCGCGCAGTTCGGCGTCGGCGATCTGGCGCTGGCGCAAGTCGTCTTCCAGCCGCTCGTTCGCTTCGGCCAGCTGGGCGGTGCGTTTCTCGATCAGGTGTTCGAGGTTGTCGTGGGCCCGGCGCAGGGCGTTTTCGGCCACCCGCCGCTCGGTCACGTCGCGCATGGTTTCGATGGCGCCGACCACCGCGCCGGAAGCGTCGCGCAGGGGCGCGGCGGTGAAGTGCAGCCAGTGGCCGCCGACGCCCAGGTTTTCGAAAAAGCCTTCGGTTTCGTAGGCGCCGGGAATCAGGGCAGACTGGCGGTGCGCGGCCAGGCCCTCGTTGTCGCCCGAGACGATCATGTCCGACAGCATCTGCCGCTCGTGCGCGTAAAACGCCACGCCATGGTTGCGCGTGCCGATCATCGCCTCGGTGCTCCAGCCGAGCAAATGCTCGCACGCCTTGTTCCAGTGCGTGATGGTGTGCTGGCGGTCGATCACGAAGGTGGCCACCGGATGGCCGTCGAGCAGTTCGGACAGGGCAATGCCGCTAGCGCCGTCATCGGCGCCGGGCGGGCTGGTCTGGAGCGGGTGGTCGCGCTTGAACATATTGGCCTCCATGGCGGTGTCGCGCTAGCTGACGAGAATCTTGCACATGTCGACAAAGGTCGACTCGGCATCGCGGAACAGTTTGGCGCAGTCGGCCTCGCTCAGCGCCAGGCTCATCCACAGAGCTTGCGACAGCGGCGGCACCAGGTCGTCTTCCTCGCCGGACAGGTCGAGTGCGTGCGCAAGGACGTTGGCGGCGTTGATCAGCAGCGGCAGGGTCGGGGTGCCGCTGGTGTCGAGGTGGTGGTGGTCGGCCACCGCTTCCTGCATGGCGGCCGGGAATTTCCAGTAAGCGGCCAGGGCGGCGCCGGCCATCGCATGGTCGATCCCGATCACGGCGCGCTCGGCTTCCATGATGTAGCAATCGTGTTCCTTGCGGTAAGCCAGCATGGCCGCGTACTCGGCCGGAAAGCGGGTGGCCAGCACCAGGGTGCCGATATCGTGCAGCAGGCCGGCCGTAAACGCCGTGTCGGGATTGATTTTCAGGTGCACCGCCAGCAGTTTGGCGCACACGGCTGTGGCCACCGAGTGGCGCCAGAAGGCCTGGAAATTGACCCCGCCGCTGGCGCTGGCGGGAAAGCTGCCGGTTACCGCGCACGCCGTCACCAGGGTGCGGATGCTGTGAAAACCGAGCACCGAAATGGCTTGGTGGATGGTGGTCACTTTCGACGACATGCCGTAGAACGAGGAGTTCGCCAGGCGCAGGGTCTTGGCCGTGAGCGACTGGTCGAGCGCAATCTTGCCGCCCAGGACGTGCACATCGATATCTTCCTGGTCCATGGTCGAGAGCAGTTCGACCACCACCGTCGACAGCGAAGGCAGGTCGCGGATGCGTTTGACGATATCGTCGAGCGAGGTTGCCATCAGCAGCTCCCGCGGTAAGCGACCAGGCGTTCGTACAGCACGGTGCTGGCGCTGGCCGGCGCGCCGGGGAGGCAGCGCCGGAACAGGTGTGCCAGGCGCGCGCAGCGGCGCTCGCGTTCGGCGCGCACGGCCGCTTCGTCGACCGGGGGCGCGGCGGCGACCACCTGCACCTGTTCGATGCCGCGCCGTCGCAAGGAGGCCAGCGAGGAGGCGCTCAGGGTGGCGCCGGCCGGCAGCAGCACGCCGCCGCCGCCGTCGCGCAAGTCTTCGGCCAGCACCATGCCTTCGCTGGCGTCGTCGATATCGATGGTGTCAGAGGCGCTCGTCATTCGTTTTCCTCGCAAATGCTAATCATGACCAGGCTGCCGCGCGACTGCGAATTCGCGCCCATGGGGTGCGCCACCACCTGGTAGCGGCGTCCGTCGATATCGACCTGGTGGCTGCCGCTCGGGGCCAGGCCGTCGGGAAACAGTTCGGGCAGGACGATCTCTGCCTCATTGCCGAGTATGGCACCATTCTGGCGGAACATGCGCTCGGCAGCAGCGTTGACGAAGGCCACCATGCCGTCGTCGTCGAGCCCGATCACCGCCAGCGGCACGAACTGCAGCAGTTCGCGCGCCACGTTCAGGCTGATTTCGTCGCGCGTGATCTGTTGCTGTTTCTGGCGCAGCAAGTCTTCCATGCGCCGGTTGGCCGCCGCCAGTTCGTGGTTGGCGGTGCGCAGTTCCAGGTTCAGGCGTTCATTGTCGTCGGCGATTTCCTTGAGCCGGAACGCTTCGGCGATGTGGGTGCGCAGCTGCTCGTCGTCCCAGGGCTTGGTGAGGAACTTGAAGATGGCGCCCTCGTTGACGGCGTCGGTCACCGATTGCAGTTCGGTGTAGCCGGACAGCATGATGCGGATCGTGTCCGGATACAAGCCCTTGGCCGCGCGCAGGAAGTCGGCGCCGATCATGCCCGGCATGCGCTGGTCCGACACGATCACGTCGACCGCGTTGGCGGCCAGCACGGCCAACCCTTCCTGGCCGCTGTTGGCCGACAGGATCTGGTAACCGTCGCGCCGCAGCAGGCGCTTCAGGGCCGAGACGATGTTTTGCTCGTCGTCCACCAGCAGCAGGGTGCGCGGCTGTTGCTGGATGCGCAGCAAGTGGGACGGGAGGGCATGGCGGGCGGTCAGCATGGCGGTCACCTCGTCGCGGTCGCACGGCTTGGCCAGGAAATAGCCCTGGATCTGGTCGCACATATTACGCCGCAAAAAATCGCACTGGGCTTCTGTTTCCACCCCCTCGGCCGCGACTTCGATGCCGAGGTGGTGGGCCATCGAGATGATGGTCTTGACCAGGGCGGCATCGTCGGTGCCGGTGACGATATTGCCGGTCAGGCCGCAATCGATCTTGACCAGGTCGAGCGGGAAGCGCTTGAGATGGTTGAGCGAGGAATAGCCGGTGCCGAAATCGTCCAGGGTCAGGCCGATCCCCAGCGCCTTGAGCTGGGCCAGGGTGGTGTCGCTGGCGTTCGGGTCCTGCATCAGGGCCGCCTCGGTGATTTCCAAGGACAGCTGGGAGGGCGCGATGCCCGACTGCGCCAGCACGTCGGCCACCACCTGGGGCAGGGCGGGGTCGAGGAATTGCTTGGGCGAGATATTGATCGCCACCCGCACCGGCGCCAGGCCGGCCGCGCGCCAGGCCAGCATGTCCTCGACGGCACGGCGCAGGCTCCAGTAACCGAGCGCGGTGGTCAGGCCGGCCGCCTCGGCCAGCGGGATGAAGCGCCCGGCGGGAATCAGGCCCATCACCGGGTGCTGCCAGCGCACCAGCGCCTCCAGCGCGCAGATGGCGCCCTGCTGCAGGTCGGCCACCGGCTGGTATTGCAGCTGCAACTGGCCTTCGATCAGGGCGATGCGCAGCGCCGCTTCCATCTGGGCCCGCTCGGCGGTGCGCTGGTTCATCTCGGGCGCGAAAAACTGCAACTGGTTGCCACCCAGGCTGCGCGCGTGCGACAGCGCCATGTCGGCGTAGCGCAGCAGGGTCACGCCATCGTCCGCGTCGTGCGGATAGCGCGCGACGCCGATGCTGCAGCCGGCGTGCAGGCTCTGGCCGATCACGGGGAAGGGCGCGCCGATCACGCGCACGATGTGCTCGCACACGGCCTGCACCTGGGCGGTACTGTCGACTTCGCCGAGCACAAGCACGAATTCGTTGCCGCCATGGCGGGACAAGGTGTCCTGGGGGCGCATGCAGGCCTGGATGCGCATGGCCACGCTGATGAGCAACTGGTCGCCGGCCACGTAGCCGAGGCTTTCGTTGACCAGGTTGAAGCCGTCCAGTGCCAGGCACAGCACCGCCAGCCCGTCCGCGCGCTGCTGGGCGCGCGCCATGGCCATTTGCAGGCGTTCGTTGAACAGGCTACGGTTGGCCAGGCCGGTGAGCACGTCGTGGGTGGAGAGATGGGCGAGCAGGGCTTGCTGTTCGTGCAGTTCGTTGACATTGTCGGCGATGCACACCAGCTGGCGCGCGGCCTGGCCTTCGCCCGTGCCCGGTACCGCGCTGATGGTCCACTGGCACCACGGGGCGCTGCCGCCGGCGCCGCCCACGCGCAGCAGCAGCGAGGCGTTGGCCTCGCCCCCGGCCACCGCCGCCAGCGCCGCGCTGAACGTGGCGTCGCCGAGCAGGATCGCGCTGCTGCCGATCAATTGTTCCGGCGTGCGGCCGCTGAGCTCGCAAAAGGCGGGGTTGACGTCGAGGATGGGGAAGGTGCTGGTGCCGGCATCGACCAGCAGCACGCCATTGCTACAGGCGGACAGGACCGCGGCGGCGGCGGGACTCGATCGTAGGGGATGCGCGGTGTCCAATTCCATCAACCTCTTTCAATAAAGAATGCGAGCGTGCTGGGCCTTGCCGGGCAGACCACTGCATCGGTCTTACCGTCGATTTATATTATACGGAGAAATATTTACGACACGGGAGGGAAAGATTTCTTTTTGTTGCAGCGCGGCCTTAGGTGCGTTTGCGTACAGAGGAAACGGGGCTGGCGGCGCATGCTGGCCCCATCATTCATGCAGGAGGAGTTCCATGTCTACCATCGTTGCAGGTCATTTTCAACTTCAGGACGAGATCGATCACGCGCGCCGCGAGCTGGTGCGCGCCGGGTTTCCCGACGACCGCATTTGCGCGTTTTTCCTGAATCAGCCGGGCCAGCATGACCAGACCGCGATCGGCGGCGACCGTCTCCAATCGCCGGGCGCCAAGGAAACCCCGCAAGGCGTACTGGAAGGCGCGGCCGCCGGCGGCGCGGTCGGCGTGGCGGTGGGCGCGGCGACCGCCTTCGTCACCGGTCCGGCCGGCCCGATCGTGGGCGGCCTGGTGGGCGCGCACGTCGGTTCGCTGTTCAGCCTCTCGAAAATGAAGGAGGCCGGCGAGAAGGAAGAGGGCAGCAATGCCAACCGCTACGAACCGCGCAAGTCCGGCATGCTGATCGCCGTGGCCGCCGACCAGCCGGACCAGGAAGCGCGCGCCATCGAGGTGCTGCGCGGGCTCGGTTCGCACCATATCGAGCGCGCCCAAGGCACCATCGAAGGCGGCGACTGGACCGATTTCGATCCGCTCAGCCTGCCGGTGCTGGTGCAGTAAGCGCTGCCGGACTCCCGCCATCTGCGGCGGCGCGCGTGCGTTTCATGGCGCTTGCAACAGGGTTCAGATAGCGCTTCCCAAGCCCGGGTTTTTGGGTATTATGCTCTTTACATAGTGCATCCACGTACCAGTTCAGTCAGCGCATCCGCGCCGGCGGCTGCGTGCCGACGGGAGGACGCGACCATGACTCAAGCCTGGCTCACCCTGACGGGCATGGACGGCCGCGACATCGTCGCGCCCACCGAGGCGCAGCTGACGGCGGCGCTGGCCGAGCTGTATGCACCGCCGCGCACGGCCAAGGGCAAGGGCAAAGGCAAGGCCGGAGCCGAAGCCGGGTCCGCGGGGGCCGGCGAAGCGGCCAGCGCGGCCCTGCGCTTCGGTTACGACGACGGCTTGATGTATGTGATCGAAGTGAGCCGCGGCGGCGCCATCCGCTTCGAGGAATGGTCCGACCGCGACTGCGAACTGGCGCTGGCGCCGCCGCGCCGCATGAGCGCCGACCTGTCCCTGGCACAGCAGCTATGGTCGCTCATGGCGCGGCGCCAGGTCTCGCGCATCCGCGAGCTCGACTGGCACTGACGTGCTTCAGTGCGCCATCAGCACCGGTATGCTCATCGACTCGAACAAGGTGCGCGTGACCCCGCCCAGCATGGTTTCGCGCACGCGCGAGTGACCATAGGCGCCCATCACCAGGAGGTCGGCATTTTTTTGGGCGGCCAGCGCCAGCAGGGCCTCGCCCACCGGCTGGCGCTTGTGCGCCAGCGCATGCACCGCGACACTGGCTTGTATGCCATGCCGGGCCAGCCAGGGACGGGGATCGGCGGCGCGCGCGTCGGCCACCGTCTGGCTGGCCGGGCCGGTATCGAACACCGCCAGCTCGACCGAATCGGCCTGGCGCAGCAGCGGCAAGGCCAGTTGCAGCGCGCACGCGGCTTCGCGGCTGGCATCCCACGACACCAGCACGCGCTGCCCGACACTGGCGGGCTGGCCCGCGAATGGCACCATCAGCACCGGTTTGCCGGCGTGCAGCACCACATACGCCGGCAGGTCGGCCAGCAGGCGCGGGCCGCCGTGCTCCGGGTCGGACTGGCTGAGCACGATCACGTCGGCCACCCGGCCATGCAGGCACAGGCCGCCGCCGGCGTCATCGTCGATCACGCGCGCCTCGTGCGAGGCCAGGGCGGCCGCTTCGCAACGCTGGGTGAAGGAAGCCAGCGCCGCTTGGGCCTGCTCGCGCAGGAAACCCAGGTGCAGCGCCAGGGTGGGGTCGTTCTGGCCGGGCGGCAGGCTGGGAAGCAGGGTGCGCGCGACCCCGGTCGGGGCCACCCCGCTGAGGTGGCCGCCGCAACTGCTGGCCAGCGCGATGGCCACGCCGATGCGCGCGGATGCGGACGGACTGTCGTCAACATGGACGAGGATGGTCTGGTACGCCATGACTGCTCCGGTCTCGGTGGAGGGATATGCATCATCTTAAACCATCTTTCCCCAAGCTTTGATATTGCTCAATGTTGCGCACGGTAAGGACCCTAGACTTGGCTTCGGACTTCACCACGATGACAGGAAAGCATGATGGAAATCAAAAAAGTAGCACTTGTAACCGGGGGCATGGGAGGTTTGGGGACGGCAATCTGCCAGCGCTTGCACCGCGCCGGCTTCAAGGTGGCGGCGACCTATTCGCCGCATAACAGTTCGCCCGAGGGCTGGCTGGCGGCGCAGCGCGATGAAGGCTACCGCTTCACGGCGTACAAGGTCGATGTGGGCGACTTTGCCGACAGCGAATGGATGGTGCAAAAACTGTTGTCCGAACAGGGGCGCCTGGACGTGCTGGTCAATAACGCCGGCATCACGCGCGACCGCAGCCTGGCCAAGATGCAGCATGACGACTGGGTCGAGGTCATGCGCACCAATCTCGACAGCGTGTTCAACCTGTCCAAGCAGGCGATCGAGCCGATGATCGCCCAGGGCTGGGGCCGCATCATCAATATTTCCTCGGTCAATGGGCAAAAGGGCGCCTTCGGCCAGACCAATTATGCCGCGGCCAAGGCCGCCATGCACGGCTTTACCAAGGCGCTGGCGCTGGAAATGGCGCGCTATGGCGTGACCGTCAATACCGTTTCCCCGGGCTATCTGCGCACCAGAATGGTCACGGCGGTGCCGGAAGAGGTGATGACGGGCCGTATCCTGCCGCAAATTCCCGTGGGAAGGCTGGGCGAACCGGAGGAAGTGGCGGGCCTGGTCGCTTATCTGTCGTCGGACGAGGCCGCCTTCGTGACGGGCGCCAACATCGCCATCAATGGCGGCCAGCACATGAGCTGAACCCTCCAGCGCGCCGGGCGCGGCTCAGCGCTTTTCGGCGCGGGTCTGGCAGGCAATGCACAGGCGCGCTTCCGGGCGCGCCTGCAGGCGCGAAAAACCGATCGGATTGCCGCATTCCTCGCACGCTCCATAACTGCCCTCGTCGATGCGCGCCAGCGCCTGGCGCAAGGTGCGCAGCTGCGCCACGTGGTGGCCGGCCGCTTCCAGCGCCAGGTCGTTGAGCAGGCGCACGGTGGCCTTGTCGGCGGGCGAGGTTTCGACCTCCTGCACCGCCAGGTCGCGCGGGCCGGACAGTACCTCGGCCCCGTTGTGGCGCGCCAGGTCGGCCAGCCGCTGTTCGAGGGCGGCTTTGAGGAGCGCGAGCTGCCCTGGTTCCAGTCCGTTCATGTTGACGCTCGGGAAAGTGAATGTTGCCACGGCCGCGACACTCCGCGTGGAGGCGCGCGCGCTGGTAGCGAGTGTAGCGCGTTCGGGCGGCGTTGAATACCCGCGCACGAACGGCGCCCGCGATCCGGGCTTACCGGGCCTTGATCGTCCTGATATGGTCGCGCACATCCTTGAGCGCGAGCGAGACCGTGCCCGGCACGCCGCTGGCCGCCGCGCCGGCCAGGCCCACCAGCGCCGCCACCAGTCCGCTGACGTTGGCGATGGCATTGATCTTGCGGATCTTCTCGGCCGCGTCGGCGGTCAGCGCGAGCACGTGCTCCTGCGGCTGGCCCAGGCCCTTGACCGTGGCGCGGGCGGCGTCCAGGTATAGCGCGTGCACGTGCTGGCGCAGCACCAGTTCCTCGTCGAGCAGGGCGAAGGCATGGTCGCGTTCCTCCTGGCTCAGCTGGGCGTCGGGCGGGGTGCGGATGGCGAGCAGCGCGCGCTCATGCATGGCGCCGGCGCAGGCCGACAATTGCGCAGCCAGCGCCATGATGTCTTGCACACTGGCCAGTCCGTCTTGATCTGTTTTCATGGCTTACCTCGGGTCGGTTTAGTCGGCTGTCAGGCCGGCGCGGATCATGTTCAGGTCGCGCACGTAGCCGGACAGCATATGGCGCATCTCGGACGAGGACATCGTGGCGAGGTTCTCGCGCAGCTTCTGGTGACCGAGCGCGACCTTGGCCAAGCCCTCGCGCGCCAGCGCGAAGCGCTGGTCGATCAGGCGGTACTCGCCGGTTTTGCCCTGCACATGGGCGCGCGCCAAGGTGTACAGCAGGCGGTCCTGGGGCCGGTCGGCCAGCGGCAGGGCTACCTCGAAAAAGCCGAGCACGGTTTTCTTTTCGTTCTCGTTGGCCGCCGCATACACCTCGGTCATGCCGATCATCGCCTCGAGCAGCACGCGCACATCGGCGTCGCCTTCGCGCACCATCGTTTCGACGCTCTCCTTTTGCAGGTGCGAGGTGAAAGCACGCGTCAGCAGCCGGGTCAGGCCGGTGTAAGCGCTCACCTGGTTTTGCACGAGCGTGGTCTTGGCCAGGCCGGTCAAGCCCGTGCCCAGGGTGCTGATCTGGGGCGTGAAGTCGTAGCGGTCGGCGCTGGCCAGCGCGGCCAGGGTCTGCATGTACAGCACCACCGCTTTCTGGATCGCCACGAAATCGTCATACGCGGCGTGCCGTTTTGCATCGTTTTCCCGGGCCACCTTGTCGGCCGCGGGCGGCAGGTAGGGTTGCTCGCGCAGATAGGTGTCGCGGTAGTGCGTGGACAGCTCGGCGTAGGCGCCAAGCCGGGCCGAGGCGTCGGCGAATTCGCGCACCTCTTCCAGATTGACCCTGTTGCTGATGCAGCCGCCCAGCAACAGGCTGGCGGCGAGGAGGGCGGTGCTACTCAAGGTGCGAAGCGGGTTCATAAGTCCTTTCAGGCGCGCACGGAAGGGCTTGCCAGAAGTTCCCATTCTTGCGCCGATGATTTACATGCTGTTTGCTCAAAGTCAAACTCCGCTCATGTTTCCAGATGCGAAATATGCCTTTGATCACTTTGTCTATTTTGCCATCGATTAACTTAATGCGCTACGCCACACCAGGCCGGCGACGGTATCGCCGCGTGGATGATATTCGCAGCCGACCCAGCCGTCGTAGCCGAGTTCATCGAGCAGGGCGAACAGGTAGCGGTAATTGATTTCTCCCGTGCCAGGTTCGTGGCGGCCGGGATTGTCGGCCGCCTGGATGTGGCGGATCAGGGGCAGGCGGGCGCGCAAGGTAGCGGCCAGCTCGCCTTCCATGCGCTGCATGTGATAGATGTCGTACTGCATGAACAGATTGGCCGCGCCGCATTCGGCGATCACGGCGGCGGCCTGGGCGCTGCCGGTGAGGAAGTAGCCGGGCATGTCGACCGTGTTGATCGGTTCGATCAAGAGGTCGATGCCGTGCGCGGCCAGGCGGGCGGCGGCGAAGCGCAGGTTGGCGACGTAGGTGTCGTGCGCGAGGGCGGGCGCGACATCGGGCGGGAGCTTGCCGGCCAGGCAGTGCAGGCGGCCCACGCCGAGCGCGACGGCGTAATCGAGGGCCAGGGCCACGCTGTCCTGGAACTGGCCGATGCGGCGCGGATCGCAGGCCAGGCCGCGCTCGCCCGCGTCCCAGTCGCCCGCGGGCAGGTTGTGCAGCACCAGTTGCAGCTCGTGGCGTGCCAGGCGCTCGGCGATCTGGTCCGCTTCAAAGGCATACGGGAACAGGAATTCGACGCCATCGAAGCCGTTGGCGCGGGCGGCGCCGAAGCGGTCGAGGAAGGCCGCTTCGGTAAACATCATGCTGAGATTGGCGCAGAATTTGGGCATCGCGGGAGCGGTCAGTTGGCAAGGCCGTATGCTAACCCGGATTGGCGCGCGCCGCCCCGCCCTCAGAATACCTGTTCGTGCAAGACATGCAGCAAATAGCGGCCGTAGGCATTGTCCTTGATCGGCCGGGCCAGTGCTTCAAGCGCGCCGGCATCGATATAGCCCTTGCGATAGGCTACTTCTTCCGGCACGGCGACCTTCAGGCCCTGGCGTTTTTCGATGGTGGCGATGAATTGCGAGGCTTCCAGCAAGGATTCATGGGTACCCGTGTCGAGCCATGCCATGCCGCGCCCCATCACTTCCACGCGCAACTGGCCCGCCGCCAGGTAAGCGCGGTTGACGTCGGTGATTTCAAGCTCGCCGCGCGCCGATGGCGTGATCGCGGCGGCGATATCGCACACCTGATTGTCATAAAAATACAGGCCGGTGACGGCGTAATGCGATTTCGGCCGGGCCGGCTTTTCCTCGATCGACAGCGCGTTTTGGTCCGGGCCGAATTCGACCACGCCATAGCGTTCCGGGTCGAGCACGTGATACGCGAACACGGTGGCGCCGTCGCCGTGGGCATGCGCCTTGGCCAGTTTGGCATCGAGTTCGTGGCCATAATAGATGTTGTCGCCCAGGATCAGCGCCGACGGGTGCTGGCCGACAAACGCGCGCCCGATGATGAACGCTTGCGCCAGCCCATCCGGCGACGGCTGCACCGCGTAGCGCAGATTGATGCCCCATGCACTGCCATCGCCCAGCAAGTCGTGAAAACGCGGCGTGTCCTGCGGGGTCGAAATAATCAGGATATCGCGGATACCCGCCAGCATCAGGGTGGTGAGCGGGTAATAGATCATCGGCTTGTCGTACACCGGCAGCAACTGCTTGGAGGTGCTGGTGGTGACCGGATACAGGCGCGAGCCGGAGCCGCCTGCCAGGATGATCCCCTTGCGCGCCAGCGCGGCCATCATGCGGCACCGCCGGCAGGCCAAGGCGCGTCGCGGTAGGCGCCGGAAGCGATGTCGTCGGCCCAGGCGCGCTGCGCCAGATACCAGTGCACGGTGCGCGCGATGCCGCTGGAGAAACGCTCGGCCGGCGTCCAGCCCAGTTCGCGCCGCAGCTTGCCGGCGTCGACCGCGTAGCGGCGGTCGTGGCCGGCGCGGTCGGCCACATGGGTGATCTGCCGGCGGTAACTGGCGCGCGCCGGCGCCGCCGTGTCGAGCAAGTCGCACAGGGTGTGCACCACGTCGATATTGGTCATTTCGTTCTCTCCTCCCACGTTATAAACCTCTCCGGGACGACCGCCCGCCAGGATGCGCCGCAGCGCCGCGCAATGGTCGCCCACGTACAGCCAGTCGCGCACCTGCATGCCGTCGCCATACACCGGCAGCGCGCGCCCGGCCAGCGCCGTGGCGATCATCAGCGGGATCAGCTTTTCGGGAAACTGGTACGGTCCGTAATTGTTCGAGCAATTGCTGGTCAGGGTCGGCAAGCCGTAAGTATGAAAGCTGGCCCGCACCAGATGGTCGGACGCGGCCTTGGAGGCGGCGTACGGGCTGTTCGGCGCATACGCCGAACGTTCGGTGAATGGCGCCTCGTCCGCGCCGAGCGAGCCATACACTTCATCGGTGGACACATGCAGGAAGCGGAATGCGGCGCGCTCCGGCTCCGGCAGGCACTGCCAGTAAGCGCGCGCCGCTTCCAGCAGCGCGAAGGTGCCGCCGATATTGGTGGCGATGAACTGGCTAGGGGCCGCGATCGAGCGGTCCACATGGCTTTCGGCGGCAAAATGGACCAGCGCGCGCGGGCGGTGCCGGGCCAGCAAGGCGGCCACCAGGGACTGGTCGCCGATATCGCCGCGCACCAGCAGGTGGCGCGCATCGCCCCTGAGCGCGGCCAGATTGTTCAGATTGCCCGCATACGTGAGCTGGTCGAGATTGACGATGCCCTCGTCGCTGTGCGCCAGCCAGTCGAGAATGAAATTCGATCCGATAAATCCGGCCCCACCGGTAACTAGTATCATTGCTGGTCCGTCGCGGTTGAAAATGGCATCACGATGTGATGGGAAAGTCGCCTGCGCCGCAAGCCGGTGGTCACAGATGCTCCAGGAAGCACAGCTCGCAGCCGATCGAGGTGATCGACAGATCGGTCGGCGAGACTTGCTGGCGCGCCTGGATCTGCGCCATCAGCGGCGCCAGCTTGGACAGATACGGATCGCTGCGCACATGAAATTGCAGCACCAGGGCGCCGACATCGCGCAGCGCCTGCAAAAAATCGACTGCGGTCATGCGGTTCAGGTTATTCGTGTAGGCGTGCCAGCGCTCGGGGAACTGTTCCTTGATGGCCTGGGGCGTCATCCACAAATGTTCCCAGTTGTATTTGCCCAGATGCCCGCCGATCGCCGAGAACCACAGTCCGTCAGCATAGATGGCGATCCGCCCGCCCGGGCGCAACAGGGCGCGCATGGCGTTGAGCACGCCCTTGAGGTCCGATACATGTTCGAACACGCCGTTCGAGACGATCAGGTCGTAGCGGCCCGGATGGTCGAGCGCCAGGTCGTGCACATTGCACTCATGGATAGCGTATGGGAACGCGGCGTACCCCTCGTCGGCCATGACGGCGTTCAGCGCTTCCTGCCGGGGTGTGCCGAGATCGATGCCAAGCGCCGAGCGCGCGTGGCGGCGCGCGCACCACAGGATTTCGTTGCCCAGGCCGCAGCCGAATACCAGCACGTCCTTGCCGGCCGGGTCGCCCAGCGCCAGCAGGGCCTGGTCCAGGTCCTTGGTCCGCCGCAGGATGTAGTCTTTGGTGGTGGCCAGTTTTTCCGGTGTCAGCATGGCGGTGGCGCTTTCGGGGACGTGGCGGCGGCAAACTGGTGCACGGGCAGCACCGCGCCGGTGCCGGGATCGGCGATTTCGTGCATGGTCACCTCGAGTTTTTTCGGCATGCAGCGAAAATGCTGGGCCAGATCGCGCCCGTACCAGCGGCGCGCGCTGCCGGCCACGCCCACATGCAGGCTGGTCCAGGGGCGCAGGCGCGGATCGACGAAGCACACCAGCAGCAGGCCGGTGGGCGCGAGCAGGCGCCGCAGCTGGTCGAAGCCGGCGCGGTCGTCGTCGAGGTATTCCAGCACATGCACCAGCACGATCAGGTCGTAGCTGGCGTCGGCATAGTCGGCCAAGGCCGCCGGCAGCACCCCGGGAGCGCTCGCCTGCGCCACATCGCAGTGGCCGAACCAGCGCGCATCGGCGCCCCGTTCCGCCCCCACCAGCAGGGCGCGGCGGCCGGCCAGCTGCTCGCGGCCCAGTTCAAGCAGCGCCTGCGCGGCGACCCGCTGCCGCTCCAGCGAACCGCAGGCCAGGCAGTGCGGGCCAAGCTGGTCCTTGCCGAGACGACCGCCCGGCCCCGGCCCGAACGCCGCGCCGCCGCACAGATTGCACAGCGGCGCGAGCAAGGGCGCCGCAGGGGGCAGCTTGAGCGCATCTTCGTCGCAATTGACCGCGACCAGCTGCGCCATCTGTTCCAGGTCGCCGGCTGCGGCCGGCACCGCCGCCACGGGGGTGCCGGCGGTGCCGATGAAATGGCGGAAAAACACCCGCATGACATGGCCGACGCCGGCTTCAGTCACGCTGCGCAGATCGTCGGCGAAATAGGCGCCGCGCGCATGCGCCCCGGTGATCAGTTCGTAGGACGGCATGTAGGCGACCTGCTCGCGCCGGGCCACGATGTCGGCGCACGCGACCCGCAAGACCGATTTCGACCAGGTGTTGGCAGTTAACACGTGCTCGTCCGCGGCGGCGCCGGCCGCCAGCGGCACCGGCGACACCGTCAGGATCAGGCGCGCGCCGGGATTGACGGCGCGCAGCAGGTCGATGAAGGCCAGCATGTCGCCGGTCACCTCGGCCACGCTGAAATTGTGGGCCCGGTGGCGCAGCGGATCGAAGCTGCCGCCCGCCACGCCGGGGCAGAGCGGGAACACGGCGCCATCGTCCAGCGCTTCCCATGCCTGGGTCAGGCCGAGGGTGAAAATGAGCACGTCCAGTTGGGCGAAGGCGCGGCGCACGGCGCTAAAATGCTGGCGCTGGTCCGCCTCGAATTCTTCGCGCGTGGCGAAGCCGTCGGGCTGGATGCGCGGGCGGAACGGATCGATGCAGCGTGCGCCTTGTTGCCACAGCCGCTCGGCGGGCTGGAACTGTTCATGGGCGCGCTGGAATAGTTGCAGCAACTGGCGCGCGGTGTAGATATTGCCGTAGCGCGCGCTGTAGATGCCGTAGCCATAGCTGGCCGCCTCGCTGTCGTGCAGCCAGTCGTGGGCCGGCTCGGTTTGCAGGACCGACAGGCCGGCGGCGCGCAGGTGGCGTCCGATGTGTTGCGCGAAACAGCTGCCCGCGGTGACGATGCGCTCGCCGGGCGCGATCATGAACGGCGCCGTCACCAGCGCATCGACTTCCTCGCGCGCCACGCCGGCCACGGCGCGTTGCCAGAAGCAGTGCTCGGGCAGGGATTGGTAGGGCGTGTTTTTCATGGGGCGGGCGCGCCTTGGCGCAGGCTGAGAATTTGATCGAGCAGCAGGGCGCCATAGGCCTGGTTCGCATGGGTGGGGTCTTCGCGCTGGTAAGGCGCGGCCAGGCAGCCATCGGCGTCCTGGGTGCCCGCCGGCCGCGCGACGAAAGTGATCCCCAGTGTGGCGCAATGGTCGCGCAAGATGGCCGAATGCAGGAGCCAGAACTTGTGGCGAAAGGCGACCGGGGCCACGCCGCGTTCGCGCACCCGCTCGGCAAATCCGGACGGATGGCGCTCGATATACGCGCTTGGCAGCGGCGGCGGCGACTCGATGTGCAGCTGGCGGCGGCCCTTGAACACGGCGCTCAGCTGGCCCAGATAGGCGAGGTCCTGCTTGAGGTGGCGCGTCAGGAGGATGCGCACCAGGTCCACCGGCAGCAGGCGCGCCGCCGGGTTCATCGGCAGATCGGTGTGTTCGGGAAGATAGAAATCGAAGGGTTCGGGCGGATTGAGCATGCCCAGGGTGATATGAGTCTTGCCACCCATCATGAACACAAGCGTGTCGGCCGGGCCCGCCGCCATGGCCTTGAACTCGGCCGGATCGCGGCTCTGGTAGGCGCCTCCGGCCTCGGTGAAGGGCATGAAGTCGCAGGCTTGCTGCGCTTGCGGCACGGCGCGCAGGGCATTCATATGGCTGTGGCCGATCACGAGGATGGCTTTCATGCGCGGGCCTGCCTGGCATCGCGCTGGCGCGGCGGCGCGCCGGCCAGCGCCGCCAGCAGCGCACTGACCAGGGGCGGCTGGGCGGCCATCACCACCAGCACTTGCCAGCCCGGCCCGAGCTGGCCCAGGATGGTCGCCGGCAGGGCCGGATAAAACTGCGGATCGGCGCTGGTGGCGAGCTGGAACAGGCCATCGGCACCCGTGTCGTGGAAGCGCACATTGCGCCAGTCCTGGCCCGCATGCGCGGCCGGATCCCAGGTCCACATCAGCGCATCGGCCGGATTGCGCAGCTCGATGGCCTCGATGCGCACCGCCACGATGGCGTCGGCCATGTCAAAGCGCAGGCGCTCGACGGGCGCCGCGCCTAGCGGCAAGGTGAAGTGCAGCGCCTGCACGCTGCCATCGGCGGGCAGGGCCCGGGTGAGCGCGTCATCCTCCGAAAAATCGGCGCCCGGCCTGCGCCAGAATAACTGGCATTCAAGGCTGGCCGGTGGCGCCGGCCTGGGCTGGAAGCGCAACGGCGCCGCGGCCGGCGGCTGGGCGAACAGGGTGAGCAGATCGCCGCGCTCGCTGCGTTCCAGGAATTGCTGGTAACTGATCAAGCCATTGTAGGCTTCGCGCCGGGCCGCGAACTGGGCATAGCTGATATCGGCCTCGATCGGGTAATCGAGCACCAAGTCCTTGTTCCAGACCAGGCCGACGCCGTAATCCTCGGACACGGTGACCGTGCTGGCGCGGTTGTACTGGCGCAGCAGGGCGAAGGCCTTGTAGGTTTCGCCGACCCAGGCGCCGTGGCGGCGCTTGACCACGGTCAGTTCTTCGCGTTCCGGATTGCAGTCGTGCACCACCAGCACGCCGCCGGGAGTGAGCAGCGCGCACAGCGCGCGCATGCTCAGGTCGACCTCGGGCCGTTCGTGGGTCGGATCGAAGAAGATGATGTCGAAGCGCTGGCCGGCATGGCGCTCCAGCAGCGCCGCCAGCGGCAGCAGCTGGCCCAGGTCGGCCCCGGCCGTGACCCGCAGCAGGTGGCGCGCGCGCATGGCGTCGAAGTGCAGGTTTTCCGGCTGGTAAGCGATGGCCTTGCTGTCGCACACGATGTCGCCGTAAAAGCTGGCGCCGTCGAATTTGTTGTACTCCAGAAAGGTCTTGAAGCCGTACTGGCGTATCAGGCGGTTGATGATGTCGGCCTTGGACAGGCGCACCACGGCGCCGGGTTGGAGCTGGTCGGGCCCCGGCAGCGCCAGCGGCGCCAGGCCGAAGTGCTGGCGCCGTTCGCGCACCAGGCGCTCGAAGTACATCCAGCTGTGCTCGGGCGTGATGTGCGGCTGCGGGGCCAGCGTCCAGTCGTCGGCGTAGCCCAGGGTGGCCATCATGGGCGCCAGGAGCGGGCGCAACAGCGCCACGTCGGCGGCGTTGAACCAGTGGTGCCAGTCGCCCGCGCCCTTGGTGCGCGCCACCCGCTGGTATTGCGGGTCGACCCTGGCGCCGGCCTGCACGGGCAGCCCCAGGTAGGCCGCGACACCATCGAGGCGGCCAGCCACCAGGTCTTCGTAGCGCAGGATATGCCAGTCGGCGCCGGCGCTGGCGGCGAACGCGGCCAGGGCCTGGATCTGGGCGCAGGAAGAGGCCAGGAATTCCGAGGGCTTGCCCATGGGGGGAAATTGCTGCAGCGACACCGAGGCCGGCGCCTGCTGCTTGCGCTGCAAGAGCTGGCAGAACACCCGCAGGCAGGGCTGGTCGCCCAGCATGGCCGGGCTGTTGGCGACCATGTACAGCAGCCGGCTGATCAGGTTATCGCGCGGATCGCGCACCAGCAGGATGCGCTTGTCGAAAGCGGCGCCGAATGCGCTGATGGCGGGGCCGCTCTCGTGCTCGAAGAGCAGCTTGACGACCGTGTGTTCGGGCAACACTTGCAGCGCACTGATACGGTCTTCCATGTGCACCACGGGCTGGCCGCCCATCGCTTGCGCCACCGTGTACAGCAGTGCCGTGGTCCCGCTCTTGGCCGTGCCGACGATCAGGCAGCGCATGGCGCTCCTTCGCTGGCTGCGGCGGCGAACACGGCGCGCGGATGCAGCCAGCGCACGCAGGGAAATTCAGCCGTCAGCGCGAGCAACTGTTCCAGGAAACGCCAGGTGCCCTCGGCCATCACGCGGTGGTGGGTGAGGATGCCGAGCGGCTCGCCCAACTGGCCGGCGCGGCGCAATTGCAGGATCGATACCAGGCGCTCGACCAGCGCCTCGGGGTCGCGCACGCCGGCGCCGGCGCTCCAGTCGACGATGTCGAGATGGGTGTCGACCCGCACCAGGCCGTCGACCGCAGTGCCGCGCGGCTGGAACAGATACTGCGACAAGCCATGCAGGCCGAGCGCCGGCAGGCGCGCCGCCAGCGCCGGCGTCAGCATGTTCCAGGGTGGCACCATGACCGCCAGGAAGCGCTCGCCGAACAGGGCGCGCAGGCGCTCCGCTCCCTGCATCAGGTCGGCCTCGGCCGCTTGCGGATCGCGCCCGGGGCCGAATTCGCTGCTGGGCTGGCCGGGCGCTTCATGGTTTACATGGTCCCAGCCGTGCTGGCAATAGACCAGGGTCGGCATGGCATCGGCCGTCACCTGCGCCAGCGCGGCATCGGCCTGGGCCGGGATCACCGCCATCAGCACCGGCGCCTGGTGGCGCTGCGACAGCGCGGCCAGGCGGCGCAGCGCGGCGCTGTCGTCGACCAGGTCGTCGTCGCGCCACCAGAAGGCACATTCGGAGCGCGTGGCCTGCCAGTATGCGAGTTCTTCCCGCAGCGGCGCGAAGTGGTCCGGCACCGGCCCGGCCGCCATCGGCGCGGCCCCGGGCCAGGCCGCCAGGTGATGGTGCCAGCGTTCGGCCTGCGCCGCCTCGCGCAGCAGCAGCCAGACGGGCAGGCGCGCGCCGCCGCCGGGGTCGGCGGCGTCGATGGCGATCACCGAGCAGGGCAAGCCCTGGGTGGCCAGCAAGGTCGTCATCGATTCCAGCAAGTCCTGGGCGCTGCCGCTGGCGCCCTGGGCGGCGCCGCTCACATACAGCACGCCGTGCGCCGTCAGGCGCCCCAGCGCGTGGGCGATGGCCTCGCCCTGCGCGTCGAGCTCGACGGCCATGAAGTCGGCCATGGCGTCGTCCGCCGCCGGCGCGCCGAACCAGGCTGGATCGACCCCGTGCCGGCCCGTTTCCAGCGCCTGCCTGCGCCACGCCAGCAAGCCGGCCGGCAGCGCCTGGAACACCCGCCGCATCACGCGCTGGGGCGCGGTGCTGGCGCAGGCGGGGCAGGCCGGCTGCGCCAGGTCCGCGCCGGCGTCGGCCGGGTCGGGCATGGCGGCGCCGCACAGATTGCACTGCGCGCCGAGCTCGCGGCACACGGGCGTGGCGTCGCGGTTCATGGCAGGGCCTGCTCCAGGATGACCAGCTCCGGGTCCCAGGCCAGCAGGAAGCCGCGCAACAGGGCCACGTCGGGCGCGTGGTTGACGAACAGCCAGGCCACGTCGTGCACGCCGGTGGCGGGATCGGTCCCTTGCACCGCCAGCATGCCCATGCCCTTGGCGGCGCAGCCGAAGCGCTGGTACACATCGCGCCCGTAGCGGTGCCGGTTACCGTACTGGTCGATGTCGGCCTCAAAGTCCTCGCTCAGCGCGCGTCCCTGGGCACCGCCGAAGCCGATATGCAGCAGGCCGCGCGGCGCCAGCACGCGCTGCAGTTCGTTGAACGCGGCCAGGTCGTCCGGAATGCATTCGAGCACATGACTGAGCGTGATGAAGTCATAGCTGTCGTCGGGCCGCGCGATGGCCTGGATGTCGAGGCTGCCGGAGCCGCCATACACCGACACTTCGTAGCTGCGGTACCAGGCCGGATGTTGGGCCGGGTCGGGGCTGAACTGCAGGCCGCGGCGCCAGTCGAGATAGCCGATCGGCATGCCCAGGAAAATCTGGCGCACCACGCGATGCCGTTCCAGCGCCCCGCAGCGCGCGCAGCAAGGGGCGGCGCCGCTGCTGGCCAGGCGCCCGGACGGGCCGGGAACGAAGGCCTGGTTGCCGCAGATATTGCAGCTGGGCGGCGCCGCCGTGGGTTCCGGCTGGGGCGTCGCCAGCGCCACCGGCGCGGCGCGCTTGCGCAGCGCGAAGCGGTCCTGGAACTCGCCCTTGGCCGGGTCGCCCAGCCAGCTGCCGCCCTTGTGCGCCACCAGCTCCCAGCCTTCCTGCGCGAACAGGGTGCGCAGGAACGCTTCTTTGTAGGCGATCACGTGTAGCGGTTCGGCCGGATTGTGGATGAAGGCGTGCTCGGATACCTGCTCGGTGAGACGGTAGCGCATCTGCGGGCTTTGCGTGGCCAGCGAAAAACCGTCGGGCAGCGAGAAAAAGGTGGCGATCCAGATGCCGTTCTCGCGCACCAGCGGATGAATGCGGCGCAGGTAGGTGCGCACGTCATCTTCTTCCATGTGGGTGAACACGGAAAACGCGGTCACGCAATCGAAGCTGTTGTCGGCGTAGGGCAGGGCGACGTCGGCCAGGGGCAGGCCGCCCGGATTGTAGCGGGCATTGTGGACGTTGATAAAGTCGAAGCCGAAGCGCGCGCCATCGTCGGGCGCGGCGAAGTGTTCCTTGAGCCACTCGACATGCTCGCGCAGGATGTCGAAGCCGCGGTAGCTGCCGCCAAAGCCGGCCTGGCGCAGCCCGTAGGCCAGGCGCCCGTAGCCGCAGCCGATGTCGAGCAGGTCGACATCGCGCCGGCCCACCTGTTCCAGCACGGTGGCGCTCAATTGCTCGGCCACCGGCATGAAGCTGGCGTCGCTCTCGCCCATGAAGCGCAACTGCGGTGGGGGGATCTGGGAAAGGACTGCGCTCATGCTTCGACTCCGGTGGATGGATGGACCGCCGCGACGGCGCCCGCCAGCGCGCCGGCCGCCATCTGTGGCGACAGGCGCGCGAGCACTTGCAAAATGGCGTCGACCCGGTGCTGGAACGTATGATGGTTCACGATCAGTTCGCGCAAGCGCTCGCCCGCCTGGTCCGGCCCGGTCCTGGCGCGGCGCAGCCTGGCCACTTCGGCGGCCAGGTTTTGCGGCGTGCTGTAGTAATGTAGCGCATCGCCGAACAGGGCGCGGCACGCTTGCATCTCGTCGGTGACGATGGTGGCGCCGCAAGCGCCGGCATCGAACAGGCGGTTCGACAAAAAGCCCTGGCTGCGCATGTCGCTCCAATGGTCGTTGAGCACCACCCTGGCGCCCGAATAGTAATGCCGCAGGCGCGCGTTGGCGATATAGGTCTGGGGCACCTGGTGCGGCGGCAGGATGCCTTCCCACAGGCCGCCATAGACCTTGAAGTCGACCCCGCCGGCCAGCGCGTACTGCACCACTTCACGCAACTGCCCGCGCGAATTGCCGACGAAAATCACTTCCGGCACCTCCAGTTCAGCATCGCGCTCCGGGTAGAACAGGGCCGGATCGGTGCATTGCAGCAGCGGGCTGACCTGGTCGCCCATGCGCTCGCCCAGCCAGGCCGCGAAGCTGTCCGAAGCCACGAACACGTGGTGATACTGCTGCAGCTCGGTCACCGTCACCTCGTCCGGATGGCTGATCAGCCAGGCCAGGTTGATCGTGGTCGGTTGCGGCTGGTACTGGGACAGGCCGCGCAGCACGATGACCACGTCGTCGGACGCGCACAGGCCGCCGTACCAGTCGGGCAGGATATCGATGCGCGCCACGTGGCCGCGCCGTTCCAGGGCGCGCTTGATGCCGAGCGCGAAATGGTAGTCGCCCCATTGTTCGCGCTCCTTCATGGACGGCACCCCGATCTTGATGGCAAAGCGCAGCGACTGGTCGAGCAAGCCGCGCAGGCACTGGCGGAAGGTGGCGGCGCGCTGGTCGTAGGTATGCTTGTCGAGCACTTCGCGGTGCAGCCTGGCGGCCAGCGCTTCGCGCTCGTCGTCGTGGCGCAGAAAGTGGCGCAGCAAGGCTTGCAATTGCTGGTCGGTGTCGAAACTGGGCAGCAGGTCCGGAAACAGTTCGGCCGCGCCGCCGCTGCAATTGGTCAGCACCAGCTTGCCGCTGGCGATGGCGTCGAACACGCGCGAATTGAGCGAGTTCCAGTCGCGCGTGACCGGGTGCGAATCGTCGAGCACGATCTTGGCCGAGTTGTAGATCTGCGGCAGGGCGGCGTAGGGCACGGCGCCGCGCCAGTTGGCTTTCCAGTCGGGCCGCTCTTGCCAGCCGTGGCCGTAGATGGCGAAGCGGTAGGGCTCGCGCGCCAGGTCTTGCAAGCCGATCGCTTCGCGCTCGGCGCCCCAATAGCTGCCGGTGAAGGTGACGTCGCTGGCGTGTTCGACGGCGGCCGCCATGGGCCGGAAGCGCGCCGCGTTGGTGGCGATCGGCAGCAGGGTGGCGTCGATGCCGGTGGCGGCCTTGATGTGCTCGATCGCCTTGTGCGAGGAGGCGAAGATCAGCTGGTAAGCCTGGAATTGCGGCGAATCCAGCCATTGGTCGACCCGGTTGCGCACCCAGGCCACCGTCACCAGGCCGGGATTGGCTTCGCTGATCTTGTCGATGGCATAATCGTGGCGCATGGCGACCAGCACGTCGGTGCCGGGCAACTGGTGGATCTGGTTGTTGACGAACATCACCTCCCAGCCGTACAGGCGCTGCAGGGCTTCGCCAAATTCGAGCGCGGTGAAAAAGTCGCCGGCCGCGGTGCTGATGTCGGTGGCGGTGACGGCAATGGTCACCCGCAGCGGCGCCGGCCGCCACAGGCTGTCGCCCTCGACCAGCGCACGCAGGATGGTGCGGGTCAGGTCGCGCCCGTAGCGCTCGATATACAGCCGGCGGTTGTTGGCGTGCACCTTGGCCGAGTACACTTTCTGCTGGCTGCCGGCCAGGATCTTGGCGTCGCGCGTGGCGCTGCGGTTGTGCAGCGCCACCACGGCGGTATCGCACAAGATCGCCTTGCCGAGCTTGAGGCGAAGCGCCAGGCACAGGTCCACGTCTTCCATGCCGTACACATAGCCTTCGTGGAAGCCGCCGACGGCGCGGAAATCCTCGCTGCGGCACATCAGCAGCGCGCCGGTGGCCGCCGGCAGGTCATAGCAGCCGGCCAGGTCGGCGTGCGCCTGCTCGCCCACTTCCATCGGTGCGTAGTAGCGCCCGCCCTTGCCGGGCAACTGGTCGGTCTTGAACTGCACGCCCTGGTGATGGGTGATGAAGCGCCAAGAGTCGGCGCCGTTGACCAGCGGTTCGAGCAGTTTCAGGCCGACCGCGCCGACCCGCTCGTCGTCGAGGTGGGCGCGCATGGGCGCGAGACAGTCGTGCAGCATGACCAGGTCGTTGTTGGCGAACACCAGGTAAGGTCCGCGCGCCTGCGCCGCCGCATAATTGTTGGATGCCGAAAACGAAAAATTCACGCCGCGCGCCAGTACCCGCAAGGGCAGGCGCGCGGCGTATTCGGCCGCCACCTGCAGGCTGGCGTCGGTCGAGCCATGGTCGACCAGCAGCAGCTCGTAGGAATGCAACCAGTCGATGCGCAGCATCGAGTCGAGGTAGTCGCGCAGGATGGTGGCGCCGTTCCAGTTCAGCACGATGATGGAGATCAGCGGCGTGGCCGATTCGGTGGCGACGGCCGGGGCGCGCGCGCGCCCTCCTTGCCACAGCCGGGGCGGCACGCTGTGGGCATAGTGACCGTCCGGCAGCGGCCGGATCTGGCGTCCGCCATGGTCGACCAGGGGGAACAGCAAGGTATCGTCGTTCTGCTTGATCTCGAGATTGCCTTCGACGATCACGGCGCGGATGCGGCGCTTGCTGCCATTCATCAGGCGCGTGGGGAACTTGACCAGGAACACATGATGGCCGTGGCGGTTGTCGCTGCGCAGGCGGGCGTTGAAGCGGTTGGCCTGGACCACGTCGAGCAGTTCGTCGTCCACGTGGATCGCCACATGCACCGGCAGCGCCGGGTTCTTGCGGTCCCAGGCCCAGCCCATGATGGCGCCGGTGGTGAGCTGCTCGACAAAGCCCTGGTAGCGATCGGCGGGCGCGATCAGGGCCAGTTGCTCCTCGCTGAGCAGCAGCGGCACGTCGTGTTCGAGGCGCAGATTGAGCGGCATGCCGTTCACACGCACCGTGATCTGGCGCGCCTGGCGGTCGTACAGCGCGGCCGGGAACAGTAGCTCGAAGCCATGCCGTCCTTCGCTCTTGAACAGCTTGTTGACATCGCTGCGCGCCATCTGGGTCGTGGTCTGGGCCAGCAATTGCTCGCCCTGGTACAGGCCGACCGTCAGGACCGCGCCGCTGTCGGCGGTGTCGAGCGCCCAGCCGCAGATGCCGTTGGTGTCGCGCAGGTCGACCCGGCCGATCACGCTGTTGCACCAGGCCAGAGAGAGCGCGCCGCCCTGGGCGCACAGGCGGTAGCGCGTGCCTTGCAGGTTGATGGCGATCTCGTGGTGGGCGCCATCGTAGACGCTGAACGGCATCTCGAACTTGAAGCTGAAGGCGCCGTTGACCAATGCCGCGGCGTCGACCGGCATCTTGCCCAGGCTGCGGGCGCCGTCGTCGACCCGCAGTTCGGCCGCGCCGCCGGGCAAGCGCTGCGGATCGATCCAGCCGTACAGGATGCCGTTGCGGGTGTGCCAGCTACCGCCCTGGTAGGCCTGGAACACGCTTTGCGCCGGCGTCAGGGCCAGTTCGGCGTCGAGTTCGGGCGCGCGCACCACAAGCCGGTGCGGCTGGCCGTCGAACAGGGCGTCCGGCAGCGCCAGCACGAAGGCGTGGGTGGGTGCGCTGGCCGTGTGGGTGGCCGCCAGCACGCCGTCGGCATGCAGTTCGACCGTCACGGCGCGCGCCGGATCGGCGCCGTGCAGCACCCCTGCGATGCCGCAGGACTCGACCCGCTCGATGACGATGGCGCCCGCTTGGCGCGCGGCGCGGGCCAGGTGCGCGCCGTGCGCCGCCGCGCGCTCGAGCCGGACCGGGGTTTCGAAGACCCAGGCTTCGAGCGTGTCGAGCGCCAGCTGCGGCAGGTGGCGCGGCAGTGGCCAGTGAAAGCCGACGCGCCCCGGGTCGATACCCTCGGCGCCCAGGTCGTCGCGCCATACGCCGCAGGTGGTAAAGCCGACCGGCTTGCCGCCGGCGCGAAATTCGAGCGCCAGCTGCTCTTGCGGGCAATTGAGGTCCAGGCACCAGCCGCTCACGCCGGAGGCGTCGATTCGTTCGATGCGCCCGCGAATGAGGCGCTCGGCTGCCTTGTCCTGTGTCTCGTCCCGTGCCTCGTCCGGTGCGTCGTCCGCTGCGTCGTCCGCGGCATCGGCGTGGCCCGCCGGGGCATTGTTATGAAGGTCCATGCGCTCTCCTGGTGCGGTAAGAAAAACGGGGTCTCATGTCGCCAGCGCCGCGGCTAGCCACTGGCGCTGGCGCGCCAGGCAGTTCTCCAGCGTCAGTTCCGGCAGGGGCGGCGGCGCCTGGCGCGGCTGGGTGCCGGCCGCGCAGCGCAGGGCGATGGCATCGGCCCAGGCGGCGGCATCGAAAAACGGCACGCAGCTCACGCCCAGGGCGGCGGAAAATTCGAGCACCGGCGCGGTGGCCGAAGCGAGCACCGGTACGCCGCTCAGGGCCGCCTCCAGGAATGACCAGGACAGCACGAAGGGGGCGCTCCAGTAGGCGTGCACGCGGCTGATGCTGAGCAGGTCGAGGTAGGCGCGCGGCGTCAGCTGGCCGGCGAAATGCACGCGCGCGCCGTCGAGCCGCGCGCCGACCTCGGCCAGCATGTGTTCTTTCCAGCTGCGCCCGCCCGGAGCGGGATAGCCGTAGCCGACCTCGTCCCCGCCGACCACGATCGCGTGCGCGTCCGGCCGGCGCCGCAGCACGTCCGGCAGCGCGCGCATGAACACATCGAAGCCGCGCATCGGTTCCAGGTTGCGCGCCACGAAGCTGATCACTTCATCGCCCGGCGCGAACGGGGCGGCCACGCCGGGCAAAGCCAGGCGCGCCTCGGGGTTGAAGCGCAGCCGCTCGCTGTCGATGCCGTCGTGAATGACGGTGATCTTGTCGCGCGCCCAGGCCGGATAGGTGTCGCGCTGCCAGCGGGTGGGCGCGATGGCGGCGTCGGCCAGTTCCATGCTCAGCAGGTTGGTGCTGTTGCGCAGGCGCAGGCGCCAGCGCTCGGGCATGCTGAGCGGGGGTAGCCCGGGATCGAAGCCGACATCCTGGCCTTCGAGCGCGTAATAGTATTCGCAATAGAGCAGCAGTTTCGCCTGCGGGAACACATCCTTGATGAACAGCGCTTCGCCCCAGCCCGGATGGGCCAGCACGATGTCCGGCGTGAAGCCTTCGCGCTGCAGCTGCATGGCGGCGGCGGCGCAGGCTTCGGCGTGGCGCACCTGGCTTTCCTGCTCGGCCAGCAGCGGATGAATCTCGGGCATCGGCGGGCGCAGAAACTGGTAGGTGCGCAGCGCGACCCCGTCGGGCGCGGCGCGCGCGTTGCGGCACAGCGCCACCACCTGATGCCCGCGCCGCGCCAGGTCGCCCGCCAGGTGCAGGAACTGGGCCGGGAAATTCTGATGGATGAACAGGATCTTCATTGCATCACCTGCGCCAGCTCGTCCCATACGGCGGCGCCGGTGGCGGGCATGCTGGCCAGGGCCCACAAGTCCCAGTGCCGGCCTTCGTGCACGCGCACTTCGTGAAAGCCGGCCGCCAGCAGGCTGCGCCCCAGGGTGGTGGCGGTAAAGCCGGTGCGGTGCGCCATGTGCCGGTGCCCGGCGGCCAGGGCCCCCTGGTGGCCGAACAGCATGTCGAGCGGCCGGATCGGACCGGCGGGCGACTGGTATAGCGGCGAGTCGAGCTGGTCGGCGGCGATGTGCAGGGCGATGGCGCGCAGGTCGGGCAGGGTGATCAGGGCGTAGCCGTCCGCGCGCAGCACGCGGCGGAATTCGGCCAGGGCGCGCGGCACGGCGAAGGCGTCCAGATGCTCCAGGTTGTGCGAGGAAAAAATGGCATCGATGCTGGCGTCGGCCACCATGTGCAGGTCGCTGATGCTGGCCACGATGTCCGGTTCGACGGCGGGGTCGATATCGAGGCGGATTTCGTGCCATGCGGGGCCGCGCAGGCAGGCCGGCAAGCTGCGGTTGCCGCGCGCGCCGCAGCCGACGTGCAGCAGCTGGCGCGCGTGCGTGGCGGCGCCGTCGTCGGACAGGCGGCGCGCTACGCCGCTGTCGCCCGGCTGCGCTATGATCGCGCCCCCGTGCTGCCCGGGTTGGCAAAATGGAGAGGCGCCAGGGCGGGGCGCGGGGCCACGTGGGCCCTGGCCAGCAAGGCGGAAAACCAGCTGCCGGCATCGAAGCCAGGGTCCAGGCGCACCGTGTCGATGGCGATGCGGGCCTGCGCCGGGTCGGCGGCGAGCAGCACGATGCAGCCGCTTAGGCCGATCAGGTCGCTGTCGCTGAGCAAGCTTGCCCCGCTGGCGGGCGCGACCACGTCGACCACGCCGGTGCGCCACAGCGTTTCGCTGACCTCGCCGATCACCAGCAGGCGCAGGGACAGATCGGGGCGCGCGGCGACCAGGCGCGCCAGGGCCAGCACGCCGGCCGCCAGCGCTCCCGCGGTGCAGTGGGCGAGGACCGCGATGCGGGTGCACGAGGAGGCCAGCGACGGCGGCAGCGGCGCGGGCGCTGCATCGATGGCGGCCGCCGCGGGCGGCAGCGATGCGGCCAGGCAGGCGCGCGCGGCGGCCAGCGGATCGTCTTGCAGGAAGCGCCGGTAGGCGCTGTAGTAGTGCGGATAGCGCGCCATCAGCACGGCGCGGTTCTGGCGCACCCGCAGGTGTTTTTCGTCGCCGAACGAGACCCCGCCGGCATGGGCCACATACACGCCGGTGGCGATCCGGTGGCGGTAGCCGGCGGCGGCCGCGCGCAGGCACCAGTCGACTTCCTCGCCATAGCCGCGCTCGATGGCGTTGCCGTCGAGCCCGCCGATGGCGGCGAGCACCGTGGCGCGCATCAGCATGGCGAAGCCGCAGCACGCCGGCACGTCGACGTCGGCGCAGGCGCCGGCGCGGTGCAGGGCACTGGCCTGGTCGTCGAGGCGGGCCAGGCCGGCCGCGTCCGGTGCCGGGGCGGCCCTGGCGATATCGGGGAAGCTGCTGATTTCGCCATTATTCGACCACGGGGCCACGGCCGCGATATCGTCGTCCCGGTAGAGGGCGGCGCGCAGGCGGTCCAGCCAGTCGCCGTGGACCAGGGTGTCGGCATTGAGCAGGAGCACATCGTGGCCCTGCAACTGGCGCAGGCCGCGGTTGACGCTTTCGACGAACCCCAGGTTGTAGCGGTTGCGCAGCAGGCCGATGCGGCCGGCGTCGCGCTCGGCGTCGAGCCAGGCCGCCAGCGCCGGCTCGGGGCTGGCGTCATCGATCACCAGGATGGTGGCGCCGGCACGGTTGGCGGGCAGGCTGGCCAGGACGCTGGCGATGCAGGCCTGCACTTGCGCCAGGCCGCTGTGGACCGGAATGAGTACGCCCAGCGCCGTGGCGGCGGGCGGCGCGGCGGAGGTGGCGCGCGGCACGGCAAAGACCAGGGGCGAGCCGGGCAGGGCGGCGGTGGCGCCGGCCACGGCCAGCGACCAGACCCCGTCCGGGTGCGGCGGGATGAAGGAAAAGCGCGCACCCGCCGCGCCCGGCGGCAGGCGCACGTCATAGTTTTGCTGGCTCAGTTCGTCGCGCAGGCAGAGCTGGGCAGGCGGGGCCGTGTGCGCCTCGAACAGCATGCCTTCGATGGCGGCGCCGACGCGCCAGCAAGCCCCGGCCGGCAGGCAGCCGGCCTGGCGCAGGCTGGCCAGCAAGCTGGCGTGGCTGGCGGCGCGGCAGCGGGCCGGCAGCAGCGCCGGCGCCAGGGCGGCGATCCGCGCGCCGGCGCCGTGGGCGAGCCAATCGTTGATCAGTAAATCCTGCAGCCGTGCATCTTGCGGATCGCGGCGCCAGGCGTGGTACCAGGCCGCGCTACTGAAGGCGGAACGCGACGCTTGCAAGATGGTGGCGCGCAGCAAGGCCGGAATGGCCGCCTCCGCATGGCGGCGGCAAGCCGCTTCGGCGGCCAGCAGGGCGTCGGCCGGCCAGCCTTCCTGGAGAGCGTCGACCGCCTGGGCGAGCAGGAAATCCTCGCGCAGGCGTGACGCGCTCCAGGCTGCCGCAGGCGGCGTGCCCTGGACGGCAGCGGTCGCGTTCAAACAATGCCATGAACGACGGTGACCGAGCCGACCACGACCGGCTCGATGTAGTTGCCGGTGCCATCGAGGCTGTTGCCGGCCACGGAAATGAAGCCGGCCAGCACCGAGGCCCGTGATACGCCGCTGTCGAGCACATTGGTCCACCAGGCCAGGCCCTCGGCATCGGGCGCGCGGTTGAAGGTGTGCAGGTACAGGCCGTCGAGGAATTGCTGATCGGTCAGCTGCGGCTTGGCCTTGTACTCGCTCGAATCGAGGAAGCCTTGCGCGATGCTTTCCAGGGAGACGCCGGCGCGCACCGCATCCATCCAGAATTCCAGACCCTTGGCGTCCGCCACCCGTCCCAGCGCGGCCGAGTACAGGGTGCTCACGCTGGCCTCCTTGGCATCGCTGGCAAGCACCAGCGCCTGGCCGCCGTCGAGCTGGACGTACTGGATCTTGCTGATGTCCGTGGTCTTGAGGGTGCCGAGGTTGCTGACGATGGCATGGCCATCCTGGACCGTGACCTTGTAGTCGGACGCGTTGCCCTTGAGCTGGACGATCGCATTGCCCGAGGTGCCGCCGACGATGGTGCTGTTGCCCAGGCCGGCGACGATGGTGTCGTAACTGGTGCCGATGCTCGACACCGTGCTATTGCCGGTGCCCAGGGTCAGCTGGGTGTTGCGGTCGTCGGCGATGACGAACTTGTCGTTGCCGGTGCTGCCGATCACGATGCGTTCGGGGACCGTATCGGGCAGGCCGGTCGGACGCGCATCCTCGAAGCGCGCGTCGACCCCGCCCTTGCCCTGGAAAATCGTGACCGGCGCGCTGGGGCCGGCGGCAATCGTGGTCCGGGCGGTGTCGGAGGACGCTACCAACAACACCTCGCTGTTGCCGGAAACGGGAAGCTGGCCGTTCATATCGGGTATCACCGTATCGAAGGTCACCGCATTGTCGAGCGCGGTCGTCAATGCCAGGATGCGGTCGATCGTTCCCTGCGTAAACAACGTCGAACTCGAATTCATCAGGGTCGTGGTGGTCGCACTGCTTGTTAGTTGATACATCGCTACTCCTCCTCAGGTCGTTAAGACTGGCTGCCGCGATCGCAATTGGCTACGGGACGTGGCTCATGAAGCAAATTCTTCGTCTCTGTTGGCCGATTGCTCCCGCTCGGCTTGCGCAGCTGTTGCCTTGAATACTTTGGTGGTGGCCGATTCCAGCCAGGGATTGCGCTCGCTGGCGCCGGTGTCGCTGCGCTGCACGTGCAGGGTGATCGCAGTCAGGTGCTCGAGCCCCGACGGGCCGCTGAGCGGAACGGCCGCCTGCACCGGCACCTGGTAGCCGCCGCTGAAGTGGGCAGTCCCTTCCAGGCGCCATTGGCTGGCGGCCGGTCCGATCAGGGCGAAGCTCACTTCGATGATGCGCCTGGCCTCGTTACGGGTGCCGCAGAACTTGCCGCTCTTGACCATTGGCAGCACGCCGCCGCCTTCGACCGCAATGCTGTACGCGAGGTCGACTCCGTGCGGACGGTCGGGCCACATGACCTGGAAGCCTTCCAGCCGCAGCAGGCTGTCCGGGTCGCCGAGCAGGGCGCCGGGGGGCGCCATGACGTCGCCATGGCGCTCGACGTGACCGATGAGGCTAATGCCCTGGGCGCCGATGGCGATCGGCGCGGCGTGCGCCGGCGTGGACGGGGCCGCGTCGGCGGGTGCCCGCATCGGTGGCGGCACCGATCCACGCTCGAGCGCGATCTGGTCGACACGCAATGCCGGAACGGGGGCATTTTTGTTTTCCAGGAAGGCGCTGACGAGCAAGGTGACGGGAGCGTCGCTGATGTGCAGCACGATGCAGTCGGCGCCGTCGCGCAGCACGCTGCCGTGGGTGCCCGCGGTGCTGAGCAGCTCCATCCTGCCCTGCGTGGCGGGGGTGCCGGGGGCGCGCGCGATGCTCAGCGCGGCCTTGTTCCCGGTGGGATGGCGCAGGATGTAGATGCCAGGCTGGAGTATGACGGTGGAGCCGGTAATTTCCATAGTGCATGTATCCGACACAAAAATGAGAATACGGTTAAATTTCGTGTCTGAAAACTATAACGCCAAAGCATGTAAGCGCGATTGAGTCTGCTATTTTTATTTATAGTGTTGTAAAAATGGGGGTGGTGCCAAGCCAGCGGTATCAGGCTTGCGCCGGCGGTGGCGGGCCGTCGGCCACGGTGCTCATCGGCGTGAGCAGCCAGGCCAGCAGCGCCGTCCCCATCAGGAACAAACCGGCTGCGCCGAACAGCTGCGCCAAGGTGAGCTGTTGCAGCAGATAGCCCGTCAGCGCCGCCGACAGCGGGGCCACGCCCATGAAGATGAACATGGAGATGCTCATCGCCCGCCCCAGCATGGCGCGCGGCACGCGCTGCTGCAGCCAGCTGAACACGGCCACTTGCATGAACCCGCCGAGCACGCCGATCGCCAGCATCAGGGCGGCCGCCTGCCAGCTCGCCGCCACCAGTCCCAGCGGTATCAGCAACAGGCCGACCAGCACATCGCCCAGCAGCACCGTGGTGCCGAAGTTACGCACCCGGAACTTGCCCAGCACGCCGCTGAGCGCCATCCCGGCCAGGCTGCCGGCCCCGTGCACGCCCATGACCAGGCCCAGCGCCGAGGCGCCGTGCAGTACCGTGCTGGCCAGCACCGGCAGCGCCACTTGCATGGTGCCGCCCACCACGAACGAGCACAGGCCCCAGTACAGCATGCAGGTGCGCAGCGCCGTGTCGTTCCAGACCATGGCGAGGCCGGCGCCGACCGCGCGCAGCACTGCTTGCGGCGCCGCTTTCGGCGGCGCATGCGCCAGCTTTACTTTCGACAGGGTCCAGGCCGACAGCAAGAAGCTGGCGCTGTCGACGGCGAAGGCGATGCCGACGCCGGCCGCGCCCGCGCCGGCCGCACTGCCGGCCGCATGGCCGCTGCCGTCGCCGAACAGCGCCATCAAGAGGCCGGCCAGCAGCGGCCCGGCCAGCATGGTGACCTGGCGTACGCCCATCATCATGCCGTTGGCCATCGGCAGCTGGGCCGGCGCCACCACGTTCGGCAGCATCGAGGTGCCGGCCGGGATGCTGAAGGCCGAGGCGAAGCCGATCGCCAGCGCCAGCATGCTGATCGCGCCCAAGCTCACGTGCCCGGTAAACACCATCCCGGCCAGCAGCGCCAGCAGCACGGTGTTGACGTATTTGCTGATCATCAGCATCGACTTGGGCGAATAGCGGTCGACCAGGGCGCCGCCGAGCAAAATGAAAATCGCGCGCGGCACGCTCATCAGGGCGATCACCAGGCCCATCTTGAACGGGTCGCCCGTGCTCACCAGCACCAGCCAGGGCAGGGCGATGATGGTGAACTGGTCGCCCAGCGCTGAAATGATGGCGCCGCCCATCATCCAGCGGAAATCCGGGTCGCGCAGCAGGGCCGTGCGCGTTTGTCGTGGATTGTCCATGGCGCTTAGCTGTTGCTCAGGTTGATGCCGGCGATCTGTCCCAGGATGGACGACATCGCTTCAAGCTGGTCCGGCGCGAAGGGGCGCAGCGCTTCGCGGCTGATCAGGTCGACGACATCGCTGGCATTGAGCGCCAGTTCCTTGCCCGTCGCGGTGATCACGGCAAAGCCAACCCTGGCATCGCGCGGATCGGCTTCGCGCGTAACCAGGCCGATTTTCTCCAGCGGCAGCAGGCTGCGCGTGATGCCGGATGCGGTCAGCCCCAGCCGTTCGGCCAGGTCGACCCGGCGCAGGCGCCCGCCCGGGGCACGGCTCAGGTGGTTGAGGATCTGGAAGTCGGAAAAGCTGATGCCGTGATGCCCGCCCAGCGAATTGTCGAAGCGGCGCAGCAGGGCCGCGTTGGCGCGCGCCATGCGCAGGCAGAGTTCGGCGTGGGAATTCAATTCGTTCATTGCGTTATCCTTTAGAAATACGGTACTGATGCTTGAGTATGCAAGTATATAGGCTTTTAAAACGCGTGGCCACTTATTTTCGCCCATCGTTGCGGATGGGCGAATCGGTGGCCACGCGCTACGGCGTGAGCCGGACTTGCTTAGCGGCCGCGGCCGCCCGAACGATGCGGTGCGGCCGGGCGCGGACCGCGCGCGCCAGCCGTACCACCACCACCGCCGCCGCCAGCACCACCGGCGCTGCGTGGCTTGGCCGGCGCACGGCCACCGCCGCCGCCGACCTTGACCACCTGGCCGCCGCCGGAACGGCCGCCGCGGCCGCCGTGGCCTGGCGCACCGCTGCGCAATTGCACAGGCTGTGCGCGCGCGTTCGGGTCCGGCTCGAAACCGGCGATGATCTGGCGCGGCAGGGTCTGCTTGATCAGCTTCTCGATATCCTTGAGCATGTCGTGCTCGTCCACGCAGACCAGGGACACGGCTTCGCCGGTGGCGCCGGCGCGGCCGGTGCGGCCGATACGGTGCACATAGTCTTCAGGAATGTTCGGCAGATCGTAGTTGACCACGTGCGGCAACTGGTCGATATCGATACCGCGCGCGGCGATGTCGGTGGCGACCAGCACTTGCAGGGCGCCATCCTTGAATTCCGACAGCGCCTTGGTGCGCGCCGACTGGCTCTTGTTGCCGTGGATCGCCATCGCGCCGATGCCGTCGGCGCCGAGCTGTTCGACCAGCTTGTTGGCGCCATGCTTGGTGCGGGTAAAGACCAGCACTTGCGTCCATTTGTTCGACTTGATCAGGTGCGACAGCATCGGGTGTTTCTTGTCGCGGTCGACCGGGTGGATCTTCTGGGCGATGACTTCGACCGTTGAATTGCGGCGCGCCACTTCGATCATGGCTGGCTTGTTGAGCAAGCCATCGGCCAGGGCCTTGATCTCTTCCGAGAAGGTGGCCGAGAACAGCAGGTTCTGGCGCTTGGCCGGCAGGGCCGCCAGCACTTTCTTGATGTCGCGGATGAAACCCATGTCGAGCATGCGGTCGGCTTCGTCCAGGATCAGGATTTCGACCTTCGACAGGTCGACCGTGCGCTGTTCCATGTGGTCCAGCAGGCGGCCGGGGGTGGCCACCAGGATGTCGACGCCGTGCTTGAGCTGCTTGATCTGCGGATTGATGCCGACGCCACCGAAGATGACGGCCGAATTGAGCTGGGTGTACTTGCCGTACACGCGCACGCTTTCCTCGACCTGGGCCGCCAGTTCGCGGGTCGGGGTCAGGATCAGCGCGCGTACCGAGCGCGGCGAGGTCTTGCTGGCCAGGGCCGCGCCAACCGCATCGGTCGACAGGCGGTTCAGGATCGGCAGGGTAAAGCCGGCGGTCTTGCCGGTGCCGGTTTGTGCGCCCGCCAGCAGGTCGCCGCCGTTCAGCACGGCGGGGATCGCCTGGGTCTGGATCGGGGTCGGGACGGTGTAACCGTGTTCGGTTACGGCACGAACGATAGCATCGGACAGGCCGAGTTTAGAAAATGACATGATAACTTTATGGTGGAGATCGGCCCGTCGCTCATTGCAGAAAGCGCCAGTCGCAGGCAATCAATATTAGAAAATCGTGGTGGCAAAGGCACTGGAAACGGTGCCACCCGACATTGCAGCATACACAGCGATGCTGAATTTAACAGAAATCAGTTTCGCTGTGGAAATTTCACGTGCGGCTTGTTAAGCCTGGCGGAGGGAAAGCGGAGGCCGGACAAGGCCTCCAGTACAGCTTAGTGGCGTATTTTACGCGAAAGGCGCCAACAAGGTGACCATCTGGCCAAACACCTTGGGGCTGGCGGCGATGATATCGCCCTTGTGCAGGTAGGCGGACTCGCCGTTGAACTCGCCGCAGATGCCGCCCGCTTCCGTCACCAGCAGGGAGCCGGCGGCGATATCCCAGGCTTTCAAGCCCTTTTCATAGAAGCCATCGCTGCGGCCGGCGGCCACGTTGGCCAGTTCCAGCGCGGCCGAACCGGCGCTGCGCACGGCCTGGCAACGCTCGGCGACGACGCCGTACATCTTCATGTAGTCGGCCAATGCGCGCGGACCGGCGCCGTGACCCGAGCACAGCAGGGTGTTGGCCAGGCGGTCGTGCTTGGTGACCCGGATACGCTTGTCGTTCAGGTAGGCGCCGGCGCCCTTGGAGGCGGTGTACAGGTCGTTACGCACCGGATCGTAGATGACGGCCTGGGTGACGATGCCGCGCTGGGCCAGCGCGATCGAGACGCAATAGTTGGGGTAGCCGTGCATGAAATTGGTGGTGCCATCGATCGGGTCGATGATCCAGGCGAATTCGCTCTCGTCGTTCAGATTGGCGGATGCACCCGATTCCTCGGCCAGGATCGCATGGTCGGGATAGGCTTTGAGCAAGGTTTCGATGATCGCCTGTTCGGCCGCCTGGTCGACATCGGTGACGAAATCGTTGTGTTGTTTTTCAGTAACACTGATGCGGTCGACGTCGAAGGACGCGCGCTGGATCACGGTGGCGGCGCGGCGAGCTGCCTTGATCGCCGTATTGAGCATTGGGTGCATGTAGAGCTTCCGTTAAAAGAACGCTAACGCCCACGGCGCCCCCTTGGGCGCAGCGTACGGTAGTGAACAAGAATGAATTAAAGAGCGGTGCGGCGGCGAACTGGTTAAAATCGCGGGCTTGTCAGCCCTGTTTTAATGATCCGCTACTGCGCGATAGCGCTATTTTAAATGAACACGCCCGAAATCAACACGTCTGTTTTCAAACGCCTCCGGTTTGTGCTGGTCGAGACCAGCCGCGCCGGCAATATCGGCGCCGTCGCCCGCGCCATCAAAACCATGGGATTTACCGACCTGGTGCTGGTCAATCCGCGTTTTCCCGACGCCGTGGCCGACCCCGAAGCGGTGGCCTTCGCCAGCGGCGCCCAGGATGTCCTGGAAGGGGCGCGCATCGTCGGCAGCATCGGCGAGGCGCTCGAAGGCTGCAATTTCGCCGCCGCGGTGTCGGCGCGCCTGCGCGAATTTTCGCCGCCGGTCCTCGGTCCGCGCGAGTTCGCCGGCCATGTGGCGGGGCAGGGCGACTTGTCGGCCGCGCTCGTTTTCGGCAACGAGCGCTTCGGCCTGCCGAACCAGATCGTCGAGCAGTGCAATGTGCTGATCAATATTCCGGCCAATCCCGACTATTCCTCGCTCAACCTGGCGCAGGCGGCCCAGGTGCTGGCCTATGAATGCCGGGTGGCCGGCATGGATAGCGAGAGCGCGGCGCCGGCCCCGAGCCCGATTGGCTTTCATGGCGACTCCGCCAGCCTGGACCAGGTCGAGGGCATGTACGCGCATCTGGAGCAGGCGCTGGTGGCGATCGACTTTCTCGACGCCGACAATCCCAAGAAACTCATGCCGCGCCTGAAGCGCCTGTTCTCGCGCACCCAGCTCGAAACCGAGGAAGTCAACATCCTGCGCGGCATCGCGCGCCATATCCTCAAGGCGCGCGGCCAGCCGTGAGGGCAAGGCGCTGCGCGACGGGGAAATCATTTTCCCCCACCGGCCTGACATGTTGAAGAACGGGCAATCGGAAACCGGGCGGGCTCTCCATGTCCTTTAATTCCACGCCCAGTCCCTTTTCGGTCTTGCAAGAACTCGGCATCGTCGACGCCAGCGACTACAAACGCGTCCTGGCGCATCCGGACCGCGCCGAGCTGTTCGGCTACCTGGCGCTGGACGACTATGTGGTGTGGCTGGTGGGGCGCGGCCTCTTGTCCAAGGCAAGCCTTGAGGCGGGCCGGGCACGGATCGTTGAAGACGGCGCCGGCCACCAGTATCTGCCGCTGATCGCGCGCGCGCAGCACAAGCTGCTGGTGCTGGAGGCGCGCGCCAGCCACGACTGTTTCCACACCTTGGTGGCCGAAGGGATCATCACCGGGGACGAATGCGAGGACGCCCTCGTCGTTGTGATGGAAGATGAAGTAATCGATTCCCCGGCCGCGGCGCTGGCCTGGATGGTGCTTGAAGCGGAGATGACGCCCGAACGGCTCGACGAGATTCGCGCCGTCGAAGGGGGCAGCGCGCGGCGCGCGGCGATCATCGCCGAGGCCGATATGCTGCTCGACGAGCATGGCGCAGCCGCGCGCGAGGCATCTGCCCGGGTGCGCTGGCGCTGGCTGGGCGCGCTGGTGCTGGCAGCTGGCGTCGCCATGTGGATTTCGGCCCGGCTGGCGCCGCAGCCTCAGCCGGAACCGGCCCCGGCGTCAGTGCCGACATGCGACGACGCCGGCATCGTGCGCACCATCAATACTGCGATGGCCACGTCCTTGCCGGCCCACGATGGCATGTCGATCGCCATGGCGCGCGGACGGCCGCTGCCGAAGCCCGCGCTGGACCGCTACGTTGAGGTCGGTTTTGCCAGCGAAACCGGCATCCGCGGCTGCTTCGCCCGTCTGAGCGGAGGCGATCGCGCCCAGGTCCATGCATATATCCTCGCGCGCGACGCCGTTACCGGGCGCATTGTCCTCAACGCCGCGGCTGCGTCGATGGTTCAGGCGCGCTACGGCCATCTCGACGCCGGGGGCAGGTTCATCCACCGGGCCGACCCGATCGGCCGCGCCGCGCTGCGCAAGGCCTTCGACGCCGCAGCCGACCAGATCACCGAGGGCAAGCTCGATCCGCTGATGATCGCCCAGCTCCGGCGCACGGTGGACCGTAAGGTGCGGTATGCCGAGGAGGATCCCGAACCCGAGCATGTACGCCGGATCGTCGATATCGAGCCGCTGGCGCCGTGCCGCGATCTTGGCTCCGGGAACAGCTTCAGCTGCCGCCTGATGGTCGAGCACAACGATCCGGTGAGCGTGGTGTTTGGCGGAACCAAGGTGCACGAAGGCGATTTTACCGTTGTGCGCGATGGCCCGGGGGGCGCCTGGCGCATGGGCAGCGTTTTTTCCAGGGAACTGGGCATCGCCACTGCCGGCGCGCCGCCCGCGCCGCCCTGAACCGCGCCGCGGCTCAGTACGCGTATAACTGTTTGCGCGCCGGCTTCAGAACCCGGTCAGGACTGTGCGCACATGTTCCATGTGGGTCGGCCCGGCCACGAATCCGCCCGCCAGCTTGCGAAATAGTTGCACTTCGTCGCTGGCAGCGAAATGCACAGTGTGGTCTTCCAAGGTATCTCAGGCGATCACCACTTTGTAGGTGTCGGGGTTTTCCACCGAGCGCTCCAGCCGCAGCGAGCGGCAGCCGCGCGATCGCTGGAACAGGGGCACTGCCTCCGGGGTCGTCACAATTTCGTAGAACATCAGGGCTCTTCAGGTTAGTGGATGGGGCACCTTGCCCGGTCGGCGAAGGTGAATTTCATGGCAACGCAACCGACCAGCACATGCAAATTGAGATTACTTGCCGGAGTTGACCGGCTGTTTCCGGCCGAACGTTGCCATTTTACTCGACAGTATGCTGCTCGTTTTGGCGCAAGGCTGCATCCGCCCCAAAGCAGGCTGTCGCATCGGCACTAGGCCGCTGGACATCCCTCGTATGATTTAGGCATGTAACCCCAAATTCTAAGGACACTATTATGCGACGCAAGCCCAGCTTCCGCTGTTTTGGTCCCACGTGTTGCACCAAATTCCCCCATTTTCATCGGCAATAAATGCACAGGCTACCTTCATATTTACGGCGACGCCCACTGGCCTGACAAGTTTCGCCGACGGCGTGCCGAGTGGGTTCCAAGTCCACAGATACATCCAGAGCGTGTTATCCTCGGAGAGCACGTAAATGGCACACCCTGTACCTTCAAATGATGCTGCGCCGACGCCAATCACTGGCGTGGAGCCTTGACCCGACAACAGGGGGGTGCGAAACGGAGCCTGCTGTGAGGACGGGTCGAACTGAAATGTCCAGACATTGTTGGTAGAGTCAATAATTGCGGCGGTTGCAAACGGATAGATTCCCCCGGTTGGTGAAGCACCCGTCATGGCAGCTGCCATCGTCGCGCCAATAGGTTCTGTTATTTGCACCCCGGGCGGCGCATCCAGGGAATTCCACTCCGGGTTCGGTCCACAATATATGTTACCGCCTTGGCCCAATGCTAAACAATACGGTCCGCCGTTGACGACGTCAGGCATTCCGGTGACACCTATAGTTCCGAAAACAGGTTGACCAAAGGGAGAGGGGATGCCACTCCAATTCCAGCGGTTCGGTATTGAACCGTAACTGGTGCAGCAATACAGATTGCCGTCCGATCCGAACACAAATACATTGACAGTTGATTCGCCTAAACTTGCGCCAGCGTAAGCCTTAGCAATGATGCCGTTTGGCATTGGTCCCAGCGACGCCCAATTCCCATCGTAATTCGCCCAGATATTACCGTCATCGCCTAACGCGAAAGCATATCCGTTTGACGTACCGGCCGGGTCAGCTGTTGCACCTATTCCGCTTATCAGGCCAACACCAGGTGGTGCACCGAGGCCAACGCCAGTCCAATTATTTTCATCAGACAACAACAGCTGTAGTAGATTTTGCTCAGGATCAATAACATACAAGCTAATTCGCTCGTCGTTCATCGTAGCCACACCGACCGGAATGTTCGTCCGCGATTTCGCGTCAACGCTCTTTAACAGATTCATGGGTAACTCCATTAAGAAACTCATCGGAGGGCGGAGGAGCCAGTTTCTTGCCTCGGCGATGAACTTGGATGATTAGACTCGTGGGATCGTGTGCCGATTCGTAGTTGGCCGCTCTTTAAAGCCCGCTGTGTTTTGCGTACACTAATTCAATTCGCATCTTTGCTCCCGACCGATGACCCAAGCCCGGCACAGCCAGGCCCGCACTACGAAAGCGATTTTCATCAGACACTCCCTTTGATAGCTCGACAGTGGACCGCCCCAGCGCGTCAATTCATTAGTTTGCACGGCGACCGACTACCGCTACGGGGGCTGCAGATATCGGAACGCGATGTGCCGCATGTATTCGCATATGGACGATCAGTACGGCAGCCATCGCGCCCGAGCCTCGGCGCGTTGGTCGGTCGCCCAGGCTAGGCGGTGTATTTGCCACACCCCCGAAGGTACTGCAACAATAGCGCAATGACAATTTCTAATTTACGGTAAAAAAATAAATACCAAAAATTGAACATGGCTGGACGTGGCCTATGACATAGGATAGCTGCCAGTGCTTCTGACTGCGTGTACAGAAGGTTCGATCAATCTGTCGATTTAAGCATTTTTGGCGCTTCCGGTGTGACATCGACGAGGTGCAGGACGCCACAGGCGTGATCGATGGCAGATCCATAGTCCAGCAGGAACCCCGCGACATGGTCAATCCTGTGCGTGCGGCTCAATGCAAGGGCAATACGCACTCGAGCGAGCAGTCGCTTCTCGGTGAGATTTATTGTTGAGCTCATATTTCCTCCTCAAACTTTTGCACTCGCCGCAAAAATCGGCTTGAGGAGAATCAAAGTTCGTGTGGCCTGGTTGTCGCTTTGCGACATCGCAACCACATTGCCAACTGTGTAATGCGTACCTGACTAACCTAACTAGCGTCATACATCCGATTCACGGACATCGCCCCATCATTTCATCCTGCCTGTTTCTGGCCGGATGCTGACCGTATAAATATGAGTTAGTACGGAACAGCTCATCGTCCTTAATTAACGAAGGAAGCTGGGGTAGCCCAACAGCTTCAATAAATCCTACCAAGCTGCGCAATGCAAAAGCGCCTCGGCTGAATCCAAAACCGAATATTCGGTCACCTGCTTCATATCGTTCCGCCAGGAATCGATACGCATCGCGAATACGCTCGGAAGTTCCCGTTCCTGTTGCACCGTCGAAAGTGTCGGCAAACTTCGTGCCCCTACTGCCCACGCCATTCAAGTACAGTGCTGACCCCGTTCCCCACTTGAGAGGTGCCATCGCGCCGTAGGAATGTTTAGCATCGATTTCGCATCCCGTCAGGGCTTTCAAGTCTTCGCAACGTTTGTTTCGGTTTCAGTTTCTTCGGCGCTAACCTGGTTAATGTCTTTCTGTCCTGGAGCATTCCAAGTGCCATCGATGCATATTACATATGTCGTGGTCATTTTCTTGACCAATCAAGTTCATGAAAGGTTCTTATTCGAGGTCGGCTTTTGGCCAACAGCGGCCGGTCGCAATGGCTCAGTGTACGCGGCTGTTGTTCATTGAGCAAGCAAAGGGTTTTGCCAGGCGCTCCAAGCCGATCAGCTTTCCTCCGCCAGTTTCACCATATGCAGCAGCTCGGCGATTGTCGGGCCAATGTAAGGCCTTGGATTTCCGCACATCCAGCAGCTGCACACGGCCGGGGTATGCAGCAGGATCCCATGGCGACGCGGATCGGTAGCGTTATCGATGCCTGAATAAAAACGGCGTGCTCGCTTGAGGCGAACCGCATGATGGCGCCGAAGCGCGCGCGACATATCTTTCATGAACTTCTCCATGTACCCCGGCGGCACGATTGCCGCCGGGGATAGGTATGGAGTAGCTCGTCCAATGGACAATTTTCATCTGTTCTCTGTTAAAACACATCGAATGGTTCCTTGCGCCCGGCGTAGATATGCCCCATGGCGCGCCGCTCGCGCCCGACGATGGTGCCGACAAAGTGCGCCGGCTTTTTCATCTTCTTGAAGCTGGAAAAGCCACGGTCGAGGAACTGGTGCAGCTCGCTCACCCCGGCCAGCCTGGCCGGCGCGCGCATCACCGACAGGGTCAGCGACAAGAGCGGGATGCGCACCAGCGCGCACAGCGAGTCGCCCAGTTGCTGCACCAGGTCGAGCTGGCGCGCGCGGTCCTCGGGCGCGCTGGCGCTGCGGTAGGTCATCAGATAGGCCGCTTCATCGAAATCGGCGCCGAGCACGCGCGCCATGCCGGTATCGAGCTTTTCGGTCAGCGCGTCGAGCGCGATGGCGCCGGTGATGGTGTGCAGCGACTCGACCGGCAGCAGCCGTTGCAGGCTCGGCACGATGCGTTCCAGGTCGGCCTCGCGCTGCCCGAGATCGTGGGCGCCGTAGATATCGTTGAGGAAGAACGCGGCCGCCTCGCGCGTGTCGGGCGCGGCCAGCAGGTCGGGATGGGTGGCCGCCAGGCGCGTCGACTGGTAGCGCTTGACGGCGGTGCGCGCCGCCTGCAGGGCCGGATCACGGCGCGCCGCCTCGCGCTCGGCCGCGACCGCGCGCAGATGGCGCTCCAGTTCAATCACCAGGGTGTCTTTGTTCATGCGTCTTGAAACCGGCGGATGGATGTCAGACGTACACTACCTCAAAAGCAGCATGGCGGCCAGCAGCAGCGCTTGCGCCAGCACCAGTCCGATTTGCCAGAGCAGGAAGCGGCGCGCGCCTTGCCAGCGCTGCGCCAGGGTGCGCTGCGGCAGGGGGGCGACCCGGCCCATGCAGGCGCCCAGGGCCGCGTCGAAGGCGGCATCGTGCTCCGGAGCGCGCGCCAGCACGGCGAACAGGTCGGCATCGAGCGCGGCGCGCCAGGCGACATATTTTTCAATCAGTCCCAGCAGCAGGGCGATCACCGACATCAGCCTCAGCGGATCGAGCAGCCCGCACGCCACGCCCAAGGCCAGCAGCAGGGAGGACGCGTGATCGATGGGGGCGCCCACGCGCAGAAAAGCCGCCATCACGCCGGCGGCCGTGGCTTGCTCGCGCAGGATCGGCTCAGCCATGTGCGCGCGTGTCCAGCAGGGCCAGCTGAGCCTGGTTCAGGACCACTTGCGGGCGCGCCCTGCGCAGCATGGCCAGCGCCTCGCCGGCATCGGCCGCCAAGCCCTGGCGCAGCAGCCAGGCGGCGATCACCAGCGCGCTGCGCGAGTAGCCCAGGGCGCAGTGCACCAGCACCGGTGCCTGCGCGTGCAGGCGGTCGAGGGCATCGATGGCGGCGTTGAGCTGGGCCGGCGAGGGCGCGCGCAGGTCGAGCATCGGCACGCTCTCGTAGTGCGTGCGGCGCTGCGGCGCGGCGTGGAATTCGGCGGTCAGGTCGAGCACCGCCATGCCGGCCAGCGCTTCGCGTCCGGGTACGCGGCCGATCCACACGCCTGGCACCACCTCGGCGCGCGCTGGAATGGCGCGCGTGAACCAGCGCGACGAGGTCCAGGCGGCTATCTGGTAGGGCAGCAGCAGGGTGCGGGCGGCCCAACTGGTGCGCCCGCCATGCTTCTGGAACACGCTCACGCCGAAGTAACTATAAGCCAGGGCGACCAGCAGCAAGGCCGTGCCCGGCCACGTCAGCAGCCAGGCCCAGCCGCCCAGCAGCGCCGCCGCCACCCAGCAGGCCGCGCCGCCGGCGCCGTACAGCAGCGCCAGCGGCTTGCCGCGCCCGCTTGGGGGCTCGGCAAGCCGCCAGCCGTGCGGGGCGTCGGGAAACACATACACGCAGGCCACCGCCACCAGCAGGCCGCCGACGACGTCGATGGCGTGGTGCTGGAAGGTGGTCAGGACCGACACGCCGATCAGGAAAAACCAGACGTGCAGCAGCCAGCGCCCCACGCCGCGCAAGTGGCGCGCGTACACCAGCCACAACAGGACCAGCAGGCTGATATGCAGCGAGGGCGCCTGGTTGAAGGGCTTGTCGAAGCCGGCCAGCGCCGTAAACAGCGCACCGTTGAAGCCTGCGGTGTCGGGCCGGTCGAAGGAAAAGCGCAGCGGGAACAGGAAGAAGCAGACCACCGACACGCAGGTGGCCATCAGCAGGCGCCTGGCGTGGGTGTCGAGCTCGGCCTTGGTGGCGCACAGGAACAGCGAGACGGCATAGAAGGCGTCGATCGACATGTACGGCAGGATGGTCCAGTCCCAGAACGGGATATGGCGTTCCCATTCAAAGGCCAGGCTGCCCACGTGCGGCAGGCTGGCGCTCCACCAGTTGGCCAGCCCGTAGCTAAGAAAGAAGAAGGGGCCAAGGAAGGCCAGCCACACGCAGGCGCGGCGCCACGGCCGCCCCTGTGCCGCCGGGGAATCCAGTGCTGTCGCGGGGGCGGTCATTTAGTGCGCGGCGGCGCTGCGGCGCGCCAGCGAGACGGTGAAAATGCCCCATTCGTCGGTGAACTGGTCGACTTTTTGAAAGCCGGCATCGGCCACCAACTGGTCCATTTCGCCCTGGGTACGGCGCCGCATGACCCAGGCTTGCCCCTGGCGGTGGCTGGTCAGCGAGCGTGCGATCAGTTCCAGCTGGGGATGCCATGGCTGGCCGGTGTAGACCAGGTAGCCGCCTTCATCGACCGCCTCGGCCAGCCCGGCCAGCGAGGTGCGGATCAGGGCGTTGTCGGGGAACAGTTCGTACAGTCCCGACACCACCGCCAGGGTCGGGCGCGGCGTGAGCGATGCCAGCGAGGCGCGGTCGAAGGCGTCGCCCAGCACGAAGCGGGCGCGCGCGCCCATGCCCATCGACGCGATCAGGCGGGCACCGCCGTCGACATTGAGCTGGCTGTAGTCGCGCAGCAAGATCTGCTCGACCCGCTGCTGTTGCGGCGCCAGCGCTTCCAGGATGTAGCGGCCATGGCCGGCGGCGATGTCGACGATGCGCACCGGCGTGCGCGCCGCCTCCAGGCGTCCGATGGCGCTGGCGATCAGGCGTTCCAGGTGCAGCTTGCGCACGCGGATGCCGCGCCAGCCGACGCTGTCGAGATAGATGCGGTCGATCAGCTTGCCCAGCAGCGGCACGCCGGCCGCCTTGTTGCGGTAAACATAGTCGAGCGTGCTGCCCGAGTCGAAGCCGGTGGTTTCGCCCAGGCGCAAGCCTTCCGACAGCCTGGCGCCGACCCCGATCCAGAAGCGCGACATGGCCCAGTAGGCGCGCGCGGCGGCGGACGCCGGGGGCAGGCTGATGCGGTCGAATTCGGCCTTGGTCAGGCCGCGTTTGTCGGCGTCGAGCAGGCTGGGGATGGACGCGGGCGCGGCGAACTGGCGCATGATGAAGGCGCGCGCCAGGTCGACCGCCTTGGCCCGGTCGAGTTCGCCAAGGGTATCGTGATAAAAGCCGTCGAGCACATGCTTTTCCTTGACCGTGCTGCCCAGCCGCTCGAAAAACGCGTGCTGCGGCCCGTGCTGCACCACCCAGTCGGCGCCCGAGATCAGCAGCTGGGTCGGCACCGTGATGGCGCCGGCGTCGGCCACCACGCGCTCGCCGGTCTGGTACAGCCCCAGCAAGATATTGACGGCGATCGGACGGGTAATCAGCGGGTCGGCGTCATACGAGGCGATGCGGGCCGGATCGTGGGTCAGGTACTTGGCCTTGACATAGGAATTGACGAAAAACTTGCCGCGCAGTGCCTGCAGCAGCGCCAGGCCCGGGCGCGCCAGCGGCACGTACAGCTTGACCTTGAAGGCGGGTGAAGCGAGCACCAGGGCGCGGATGGCCGGTGCGTAGTCGTGCACCCAGGCCGCTGCCACCACCGCGCCCACGCTTTGCGCGATCACGGCCAGTTCGCCCGGCGCGATGGCGTAAGTGGCGCCGATATGGGCGATGAAGGCATCCATGTCCTTGACCAGGGTGGCCATGCTCTCGGCATAGCCGCGCTCGCCCGCCGAGCGGCCCAGCCCGCGCGCATCCCAGGCGAAGAAGGAGAACTCGGGCAATGCCAGTTCATCGACCAGATGCGCCACGCGGCCTCCGTGCTCGTGCCCGCGGTGAAACAGCACGAGCGCGCGCCGCGCACTGGCGCCGACGCCAGGCCAGTAGCGGTAGAACAGGCGCGTACCGTCGAAGCTGTCGAAGCCGCATTCCTGGCATGCGCGCGCGCTGTTGCTGCTGTTGCTGTTGTCAATGGTCATCAGTCAAGATCCTGGGTGGGGGAGTGCGTTGGTGTAAGAAGTGCGCTCAGGCCGCGCCGGCGGCCGCGCGGCGCGCGCGGTTCCAGCAGGTCAGGGCCAGCAGGGCGAGCATGACGATCAGTACCGGATTAAGGTAGGGCAAGACCGGCACGCCGGCGCCGATCAGCAGGCCAAGCAGGCCGAAAGCGAAGGCCCGGTCACTCTTGCCGGACGGACCGTCATAGCGGCGCCCGGCGCCGGTCGTCTGTCCCAGCACGCCGATGAATTCGGTGAGCGTGGCAAGGTACACGAGCGCGTACACCAGGTGCGCGCTGACCCCGGACAAGGTCGCGAAGGGCACCAGCAGGGCGGCATCGGCAACGACGTCGCCGACTTCGTTGAGGACGGCGCCCAGTTTGCTCTGCTGCCCGTGTTCGCGGGCCAGCATGCCGTCGACCGCGTTCAAGGCCATGCGCGCCAGCATGAACAGCGGCAGCAGCAGATACGGCAGGGTCGAGGGCGCCAGCAGCATCCAGACGCCATACGCCACCGAGGCCAGCATGGCCGCCAGGGTGACCATGTTGGCCGTGACGGAGCGGTGCCAGAGCCACGTTGTGAAGGGGCGCAGCAGAGCCTGAAACCTGGGCTTGAGATCGTATATCGTCATTGTCGGTCTGGAAAATTAGCGTACAAGGTTGGCGTTGGGGGAGGGCGCGCGCCGGGGCCGGCCGATAGCGCTGCGGCGGAGGACCGTAGCGCAAAGCGCCGACTGTGAAACGGGCAGCTCGTGTCGCGAGAAATGGCTTGCAAAAAACAACACATTTCATTATGACACGAAATTAAAATTCTTCAAAGTAATGAAACATAGTAATAACTATACATTTAAAGTTAAGTAACATGCCTCCATCTACCAGAAACGACTAGATGGATCACTCTAGTTTGTGCAATTTCCCGTATCCCGCTTTCGCGTACACTAGCCAAAAAAATAGTATGGAAAACAAGAACATGGAGACAAAACGCAGAACCTTCCTGAAGGTCGGCGCGCTGGCCGCGCTTGCCCTTGCGGCAGGCGGCGGCATTTACCGCTACACCCATCCTTCGCCGCTGGGGCGCTTCGTGCTCGATGGCGAAGCGAAGGCGGCCATCGACGCCATCGTGCCCGCCATGCTGGCCGGGGCGCTGCCGGCCGACCCGGGCGCGCGCGTTGCCGCCGTGGCGGCCACCACCGCGCGCGTGCACCAGGCCATCCTGGGCCTGCCGCTGGCGGCGCAAAAGGAAGTCCAGGACCTATTCGGATTGCTCTCGCTGGCGCCGGCGCGGCGCCTGCTGGCGGGTGTGTCGGGCGGCTGGGCTGGCGCCAGCGTCGAGCAGGTCGGCGTGTTTCTGCACGACTGGCGCTTTCACCGCCTCGGCATGCTGCAAAGCGCCTACCACGCGCTGCATGACCTGATCATCGGTTCCTGGTATGCCGATCCGTCCAGCTGGGCCGTCATCGGCTATCCCGGCCCCTTGAAGGAACTGGCATGAGCCCCGCTGGTCCCGTGATTGCCGACCCGATTGAAGCTGGCCTGGCGGCCGGCTGGACAGTGATAGACGGCGCCACCATCCTTGCCGACCGCACCATCGAAGCCGACGTGGTCATCATCGGCAGCGGCGCCGGGGGCGGCGTCAGCGCCGAGATCCTGGCCCTGGCCGGCCTGAAAGTCATCATCGTGGAGGAGGGCGCGCTCAAGTCCTCGAAAGACTTCAAGATGCGCGAAGCGGACGCCTATCCGGCGCTGTACCAGGAATCGGCCGCGCGCAAGACGCGCGACAAGGCCATCAACATCCTGCAGGGGCGCACCGTGGGCGGTTCGACCACCGTCAACTGGACGTCGAGCTTTCGCACTCCGGCGCCGACCCTGGCGTACTGGCAGAAGAACTTCGGCCTGGCCAGCTACAGCACCGAGGCGCTGGCGCCCTGGTTCGACATGATGGAAGCGCGTCTCTCGGTGGGCGACTGGCAAGCCCCGCCCAACGAAAACAACGACCTGCTCAAGCTCGGTACCGGGCGCCTCGGCATTTCCTCGGGCGCGATCCGGCGCAACGTCAAAGGTTGCTGGAACCTGGGCTACTGCGGCATGGGTTGCCCGACCAACGCCAAGCAGTCGATGCTGGTCACCACGATCCCGTCGGCGCTCAGCCACGGCGCCACCCTGGTCACGCATGCGCGCGCCCAGCGCCTGGTGTTCAAGGGCGATGCGGTCGACAGCCTGCTGTGCGAAGCGATGGATGCGAGCGGACTGGCCGCAAGCGGGCGCGTGCTGACCTTGCGGGCCAGGCACTTCATCGTGGCCGGCGGCGCGATCAATTCGCCGGCCTTGCTGCTGCGCTCGCGCGCGCCGAACCCCCACGGGCTGCTCGGCAGGCGCACCTTTCTGCATCCGACCGTGATCTCGGCCGGCATCTTCCCCCAGCGCGTGGACGGCTTTGCCGGTGCCCCGCAAACCATCTATTCCGACCACTTCCTGCAAACCGGCCCGGTCGATGGCCCGATCGGCTACAAGCTCGAAGCGCCGCCCCTGCATCCGCTGCTGCTGTCGACCACCATGGCCGGCTACGGCCAGGCGCATACCGACACCATGCGCCAGTTCGCGCACGTGCATGGCTTGCTGGCCTTGCTGCGCGACGGTTTCCATGCCGATGCGCCGGGCGGCAGCGTGGGCCTGACCCGCGAAGGCGCGGCCGTGCTCGACTATCCGCTCAATGATTTTCTGTGGGACGGCGTGCGCCGCGCCATGCTGTCGATGGCCGAAATCCAGTTCGCGGCCGGCGCCACCAAGGTGCAGCCGGTGCACGAACTGGCCGAACCTTATACCAGCTGGGACGCCGCCAAAAAAGGCATCGCCGCGCTGCCGATGCGGGAGCACATCACACGCATCGTCTCGGCCCACGTGATGGGCGGCTGCACCATGTCCGACGACGAGCGGCGCGGGGTGGTGGGCGCGAATGGCCGCTACCACGGCGTGCGCAACCTGTCGGTGCACGACGGCTCGCTGTTCCCGACCTCGATCGGCGCCAATCCGCAGCTGTCGATCTATGCCATCACGGCGCGCCTGGCGAGCGAGCTGGCGCAAGCGCTGACCGGCAAACCGGCCCCCAAGGTGGCATGAATGTGACGATCAGCACGCGCGCCATGCTGCGGTGGCTGCTGCTGGTGCAAGCCGCGGCGGCCGGCGCCATCGCCTTCGCGGCCATGCGCTACGGCGGCCTGGCCTCGCCCTGGCTGGCGTTCGGTTGCGGGCTGGCGGCCGTGCTGCTGGTGCGCCTCTTGATCACGGCGAACAATTTCCTCGTCACGGCGCGCTTTGCCAGCGCGACCCCGGCGCCGTTCCGCATCGGTCCGGGCGCCATGCTGCGCCTGTTCGCCGAGGAATTCATGGCGAGCATGCTGCAATCGTCGTGGTTCATGGCGCACGCGGTGGCGCGCCAGCGCATTCATGCCGCCAGCACGGCGCCGCCGGTGCTGCTGTTGCACGGTTACGGCTGCAACAGCGGCTACTGGGCGCACCTGGCCAGGCATCTCGATGCGGCCCGCATCAGCCACGCCTCGCTCGACCTGGAGCCGATGCTGGCCGGCATCGACGACTTCGTGCCGCTGGTGCGGCGCGGCGTCGAGGCGCTGTGCCAAGCCACCGGCGCCGGGCGTGTCATCATCGTGGCGCACAGCATGGGCGGCCTGGTGGCGCGCGCCTACCTGCGCGATCACGGCAGCGCGCGGGTGGCCCATGTGTTCACGCTCGGCACGCCGCACCACGGCACCGTCCTGGCCGGCAAGGGCGTGGGCTTGAACGCCAGCCAGATGCAGCGCCAGGGCGGCGGCGACGCTCCGGAGAGCGCCTGGCTGCGCGCGCTCGGCGCCAGCGAAAGCGCCGCCACGCGCGCCCTCATCACCTCCCTGTATACCCACCACGACAACATCGTGGCCCCGCAAACATCCAGCGTGCTCGAAGGGGCGCGCAACATCGCTTTCGGCGGCGTCGGCCACGTGGCCCTGTGCCGCAACCGGCGCGTGCTGGCGCGCCTGATGGATGAACTTGCCAAGCTATCCACACCCTAGATAATCTTTAGCAACACCGGCAAAAGGCATGATAGAGTCACTGGGAAATGATTGTCATGGACAATCCTATTTCTCTACTTGTTATTTTTGGTGAGATTCTTGTTTTCATAACATTGCTGAAGCGGGTTTTGTCGCCGAATAGCGACTGCTTGCGCATCTGTCCCGTTGATAACGTCGTGCGTAATTGCCTGCCGGCGTAGGAATGTGTCAGGATGCAACAGGCCAGCCCGAATGCGATTCCACCAGTTGGACGAGTACCAGTTTTAACCCAGGAGCGCACCAGTGTCCGCACGCATCCTTATCATCGAAGACAACCCCACCAATATGGAGTTGATGGTGTATTTGCTGAAGGCATTCGGCTATACCCCGTTGACGGCGTACGACGGCGTGAGTGGCGTCGAGACCGCGCGCACGGCGCTGCCCGACCTGATCATCTGCGATGTGCACCTGCCGCGCCTGGACGGCTACGGCGTGGTCGCCGCGCTCAAGGGCGATGCCGCGCTGGCCGCCATTCCCGTGCTGGCGGTCACCGCGCTGGCCATGGTGGGCGACCGCGAACGCTTGCTCGACGCGGGCTTCGACGGTTACATCGGCAAACCGATCGAGCCGGACACTTTTGTCGCCCAACTGGAAAGCTTTCTGCCGCTGCAGGCGCCGTCCGGACCGGTGAGTAGTCCCGCGGCCGGCGATGCCGAGGCGGCCGGCGCGCCCGCCGGCGCGGAGCGCAGCGGCGAACAGGCCACCATCCTGATCGTCGACGACCATGTGCTCAACCGCGAATTCCTGATGACCCTGCTCGGCTACGGCGGCTACCGCCTGATCGAGGCCGCCGACGGGGTCGAGGGCCTCAAGATGGTGTACGCCGAGCGCCCAGACCTGATCATCTCCGACATCCTGATGCCGAACATGGATGGCTACGAATTCGTCACGCGCATGCGCAAGGACCCGGCCATGGTCGACCTGCCGGTGATCTTTTACACCGCCACCTACCGCGAGCGCGAAGCGAACAAGATGGCGCAAGCCTGCGGGGTGCGCTGGGTGCTGCCCAAGCCGTCGGACCCGGACGTGATCCTGCGCACCGTGCACGAGGCGCTCGGCCTGACCGACCCGCCCATGCTGCCCGCGTTTGCGGCTCCCCAGGCCGAACCGAACCGCATGCTCCTGATCGATAACACGGTGGCCGAATGCCTGGTCGAAGTCGAGTCGAGCAGCAGCCAGGTGTTGTCGCGCATCGCCAGCCACGGCATGCCCGAACCCTCGTACGACCTGGCGCAGATGACCGACCGGCTCTCCAGTTCCCTGTCGAGCCTGCAGGCGGTGAGCCTGCGCCTGACCGCCCTGATCGAACTGGGGATCGAGCTCGGGGCCGAACGCGACCCGACCGCGCTGCTCGAAATCGGCTGCCGCGTGGCGCAGAACGTGTGCGTGTCCAAATATGCCTGCATCGGCGTGCTCGATGAAGGGGCCGACGAACTGAGTTACTTTTCCTCGTGCGGCGAAAACCGCCAGGCGCGCGTGGTCGCCGGCACGCCGCGCGCCGGGGTGCTGGCCACCTTGCTCGACGAGCGCGTGCCGGTGCGGATCGATGGCGTGGGTGGCGATCCGCGCGCGATCGGCCTGCCGCAGGGCCACCCGCCGGTGCACTCCTTCCTGGGTGTGCCGATCGCCGCGCGCGAACGGGTGCACGGCTGGCTGTACCTGGTCGACAAGCTTGGCGCCGACGGCTTTTCGGAAGTCGACGAGCGCGTGGTCGTGACGGTCAGCGCGCAGATCGCCGTCGCCTACGAAAACCTGCTGCTGTACGAAGAGATCAAGCGCCACCATGCCCAGCTGACCGCCGACATGACGGCGCGGATCCGCCTCGATGAGGATTTGCGGCGCTTCCGCACCGCGATGGATGCCACCGCCGATGCGATTTTCCTGATCGACCGCTCCGGCATGGCTTTCGTCGACGTCAACGCCACCGCTTGCCGCATGCTCGGCTTCGCGCGCGACGATTTCCTGGCGCTGTCGGCGCCGGCCCTGCCGGGCGAGGATGAAAACGACAAGCTGCGCCTCAAGGACCTGTACGACAAGCTGCTCTCGGGCGACCAGTCGGGCGCCATGGCCGAACTGCTGGTGCAGCGCAAGGATGGCTCGCCGCTGTCGGTCGAAGTGCAGCGCCGCACCTTGCGTTCCGGTGCGAGCTGGATCCTGGTGGCGGTGGCGCGCGACATCACCGAGCGCAAGGAAGCCGAACTGCGCCTGCTGAAACTGGCCCATTTCGACACGCTCACCGGGCTGCCCAACCGCAGCCAGTTCTATTCCTCGCTCACGCGCGCGCTGGAGCAGGCGGCCGAACACCGCTGGGCGGTGGGCGTGCTGTTCCTCGACGTCGACCGCTTCAAGACCGTCAACGACACCTTGGGCCACCCGATCGGCGACGAGCTGCTGCGCCAGTTCGCCAGCCGCCTGGTCGACTGCCTGCGCGTGCGCGACACCATCGGGCGCTTCGGCGGCGACGAATTCGCCGCTATCCTGATGCTGCCGGAAGGGCCGCAGACGGCCATCGCGGTGGTCGACAAGATCCGCGAAACCTTGCGCCGCCCGTTCGACCTGGAAGGGCACGAAGTGACGGTCACGGCCAGCATCGGCATCACCGTGTATCCGGACGACGGCCTCGATGCCGACACCCTGATCAAGTACGCCGACACCGCCATGTACCGCGCCAAGGAAGCCGGGCGCGATGCGTTCCGCTTCTTCACGGCGGAAATGAACGCGCAGTCCCTGGCGCGCCTGGACCTGGAAAACGCGCTGCGGCGCGCTATCGACCATGGCGAATTCGTGCTGTACTACCAGCCCAAGGTGCACATCGGGTCGGGCCGCATCAGCGGCGCCGAAGCGCTGATCCGCTGGAAGCGGCCGGGCCACGGCATGGTGTCCCCGGGCCTGTTCATCCCGATCCTGGAAGAGACGGGCCTGATCGTGCGGGTCGGCACCTGGGTGCTCAATGAAGCGTGCCGCAAGATCAGCGAGTGGGGCAAGAGCAAGGTCGGACCGGTGCACCTGTCGGTGAACGTGTCGGGCATCCAGTTTTTCGTCGGCGGCCTGGAACAGGAAGTGCTCAATGCGATCAAGGTGCACGATATCGCGCCCGAACTGCTCGAACTCGAACTGACCGAAAGCTCCCTGATGTCGAACGCGGAAGACACCATCACCGTGCTGCGCAACCTCAAGGCGCTGGGCATCCAGATTTCGATCGACGATTTCGGCACCGGTTACTCCAGCCTGGCGTACCTGAAGCGCTTCCCGATCGACAAACTGAAGATCGACATCGCCTTCGTGCGCGAAGTGACCAGCAACCCGGACGACGCGGCCATCGTCCTGGCCATCATCAACATGGCGCACAGCCTGAAACTGCAGGTGATCGCCGAGGGCGTGGAGAAGGATGCGCAACTGGCTTACCTGCGCCGCCACGGCTGCGACGAGATGCAGGGCTACTACTTCAGCCGCCCGCTGCCGGAAGACGAATTCGAGCAAATGCTCAACGACGGCAAGTACCTGATGCCGCCGCTCGACGAGTCGCTGCTCAACCAGCAAACCCTGCTCATCGTCGACGACGACGCCTTCATGCTCGACGTGCTGTCTGACTTCCTGGCGCAGGATGGCTACCGCATCCTGACCGCGCAGACGGCGGCCGAAGGCTTCGACATCCTGGCGCGCCACAAGGTGCAGGTGATCCTGTGCGACCAGTGCATGCCGCTCATGAGCGGCACCGAATTCATGGAACGGGTCAAGAACCTGTGCCCGGACACCTTCCGCATCATGCTCTCGGCGTATTCGGACCTGACCCCGATCATGGCGGCGATTAACCATGGCGCGATCGACCGCTTCTACACCAAGCCGTGGAAGGGCGCGGTGCTGCGCGAGAATATCCGCGAAGGCTTCCGTCTGCATCACCAGATGCACGGGCGCCAGGCCGCCTGAAAATCCGCGGCGGCGGGATCGCATGATACGATTGCGGCTCGTTCAACCCGGTTTTCGTGCAAGAGAGATTGATGCAAACAGAGATTGCCGCCGATATCGCCGCCATCGAGGCGATTTCCTCAGTTCCGACAATCCTCGAAGCGGTGGCCGCGATCACGGGCCTGCGCTTTGTCTGCATCGCGCGCGTAGGCGCCGATACCTGGACCACCTGCGCGGTGCTCGACCGGATCGGTTTCGGCCTCAAGGCCGGCGACGGCCTCGATGTGGCCACCACCCTGTGCGAGCAAGTGCGCGACACTGGCTGCCCCGTCATCATCGACAACGTCAGCGAGGATGCGCGCTACCGCGACCACCATACGCCGCGCATTTACGGCTTCCAGAGCTATATCTCGCTGCCGATCGTGCGCCCGGACGGCAGCTATTTCGGCACCCTGTGCGGGCTCGATCCGCTTCCGGCGGACTTGTCGAACACGGCCACCGTGTCGAGCATGGGCCTGTTCGCCAAGCTCATTTCCAAGCACCTCGACAGCGAACTGAAACTGACCGAATCGCAGTCCGCGCTGCTCTACGAACGCGATACCTCGGAGCTGCGCGAGCAGTTCATCGCGGTGCTGGGGCATGACCTGCGCACGCCGCTGTCGTCGATCCTGCTCGGCGCCGAACTGCTCAAGCGCGAGCCGCTCAGCGCGCAGGCCATGGGCGTGCTCGAACGCATGCGGCGCAGCGCGCTGCGCATGTCGGCCCTGGTCAACGATGTCATGGATTTCACGCGCGGGCGCATGGGCGGCGGCATCGCCCTCGGCTTGCACGACGAAGCCGGCCTGCAGCACTGGCTCGACCAGGTGGTGGCCGAGCTGCGGGGCGCTTATCCGGAACACCGCATCGAGGTCGACATCGACGTGGCGGGCAAGGTGTACTGCGACCCGGGGCGGATCCAGCAGTTGTTGTCGAACCTGCTCAAGAATGCGCTGGTGCATGGCGCACGCGACACGCCGGTGCTGGTGCGGGCGTTTGCGCGCGGCGGCGACCTGGATATGTCGGTGACCAACGGCGGGCCGGCCATCGCCCCGGCCACCATCGAACAGTTGTTCAAGCCATTCTGGCGCGCCGCCGGCCACGCCGCCAGCGAAGGCCTGGGACTGGGCTTGTTCATCGTCTCCGAAATCGCCCGTTCGCATGGCGGCACCCTGGAAGTGACGTCCGGGGATGGCGCTACCCGCTTTACGTTTTGCCTGCGCGCCGGCGAGTCGGCCGAGCGGCGCAGGGCCGCGCGCGCATGAGGGCGGCGTTGCTGGCCGGGCTGCTGCTTCTGGGCGCCCTGCACGCGGGCGCCGCGCAAGCGGCGGTGGAGACGCGCGCGCCGGCCGAGGCCGAGATCAAGTCGTTTCATGCGTACTACCAGAAGCGCTTTCCCGACAATCACAGCGCGCAGCCGGCCTTCGCGGTCACGCGCGCTGGTACCGGCGCGCCGTGGCAGCTGACGGCCACGGTGCTGATGGCGCCGCGGCGCGGGCTCAAGCTGCTGTGCCGGATGCAGCGCATCGATTTTGCCTACGCGCGCGACAAGGGCGAATGGAGCGGCGGCGAACGCGCGCGCCAGTTCGTCTGGCTCGACCGCGCCAGCGGCTGCGTGCCGCCGGCCAGGCCGGTGGAGCTGTTGCAGCGCATGCCGGACACGGAACTGGTGGGCGTGCTGGCGCAGCAGGGCAAGCTGCTGGACAAGGCACGCCTGCTGCTGGCCGGGAACACGGGCTGTGCGCGCCAGCGCGCGGCGCCGTTCGAGCTGCATGCGATCGATGTCGGCGCCACCGGCGAGGGCAGCGAAGACATGGTGGCGCTGGTGTATCGCAGCGCGCGCGATGGCGACGCCACCATCTGGGCGCGCCGCACGGGCGCCGACTACGATGCGTGGAACGCGAACTGCCGCTGACGGGTCACAGCAGCATCAGGTTCTCGGTGACGTCGAACTTGCACTCGATCCGGTGCCGTTTGGCGCCGCAGATGTCCGGGTTGTAGCGCGGGTAGCTGACCGGCTTGCCGATATTACTCATCGTGCGCATGAGCGCTTCGGTGGCGCAGGCGTCCGGCAGGTTGCCCTTCACGTAGGCGACATACGCGGCGTTGAAGCGGAAGCTGCCGGCGATGCTCAGGCGCTGCGTCTTCGGTACGGTGGGCGGCAGCTTCTGGAAACGGGTGATGTCGAGTACCAGCCGGGCTTGCGGGTCCTGTTCGGCCAGGGCGTAGAACTGCCCGTAGGCGCTGCCGGTATAGTCTTCCAGGGTCTCGTTGGCGTCGTTCTTGATGCGGTAGGAGGCGCCGGATCCTCCCGCCGTGCCGGGCTTGGGGAATTCATAGCTGCCCTGGGCGATCGGCAGCTCGACCAGCCCGGTCGATATCGCGTGGGCGCGGCCGATGCTGGCCGCGTGCATCCCGAGTCCCAGATTGACCGTGGCGGCCGTGCTGCCCAGGCTGGCGACACTCACGTCCTTGCCGCTGGCGCTGAAGGCGGGCGCGCCATCGATGGCGCAACTCATCGTGTTGAACGCGCCGGTGGCGTCCCTGGCCTGCGCGGCCTGCTCGTGGCAGCCGGCCAGCATGGCGGCCAGCACGCAGCATCCTGTCAAGTTCCTGTTCAAGTCATCCTCTCCATGGCGGTCACGCCGGTAGTGTCGCAGGCTCTTTTATACACCATAGCGCGCTACAATTGATACCAATTGGAAATCTGCCGGACAGGACAGGCCGACGGGGCCGGTGGTCTTTTTACGATGGGAAGTTTTGGAATGACATTCTGGCCCGCAGTCCGCCGTGCCGCGCTCATGGCGACGTTTGTCCTTGCCCCGTTCGCCGCGAGCGGGGCGCAAACCCCGGTGCCACCGGCGTGCGGGAGTGCGTATGCGAGCATGACGCCGGAGCGCCTGGAGGCGCTGGTTCATCAGGGTGGGGACCCGCAAGTACGCTGCGCCGAAGACCGGCTGGTGGCAATGGGCGAGCAAGCCGTCCCCGTGCTGATCCGGCTCCTGCATGATGACCGTCCCGCTTCGTATTGCGTCGCCACGAAGGCGATTGCGCGGCGCGAGGCGCTGGCCGGCGGGCGGCCTGACGACTCATCGGACATGGATGTTTTCTTATCCATGATGATCTGCGTCGGCGGGCCGCCGCGCGGTTCCGGGCGGTCGGCGGCATACTATATGTTGTCGCACTTTGGCGATCCGGAAAACCCGGCGCAGGTAAGCCCAAAGGGCTTCGCCCTGTTCTGGAAGTTCACCGACGGATATGACGACGAGCGCCTTGCGGCGCTTCCGCTTTTGCTGGCAAAGGACATCCTCAGCGCGCAGACGGTATCGGTGCTCGGGCCCTTCCTGGCCGATCTGGGCGGGCAGGCCGCGGACGTGCTGCCGGCGCTGCGGGCCGGCTTGCATGTGCCGCAGCTCGGCGCCGGGCTGGTCGACGCTTTTCTCAAGGTGCAGGGAAATGACGTCGGGATTGCGCACCTGCTCACCGTGTATGCGGCCAGCAGCGATGATGCGATGCACACGGCGATCGAGGCCGCGCTCAAGAAACGGGCGTGGCCGGCGGAACTGGACATGCATCTTCTTACCGCCGCCAGGAACCCGGCCTGGTTGCCCGCGGCCTTGGACCTGATGCGACGAGGCATGGCGTCGCCGGCGACCATCGCTTACTTTATCGAGCGCTTGAACGCTCCGTCGGCTGCCGACGCCATCGACGTGTTCACCGCCCTCGGGCAGGACAATGCGCAGGCGCACCAGCGCTTGCGCGCACTGCTGGCGGCGACGAAAAGCACCGACAGCGCGCGCCGCGCCGCGCTGTCGAAGGCGATTGCCATGACCGCTCCGCTGCAGGAGCGCGTTACGCGTGGCCAGATGGCGGGCAGCTGCACGGGGCCTGCGTGCTTTGAAACGGCATGCCGCTGCGCCAGCCTGCTGGCCAGCCTGGGACCGCTGCCGGCCGATGTGGCCGTGCTGAAAACAGCTTATCGGGATGGCGCCCGTGCCGGCGCGACGCAGTGCCTGGCCACGGTGGCTAAGATGATCGCGGACCTGCACAGCCGCGATGCGCTTGCATTTCTGTATGAGCGCTTTTTACTCGGCGTGAACGAAGACCACATGTACTTGCTCAGTCAAATCCTGAAGCAGCACATCGGGCAGGTCTTGCCGCGCATCGAGGCCGACATCGGCAGCCTGCGCGACGGACCGCTTGCCGCCGTCGAATCCTTGTTATCCGCGCCCGCCGCCAGGGATGCCTTGGCCAGGCAGCGCGCGCGCGTGCTACCGGACTTGCTGACGCAGCCTTTGAGGAAGGATGCCGACCAATTGGTGAGTGCACCGATTGCCGGCTACAGCCAGGTCCTGCACAGCGGCCCCGGCATGATGCTCGGACCGTACCCCGCGACCCGGGGCGCCCTGGCGGTGCACCGCATCGCGCAACTGGCGCCGATGACAGCGGAGGTAGTGACTGCGCTGCTGCGCGTGGTGGCCGGTCCTTACGACGAGGCGGGGGACCAGGCCGTCGCGGTGCTCAGCAGGATCAGGAATGCCCCGCGCAGCCTGCGCGCCGCACGCTTGAAGGAAATCGAGACACTGCTCGCGGCAACGCCCGAGGGCTCTGCGCAATCCCGCCTTGAGTCTTTACGAATGGATTACCGGCCCTTATCCGACGCCGTCAGCCCGGAGAAAGAGATGGATTGACGCCCCACGCTTTAGACAGCATGCTCTAACATAGCCCACTAGAATGGGCCGCAGCGAGCCCGATCCCCACCTCATCAACGGAGTTTCCAAATGGAAAAAAAACTCAAGCCGCAAACGATAGACGAAGACGCCCAGCTCACCGACACCGTACGCAGTTCGGCGCACCAGGTCTGGCAGGCCGGCTTGGGCGCGTTCGCCAAGGCGCAGCAGGAGGGCAGCCGGGTGTTCAACAAACTGCTTGAGGAAGGCAACGAGCTGCAAAAGCGCACGCGCTCGATGGCCGGCGACAAGGCGGACAACGTGGCCGATGCCGCCGCCGACGTGGCCGACCTCGTGGCCCGCCAGGCGGCCGGTTCGTGGGACAAGATGGAACAGGTGTTCGAAGACCGGGTCACGCGCGCGCTGGCGACGATGGGCGTGCCGACCCGGCAGGAAGTCGATGCGCTGGCCTTGAAGGTCGAGCAATTGAGCAAACAGCTGGACGAATTGCGCGCGACAGCCCCCAAGGCGGCGCCCAGGAAGGCAGCCGTGAAGGCGGCCAAGCCGGCTGTCAAGACGGCAGCGGCGGGCGCGCGCAAGCCCGCGCTCAAAAAAGCGGCCGCGCCGAAGGGCGGCAAGGGCGCGTGACCGTACGCCGGGGTATCGTCATTGGCCCTGTGAATACATGGGTGTTCGGTGTTATGCTTGCGTGAGAAAAAACACCGACCGCCCCGCCATGCTACAAAAAGCGCCACGCCGCACCCGAGAACGCATCCTGGAATTGTCGTTGCGGCTGTTTAACGAGTTCGGCGAGCCGAATATCACGACCACCGTGATCGCCGAGGAGATGAATATCTCCCCGGGCAATCTCTACTACCACTTCCGCAACAAGGACGACATCGTCAACTCGATCTTCGTGCAGTTCGAAGCGGAGATCGAACGCATCCTGACGGTGCCGGACGGGCGCCGCTCGAACATCGAGGACGTGTGGATTTACCTGCACCTGATGTTCGAACTGATCTGGCGCTACCGCTTCTTTTACCGCGACCTGAACGACCTGCTCTCGCGTAACCGCAAGCTCGAACTGCATTTCAAGCTGATTTTGGCGCACAAGATCAAGGTGGCCAAGGAATTGTGCGAAGACCTGCGCAGCGAGAAGTCGCTCGAAGCGTCGGACGCCGACATCAATGCCATGGCCACCAACATGGTGGTGGTGGCCACCTATTGGCTGTCGTACGAATACGTGCTCAATCCGCGCAAGTATTCGGAGCAGCAAGCCATGTCGGACGCGCTGGCGCGCGGTTGCTACCAGGTGCTCTCGCAAATCGGGCCCTACCTGCGCGGCGACACGCATCTGCTGTTCCAGAAGCTGTCCGAGGAATACCTCAAAAAACTCAAATAAGAAGCAGGAATCAATGAAGTCAATCGCTGTCTATTGTGGCGCCTCGTATGGCGCCTTGCCGCTGTACGCGGAGGCCGCGCGCGCCATGGGGCGCGCGCTGGTGGGGCAGGGCATCGGCCTTGTGTATGGCGGCGGCAAGGTGGGCCTGATGGGCGTCATCGCCGACGAAGTGCTGCGCCTGGGCGGCGACGCGGTCGGTGTGATTCCGCAGGCGCTGGTCGAGCGCGAACTGGCCCACGAGGGCTTGACCGAGCTGTTCGTCGTGCGCGACATGCATGAACGCAAAGCCATGATGGCCGAGCTGTCGGACGGTTTCATCGCCATGCCGGGCGGGATGGGCACGCTCGAAGAACTGTTCGAGATGCTGACCTGGTCGCAGCTCGGCATCCACCGCAAGCCGGTCGGCGTGCTCAATGCCGGCGGTTTCTACGACCTGCTGGCGGCCTTTGTCGCGCACCAGCAGCGCGAAGCTTTTGTGCGCGAGGAGCATGCGGGCCTGATGATGGTCGAAGCCAAGCCGGAGGCGCTGCTGGCGCGCCTGCTGGGCCGCTAGGCGAGAGCGGCCGCCCATGTCCGGCGCCACCGTGCTGCTGGTGCTGTTCGCCGCGCTGCTGCATGCGAGCTGGAATGCGCTGGTCAAGGCGGGTCCCGATAAACTCCTATCCACCGTGCTGGTTGCCAGCGGCGCTGGTGTGCTGGCGGCGCTGGCGCTGCCGTTCCTGCCGCTGCCGGACCCTGCCAGCTGGCCGTGGCTGGCCGGCTCGGCAGGCTGCCACCTGGCGTACTACCTGCTGCTGGCCGCCGCCTATGCGCACGGCGACATGGGCCATGCCTATCCGCTGATGCGCGGCAGCGCACCCTTGCTGGTGGCGCTCGGCTCCGCCGCGCTGGTCGGCGAAACGCTCGGCACCAGGCAGTATGGCGCGATTGCGCTCATTTGCGCCGGCGTGCTGTCGATGAGCCTGTGGCGCGACGCAGGCGCCGCGCTACCTTCACGCCGTGCCACCATGTTCGCCCTGCTCAACGCCGCCGTCATCGCGTGCTACACGCTGGTCGACGGCATCGGCGTGCGCCGGTCCGGCGCGCCACTGGCCTACACCTTGTGGCTGTTCGCGTTGTCGGCGGTCGTGCTGCTCGTGGCGGTGATGGGCAAACGGCAAGCCTTGCGTGAATACGGGCGCCAGTACTGGAAAACCGGCTTGCTCGGTGGCTTCGTCTCGATGGCCTCGTACGGACTGGCCTTGTGGGCGATGACGGCGGCGCCGGTTGCCGTCATCGCCGCCTTGCGCGAGACATCGATCCTGTTTGCGGCGCTGATCGCGCGCGTGTTCCTGCGCGAGCGGCTTGGCATGCGCCGCCTGTGCGCGGTCGGCTTGATTGCGGGCGGCGCGGTGGCGATGCGCTTTGCGTAAAACTGCTTACGCCGCGTCGGGTTGTGGGTAAGCCGCGGCGCCAGGCTGGTCGCAACCGGACTGCATGCGCGCCTGTTCTTCCAGCAGCGCCGCGATCTGCGCCGGCGGCACCGGGCGGCTGAACAGGTAGCCCTGCATTTCATCGCAATCGTTATCGCGTAAAAAGGTGCACTGCTGCTCGGTCTCGACGCCTTCGGCGATCACCCTCAGGTTCAGCTTGTGGCCGAGGGAAATCACCGCCATCGCGATGGCCTGGTCGTCGGTGTTGTCGGCCAGCTCGCGCACGAAGGACTTGTCGATCTTCAGGGTGCTGATGGGGAAGGACTTAAGCGACGACAGGCTCGAATAACCGGTGCCGAAGTCGTCGATCGACAGCGAGATGCCCATCGCCTTCAGTTCGCGCATCTTCCCGACCGACTGCGCCAGGTCGCGCATGATCAGGCTTTCCGTCACTTCCAGTTCCAGCGCGCCCGGGTCCAGGGCGCTCTCGCGCAGGGCGGCGGCGACCCGCTCGACCAGGCGTTTTTCCTCGAACTGGCGCGGCGAGACGTTGACCGACATGATGATCGGCGCCAGGCCCGCATCCTGCCACGCCTTGTTCTGGCGGCAGGCCGTGTGCAGCACCCAGTCGCCGATGGCGACAATCAGGCCGCTTTCCTCGGCCAGGGCGATGAAACGCAGCGGCGACACGACGCCGTGCTCCGGATGCTCCCAGCGGATCAGCGCTTCGACGCCGAAAATGAGGCCGCTGCGCAGGTCCACCTTGGGCTGGTACAGCAGATGGAACTGGCCTTCGTCGAGGGCGCCGCGCAAGCCTTCGAGCAGCATCAGTTTTTCTTCCACGCTGGCGTTCATCTCGCGCGCGTAGAACTGGAAGTTATTGTTGCCCATCTCCTTGGCGCGGTACATGGCGGCGTCGGCGTTCATCATCAGGGTGTTCGGATCGGCGCCGTCGCGCGGGTATATCACCACGCCCATGCTGCAGCTGACCTGCACTTCCTGGCCGCCCAGCAGCATCGGTTCGGTGACGGCCTGGCGGATTTTTTCGAGGATGGGGGCGACCGCCATCGGATTGTCGGCCTGGTCGGGCAGGATGATGATGAATTCGTCGCCGCCGAAACGGCCCAGGGTATCCTCGCGCCGCACGCAGGCGCTCATGCGCGCGCCCACGACTTTCAGCAGTTCGTCGCCGGCGTTGTGACCGAGGCCGTCGTTGACCAGCTTGAAGCCATCGAGGTCGATGAAGGCCACCGCCACGCAGCGCCCGCGCCGCTGCGCCTGCAGGATGGCCTGGTCGAGGCGGTCGCGGATCAGGCTGCGGTTGGGCAGGCCGGTCAGCTCGTCGTGGTGCGCCATGTGGCGGATACGTTCCTCGGCCACCTTGCGCTCGGTGATGTCGCGCACGATCGCCACCACGCCGCCTTCGACCGCCACCACCTGGCGGTGCAGCCAGCAGGTGCGCTCATCGCTCAATTCGGCCAGCCATTCGGCTTCGTGCACGCCGCCGACCAGGGTGACCTTGATCAGGTCCTCGAAGATGCCATTGTCGCGAAAGGCCGGCAGCATGGCCGACAGGCGCAGCCCGCGCAGGCTCGGTTTATCCATCCCGGCCAGCTTTTCGGCGCGCGTGTTGGTTGCTTCGATGACGAAGTCGGTGATCGCGCCGTCCTCGGCGCTGATGCTGCGCATGACGAAAAAGGCGTCCAGGCTCGCTTCCGAGGCAGCCGCGTAGGTTTCCTGGGCGCGGCGGATGCGGCGCCGGGTGCGCGTGAGATGCCACGACCATCCGCACACCAGGGTGACGATGATCACCAGCAGCGCGCTGCCGCTGCCGGCCACCCACAGGTAATTGCGGCGCTGCTGCTCGAAGGCGGCCATCGATTCGTGTTCCGACAGGCCGACCAGCGCGGTCAGCGAAAAGCCGTGCAGGCGGCGCACGCTGGTGTAGCGGCGCACGCCGTCCCAGGCGTTGGTCACGACCTGGCCGGCGCCACTGTCGCGCGCCAGTGGCGGCGCGCGCTGGCCCCACACCACCTTGTCGCCGATGCGCAGGGCGCGGAACACGCCATCCGTGCCGTACAGCCCGAGCGCGCCCGACTCGCCCAGGCGCGAACGCTCGTAGCCGCTGGTGAAGTAGCCCGGGTCGACTTCGACGATGACCACGCCGGCGAAGCGGCCATCCTTGTCGTTCAGGCGCCGGGTGAAGTGCAGGTGCCAGTCGGGATTGGCGTCGTCGCGCAGGGTCTGGCTCACAAAAGGGGTGTTGGTGTCGCCGTCGCGGTGGAAGGCAAAGTAGCTTTGGGACGCGACGTTGATCACGCGCGCAGGCGGATTGCTGGCCACGACCAGGCCGTCGCGGTCGGCGATGCTGACCACGAACACCAGGCCGGAAGGCAGCAAGCCTTGCTGGCTCAGGGCCGGCAGGGCGCCGCCCGTGCCTTTCAGTTCGACCGCGTACTTGAGCACCTTGAGGGTCTGGTCGATGCTGCCCAGGTTGCGCTGCATCTGCGCTTCGTAGGTGTCGATCAGTTCCTGGCTCGATGCGCGCGCGGTGCTGCGGGCGGCCGCGCGTTCGATGCCGATGAAGTGGTCGGTGGCCGTCCAGATCATCCCCAGCAGCAGCACGGCGAACAGGGGCAGCGAGATGTGGGTTTCCAGCCCGAGTCCGAGCAGGCGCGTGAGGCGGGCGCGCAGGCGGTTCATGCTCAGCGCACCACCAGCACGGCCTTGACGCTGTGGTCCAGCGCCGCCTTGTCGATGTAGCCGATCAGCGCCGGGTTATCGGCCACCATGCGGCGCACGGCGGCGCTGTCGGGCGCTTCCTGGGGCGGCTGGCCGCGCCCCGTGAAGATCATCTTGGTCCAGTAAGCCTTCAGCAGCGCCGGCGTCTTGGAGGTCACGCGGGCATAGAATTCGTCGCGCAGGCCGGTGCCGATGCGCTGGTCGAGCGCCACCGCTTCGGCGCCGTCGGGGAAGGTGCCGGCCTGGCCGAGGAAGATGTCGGCCACCTGGTCGGCGCGCATGCTGGCGACCGGGCTTTTGGCCGAGACGATCACCACCAGATCCGAGCCGGCGGCGTGCAGCGGCTGGCATGCCAGCAGCGCCAGGGCGCAGGCGGCCAGCAGGCGGCGAAGGGAAGGGGTGTTCATGCCGCCGCCCTCAGAACACGAAATCGAGCACCGCGCTCGCGAGGTTAACCCGCGGACGCGCGCCGAAGCCCGGCTGCACGTTGAACAGGGTGCCGCGCGAGCGTTCGCCCGGACGCACCCGGTCGTACTGGAGCTTGAGGGCGATATTGCGGCGCACGTCCCAGCGCACGCCGGCGCTGAGGGTGTGCTGGGCCGGCACGCTCATTAACAAATAATTGAGACCGTCGTTGAGCTGCGCCGCCGACGCGGCCAGTTGCGGCGGCAAGCCGTCGAGCGCCAGGCCGGGGTCGTGCGTGGGACTCTTGGCCTTGGCGCCGGCAAAGGCGACGTAGGGGGTGAACGCGCCGAAGCGGTAGCCGGCGCTGGAATACACGGTGACCGACTTGCCGAAGAAGGAATGGGTGGTAAAGCGGCCGATTTCGGCCATGGCGAACCAGTTGCCGGGATCGTAGGTGGCGCCCAGGGTCAGTGCGTTGAAGCGCTTGCGCTTGATTTCATATTGACGCGCCAGGGACTCGCCGCGCGGGCCGAACCGGCGCAGGCCGTCGAACAGGTATTCGGCCAGGTTGATCGTCACCTCGCTGCTGAAGGCGCTGATACGGCCGCTCAGCGCGCCGCGTTCGGCCGTGGTCGAGATGCCGGTCAGCTTGCGCGACTTGACCTCGTCGTCGTTCAGCAGGGGCAGGGTGGTGCCGCCGGCGACTGCCTGGCTGACGAACTTGATGCCGTTGGCGCGCCAGCGGTAGCTGACATCGATCCCGTCGCTGTTACTGATCGGGATGGCGCCGTACACCTCGACCGGGGTGCGCGCCCAGGGGTAGGCGTAGCCGATCTTGCGGTAGTCGGCCGCCAGGAAGATGGGCAGCCCGATGCGGCCGACCCGCACCGCCAGGTCGGGTGTGGCCTGGTACTTGATGTTGGCCCATTCGACGATGGGGCGGTAGCTGCGGTCGAGCCGCTGTTCGGTGATCACCTGCACCACGCCCGACCACTGCTTGTCGACGGTGATACCAAGTTGCGCGCCGAGGCGGCTGTCCACATGCGGGCTCCAGGCGTCGGTGTAGCCGGCCCCGGTGGCCTTGAGCACGCTGGAGCTGTAGTCGGCCTGGCGGTTGTCGGAGTGGCTCACCGCAGCCGTGCCGAAGCCGCCGAACGTCCAGCCGAAGGCGTCGGGATCGGCCGCGCGCGCGCCGCCGCCGGCCAGCAGTACGACGCCCAGGGCGCAGGCGCGCGTGACGAGAGCTTGGGCGGGACGTGGGTAAAACTTGAGCATGGATAGGGTCCGGTGGTGCATGCCTGGCGGAGGCGCAGCACGGCGGTGCGCGCGCAAGCGACGAGGCCAGGTGCGGGGGAGACTGTTGTCAGGCTGGCGGGAGTTGGGCCAGCGCGGGGTTCAGACTCGACTTTATAGAGCAGCTTGGCGCTTGTCGATGATTATCCTGCAGGACGTAATCGTCCTGATAACTTGTGCTGCGTAAATGCAACATTCGGTGAGAATCGATTTTCGCGCAAGCGGGCTGCGATACCGAAACGGTGATCGCGCGGTGCTAAAAAGTCATTGGCCGGCGCGGGCGGCACGGCCTACCCTGCATTGGCAGGACAATCACATAACAAGATCGGAGACCCATGTTAAAACCATTATTGGCGGCGCTATGCCTCGCCCTGGCGGCCGCCCCGGCCCTGGCCATCGAACTGGCTGGCGTCAAGAACGCCCACGACCCCGGCACCATCACCAAGGATGGCGACACCTACTTCAACTTCACCACGAGCGACAACGGCATCTGGTACTCGACCTCGAAGGACCTGGTGACCTGGTCGCCGCAAACCAAACCGGTGTTCGCCACCTACCCGGCCTGGATCGCCAACAAGATCACCGGCTTCAAGGGGTCGCTCTGGGCGCCCGACGTGATTCACATGAACGGCTACTACTACCTGTACTACTCGGTGTCGCAATGGGGCACGACCACGTCGGCGATCGGCGTGCGGCGTTCGGCATCGCTGAAAAATCCGTCCTGGACCGACCTTGGCATCGTGGTCGAATCGTTCGGGGGGTTCACCGAAATCAACGCGATCGACCCGGGCCTGTTGCGCGACCATGACGGCAAGGTGTACATGACGTACGGCTCGTTCTTCGGCGGGATCGGGGTGGCGCAGATCGACCAGGCCACCGGCAAGCTGGCCGGCAGCGTGACCAAGATACTGGGCGGCGGACATCAGGACATCGAGGCGCCCTACATCACGCGCAATGGCGGCTACTACTACCTGTTCGTCAACCGCGGCGCCTGCTGCAAGTGGGCCGACAGCACCTATTACGTGGAAGTGCAGCGCGCGACCAGCATTACCGGGCCGTATTCGGGCGTGCGCACCATCCTTCCCGTCACTGACGGCAAGTACAGGGGGCCGGGCCACGTGGCGGTGCTCAAGCAGGATGGCTGCAATTTCGTCTCCACCCACTATTACGACCTGGCCGACGGCGGCAAGGCCAAGCTGGATATCCTCAAGATGACGTACAGCGACGGCTGGCCGAGCATGACGCGCAATTTCACCAGCTTCGCCGGGTGCGGGGGCATCAGCGACGGCGCCTATGCGATCAAGTCGCGCGCCAGCGGCAAGGTGCTGACGGTGGCTGGCGCGGCAACGGCCAACGGCGCCATGGTGCAGCAGGCTGCCGACAGCGGCGCGAAACACCAGTCGTGGTACGTGATCGCGCAGGGCGATGGGTATTACAGCATCATCAACGCGGGCAGCCTGCGCAGCCTGGATAACTACGGTAATTCCACCACGGCCGGCACCCCTGTCGCGCAGTGGGATTACTGGGCCGGCGGCGGGCAGCGCTGGCGTTTCGCCAGCTTGGGGGCAGGCTGGAATACGGTGAGCAACCAGTTGAGCGGCATGGGGCTCGATGTCAAGGGTGGCAGCACGCAGGATAATGCGGCCATCATCCAGAACCCGCTCAATAACGCCGCCAGCGAGCAGTGGGCGCTGCAGCGGCGCTAGCCGCTTACCAGAGGCGCTGGCCTGACACGTCGAGCTGCGTCAGGTACAGCCTCAGGTCGAATTCGTACTGGTGGTAGTTCGGCTCCATGTAGCAGCACAGCTTGTAGAACGCCTTGTCGTGCTGTTTTTCCTTGACGTGCGCCAGTTCGTGCACGGCGATCATGCGCAGGAATTCGATGGGCGCATCCTTGAACACGGTGGCCACCCGGATTTCATGCTTGGACTTGAGCTTGTTGCCCTGGACCCGCGAGATGGTGGTGTGCAGGCCGAGCGCGTGCTGGATCACGTGGATCTTGCTGTCGAAGGCCACTTTGTTGATCGGATCGGCATTGCGCAGGAATTCGGTCTTGAGGTCCTGCACGTAGTCGTACAGGGCTTTGTCGGTCCGAACGCCGTGGGCGGCGGGGTAGCGCTGTTGCAGCACTTCGCCGAGCTTGTTCTGGGCGATCAGCTGACTGACTTGCGCCAGTGTCTGTTCGGAATAGGCGCCAAGGTATTTGAGCTGTTGCATGGTGGCACTTTACCATATCAGCCTGGAGTGGGGCCGGCAAGCATAAGGGGGAAGTTCACCGGCAGTGCCCGGGTTGGCTGTGCGGCGACGTGGCAGCCACGAACGCTTGTCTGTGCTCTCTGTGCGGTGTGGGAATTCTACTGTTTATCAGACCGGTAACGCCGGGTGCTTTTACGAAGTCGACGATGACGCCTGCGTGCTGCACTACTGCGTAACGTCAGCGCGCAATGTGCCAGTTCGCGCAGTTCAGCGCCGAGCATGCCGTGACGGGATGCCATTGATCCAGGGCGAATCATCAGAAGGCGGTGCCGATCTGTTAAAATCAAAAAATTTCCTTGGTGCATTATATGAATAATAATTTATACGCTCCCCCCCAAGCCGACATGAGCATTGGCGCAACAACAACTGGTTCCGATAACACATTCTATGTCGTCTCCCTGACCAAGTTCACGATTCTGTTCATTGCTACCGTGGGCATGTATCAGTTCTTCTGGTATTTCAAGAACTGGAATCTCTACAAACGGCAATGTAAGCTTGACAATGCCGCGGACAGCGATATCTGGCCGGTACCGCGCGCGATTTTCGCCGTGTTTTACACCCATTCCCTGTTTAATGAAGTGTCTATGCACGCGGCGGCAAAGATGCGCCCTGCGCAATGGGATCACAAATCCCATGCCACCGGTCTGGTGGTCATGCTGGTTGCCCTGAACATCCTCAGTCGAATGAACCAATCGACCTTGGGGTCGGGCCTGAGTGTTGTGCTGATGCTGATTCTGATGGTGGGGATATTCTTCAGCAGCTTCAGCGCACAAAAGCATATCAATGCCTGCTGCGGCGATCCCGAAGGCCGGAGCAACAGCCGATTTACAGCAGCCAATTACGTGTGGATCGCCATCGGCTGCATTTGCTGGATTAGCATATTCGCACCCGCCTTCCTGGCCGGCGCCGGCGGGACTCACTGACACCGGTAACGCCCTGCGAATGTCCTGACCCGAACGGCGGCGCCCTGCCGCCGATCGCTCGCCTCTTTTACGCGTCACTCCGGGCTCACAGCAGCAGATTGTCCTTGCTGGCCTTTTCAAAACTGGCGCGCGTGACGTCTTCGTCGCGCAGGCCGAACGCGTAGTTCGCCTCCAGCCACATGACGTTGATGATGGCGGCCGAGAGGGCCAGGCCGATTCCTAATATCCAGGCAAAGTACCACATCGCAAACTCCTAATAAGATTCGTGTTCGTTTTCGCGGATATGCGCCGCGGTGACCTTGCCGCGCATGATGGAATACACCCAGCTGGTATAGAGCACCACGATCGGCAGCATGATTACCATCACCCAGAGCATCACGCCCAGGCTCTTGTGGCTGGCCACCGCGTCCCACGCGGTCAGGCCGCTGCCGGGCGAGAGCGATGATGGCATGATAAACGGGAACATGGCCGCACCGGCGGTGAGCAGGATCGATGCCACCGACACGCCGCTGGCCAGGAACGCCAGCAAGCTGCGGCGCGCCGCGCACAAGGCCACCGCCAGCGCCGCGCCGAGCAGGCCCCCTACCGGGAAGGCGATCGTGAGCGGCCAGCGCGTGTAGTTGTCCAGCCACGCGCCCACGCCGCGTTCCACCACTTTGGCGGTCGGCATGAAGGCGCTGTCGACCGGCGGCATCGAGACGATGCGATAGCCGTCCATGCCGATGGCGACCCACACGCCGGCCAGCGCGAAGGCGGCGACGGTCACTGCGCCGGCCGCCATGGCCGCCTTGCGCGCGCGCGCCGCGATGACATCATCGGTCTTTTGATACAGGTAAGTGGCGCCGTGCATGGCCAGCATCGACACGCCCAGCACGCCGGCCAGCAGGCCGAAAGGATTGAACAGGCCGAGGAAGCTGCCGGTGTACTCCATGCGCATGGTGTCGTCGTAGTGGAAGGGCACGCCCTGCAGCAGGTTGCCGAAGGCGATGCCGAAGATCAGCGGCGGCACGAAGCCCCCGGTGAACAGGCCCCAGTCCCAGGCATTGCGCCAGCGCGTGTCGGCCAGTTTGCTGCGGTAGTCGAAGCCGACCGGCCGGAAGAACAGTGCGAACAGCAGCAGCATCAGCGCCACGTAAAAGCCCGAGAAGGCGGCCGCGTACACCAGCGGCCAGGCCGCGAACATGGCGCCGCCGGCGGCGATGAACCAGGTCTGGTTTCCTTCCCAGGTCGGACCGATCACGTTGATGATGACCCTCCGCTCCATGTCGCTCTTGCCGAGGAAGGGCAGCCACATGCCGACCCCGAAGTCGAAGCCATTGGTCAGCGCGAAGCCGATCAGCAGCAGGCCGACGAAGCCCCACCAGATCACCTTGAGCGTGTCGTAGTCGAAGATCATGCTGCCTCCTGTTGTTCCCAGTGATATTTACCCGTGTGCAGTGCGCTCGGTCCCTGGCGCGTGTACTTGATCATCAAGCCCATTTCGATCACCAGCAGCAGGGTGTAGAAGCCGATGAAGCCGGCCAGGCTGAAGTACAGGCTGGAGGCCTGCAGGGTCGACGCCGACAGGTGGGTAGGCAGGATGCCGGCGATGGTCCACGGCTGGCGCCCGTATTCGGCTACCACCCAGCCCAGTTCCGCCGCTACCCATGGCAGGGGAATCGCCACCACGGCCAGTTTCAGCAGCCAGCGCTGCTGCGCCAGGCGCTTGCGGATCAGGAAGTAGAACGAGGCGCTGAAGATGAACAGGAACAGGATGCCCAGGCCGACCATGATGCGGAAGGACCAGAACAGCGGCGCGACCTTGGGCACGGTGTCGTTGACGGCCATCCTGATCTGCGCTTCGGTGGCGTCGATCACGCGCGGCGTGTATTTTTTCAGCAGCAGGCCGTAGCCCAGGTCGTCCTTCAGGCGCAGGAACTCGGCGCGCGCTTCAGGCGATTTGTCGCCGCCCTTCAGGCGCGTGAGCGCGGCGTACGACAGCATGCCGTTGCGGATGCGCGTTTCGTGCAGCTTTTTCAAGTCCTTGATACCGGTGACCTGGGTATCGGTCGAGCGCGTGGCGATCAGGCCCAGGACGTAGGGGACCTTGACGGCGTAATCGGTACGCTGCTCTTTGTCGTTGGGCAGGCCGATCAAGGTGATGCCGGCGGGAGCGGGCTCGGTTTCCCATTCGGCCTCGATGGCGGCCAGCTTGACCTTGTTGACTTCACCGGCGGTGTAGCCCGATTCGTCGCCCAGCACGATCACCGACAGGGTCGAGGCCAGGCCGAAACCGGCCGCGATCGCGAACGAGCGCAGGGCGAACGGCACATCGCGTGCCTTGAGCAGGTAAAAGGCGGAGATGCCCAGCACGAACATCGATGCCGTCACGTAGCCGGCGGCGACGGTGTGCACGAACTTGACCTGGGCGACCGGATTGAAGATCACATCGGCGATGCTGACCAGTTCCATGCGCATGGTCTCGAAGTTGAATTCGGCGCCGACCGGGTTGTTCATCCAGCCGTTGGCGATCAGGATCCACAGGGCCGACAGGCTCGATCCGAGGGCCACCAGGAAGGTGACACCAAGGTGCTGCACCTTCGACAAACGCGACCAGCCGAAGAAGAACAGGCCCACGAAGGTCGATTCGAGGAAGAAGGCCATCATGCCTTCGATCGCCAGCGGGGTGCCGAAAATATCGCCCACGTAGTGCGAGTAGTAAGCCCAGTTGGTCCCGAACTGGAACTCAAGGGTGATGCCGGTGGTGACGCCCATGGCGAAGTTGATGCCGAACAGCTTGCCCCAGAACTTGGTCATGTCGCGGTAGATTTCGCGGCCGGTCATGACGTAGACCGACTCCATGATCACCAGGATCCAGGACAGGCCGAGCGTGAGGGGGACGAACAGGAAGTGATACATGGCGGTCGCGGCGAACTGCAGCCGCGACAGGCTGACAACATCATCGATGGGAATCATGGCGTGGCCTTGGCAGGAAGAGGTGGTGTCGAGCGCGGCGTATCGAGCAGGTGTTGTTCCACCTGCGCGGTCGGCATGCGCATTTTTTTCACTTGGGGCGTGGAGAAGAAGGCTTTGTAGAGCATGAACAGGAGGGCGGCCTTCAACACCAGTACCAAGGTAATCGCCAGCGCGAACGGGAGGCGGTGGAGAAGGGCGCGCATCTTATGCGTCCTGGTCGCCGTTGTCGGCCGCTGCCGCGCCGGTGGCCGCCGGCTCGGGGGCGCGCTTCTTGCGGAAGGTGCCGCGTACGGTGTCGCCGACGTTGAGCAGGGTTTTCACGGTGGAGCCCATCTTCATCAGCGAGGTGAGGGTTTCGGGCGAGAGGCGCTGCACGTCGTCGAACCAGGAGCTCGACAGCTCGATCAGGTTGTACATCTCGCGCATGCGCTCCTGGGCGATGCGGTCGGCGTCGGTGGCGGGTGTTTCGAGCAGGGCGTCGCGCAGCATCGACAGGGTCGGCTCGACTTCGCGCCGGCGGCGTTCTTCCAGCAGGGCCTTGAAGATGTCCCAGATATCCTTGGGTGGCTCGAAGTATTCGCGGCGGTCGCCCGGCTGGTGCAGCAGCTTGACCAGGCGCCAGGATTGCAGCTCCTTCAGTCCCATCGACACGTTCGAGCGCGAAAACTGCAGATGTTCGGCGATTTCGTCGGCATTGAGCGGCTTGGCCAGCACGTACAGCAGGGCGTAAATCTGGCCCACGGTGCGGTTGATGCCCCAGCGGCTGCCCATTTCGCCGAAGTGGAGGATGAATTTCTGGGCAAGTGGGCTGAGATTGGTCATGTCTATAGGTCTTTGGAAGTATTGAATTTTCAGGAATTACTGAAATTATAGAAGGTTTACGAATTACGTGCAGGCCAAGTCCGCAAAATGCCGCCGGGAGGTTAGTTGGCAGTTTGTCAGGTGTCGGGCCGGGTAGGGGTACGCGCAGCGGGCGGGCAAGCACCGGCTGCTGCGCCTGGCGGCGACAGCAGGGGGAGGCGGACAGGATCTTGTCCGGATGCCAGAACTGGCACCCGGATGGGGGGACGTAGGCGCGCCGGGGAGGGCGGGCGCGGCGGATTTATCCCTGCTGCTCGCGCAGGACAGCGTGGAACAGGGCGTTCAGGCCGGGCAGGGGCTGGGCGCGCGGCGCCGCCAGCGGCTGCACCGTTTCCAGGCGTGCCAGTTCGTGCTCGATGAAGTCATTCAGGCTGATAATCGGTTCGGACAGCCCCAGTTCGGGCGCGGCGCGTTTCTTTTCCAGCAGCGCGTCTATCTCGGCCAGCAACTCCGGACGGTGATCGAGCAAGTGCAGCAGTTTGTGGAATTCGAGGGGCGCGGCCGTGCCGTAGCGCTCTATCCAGTGCACCGACAGCAGCGCGCGCAGTACATAAAAGTATTTTTTGAGCGGTACCTGGTCGCCGCTCAAATGATTGGCGTAGTTGGTCTTGGCCATGCTGCGATAGTGATAAATTCCGCGCTCGGCCGAATACATTGCCGGCAGCAGTTCACGCGCGCCGGCGCCAAAGCCGCCGCTGTCGATATACGAGATTGGCGACTGGATCCATTCCACCATCGCCGGATTGGTTTTCCACAGCAGGCGCAGCGCCTTGCGCAAGTCCCAGCCATTGAGGTCGATATCGTCGACGATCGGGTATTCGATCACGTCGCGCCGCTCTTCCAGATCCACGGCCAGATACCAGTCGGCCTCGCGCGCATAGATAAAGCGCACGTCATAATCGCTGTTGGGCGAGGCAAAGCCCCAGGCGCGGCTTCCCGATTCGATCGCGAGCAGAATGCGCACGCCTTCTTCCTGCTCGGTACGCGCCAGACGGCGCATTATCTCGGCCCTTACCTCGACTGGGATCATGCTGGTTCCTTGTATGTCGCAGACGGATCGGCCCGCCTGCATGATGCGGCATTATGGCTTGATTTGCGCGAGCACGTCGTTGATCGCCTTGATCACCGCCTGTGGCTTGTCGGCCTCGATGATGTGGCCGGCGCCCGGTATCACCCGGTGCGTGCTGCGCGTGGAGAGGGCCGCCATCTCCTGATGCATGGCGAAATTTTCTTTCTCGGTCGCCTTGTTCAGCTCGCTTGGAGGTTTGCCTGGGATGGCGTAGGGCGACACGCCGCGCGTCAGCACCATCAGCGGCAGGTCGCCGAACGGCCGGCGCGCCGCGCGCAACTGGGCGTTGCTGGTCTCGAAGGCGTCTTCCTCGGCATTGTGCGCACGCCAGTAGGAAGGTGAGGTGAGCGAGGCGAGGTAAGCGGCGTTCAGGGTGCGGCCGAATTGCGGCTGGAATCCGCCCGTGCAGTTAGCGAACAGTTCGCTGCCGGGAACGAAGCCTTTTTCGGACTGCGTCGCGCAGGTTTTTGTAAATGCCGCCATCATGTCGCTCATCTCCTTGAGCTTGCCCTTCGAGGCGACATTGATGCGGTCCATTTCATCTTCATGCTGGGCTTCCACCAGCACCAATCCCTTGACCTCCTTGGGGTAAGTGTAGGTGAACAACTGTACATTGCCTCCGCCGAAGGAATTGCCGACCATAACGTAAGGCGGCGCGATGCCGGCCTTGCTCAGCGCGGCGTGCAAGTCCTCGACCACGTTGGCCGAGGTGTTGGGGCGTTCAGCCGGGTCGCTGAAACCCATGCCGGCGCGGTCGAAGATGCAGGCGCGCGTTTGCTTGGCGACTTCCGGCTGCACCGCATACCAGATCCACCCCCCCATGCCCGACGGGGAGTCGAAGATGACCGTGTTGGTTCCTGAACCGCTGCAATACAGGTTCAGGCGCCGCCCGCCGATATCGACCATCTGGTTAGGGTGGGAAAAAGCGAGCTGGGTATCCACCGCGGCGGACGCTTGGGCAAAACTGGAAGCGCTGCAAGCTGAGGCGATGGCGATCATGGACATACGCAAGGCGAAACGTGGCATGGCAAACGTCTTTCTGGTTGGACGTGGATGCCGCCGGCTGCGGCTTCCGGAGTTGCATCATAGATCAATTTGTCATGATTGAGGAGGTGCGGGAACCGCTGTTTGTGAAAGCGCGCCATACCGGCGTTGGTGCGCTTGCATATGCGTGCGGCCGTGCCTGGCGGGACAGAGGAATGAACCGATACGTATATGTATGCCGAAGCTGCCGACGATGCCCGGGCTATCCGGCCTTCTTCATGTGCACAGCGGCCATGCGGGGGGCATCGGCGCGTCTGCGCGTGGCTGCATATGCATGCAAACGCAAAGCAGGATGGACGGCAGAACGGACACCGAGATGAATGGACGCCGAGATGAATGGATGCCGAGATGAATGGACGCCGAGATGAATGGACGCCAAAATTGAGGGACGCACGCCTGAATGGATACCACGATGGTTAAACGCCGAGATGAGCGGCCGGATGGGCGCCATCGAGGCACAATGTCGGCCCCGGACCGGCGACGCCAAGCAAGCAATCCGCCTGCCGGCTATCCCCAGCAACCCTTCATCGTGCCGGCACCGGTGCAGCGAATCACCGGACGCGAACACCCGGCGCCCCTGCCGTCTTCGAGCAGCGACAGCGGACGCGGATGCAGGCTCGGACGCGGATCCATCATGCCCGCCCATGCGGGCGGGCATGCCGTTCAATCCGTCTTGTCCTTGTCCTTTTCCTTGCTCCCCTGGCGCGATCCCTTCGCCGCGGCCTCGCCACCGCCGCTGGCGGCAGCGGCGTTGCGGGCCGCCGATTGGCGGCTCTCGCCACCCTTGCGCCCGATATCGGCCATGTGCTCGCGGTTGCGGCTGACTGCTTCGCCGCCTTTTTGCCCGGCCCGGCGCGCTTCTTCGGAATCGAATTCGTGCGCCGTTCCCTTCTGGTGGGCAGCCTGGCCCCCCTTGCTGGCAATTTCGCGTTGCTGATGCTGATCCATGGCGGCGAAGCCGCGCTTGGCGGGACCCTGGCTGTTGCCACTGCCGCTTTTTTGCGCGTTGCCGCCGGATATACTGTTCTTGTTGCCTCCACTTTCTTTACTTGTCGTCATGTCGTTCTCCTTGTTTGCTTCGGTATCGGAACCCCGCTCTCATGCGCCACTGACGCGTTACTGGGCTTGTGGGTTAGAGACGTGCTCACTTCATTAGTTCCGTCACTTGTCACTAGTTTGGTAAACGTGGCGGGCGGCGCGTGCCGTTGTGCGGATCCATCGGCTCGACCGGGGCCGGCGGCGAGGTCAGGTCCTCGTCCAGTTCGTCCTTGCGGGCCGACAGCCGTTCGCCCAAGGTGCCGAGGTCGATGCCCGACTGGCGCGCGGCGTCGAACAACTCGCTTTCTTCCCTGTCGATGTGGTGCGCCATTTCCTCGCCCAGTACCGTCACCATGGCGTCGAAATGGTCGTCGCCGGGATACATCACTTCGAGCTGGCCGATCAGGTCGCGCGCGCCGGCGTGTTCGACCTCGGCCTCGTTGAGCAACTGGTCGTCATCGATCAGTGAGCGCAGCACCGGATAGAAAATCTCTTCCTCGATCATCGAATGGACCGTCAGTTCATAACAAATGTCGTCGACCAGTTCAAACCTGCGTTGCTTATCGTCGTCGCCACGCAAACGGTCAAACGCGCGGAAAAGGCTTTTGACCTTTTCATGGTCGGCTTTCAGCAATGCAAGCGCGTCGATCGCCGCGCCGCTTTTTGGCTTACCGTGGGTAGGCATAGGTGAACTCCGTGTTGGGCTGTTCGCCGGTTCTTACTCCGGCGTGTGGTGGATATCGCGCACTGCGTGGCTTGGGCCAACGTTGCGGGTCAGCGCCATCTGCGCGCCCGACAGCATGGCGTGCGCGGCACGCACGGCATCGTCCTTGAGTTGCCGCGCAAGGTGCCGATTCAGTTCGGTCAGCCTGCGCAGCGCGTCGATGCCCGCGCGGGCCAGCTCGGTGAGAAAATCGACCTGCATGTCGAACTGCGACTGCATCGATGGTCTGGTTGAATAGGATGGCATGGCTGTCCTCGTCGTAAAACATGGGTAGGACGCTGTCGCGGTCGGGCGAACAGACGTCGAATGGGCATGTGATAGACGTGACGGGGCGGGTCAAAGTTCCGCGAACATGATGCGTGCGCGCGTTCGGTCAAGCGGGAAGGGAGGGGGAGGGCCGCCGCGAACGGGCGGCCCGGGTGATACGGGTCAGATCATTGGTGCGGCGCGGGCCTTACTCTTCCGCCACCTTGAGCACGAGCTTGCCGAAATTTTTGCCTTCAAACAGCATCAGCAGCGCTTCGGGGAAATTTTCCAGGCCGTCGACCACGTCTTCGCGGCTTTTGAACGTTCCTTCCTTCATCCACTTGGCCATGGCGGCCACGCCCACGTGGTAGCGGTCGGCGTAGTCGAACACGACGATGCCTTCCATGCGCGCGCGGTTGACCAGCAGCGACAGGTAGTTGGCCGGGCCTTTCACAGGCGTGGTGTTGTTGTACTGCGAGATGGCGCCGCAGATGACGATGCGGGCGCGCAGGTTGATGCGGGTAAGCACGGTATCGAGGATCTCGCCGCCCACATTGTCGAAGAAGACGTCCACGCCGTCCGGGCAATGTTCTTTCAGGCCATCCTTGACCGAGCTGTTCTTGTAGTCGATGCAGGCGTCGAAGCCCAGTTCATTGACCACGAAATCGCATTTTTCCTTGCCGCCGGCAATGCCGACCACGCGGCAGCCGAGTTGCTTGGCGACCTGGCCGACCGTCATGCCGACCGCGCCCGCCGCGCCCGACACCACCACCGTGTCGCCGGCCTTCGGCTGGCCCGATTCGATCAGGCCGAAATAACCGGTCATGCCGGGCATGCCCAGGGTGTTGAGCCAGGTGGTCAGCGGCGCCATGGCCGGGAAAATCTTGTAGAAGTTGCCCGACTTGTCATCGGCCGCGCCGACCCAGTATTGCTGCACGCCGATGCCGCCGGAGACGGTGTCGCCCACGGCGAACTTGTCGGACTTCGATGCCACGATCACGCCCACGCCGCCGGCGCGCATGGTTTCGCCGATGGCGACCGGGCGAATATAGGACTTGCCTTCGTTCATCCAGCCACGCATGGCGGGGTCGAGCGACAGGTACAGGGCCTTGACCACGATTTCGCCATCGCTGATGTCGCGCACGGGCTCGGTGGTCTGCTCCCAGTCGCTGCGTTTCGGCATTCCGACAGGGCGGGCGGCGAGGCGGAATTGCTGGTTCATCAGTGCGGTAGTCGTCATGGCGAATCCTTGTGTGAGGGTGTGATTTGTCTACTATACCGCAATTCTGCACGCCCGTGCTTTTTTGCGATGGGGCGGTTTTCCCTGACGCATGCGACAATACAAGGTTCGCAGTTCCCACGCCATCCACTACAAGACCATGACGCATCCAGAATACATCCTGACCCTGTCCTGCCTCGATCAGCGCGGCATTGTGCATCGTGTTTCGGGCTTCCTCGCCGAGCATGGTTGCAACATCATCGATTCGGCCCAGTTCGGCGATGCCGAATCGAAGCTGTTTTTCATGCGTGTTCACTTCGCGCTGGAAGAAGGCGCGCTCGGCGACGCCGCGCTGCGCGCCGATTTCGCCGCCCTGTGCACGCAGATGGGCATGAACGGCCAGCTGCACGACGCCCACGCCAAGCCGCGCGTGATGCTGATGGTGTCGAAAATCGGGCATTGCCTGAACGATTTGCTGTTCCGCTACAAGAGCGGCCTGCTGCCGGTGGAAATTCCGGCCATCGTATCGAACCACATGGATTTCTACCAGCTGGCGGCCAGCTACAACATTCCTTTCCACCACCTGCCGCTCGCGGCGGGGGCGGACGCGGCGGCCAAACAGGCGCAGGAAGCGAGGGTGCTGGATCTGATGCACACCCACAAGATCGACCTGGTGGTGCTGGCGCGTTACATGCAGATCCTGTCGCCCGGCTTGTGCGAGGCGATGCGGGGCAGGGCGATCAATATCCACCATTCCTTTTTGCCGAGTTTCAAGGGTGCGAAACCGTACGCGCAGGCCCACCACCGCGGCGTGAAGCTGATCGGCGCCACCGCTCATTTCGTCACGGGCGACCTCGACGAAGGTCCGATCATCGAGCAGGATGTCGAACGGGTCGATCACGCGATGGATGCCGACACCCTCAGCGCCATCGGGCGCGATGTGGAGTGCGTGGTGCTGGCGCGCGCGGTGAAATGGTTCGTGGAGCATCGCATTTTGCAAAATGGCGACAAGACTGTCGTCTTCAAATAATTCAGAGAAGTTAAAGGCAGGCGTATCAATGGCACTTAAAGCGACAATTTACAAGGCAGAGCTGCAGATTGCGGACATGGACCGCAATTACTACCAGGAGCATATCCTGACCCTGGCGCGGCATCCTTCCGAGACCGACGAGCGGATGATGATCCGCCTGCTCGCCTTTGCGATCCACGCGAGCGAATCGCTGACCTTCACCAAGGGTTTGTTCGACACCGATGAACCGGATCTGTGGCAGAAGGATCTGACCGGCGCGATCGAACTGTGGATCGAAGTCGGGCAGCCGGACGAAAAGCGCTTGATGAAAGCGTGCGGCCGCAGCGAGAAGGTGGTTGTGTACAGCTACAGCGCGACCAGCCATATCTGGTACAAGCAGATCGCCAACAAGCTCGAACGGGCCAAGAACCTGACCGTGATTAACATCCCGGCCGACGCCAGCGCCCAGCTGGAAGCGCTGGCGCAGCGCAATATGCAGCTGCAATGCACGATCCAGGATGGCCAGATTTACCTGACCGACAGCGTCAACACGGTGCTGATCGAGCGCGAGGATTTCAAGGCGCTGCGTTAAGCGCAGTTGCCGCTGGCGCACGCGCACTCTCCGACTTCCCCGCGTGCGCTGCGTATACCTCAGGCAGCCTCCGTCTTTCCGCGTAGCCGCCGTCTCCCCCGCGCGCCCTCCGTCCCCCCGCGCCCCCTCCGTCTCTCCCCCCCTGCGAAGGCGGGGGAACTCTTTTGCAACTGTTGTTTTGCCGGTGACGTGCGAGTGTGGCATTCCGGATTTCTTGAAGCAACGGAGATCGGCGTGGTCCGGGCACGTCAATCGGCGCGACGTCCAGCCTGGTGCGCATCGCTCGCCCATGGCCTTGGCGCAGGCCGGATCGTTGATATGGACGCTGCCGTCCGAATATGCCTGAACTAGAATCATGAGTAAGCCACAAGCGGAAACTGGCTCCCGAATCTCAGTCGGTGCCGGATTGCCGCGGCCGCCCGCATGTGCGCGCGACCGCCTTCAAGACTGGGCGGGCCGCACGCCGTCGCTGCTTCATGATCGGTTACCACGTCACCAACGGAGGCTGTATGAACGCGCCAGACAATGAGCACCGTATCAAGATTGTCAAACCCCTTGTCTTGAAAAAAAAGGATCTCATCAAGAACACCGAGCAGCTGTTCGAGCGGCTTGAAAATGACGATGCGGCACGCACGGCCTTCATTGAAAATCCAAACGGCGTATTGTCCGGCGAGGTGCTCAAACGTACCTTGCCTGAGCAGAAAATATCGGACGCCAACCGGGTCCTGTTCTCGATGCTGGCCAACGACCGGTTCCGCGAATGGCTGGACGACTACGAAGCACGTCCCCAGGGCCAGCGGGTCACCGATGCCCAGTTCTCGAAAGATTTTGCCGACGCCGTCGTGAAATACGGCGATTCCGATCTGATCCGGGCGCTGTTTCAACAGGCGGCCGACGGCTTCGGCTTGCCGGGGTTTCACGACGTGGCGGAACAATTTGTCATCGGGCCGGAAAAATCCACCTTCACCTCGCCAGCGACGCCGTCGACGTCCGATAAATCGGCCAATTCCAGCCAAAATTTCAACAACAAGTCCACCGGCGTCCAATTCGGTTGGGGCGCGCTGTCCAATCCGGCGCTGCTGCGCGCAATTATCGGTCAGTTGATCGCGCACGCCAAGGAACTGCAAGCGAGCGGCAAGCTTCGCGTCTGAGCCACGCGCGCCGCCGCTTGATTCCCACATCGATGCGGCCGCTTCGTTCAAGGCGGCACATCGGTTCATCGTTGCCATGTCTACCGGAGAAAATCATGACCGCACGCGCAAGTAGTGGAGTTTTTCGAGGGGCGAAGACGCTTTCTCTGATGCCGACGCATACCTGTCCGGCAGCCTGCGCCAATTGCGCGTCGATGAGCGGTCCGGACGTCAGGGAAAATCTCTCGCTAGACACCATACTCTCGGCCATCGGTCAGGCGAAGGCGCTCGGCTTTTACAATGTGGTCTTTACCGGCGGCGAGGCGACCTTGCGATGGAAGGATTTGCTGACCGCAATCAGGCACGCCCATGCGCTCGAGCTTCCGACGCGCCTGGTCACCAATGCCCATTGGGCCACCAGCGCTTACACGGCCGATAAGACCCTGGCCGAATTGCTGGAGGCCGGACTGTGCGAGATCAACTACAGCACCGGCGATGAACACACGCGCTTTATTCCGCTGGAACGGGTTATCCGGGCTTGCCTGGCCGCCGTGCGGCGCAACTTCAAGGTCTGGGTGATGGTGGAATTGCGCGAGCAACGCAAGGTGACCGCGGCCTCGGTGAACGGGCATCCGCTGATCGCCGCGCTATCGGAATCCGAGAAACAACTGATCGAAGTGAGCGAGAGTCCCTGGATGCCGCTCGATCCGTCGACGATCGAAACCTATCCGGCCGGCGCGGCGGCCAACAGGCTGGCCCTGAAGTCGCAGCTCGGTTGCAGCAGCGTCCTGCAGACCTATACGGTTCAAGCGAACGGCGTGGTGGGCTCATGCTGCGGCATAGGGATGCGCAAGATTCCCGAGTTGAACGTGGCACGCGTGGACAACCCTGACTTCCTGAAAAGCGCCATCGAGGAAGCTGAAAGCGATTTCCTGAAACTGTGGATTCATTACAAAGGACCCGAGCAAATCCTGGCCTGGGCGGCGGCGATTAACCCGTCGATTCAGTGGGAAAATATGTACGCCCATCATTGCCAGGCGTGCGCCCGGTTGTATCAGGATGAAACGGTCAGGCAAGTCATCCGCATTCATCACGAAGAAATGATCGAGAACGTGCTTCAAACGGCCTGGCTCGATGAAATGCATGCCCCATCGGAGTCGCTACGCTCGTCCCGTTCAGCGTGACCGGTGGCGTCGACCAAGGCCGCGAGGCCTTGTGTCATCCTCGCTGAAAGGGATCAAGCATTCTTGCGTCGCAGCACCCCAGCCAGTAGCGCCAGTCCCGCCAGCATCAGCCCATACGTGTGCGGTTCCGGAACCGCCGTGGTATACACCGTCAGCAGCAGCGGGTCCTTGAGCCCGACTTGCGCCCGCGAGAAATCGTCATAGTTGCGCGGGTCGGTCGGATCGGTACTGTTCCAGATCGCCGGCGATGCCTGACCGTAGGCATACCCTTCGAACGACACATAGAACGACCCGGTGCGGTCCAGCGCGCCGCTGTCGAAGATGAAATCGCCATTGCCCCGCAGATTGGAAGCCGACCAGCTATGCTGTGCGAGCGTCTCTCCCGTTACCGCATCCTGCGCGCTGCTCATGGCGCCGGCGCTGGTGTCGGCAGCGCCGGGGCGTCCGGTTCCGTCGGGCGAATGCCCCACGTAGATATCGCCGAAAAAGCCGCCGGACAGGGTGTAGCCGGTGACCTTGTAGCCTTCACGCGCGCTCAACTGGAACTGGCCGCCGTAGTCGTTGAAATAGGTAAACTGGTTGGGGAAGCGCAGGTAGTCGACGGCATTGACCAGGGAAAAGGTAGCTGCTCCGTTGACGTCCGACACCAAGGTCTCCGCCCGCTGCGACCAGCCGGTGTCGAACACCAGAGCGCTGGTTTCGATATGAACCCCGTCGGCGCAGGCAAGGCGGGGCGCGAGCAGGGCGGCGAACGTCATGGCGCTGGCAGCGATGTGGCGGACGGACAGGGGCATGATCTTCCTTCATGGTTGGGGTTTACCGATAGTACGTCAGGCAACGCGGAAAGATTGATTTTTTTATAAGCGTTGTTTTGACGCGCAAGCTGGTTCGGGCCTGGGGTACTACTCCCTTTGCCGGGGTGGCCTAGGCCCCAAGGCCAGCGTGCCTGCGATATAATTCGCTCCATGAAAATGAAGTCGACCAAGTGGCGCCTGCAAATCTGGATCGCGTGTTTTGCGATCCTGATGAACGTGCTCGCCCCGTCGATTTCGCATGCGCTCGCCGCCGTCCGCGGCGACGCCGCCAGCGCCGACATCTGCCTCACCAACCCCAGCGCGCGCGCCACCCCCGGCGTCCAGGCCGTCAGCCTGCTCGCCGACCAGCATGCACGCACCGATGCCGGCATGATGGAAGATTGCGGCTACTGCCTTCCGCACGCCGGCAGCTATTCGCTGGTGCCGAACGCGATCACGGGCCTGGCCATCCTCGGCGGCCACGAGCTGCGTCCCTTCCTGTTCTACCGCGCGCCGCAGCCCCTGCTCGCGCTCACTGCCGCGCCGCCGCGCGGTCCGCCCGCGATTTCCTGATAGCTCTTGCGGCGCCTTGCGCGCCGCACCGTTGCGACGTTGCGCGCCTGCCCGGCAGGCCCACGTCACCAGATCCTATTTCAGAGAATGACCATGAAAAAAAATACCTATGCGCTGATCGCGTTGTGCGCGCTCGCCTCGTCCGCCTTCGCCCAGATCAAAGTCGACGCCCCGTGGGCGCGTGCCACCGTGCCGGTCCAGAAAACCAGCGGCGCCTTCATGCAGCTGCAATCGGCCAAGGACGCGCGCCTCGTTGCCGCCAGTTCGCCCATCGCCGGTGCAGTCGAAATGCACAAGATGGAAATGCAGGGCGACCAGATGAAAATGCAGCAGGTCGACAGCATCGCCCTGCCGGCCGGGCAGGCGGTCAATCTCGCCTCCGGCGCCTACCACCTCATGCTGATCGACCTGAAACGCCAGCTCAAGGCGGGCGACAAGGTGCCGCTCACCTTGATTGTCGAACACCCCAACAAGAAACGCGAATCGATCACCGTCGACGTTCCCGTCAAGCCGCTGGACTTTGTCAGCCCACCCGGTGTGCACGCCGCTGCCCACTGAACCTGACACTACAACCTACACGGACATCACCATGAACATTCGCACCCTCTTCGCTTGCGTGGCCCTGGCCGCGCCGCTCGCGCACGCCCATGTGACGCTCGAACAAACCACCGCCAATGCCGGCGCCTACCAAAAGCTGACCTTCCGCGTCGGCCACGGCTGCAAAGGCAGCCCGACCCACACCCTGACCGTGACCCTGCCTGCCGGCGTCGAAGGCGCCAAGCCGATGCCCAAGGCCGGCTGGACCCTGTCCGGCACGGCCAACCAGGTGAGCTGGAAAGGCGGCCCGCTGCAGGACGCCCACTACGACGAATTCGCCATGCAGGTCAAGCTGCCGGCCACCGTGGGCAAGTACTACTTCAAGGTCACGCAACTGTGCGACGAGGGCCGCATGGACTGGGACGCGATTCCCGACGCCAGCGGCGCCAAGCCGGCGTCGCCCGCGCCGGTACTCGAGATTGTCCCCGCCGCCGCCGGCGCACCGCACCACTAAGGGCTCGCCATGAAAACATTATTGACCAGCGTACCGGCGCTGGGGATCCTGCTCGCCTGTACCGCCAACGTGGCGCAAGCCACCCACACGCCCGACAAGGTGCCGGCGGTGACCATCAACGGCGGGCGTCCGAGCTCGCTGCCGACCCAGATTCCGACCACCATCGAGTCTATCAGCGGCGTCCAGGTGGAGAATCGTATCAATGCCACCGACAGCGAGGACGCGCTCAAATACTTCCCCAGCCTGACTGTGCGCAAGCGCTACATCGGCGACTACGACCACGCCGTGCTGGCCAGCCGCGCGTCCGGCACCGGCAACAGCGCGCGTTCGCTGGTGTACGCTGACGGCATCCTTCTCTCCAACCTGCTCGGCAACGGCGCCACCTTCACCCCGCGCTGGGGCATGGTTTCGCCCGAGGAGATCGAGCGTGTCGATGTGCTGTACGGACCGTTTTCTGCGGCCTATCCGGGCAATTCGGCCGGCGCCGTGGTCGACTTCCAGACCCGCATGCCGACCCGCCTGGAGGCGCACGTGAAGCTGTCGGCTTTCAGCCAGCGCTATCGCCAGTACGCCACCGACGAGCGCTTCGGCGGCGGCCAGGGCAGCGCCTCGGTCGGCAACCGCCAGGGCGCGTGGTCGTGGTGGGTCGATGTATCGCGCCTGGACAGCCGTGGCCAGCCGATCGTGTTCGCCAACAAGCTGGTATCGGCGGGTGTGAACAGCGCGGCCGGCCTGCCGGTAACGGGCGCCGTGGCCGACAGGAATTCGGCCAACAAGGACTGGCTGATCATCGGCACGACCGGCCAGTCGCACACGGTGCAGGACCACGCCAAGATCAAGCTGGCCTACGATGTGACGCCGGTACTGCGCGCCAGCTACACCTTGGGCTGGTGGGGCAACGACGCCCACCGCGCCGCCGAGACTTACCTGCGTGACGCAAGCGGCACGCCGGTGTATCGCGGCGACGCGAATGGCTTCATCAACATCGGCGGCAAGCGCTATGAACTCAAGGCCTCGGACCTGGCGCCCGGCATCGGCAAACTCGAACACCTGATGCACGGCTTCTCGCTCAAGCAGCACAGCAAGGGTGTATGGGATTGGGAAATCGCGGCCAGCAAATACGACTACGTCAAAGACCTGGTGCGCACGCCGGTGGTGCCGGTCGCCAGCATCGGCCAGGCGGGCCGCGGCAACGTGACCGACATGGAAGGCAGCGGCTGGACCACCCTGGCGCTCAAGGGCATCTGGCGCCCGACGCCGGCTCACATCGTCGACATGGGCGTGCAGAGCGACAGCGCGGCCCTGCGCACACGCGTGTTTTCCGCCAGCGACTGGATCAGTGCGGGCGATGGCGCCACCATCTCCACCTTCAACGGCAATACGCGCCTGCAAAGCCTGTACGCGCAAGACACCTGGCGCTTCGCGCCTCAGTGGAAAACCACCCTCGGCATGCGCCTGGAGCGCTGGAGCGCGTACGGCGGTGAAGTATCGAACGCCGCATCGGTGGCGCCGCTGCCATTCGGCGAACGCGTTGAGACCAGCTGGTCGCCGAAAGCGGCGCTGGCCTGGCAGGCCACGCACGATTGGACCTTCAAGGGATCGGCCGGACGCGCGGTACGCAACCCGACCGCGGCGGAACTGTTCCAGGGCTCGATCGTCGACCAGCAGATCGTCAACCGCGACCCCAACCTGCGCGCCGAGCGCTCATGGACGGGCGAACTGACCGCCGAGCGGATGTCGGCCGACACCTCGCTGCGCGCCACCCTGTTCCACGAAACCACGCGCGACGCGCTGTATTCGCAGCCGCTGACCGGCCTTGTGAACACGGTGCAGAACGTCGACAAGATCCGCACCAACGGTATGGAAGTGGCATGGCAGGGCGACGACGTGATGGTGCACGGTCTGACCATCAACGGCAGCCTGACCTACGCCGATTCGAGCATCGCGCAAAACCGTGGCTTTGCGGCCAGCGTGGGCAAACGCCAGCCGCGCGTGCCGCAATGGCGCGCCAACCTGCTGACGACTTACCACCTGGGTCGCGACTGGGTGGGCAGCGTGGGGGTGCGCTACAGCGGCAAGCAGTACGGCACCCTGGACAACACCGATCCGAACGGCGCCACCTACATGGGCGTGTCGGACTATCTGGTGGCCGACCTGCGCGTGCGCTACAAGATCAACAAGCAGTGGAGCGCGGCGCTCGGGATCGATAACGTGAACAACGCGCGCTACTGGGCCTTCCACCCGTACACCCAGCGCACGGCGGTGGCGGAACTGCGCTTCGACCTGTGAAAAATCAGCGCTGCGGCGCGTCGCCGAGGCGGCGGGTGTTGCCGGAGCCGGCCACTGACTTGCTCACTTTCGGGTCACCGTAGTATTTCACGTCGCCGGAACCGGCGATCGATGCGTTCAAGCTGTCGCTGGCCCACACGGTGGCCTCGCCGGAGCCGGCCACGCTGATCTTGGCCTCGCGCGCCAAGACCCTGCCGATGTCGACGCCGCCCGAGCCGCCGATGGAGATCGACGCCTTGTTCAGCGATCCGGCGCCGCTGGTCAGGCTGCCGCTGCCGCCGACGGCGATGACGGCGTTGTCCGCTTCCATGCCCTTGACGACGATGGAGCCCGATCCTCCGATATTGATGCGAACCTTGTCGCCGCGCAGGGCATCGGCATCGATGCTGCCCGAGCCGCCAATCGATATGTGATCGAGGTTCCTGGCCTGCACCACGATCTTCATGGTGCGGGTCTGGAGGTTCAGGTTGCGCTTGTTGGGGCGCAGCTGGAGGGTGCCATCCTCGATCACGGTTTCCACCAGCGGCAGCAGGTTGTCGTCGGTTTCAATGCTGACGCTTTCGGTGTCGCCGATGCGCACTTCCACCTTGGCCGGAAGGCCCAGCGCCACCCCGGTAAAGTGCCCCAGCGCGCGCGTCTGGCGTTTGAGGATGGTGCTGCCCTGGACCTTCTCGCCGCCAAACCATTCGCCCGCGGCGTGGCTGGCGGGCAGGGTGCAGGCAATGGCAGCGGCCAGGATCAGGTGGCGCAGGGCGAAACGGGTAGTTGGTGCTCGGGTCATGGCGGCTTCCTCTTGTATGGGTGGTCGGATAGGGTTCCTGACCAGCATACTAGGCAAGGCACCATGCCGCCGCGCGCGGTTTGCGACAAACTGCAGCGCGCGCCGGACAGACTGCGGTTTAGCGCGATGGACTGGCCGGGCGAATCCGGCCGTGCTGTTCCAGCCAGCCGAGCGCGCCTTCCCACAGCGGCTTGCAGTGGGCCTTGAAATAGCCCATGTGGCCAATCGGTCCCAGTCCGGCCTGGCGTGGATCGATATCGGTCGCCTGCCAGCCGGCGTTGCGGTAAGCCGACATGAAGGCGTTGCGCGAGGGCGGGCGCGCCCACAGGTCGTCGAGTGCGTTGCAGGCCATGATCGGGCTGCGCACGCTCTCGTACGATTCTGCGATGTGTTTCATGTCCGGGTCCTGGAAAAAATAGCGCGGAAAGGTGCACCAGCGCTTCCACTGGCGGTACACATCGACCGGCAGATCCTCGCCCATGCCCATCCAGTTCCAGGCAAGGTAACCCTTCACGCGCACGATCAGGGGGCCGAGTACCCTCCACATCAGCAGCACGCGCAGGCGTTCCATCGGCGGCATCCAGCCATGCCAGCCGGCGCCGGTGGCGAAGGTGTACAGGCCGTCGACCTTGTCGTGGTTGGGCAGCAGGCCGAAAGCGTGGCCGCCGTAGGAATGGCCCACCATATATAAGGGCAGTCCGGGTTCGCTCATTGTGTCGACGGCGGCGGCCAGGTCCTGGCGGCCCCAGTCCAGGTAATCCATGCGAAAGCCCTTGAGCGTGGCCGGCTTGGACAGGCCGATGCCGCGGTAATCGAGCGTCATGACGTTGTAGCCGCAGCTGCTGGCGTATTGCGCGAAGCGCCGGTAGAAGCCCTGCGGCACGCCGGTGGCGCCGGCGACCACGAGGTGGCCACGCGTGGGTCCCGCGGCCGGGTAGCGCAGCGCGGCGATCGGGTAGCCGTCGGCGGTGGTCAGGGTCAGGGATTGCGCATCGGCGGGCTTACTCATGATCGGATTCCTTGGGGCGCTGCAGTTTCAGGTAGGTGAGCAGGGCGGCGCTGACGAGCGCCATTGGTTCCGGCGTGCCGGCCACGCGCGCTTGCAGCAAACCGCCTTCGTAGGCGGCCAGCAGCAGGGCCGCGGTGGCGTGGGCGGTGGCCGCTTCGTAGCCGGCGTTGACCAGGCCCGTGGCGATGCGGTCGCGCACCGCCGCGAAACCCCTGGCCAGCGCGGCGCGGATGGCCACGTCGTCGGCGGTGGTCTCCAGGGCGATGGTGGCCAGCGGGCAGCCGCGTTCGTAGTGGCTGCCGTCGAGCCGCCTCTGGGCGCCGTTCACCCAGATCATCAGCGCGGCACCGGGATCGCCGCTGGCGGCCATGCTCGCTTCCATGCTGTCGCACAGGCGCGCAATGGTGACCTCGATGGCGGCCACCGCCAGCTCGGTCTTGCCGCCTGGGAAGTGGTGGTAGAGCACGCCCTTGGGCGCGTCGGCGGCGGCCAGCAGTTCGGTCAGGCCGCTGCCGTGCAGGCCACGGCGTTGCAGGGCATCGATCATGGCGCCGATCAGGCGTTGTTTGGCATCGCTTGTTTTCATGTAATCCATGTTATAGACCGATCGGTCTATAGACAAGAAAAATGTTGCGGAGGTAGAGGATGGGTTCTAAATGGGGCGGCAGGCGGTATCATGTGGTCTTGCAATGCATTTTCACTGGAACAACATGCTGATCATCACCATCAAACAGGGCAAGGAAAAGAGCCTGCTCGCCGGCGAGCCCTGGATTTACGCGTCCGCGATTGAAAAAGTCGACGGCAAGCCGAACGAAAAAATGAAGGCGGGCGGCACGGCGATCGTGCAATCGTCGTCGACCAAATTTCTGGCGCGCGCCGCCTACAATTCCAAATCGCAGATCCGCGCGCGCGTGTGGACCTTCGACGAAGGCGAGCCGGTCGACCATGCGCTGATCAAGCGGCGTGTGAAAGCGGCGCTGGCCAAGAGTGCGGCGGCGGCGAAGAAGGCGCGTCCCGATCAAGTGGTCAAGCTGGTCAACGCCGAGGCGGATCAGTTGCCCGGTTTGCTGGTGGAGCAGTACGGCGGTAAAGAGGGCTATCTGATCTGTGAATTCCAGGCCGCCGGCGTGGATGCGTGGAAGGTGCCGATCGTGCAGACCCTGATCGCGGAGACGGGCTGCCGCAATGTCTACGAGCGCGCCGATGAACTGGTGCGCAAAGGGGAAGGGCTGCCGTTCGTGGAAGGCGCGCTGGCTGGTGACGAGCCGCCGGATGAAGTGCCGGTCACCGAGAACGGCGTCAAGTTTGCGCTGGATTTGAAGACGGGCGAGCGGTACAAGTTTCGCTGATGTGTAGTGTCTCAAACTTGACCTGGCGGCAGCGTTCGGATGAGATAAAGTCTTTTAAGGTCAGCTAAAGACCAGAAGCCGCCGTTCGCCAAAACATAAAGGAATCCGAAGCCGCTGTTTGCCTGGTTCAATGCGTTCGCCTTTTCATGCATGTTAAGATGAAAATTTTCCACGTTTGAAATGCTATGAGCGAAATCCATCCTGACGCTGCCCTGCGGGTATTGCTCGAAGGCAGTCCGGTACTAAGGCTCACCTTGCGGGATCGCGACTATGGCATGCCTTGCCCTACAGATCGTTGGCAAGTCAAAGCGGCAGTTGATGATCTTCTGAAACCAGCGCTCGAGGGCATGGTACTTGACTTGGACGTCGTGGATGCGACCGGTGATGACGTTCTAGTGATCGGTGTCGTTGATCTTAATACCGCCCTTCCGAAGTTACGTGACTTGCTCAAGAGTTTGAGTGTTCCTGCTGGAGCAACCTTGGTGTTGGACGGCGGTGAAGAAAACCTTGTACCGGACTTGCCCACGCGGGATGAATTGGTACGCCAGACGACCGACAGCATGATTCAAATGGTACTAGCGGAATGTATCGAATCTGCGCCATCTGACTGGCAAGCAGGAACGCTAACAATTCAGTGCGATGGCAACTGGCTTGGCTATCAATTGAAAAATGCCAAGTCCAGAAATTCAGCGACGATCAGCGGCCGTCTCAGAGCCATGTGCGAAGAAATAGCCGTGCTCATGTGGAAGAACGGAAATAAATGGCGCGAAGCGGTCCTTCAATACGAAGGCAAGAGCTTCACAGTCAAATTCAGTTATGAGGAACCGCTCCATCCAATCCCACGGTCCCCCACTGCCGCAGCAGTTAAGCCTTGGTGGAAATTATGGTGATGCGATGAACTGGCCGCCGCCAACGATCGACACCGATTGTGGGAATGCGCTGTTGACCAGTAACATGGTTGTGGCGAAGCTGGGCTTTAGCAAGCAACCGAAAGCCTCGTGGACGAAGCTTGGAAATGCTTCCCTATGAAATCGGCAGGAATGCGGAGCAAGAGGTGACGGGCGGCCTCGGGGTGGAAGCTGCCGGTCAGCTGACGGGATGTGCGACCACCACAGTCTGGTAGCGCCGGAGACGATGGTGCCCAGGGCTAGAGGTTGCCCCCCACGCTAGGCTCCCAGCGTCGCCCCGCCATCAATGCGCAAATCATGCATAGTGATATGGCGCGCACTGTCTGACGCCAGATACAGCACTGTATCGGCGATATCGTCGGGCGTCGCGATTCGCTTCAATGGAATTCCCAGCCGGAACGTCTCGAGTGAGCCTCCGATCACCGCCTGCGATCCATCGACGCCATTCCACAACTGACGCTGCATCTCCGTATCGGTCGACCCGGGCGAGACCACATTGCAGCGAATCCCGTACTGCGCCAGTTCCAGTCCCAGGCAGCGCATGAACTGCGTGGACGCCGCTTTCGACGCCGCATAGGCCCCCATCTGCATGCGCGGCACCGTGGAGGCATTCGACGCCACCGTCACGATGGTGCCGCGCTTGCGCTCCACCATGCCTGCCGCCACCGCGCGGCACAGGCGGAATACGCCGCCGGCGTTGACGGCAAACGTCTGCTCCCAATCCGCATCGCTATAGTCCAGAATGGACCCCATGCGCAGGATGCCGGCCACGTTGACCAGCACATCGATCTCACCGAGCTCGCGCCGCACGCGCGCCACCGCCTCGTTCACGGCCACGCTATCGGCCACATCGACCGCGATGCCGATGGCGTTGATGCCGCTGGCGCGCAAGGTCGCCGCCATTTCCTCGACCGCACCGGCTTTGACGTCCAGCACCGCCACCGCCGCGCCTTCGCGCGCCAGCTTGCGTGCCACTGCCGCGCCGATGCCCTGCGCTCCGCCCGCGACCAGTGCGACCTTGCCTTCAAACTGATTTGGTGAAATTGTGTTCATGCTGCGGCTTCTTCCAGTTCATCCATGATGCGGTGGCGTTCGGCGTGGTACGCCTCTTCGGTGTGTTCGTCCTTCCAGTATGGGACCGCGTACATGTCGGCGCGTGCCACGCCGCGTACCGACAGCAAAAAGTCGCGCACGGCCAGCAGTTGGTTGCTTTCGCCGGCCAGGGTGACCGACACGCGGCCCGGCGGCCACGCCATCGCCTTGACCGCATCGAGCAGCAAGGTGCTGGCGCCGGGCCGCGCGCCCCGGCGCGACAGCCAGTGCACCGAAAAGCCGGCAGGGTAGGGCAGCGCCTGCACTTCCGAGTGGTCGGGAACTTCAATCAGCACCGTGCCACGCGCCTTGGAGGGCACGCCGCGCAGCCCAGCGGCGATCGCAGCCAGCGCGCTCGGGTCGCCGATCATCAGGTGGTAGTCGGCCGATGGCACGAAGCGGGGCGGCCCGCCCGGACCTGCCACGCCGACGGCGTCGCCCGGCTGCGCGTGCACGGCCCAGCGCGAGGCGGGGCCGTCGTCGCCGTGCAGTACCAGGTCCACATCGAGCTCGCCCGCCTCGGCGTCGTAACGCGCCACCGTGTAGGTGCGCGCGATGGGGCGGATGTCGGCCGGCGGCCACACCGGACCGTCGGGGCCGAGTGTCGGCAGCACCGGTTCGCGCTGGCCGTCGCGCGCCAGCAGCAGCTTGATGTGGGCGCCGTCGCTACCCTCCGGGAAGCCGGCCAGCGCCTCGCCGGCCAGCGTAATGCGGCGCATCAGCGGAGTCAGTTGCAAGGTGCGGCGCACGTACAGCATCCTTGGCGGTGTGCGTTTGGGAGTGGTCATGATCTACCTTCCGGGTCAATACGTTGGGCCAGCACGCGGCCGATGTGCCCCAGGGGCGCCGGCTGGCTCATGGAGGAATGGGTGCAATCGACGTCGATGCGTTCGAGCTGGCCGTTCACATACGGCGTCCAGACTTTCCAGTCGGGGGCGTCGGGGCCGCGCCGGCTGGCATGGAAGAACAGCACGTCGCCTTCGTAGCGCGGATGGCGCAGCTGGCGGTACAGGTGCATCGACAGCAGAGCGGTGGTGGTGATGCGTTCGAGGTGGGCGTCGTCGGCCGTGGCCAGCGAACTGCCCGGCCGGCGGAACTGGGCCAGCAGCGCCTCGCGCGGGAGCGGCTGGCCGTCGGCGTCGACCGACGACGCGCCGATCACGTCGAGCATGGCGATCAGGGCGTCGCGTTCTTCGGCTTCCGGTTTGCCTTCCCAGATGTCGCTCGGGTAGGAGTCCATCATCGCCAGCAGCGATACCGTTTCGCCGGCCGCTTGCAGGCGCGCGGCCAGGGCATGGGCCAGGCCGCCGCCCGAGGACCAGCCGATCAGGCGGTACGGGCCATGCGGCTGGGCGCCGCGTATCAGACCGAGATAGTCGTCGAGCTGCATGTCGATATCGGCCGGAGGGGTGCCGCTCATGCCGCGCGCCTGCAAGCCGTAGATGGGCGTGTGCGGCAGCCAGGCGGCCAGGCCCAGATAGCACCACGACAGCCCTTCGGCCGGATGCACGCAGAACAGGGCAGGGCCGCTGCCGCGCTGGATGGTCAGCAGCGGTGCGAACTCGCCCCCAGCGGCGGCGGCCGGCGGCGCATGGCCGACGGTGCCGAGCGAATGCGCCAGCGCGGCCACGGTGCGGTGGCGGAACAGGGCCGATACCGCAACCTCGCGCTTCAAGGCCGCGCCGAGGCGGTTGGCGACCTGGATCGCTTGCAGCGATTTGCCGCCGAGGGCAAAGAAATCGTCCATCGGCGTTAGTGCCTCCACCCCGAGCACTTCGCGCCAGACCGACATCACCGACTGTTCAAGCGGGGTGGCGTCAGGTGCAGTTGGTGCGGCATCCAGTTCTCGCGCGCGCAGTGCGGAGCGGTCGATCTTGCCGTTGGCGTTGCGCGGCAGGCGCGCCAGGCTCGCGTAATTGGCCGGCACCGCAGCTGCCGGCAGGCGCTCGGCCAGGAAAGCGCGCAGGGCCGGTGCATTGAGTTTGCCGGCGGTGGCCACGAAAGCGCGCAGGTGCTTGCCGCCGTCTGCCTGCTGCTGGCACACCACGGCCGCTTCGCGCACGCCGGGATACTGAAGCAGCGCGGCTTCGATCTCGGTCGGGTCGATCCGATGGCCGCTGATCTTGACTTCATCGTCCAGCCGGCCCAGATAACGCAGTTGGCCGTCTTCACCCAGCACCACGCGGTCGCCGGTGCGGTAGGCGCGCCGGCCGTCGGGCAAGGTGACGAAACGCTGCGCGGTCAAGGCTTCGCGGTCGAAGTAGCCGCGCGCAAGGCCGGCGCCGATCAGGCACAGTTCTCCTTCTTCGCCGATGCCGACCGGATGTTCGGCGCAGACGGCGATGTCGACACCCGGCAGCGGCCGGCCGATCGGCACGGCCTCGCCGCTCCAGGCGATGGCGTCCGGGCCGGCCAGTTGTGCGGTGGTGCAGATGACGGTGGCCTCGGTCGGACCGTAGGTATTGAGCAGCACCAGATGGCTTGGCGCGGCCGTGCGCCAGCGCGCCACCCTTTCGGCCAGCGCGGCCTCGCCACCGATGATGACCAAACGCAGGCAGTCGGGCAGCGGCGCGCCGTGCTGGCCGACATGGAAGGCGAGTTCGTGCCAGAACGCGGTCGGCAGGTCGAGTACGCTGATACGCAATCGCGCGCAGGCGTCGATGAAGCGCTCCAGCGATTCGAGCATGGCGTCGTCGCGCAGGATCAGGGTCGCGCCGGCGCCCAGGGTCAGGAAAATCTCTTCGACGCTGGCGTCGAAATGCAGCGGGGCGAATTGCAGCACGCGGTCGTTTGCGGTGACCTGGTAGCGCGCTGTGGCGCCGGCGCCGAAGTGGGCCAGGGCGGCGCGCTCGATCATCACGCCGTTGGGCCGGCCGGTGGAACCGGATGTGTAGATGATGTATGCCAGTGCACTGTCGGCGACCGCCAGCGGAGCTACCATCGGTGTGCACGGCATGGCGTCGTCGATGCACAGCAGCGGCATTGATGTTGGCAACAGGAGGGCGTATTTGCGCAGGCTGACGACCAGCGTCGGTTTCACGTCTTCCAGCACGGCGGCTACGCGCAGGGCAGGGCCGTCAGGGTCGAGCGGCACATAGCCGCCACCGGCCCACATGATGGCCAACATGGCGACGATGGTATCGACGCTGCGCGGCAGCAGCAGCACGACCCGGCTTTCTTCGGTAACGCCGGCGTCGCGCAGGCGGCCGGCCATGTTTTGGACGGCTGTTACCAGTTCCGCGTAACTGAGTTCGACGTCGCCGTGTATCAGCGCGGTCTTGTGCGCGTCGTGCGTGAGCAGGGAGGTGAGCACCGATGGGGGAGCGATGGGCAGTACGCCGCCCGACAGCAGGGCCGGCGTGGCGTGCGGCGCTTGTCCGAGGATGGTGGCCAGCGCGGTGTCGGGCTGTTCCAGTAGGGCTGTCAGCGCTGTCAACAGCGACTGGTGCAGTGCGTGCAAGGTGGCTTCGTCGTAGGCATCCGGATTGGCTTCGATGTCGATGCGGCTGTTCGTGCCGGGGGCGATGGTGATCGACAGGTCTTCGACCGGCCCGGCCGACACCGGGTGCGAGACCGCATGCAGCGGGCCGAATGCCGGCGGGCGGTCAAACGGCATCAGGTTGACGACCGCGCCGAACAGGCGGCGCGTGCCGCCGCTCATGCCCAGGTCGTGTTTCAGGTGTTCGTAGCGGTAGCGCTGGTGCGGGCGGATTGCTTTCATCTCGGCGGCGACCGCGCGTGCCAGGTCGGCCAGCGATTGCGACGGCGTCGGCGCGAGGCGCAGCGGGAGGATGTTCATCGCCATGCAGGGAATGGTCAGCGCCACCGAGCCAAGGCGGCCCATGACCGGCAGGCCCAGTGTCAGGTCGCCCGCGCTGCTATGGCGGCGCAGCCAGGCGCCGGTGGCGGCGATCAGCACGGCGGCCCAGTCCACGCCGGCGGCGCTGGCCACCGCCTGGCAGCGCTCGATGGTGCTTGTGGCGATGCCGCCGCGCACACGGCGCACCCCGCGCGCGAAGGTGGCTGGTGGCGCCAGCATCGCCGGCGCACCGGCATCGGCCATGCGCGCCATCCAGAAGTCGCGGTCGCGCGCATAGGCGGGCGAGGCGAGGTAGGCGGCATCTTCCGCCACCACCGGATCGAGCTTGCCTGCGCGCGCGGGCGGGGCATCGGTATTGGCGCTGCGGGCCGAATACAGGGCCGCCACGCGCTGCGCCAGCATGGCGTAGGCAAAGCCGTCGAGGGCGATGTGGTGGACGCGCAGGTACCACAGCGCCTTCTCCGGCGCCAGTTGTAGCAGCGCGCTGGCGAACAGCGGGCCGTGTGCCAGGTCTGCCGGCTGGCGCAGGTCGGCCTGCATCCATAACTGGGCCTCGGCGTCGCTCATGTCGTGGCGGGCGAACGGCCAGTCCTCTTGCGGATCGGGCGTTTGCCACACCGCGTCGCCGTCGCTGGCAAAGCGCATGTGCAGCGAGTCGCATTCACGCATGGCCTGGCGCAGCGCGGCCTCGAAGTGGGCGGCGTCCAGCGGGCCGCTCAGTTCAACCGCTTCCGCCGTCCAGTAGGCGGGGCTGGCGGCATCGAGCTGCTGCCCGAGCCAGATGCCGTATTGCGCGCTCGTGAGCGCCAGCCGTACGCCGCTCACTTGTTCACCCGGCGCGGATCGAGCAGTTCCCACCAGTCGGCCAGGGTCGGGCGCTCGGCCAGTTCGACGAACGTGGTTTCGATGCCGGCGCGGCGCCAGCGTTCGATCAGGCTCATAAGGCGGATCGAATCGAGGCCGGCGAAGAGCAGGTTGTCGTCCGGGAGCAGGTCCGATGCGGGTACCGCCAACAGTTCGGCCACTTCCGCTTGCAGGGCGCTGCGCGTGGCGTGCCAGGTGACTGCCGGCTTGAGCGCGCCGGTCACGGTAGCCGTGCTGGCGACGACGCCGCAACGCTGCGACACATAATCGAGGCCCATCTGGTGCTGTTCGGCCGAGAAGTCGGCCAGCGCGTCGCCCACCAGGAAGGGCTGGATGTCGCTCATGAAGGCGTCGGCGGCCGTCATCAGGCAGCCGATGTGGGCGTACACGCCGCACACGATCAGCTGGTCGCGGCCCTGTTCGCGCATGCGCGCCAGCAGGTCGCTGCGCACGAATGCGCTGTAGCGCCATTTGGTCAGCACGGTGTCGTGCGCGCGCGGCGCCAGGCTTGCCACCACCGGGGCGCGCTCGGGCTTCGCGGTCAGGCCGGGGCCCCACCAGTCCGTGAGCAGGCCGCGGTCCTGGGCCGACTGTTCGGCCGGCTGCGCGGTGTAGACAACGGGGACGCCGGCGACATCGGCTGCATCGCGCAGCTGCCTGATGTGGGCGATCAGCTCCGGAATCGGCGCGGCGGTGGTGTCGTAGAAGTCGAGGAAGTATTCCTGCATGTCGTGAATCAGCAGCACGGCGCGCTTCGGTTCAGGCATCCAGCTGACGCGGTTGTCCGGCATGGCCGTGGGCATGGGGTAGGAAGCGATTTTTGGAATGGTCATGGTGCTTTCCGATCTTGTGATTGAGTACCGATCAACTGGGCGATCTGTTCGCGCAGCTGGCGTTTGTTAGTTTTGCCGACGCCGGTGGTGGGGAAGCGTTCGACGAATTCGATGCGGTCGGGGATCTTGTACTGGGCCACGCCGCGCTCGCGCAGGAAGCGCGTCAGTTCAATCGCCCGCACCGGCGTGCCGCGCGTGACGATGAAGGCGCAACTGCGCTCGCCCAGGTAGGCGTCCGGCATCGACACCAGTGCGGCGTCGTGCACGGCGGGGTGGGCCAGCAGGTGGTTTTCGACTTCTTCTGCCGCGACCTTGTCGCCACCACGGTTGATCTGGTCCTTGGCGCGGCCTTCGACGACCAGGTGGCCGGACGGCAGGCGCATCACCAGGTCGCCGGTGCGGTAGAAACCGTCGCTGGTGAAGGCGCGCGCGTTGTGTTCTTCGGCGTTGTAGTAGCCGCGGATGGTGTACGGCCCGCGCGTGAGCAGGTGGCCGATCTCGCCATCCGGCAGGTCGCGGTCTTCATCGTCGACGATGCGCACTTCGTCGGCTGGCGAGATCGGGCGGCCCTGCGTGTTGGCGGTCAGTTCGGGCGTGTCAGTCGGACGGGTGTAGTTGACCAGGCCTTCGGCCATGCCGAATACCTGTTGCAGGGCACAGCCGAGCGCCGGCTTGACCCGGCACGCCGCTTCCGCGGATAGGCGTGCGCCGCCCACTTGCAGCAGCTTCAGGCTACCGAGCTTGTGGCGGGTGGCAGCGGCGGCGTCGAGCCACACCATGGCCAGCGGCGGCACCAGCGCGGTGATGGTCACGCCTTCGGCTTCGATTAGAGGGAAGGCGTCGTCGGGCGTGGGCCGGCGTGCCAGCACCACGCAGCCGCCCGCATGGAACACGCCGAAGGTGCCCGGAGAACTCATTGGGAAATTGTGCGCGACCGGCAGTGCGCATAAATAGACGCTGGCGCGGTCAAGTTCGCAGATGTCGGCGCTGGCGCGCACGCTGTACAGATAGTCGTCGTGAGTGCGCGGGATCAGCTTGGGCAGGCCGGTGGTGCCGCCGGAGAGCTGCAGGAATGCCACGTCGCCCGGCTGCGGGCCGGCGAGCAGCATCGGGTCATCATAGAGCGAGTCGAAAGCGATGAATTCGGCGGCGTCCCCGAGCACGACTACGCGCGGGACGGCAGGGACTTCGCGTGCCAGGGTGCGGTAGTCGAAGCCTGCGTCGCTGTCGGCGATGATGTAGGCGGCAGCCTCGGTGAATGCGCACAGGTGGCCGATTTCGTGGCGGCGGTGCGCGGGCAGGGCGAATACGGGCAGCGCGCCGATGCGGAACAGGGCGAAGCAGGCGACGAAGAACTCGGCCACGTTGGGCAGTTGCACGACCACGCGGTCGCGCGGGACGATGCCGAGGCGGATCAGGCCAGCGGCGAAGCGGTCGGCGCGCAGGTCAAGTTCGGCGTAGCTCCAGCGACGTGCGCCGCAGACCAGGGCGATGCTGTCGGGATGTTGTGTTGCGCGATCGCGCAGGAGAGAACCGAAGGTTTCACCGGTCCAGTAGCCGGCTTCGCGATAGCGCGCCGCAAAGTCGTCGGGCCACGGGGTGAAACCGGGCAGATAGTCACTGGTCATGCCGCTTCCTCCAGCACCGCTTCGAGGCCCATCGCGCGCAGCATGGTGCGCAGCTTGCCGGACGTTTCGAGGAATTCGAGTTCGGGGTCCGATCCGGCGACGATGCCGGCGCCGGCGTACAGTGTGGCGCTGTGGGCGCCGACTTCGGCGCAGCGCAGGGTGACGGCCCATTCGCCGTCGCCGTTGGCGTCCATCCAGCCCACCAGGCCGGCGAAGAAACCACGGTCGAAACCTTCGACCTCGTTGATGAAGCTGCGCGCTAGTGCGGCGGGGTGGCCGCAGACGGCTGGCGTTGGGTGCAGTGCCATCGCCAAGGCGAGCGAACTCATACCGGGCTCGTTCAGTTGCGCCGTCACTTCGCTGCCCAGGTGCCACATGGTCGGCGTGGCGATCAGCGATGGCACGGCCGGCACGGCCACCGAGTGGCAGTAAGGACGCAGCGAGTCGGCCACCATGTCGGCCACCAGTGCGTGTTCGTGCAAGTCTTTTTCGGATTGCAGCAGGTCTTGCGCGCGGCGCTGGTCTTCATGCGCATCAAAGCTGCGCGGGATCGAGCCTGCCAGCGGATGGCAGCGCACGCGTGCGCCGTGACGCGAGAGCAGCAGCTCGGGACTGGCGCCGATCAGGGTGCGGCGGCCGTCCGCGTCCGGTGCGAGGTCGATGGCGAAGGTGTAGCCGTGGGCGTTGCGCGCGCCCAGACGCGCCAGCAGGCCGGCCACGTCGATCTCGGTTTCCAGGGTCAGTGAGCGGGACAACACCACCTTGTCAAGCTGGCCGGTGCGGATGCGTTCGACCGCCCGGGCCACGGCGCGCTGGTACCGGTCTTGCGGGGGAATGGACTCGATGGTGCGCGGGAAGCGGGCACGCGGCGGCGGTGCCTGCGGGTTTGCGGCGGGCAGACTGGCCGGGCCGGTCGCCATCATCACGTGCTCGGGAATGAACAGATGCGCCGGCGCGTCGGCGAGGAAGGGCACGGCCCCTATCATCACCGGCAAGGCTTCACCGTCGCGGCGCGCGGTGCGCAGGAGCGACGCGGCGGCGCCGGCCAGTGCGGCCCCTGACTGCGGCGCCAGGATGCTGCGCTTGCCGCTTGCCAGCAAGGTGTGGCCGGGCGACGAAAACAGGGTGGCGCCAGCTTCGTAGTGCGCGCACAGGTCGGCCGCGCTGGAACGGCTCAGATAGTGGCCGTGCAGTCTGTCATTCATAGTGAATATTCCTTGCGTTAGGAGGGCGGTCGGAGCGATTCGCCGGGTAGGCGGGGTCGAACTATAAATCATAATGATAATCATTTACAATTTAAATATTAATGCAAATGAGATTGATTCGCATTTAAGTGTTATGGTATGCTCAAGTTTCACGCCTGTCAACGATGACGAATGTTCATCACACCTGAAAAGACCTATCATGCTCGTACCCCACCTCGCAGCCCGCCAACCGGGCTTGCCACCGCATGCCGCGGCGGCCCTTGCCGCCCACGCCACTACCCGCGGCGAGCACGCATGAAGCGCGACCTCTCTCCGCTGTCGCACGACACGCCCGGCGCGCTGCCGTCGCCCGCGCAATTGCGCGCGCAGCTGCCGCTGTCGGACAGCACGGCGCTGCTCATCGGCGCCGCGCGCCAGAGCGTGCGCGATATCCTCGACCGGCGCGACCCGCGCCTGATGGTGGTGGTCGGCCCCTGTTCGATCCACGACCTGCATGCGGGACTCGATTACGCGCGCCGCCTCAAGGCGCTGGCCGATGAAGTGGCCGATACGCTGTTCGTCGTGATGCGTGTGTACTTTGAAAAACCGCGCACGCGCATCGGCTGGAAAGGGCTGATCAACGATCCGCGCATGGATGGTTCGTTCCGCATCGACGAGGGCCTGGCGCTGGCGCGGCGCTTCCTGATCGATGTGGCCGAACTGGGTTTGCCGGCGGCGACCGAGACCCTGGACCCGGTGTCGCCGCAGTACGTGGGGGAGTTGATCAGCTGGGCGGCAATCGGTGCGCGTACCACGGAGTCGCAGACGCACCGCGAACTGGCGTCCGGCCTGGGCGTGCCGGTCGGCTTCAAGAACGGCACCGACGGCAAGGTCGACACCGCGGTCAACGCGATCGCATCGAGCTCGCATCCGCATGCCTTCCTCGGCATCGATGCCGACGGCCGCGCGGCCGTGATCCGCACGCCGGGCAATCCGTACGGTCATCTGGTGCTGCGCGGCGGCGGCGGACGTCCCAATTACGATGCGCACAGCGTGGCGCTGGCCGGGCAGGCGCTGGAGAAGGGCGGCCTGCCGCCGAATATCGTGATCGACTGCGCGCACGATAACTCGAACAAGAACCACACCTTGCAGGCGCGCGTGCTGGACGACGTGGTGCGCCAGCGCCTGGCGGGCAACCGCGGCGTGGCCGGGGTGATGATCGAGAGTTTCATCGAGGCCGGCAACCAGGCCATTCCGAGCGAACTGTCGGCCCTGCGCTATGGCTGTTCGGTGACCGACCCTTGCGTCGACTGGGCCGAGACGGCCGCCATGCTGCGCGGCGCGCGCGCGGCCCTGCGCGAGAGCGTGGCGGCGCTGCGGGAGGGCGGCGATGTCTAAGCCGTCCCGCGCGATTTTTCTGGTCGCGGCGCTGCAGTTCGTGTATCTGGTCGATTTCATGATGGTGCTGCCGCTCGGGCCGGACCTGGCGCGCGAGCATGGCTTTGCGCTCGACCGCCTGGGCTGGCTGGCGGCGGCCTACACGCTGGCGTCGGCGCTGTCTGGCCTGGTGACATTCCGCCTGCTCGACCGCTTCGACCGCAAACCGGCGCTGCTGCTCACCTTCGGCCTGCTGGCACTGGCGACCCTGGCGACCACCTTTTGCCATGGCTTGCCGGCACTGATGGTGGCGCGCGCGCTGACCGGCGCCTTTGGCGGGCCGGCGGTGGCGATCGGCATGGCTATCGTGATTGACCTGACCCCGCCCGAACAGCGCGGCAAGGCGATGGCCAAGGTGATGCTGGGCTTTTCGCTGGCGGCGATCGCCGGCGTGCCGCTCGGGCTGGAACTGGCGCGCGTGGGCGGCTGGCAGGCGCCGTTCTATATGGTGGCGACGCTGGCGGTGCTGGTGCTGGTGGCGATGGTGTGCCTGCTGCCGGCATTGGAAGGGCACCTGAATGCGCGCGAGAAGGTTGCGGCGCGCATCCTGCTGGCGCGCCCTAGCGTACGCCTGGCGATCCTGCTGCAGGCCGGCAGCGCGTTCTCGGCGTTCCTGGTGATCCCGCATTTTTCAGCGTACTTCCTGCTCAATCTGGGCTTTGCGCGCGCCCAACTGGGCATGCTGTACTTCGCCGGCGGCGTGGTGGCGCTGTTGACGGTTCAACTGCTCGGCAGGCTGGCCGACCGCAGCGGCCCGGTGCTGGCGGCGGGGGTGGCCACGACTGCCTTCTGCGCCGGCCTGGCGCCGTTTTTCGGGCTGGGCGCGGCGCTGCCGATCCTGTTCTTCGTGCTGTTCATGGCCGGGAACGCAGGGCGCAACGTGACCATGGCGGCCACCGTCAGCCAGGTGCCGTCGCCGCACGAGCGGGCCGGCTTCATGTCGCTGCAAAGCCTGGTGCAGGACGTCGCCATCGGCGCGGCCGCGCTGGTGACCAGCTGGCAGCTGGGCGAGGCGGCCGACGGCAGGCTCACCGGCATGGCGCCGCTGGCGGCGCTGGCGGCCGTCGTCGCGGTATCGGTGGCGTTCGGACTGGCGCGGCTGGCCGGTGCGCGCCGCGCTGTTGCGCTGGAGTGACACGGAACGGTGCGCAATGGCATCGCCCCGAAAATTATCTTTCAATGATGCAATTTTTTGCGGGGACTGGTCTTATAATTATCGGCACTATTGACCACGCCCAAAGCCAGATGGAAAATCACCAGTCCTCGCAAATCCGTACCCTGACCTATGTCGAGAATGAAGACCATCCGGTGTTCGGCACCCTGGTCGAGCAGATTCTCCACCTGCTCAATTCCAAGCTGATTTTCAGCGACATCATCATTCACCAGAACAGTCCGCTGATGCTGCGCCAGCCGAAAGGGCTGGTGGCGGTGACCGATTCGCCGATCACCAAGGAAGAACTGGAAGAGTTCTTCGAAGTGATCGAGCCCGATTGGGCCGAGCGCATTTCCGACCGCGCCTTCGACCGCTCGATCGACCTGCACACGGCGCGCATCCGCGCCAACTGCTTTACGTTCCAGGGCAAGAAGCGGCTCGGCTGCGTGGTGCGGCGCTTTCCGCGCGAACCGTTGCCGCTCAACCAGCTGGGCCTGCGCGCGGCCGAGCAGGATTTCGCGCTGCTCACCAGCGGGCTGGTACTGATCATCGGCGACACGTGCCAGGGCAAGTCGACCACGATCGCCTCGATGATCGACCAGATCAACAAGACGCGTTCGGGCCACATCATCACCATCGAAGATCCGGTCGAAACCTTGATCCCTCAGCGCAAATGCATCATCACCCAGCGCGAGGTGGGTTTCGACGGCGACGTCGAAAGCTATTACCTCGGCGCGCTGGACGCGCTGCGCGAGCGGCCGGACGTGATCGTGATCGGCGAAATCCGCGACGCCCAGACCGCGCAGGAAGCGCTGGCATTGGCCGAATCGGGTCCGCTGGTGCTGGCGACCCTGCACGCGCGTTCGACCGAGCTGGGTTTGCAGAAGATGCTGCGCCTGCTGGGTAATTCGGATGCGCAGGCGCAGGCCCTGGCCAGCGCGCTGCGCGGAGTGCTGTGCCAGGCCTTGCTGCCGTCGGTGGGCGGCGAGCGCTATTACCTGGCGACCGAATGCCTCAGTTCCAATCCTGAAGTGGTGCGCATGATCGAATCGGGCAAGGTGGCCGAAGTGCGCTCCTTGATGGATGGCGGTACCGGCAAGTTCAACGCGGGCTGCCATTCGATGAACACGGCGCTGGTGAACCTGCTGCGCGAGAAAAAAATCAGCGTCGAGGATGCGCGCAATGCCACCACCGACCGGATCGGGTTTGCCGACGCGTGCTATAGCGGGATGCTGGACGCGGCGTAGGGCCGGTTTTCGGGGCAGTCTACCTGGCGAACAGCCACTGCGCGCGCCTGTGACTGATCGGCCGTGTTCTTATCCGACGCCGGGGCGCGTTCGAGCGTGTGGTCGGCGCCAGGTTCCTGTAGCCTGGCTGCGGCCGACACGCGGCGATGTCGCGCACATCGGATTCGAACGCCAGGGTAAATCGGCTCCGGTGGCAAGCAAGGTGCCCGAAACCGAGTAATTTCCGTTCCACGTCGACGATCGCTGTCAGCTGGCGTGACGACACAATATAAAATTTCTCCAGTTAAACACGAGCCGCCCGGCCGGGAGCCGGTGGTTTTTCACGCCTTAATTATTGCATTATGGATAATATCAATTCCTATTTTTAACTTTATTTTCACTTTACCTAAACTATTGCCAAAATGTCTGGATATATTGTTAAGCGCGCGGAAAACGGGTCCCAAGGCCAGTTCTCGCGAATAACAGATTCGGCCTCGGCCGACATCCACAAGGACAGTGAACATGGTTGGTGTAGTCAGCGGAAATAGTTTGGGCGTATTGACGAATTCGGGCACGATTCTGGGCCGTGAGCAGACGATCGGCGCGGGTCAATACGGTGCAACGGGCGAAAAGGTGGTGGTCAACGCCAAGACCGGCAACCTGGTGATACAGGGACGCGATGAGTTCGTACCGTCGAACGCGAATGCCGGCATTTCCGTCGTGCGCACCTATAACTCGCTTGGGCTGCTCAACGACGACAATGGCGACAACTGGAAGCTGGGCCTGGCCCGGAAGCTGACCTTCAGCGGCGACATCCTGACCAGTTCCCCGTCCAGTATCACGATCACCCGCTTCGATGGCGACGACAGCAGCGCGGTGTATACCTATGCCGGTGTCGTCAGCGGAACTACGCTCTCGCGCTACACCACCAGCGACGGCGCGGGCGGCCTCGACCAGATAACCTGGAATCCGACTACAAAGACCTGGGGCTGGAGCGACGGCAATTCATATGAATTCGATAACTATGATGTCAACGGACGTCTGAATGTATCGCGTGGCATGTACTACGCGTATAACGCCGACGGCATGCTGGCAAGCGTGAAAGACAACACCGGAGGCGGTACGTTCTTCACCTACGACAGCACGAAGAAAAACAATCTGGTGCGGGTCGATGTGAGCTATCCGAAGACCCTGGTCAACGGCGTGCCGGGTCCGCAAGAGATGGTCAAACGGGTCTCGTATGCCTATGACGCGCAAAATCGCCTGAGCGAGGTGCGCACCGACCTGACGCCGGCCAACGGCAGCATTGTCGACGGCGACTATTACTGGACGCGTTATACCTACGAGGGCGACAGCCGGCGCGTGTCCACGATCACGCAAAAGGATGGCGGAACGCTGACCGTCGCGTACGAGGCGCTGACCAACCGTGTCCGATCGGTCACCGATAACATGGCCGAAACGGAAACGTTTACCTACGTTAGCGCGACCCGCACCGATGTCCTTAACCAGGACGGCATGGTCACCAGCTTCGAGCATGACGCCGCGGGCCAGCTTAGTTCGGTGACCGCGCGCCCTGCCAACGGTCCGGTCGAGGTGGACCGGTACAAGTATGATGCGCGCGGCAACGTGATCGAGATCACCGATGCCGACGGCGACATCACGACCAAACAATACGACGCCTACAATAACTGCATTTTTGAACGTAATCCCGCCGGCGACGTCACCAGGCGCACTTTCGATCCGCTCAACCGCAAGTCACCGATCACCGAATCGGTGTACATGCTCACCATGACCCTCAACGGTGTCGAACAATATGCGTCGCCGGCGACGACACGCTTTATTTACGACCAGTCGGGCGAGAATGTACGCTATGTCATCGGTCCCGAAAATAACGTGACCGAGTACCGTTACAACAACCTGGCGCAGCGCACGCACGCGATCGAATACACGGTGCTAAACGAGGCGGTGCCGGCGGTGGCGATGAGCGGGGACTACCGCAAGCAGCAGCTCGACACGATGGCGGCATTGACCTACCCGCAGCGCAAGAACGTGATCCTGACCAGCTATACCTACAACCCGCATGGACAGGTAGCGACGGCCACCACGTTTGCGCACCTGAACGAGGATGGAAGCGGCAAGTTCGACGGCACCGAATCGACCGTGCAGTTCACACGCGACCATGCCGGCAACCTGCTGCAGCAGATCGACGCGCTCGGCAACCAGCGCAGCTACCTGCTCGATGGCCTCGGCCGTGTACTGACGGCCGTCACGCCGACCACCACGGGCAGCGCCACCACCAAGACCGTCTACAACGGCACGCCGGTCTTGCGCCTGGTTGGCGGGCAATACCGGATGACCACCCAGAGTACGGTCACCTACGCCGACGCGCACCGCCTGGTGACCACCAGCGACGCACTCGGCCGCGTGATCAGCAGCGAAGTGCAGGACGCCGGCCAGGTGCCGATGGCGACCACCCTGTACGGATACGACAGCGCCGGCAGGCTGAACATGGTGCAGGACCCGGCCGGTGTGAAGTCGTATATCTTTTACGATGCCGCCGGACGCAGGGGCCTCACCGTTGACGGCGATGGCAGCGCCGTCAGGTATATCTACAGCGCCGCTGGCGACCTGACAAAAACCACCAGGTTCGCCACTGCGGTCAATGTCGAGATGTTTGCCAGCGCCACCGGTAAATCGATCTCCCAACTGCGTGCCGAAAACCTGGCGGTATCGCCGAGCCCTGCCGATCGCCACGAATGGCGGGCTTACGACCAGGCCGGACGCTTGTCGCGCACGGTCGACCATGCCGGCTATGTGATCGAGTATCGCTACGACCGTGCCTCGCGCCTGGAGCGGACCATCGTCTACGCCAACGCAATCGCCACCGGCAGCGGCGCCAGCGCCAGCCTGGAAGTGCCGGCGGCATCGCCCGACGACCGCATCAAGACCATCGCGCATTTGTTGACCGGCTCGGTTTCCGGAATGTCCGATTCGCTCGGCGCCACGCTCTACGAGCGCGACCAGACGGGTAAGCAGAAGGGGATCTGGGAAAATGGCATGCTCAACCATGAAGTTGCTTACTACAATCAAAAAGGCTTGTTGAGCGGCCAGGTGGACGCTGACGGTTACTTCACCGATTACGACTACGACCTGAACGGCAATGTCATCCGCAAGACGCGCTACGCGACAGCCGGCACCGTGAGCCCGGGCGCGGGCCAGACCTGGACCTATCAATACGTCGCCGACCAACTGACGCGCGAAACGGCGCCGGACGGCACCGTCACCGTCCACGTGTACGATGCGATGGGATCGCGCATCTCGTCCACCGCCGCCTACAATACCAGCGAGGCGCGTACCAGCGCCGTGCGGCGTGACGCCATGGGCAGGATCATCGCCGAGCTCAGTGCGGAGGGCGCGGCCTTGTTGCGCACCGATATGAGTGCGCTCGAGGTGTCGGGGGTATGGAATGCGCACGCGATCAAGTACACCTACGACGGCGCCGGTCACCGTACCAGCATGACCGACCAGGCGGGCAACAAGGCTGTCTATTATTACGATCGGGACGGCCGGCTGGCCGCCGCGATCAACGGCGAAGGCGACGTCGAGTACCGTGAATACTCGGTGCTGAACGAATTGAGCAGGGTCACCCGCTTCGCCACCCAGATGGACAAGACTTCGCTGCCGGCCCTTGCCGGCGGGGCCTTGACGGAGGCGATCCGCAATGCGATCGCGTCCAGGGCCGATGGCGCCCGCGATATCGTGCGCTCGTACGAGTACAACAACCTGGGACAGGTGGTGCGCGAGACGATGGGTGGCGGCGCCAACCTGATCGGCTATAACGCCTTCGGGGAAGTCAACGGGCGCGTCGACAGCATCGGCGATGGCCGGGCGGCATCGAGCGAGATGACCTATGACGTGCGCGGCAACCTCAAGACGCGCACAACCCCGTCCTACCGCAGCCCGGCCCTGCTGGAAACGTATTCCTACGACGCGCTCAATCGCCAGATCTACAAGTCCGTCGGTGGTGTCGTCACACAGACCGACTACGATCACCGCGGCAATGCGACCTTGGTCAAGGACGTCATGACGCAAGGCGTGCAGCGCAAGTACGATGCGTTCGGCCGCGTGACGCTCGAGACATCCGCGCTGGGATACAAGACGACCTACGATTATTCGACCGAGGAACGCAAGGTCACCATCACCACCCCCGAGGGTGCGGCCACGACGATCCTCAGCAACCGCCACGGCGAACGCCAGAGCGTTACCGTCGGCAATACCACGACGACCTACGACTACGACCACGCCGGCAGGCTCAAGGCGGTCATCGATGGCGTGGGCACGGCGCAGCAAAAACACTACGATGCGGCAGGGCGGGTTGATGTCATCACGGATGGCAATGGCACCGAAACGCGCGTCAGCTATGACGCCGCCGGCCGCGTGCTGACCAGCATCGTCGATCCGGGCGGGCTCAATCTGGTCACCCGCTACAGCTACGACGGCATCGGCCAGGTGCTCAGCGTGATCGATCCCGCGGGCGTGACCACGCAATCGCAGTACGACAACCGCGGCTACCTGATCGCGCTGACGACCGACGCCACCGGCTTGAAGCTGACCACTCGCTTCACCTACGACAATTTCGGCCGCACGACCAGCGTCACCAATGCGAACGGCGTCCTGACCACGTTCACCTACGATGAAATGGGACGGCGCCTGAGCGAAACCGTCGACAGTGGCGGTGAAAAAATGACCACCTCGTTCGCCTACGACGAGGCGGGCAATGTCCGTACCCGTACCGATGCCAACGGCAACATCATCCACTTCTATTACGACCTGAACAACCGCATGAGCAGTCAGGTCGACGCCATCGGCAGCGTCACCAGCTACGTCTACGATGGCCACAACCAGGTGGTTCGTACGCGCACATTCTCCGAACCCGTGGATATTGCGTTGCTGCCCGTGGTGATGAAGCCGACGCTGGAAGATCCGGTGATCGGCATGGTGGCGGCGCACAACGAGAATCTCGATCGTGTGATGCACAATGTGTACGATCAGGATGGGCGCCTGCGCTTTACCGTCGATGGCACCGGCGCGGTCGTCGAGCGCGCCTATAACCACAAGAACCAGGTCTACGTGACGGTCGCCTACGCCAACCGCGTGGTGCCGCAGGTGGCGCACGACCTGGCGGGCATGCTCAAGCTGCTGCCGGCGCTGTCCGAAAACAAGAGTTATGAAGTCACGCACCTGCGTTACGATGCGCGCGGCCGGGTCAGCGACAGTATCAATGGCGAAGGCGGCCTGACCCATTACGACTATGACGGTAACGGCAGGGTCACCTCCATCACGGGCCATGCGAGCGAATACACGCCGGCCATCACGCGCCAGCGCATGAGTTACGACGGCGCCGGCCGCCTCACGTTCAGCGCCCAGGCGCAGGCGGTCGATGCCAACGGCAACGCGAGCTCTTGGTCGGTCGTGCACCAGGAGTACGACAAGGCCGGGAATGTGATCGCACGCACAGCCTATGCCAGCGCACTGACGGCGCCCGCGCCCGACGGCGGCGCCAGCAGCGCGGTCGTGGCCCAGTGGCTGGCCGGCGTGGGCGCCGATCCGGCGCGCGACCAGCAGGAACGCTATGTCTACGATGGCGCCAATCGCCAGGTCGCCAGCGCCAAGGCCCAGCACGGGCAGGATGGCGTGTTGCAGTGGTCGGTCGTGGCCCAGGCCTTCGACAAGGTCGGCAATGTCGTGGTACGTACCGCATTTGCCGATGTCCGCTCCTCGGCTGCGCTGGGGAACAATCCGTCGCAACAGGAAGTGGTGCAGTGGCTGGGCGCGGGCACGCCTAACCCCAACCCCGCGCGCGACAACATTACCCACATGGTCTATGACGGCGCCAACCGCCTGCGCTTTGCCGTTGACGGCATCGGAGCGGTCAGCGAAAACCGCTACGATGGCCTCGGCAACGTGGTGCGCCAGCGCAAGTTCAACGGCATCGTGGCCGTCACGGCCGCGCCGCTCACGGAAGCGGCATTCAAGTCCGTTCTGGCCGAGCCGGTGAGCGACGCCAGCGCGCGCGTGACCGATTACACCTACGATGGCGCCGGCCGGGTCGCCACCATCGACGACCATCACGGGCCGCTGCAGGAGCGCGAGTACGATGCGCTCGGCCACCTGCTGCAGACGCGTCATGGGGAGCGCATCGAGCGCTTTGCCTACGATACCGACGGCAAGCTGCGTTTCAGCGTCGACGCCGGCGGCTACGTGAAAGAAACGGTGTACGACGGGGTCGGACGCCTCAGCCGGACGGTGCAGTACACCACGGCGCTGGTGGACATGGCCAAGCTGGCCCTGCGCAATCCAGTCGAAGTGCGCGCCAAGCTGACGATCGACGACGCCTTGGACCGCAAGGTCGGCTATGAATACGACGCCATGGGCAATTTATTGTCGAGCACGGACGCGCTGGGGGTGAGCGAGCGTTTCGAGTATGACGCACTGGGCCGCAAGACCGGCTTCGTCAACGGCATGGGTAGTCGCTGGACCTACGACTACGATGCCGCTGGCCGCCTGAGCGTCGAGCGCAGCCCGGAAGTGCTGGTGTCGGCCGACGACACCAGCGAAAAGATGCAGTCGATGGTGACCATGATTGCTTACGATGCGTTCGGAAACGTGCGAGAGCGTACCGAAGCGGCAGGCACCGGCGCCACTGAGCGCGTCACCCGCTATGAATACGACCTGGCCGGACACCAGGTGAAAACCACCTCGCCGATCGTTCCTGTTTACAATCCGGCCGGCGAAAAGTATGCCGTGGTCGGCATCGACCGCAGCGAAACGACACCGCTCAGCGGCGCCACTACCACCGTGGTGTACGACGCAGCCGGACGCGCCATCAAGAACATCGATGCGCTGGGCAATGTCACCCAAAAAGTCTACAGCGCCCGTGGCGACCTCCTGTTCGACATCGATGCGCTGGGCAATGTGACCGGCTACGAGCACGATGCGCACGGCAACGTGACACGGCTGACGCGCTACGCCGACAGCATCGCGAGCGCCACCGCGCAACGCCAGGTGACGGAGCTGTTCCTGGTGGTGATCGGCCGCGCGCCGAACGCGGACGATGTGAGCTACTGGAGCGCCAAGTTCAAGGCCGGCGCCACCTTTGCCGAGATTGCCACGCAGTTGCTCGTCGAGCCGGAGGCGGACAAGTTCTATCCGGGCGGGGGCGACCTCAGGTCGTTTGTGGCGCAGGTGTTCAACAAGGCGTTCGGGCGTCCAGCCACCGATGCGGAGTTTAACAATTGGCTGGCGATGGCGCAGGCGCCGGGCATGACGCGCGGTGCCTTCATCGACACCGTGCTGCACAACATCGAGGGGGCGGCCGAGCTGCGCGCCTGGAACGCCAAGCTGGATGCCGTGCTGCCGGCGCGCGCCGACCTGGCGCAGCAGGTCGTGGTGACGCAACTGTACGCTGCGCTGCTGGACCGTTCGCCCACGCCGGCCGAACTGGCCAACGGCCTGGTGCTTTTGCAGCAGGGGATGAGCCAGCTCGACCTTGCCAACAAGCTGCTCGACAGCTTCGAGGGCACGATCCGTTATCCTTCCAGCGCCGACCCTGCCGCTTTCGTGGCGGCGCTGTCGCAAGCGATGCTGCACCATGCGCCGGGCGTGGAGCTGGCCGACCTGGCCGGCGTGGTGACGGAACAGTCGCGCGCGCACGCGGTCCTGGCGCTGATCGCGCGCATGGGCAGCAGCGAGGCAAGCGAGACCGACCGCAACATGTTCGAGGCCCGGGTCAAGGCCAACCTGGGCCTGTCGCCGGTGGCGGCGCCCGCAGTCGGCGCCGTCGATGCCGCATCCCTGCGCGCCGCGCTGGCACGCTCCGATGCGGCGGCCAACCGCGCCATCGAGATGACCTATGATTTCCGCGACAAGGTCTTGACGACCTTGGAGGGCAGGGGGCAGTTCTATCAGAGCCTGCTGGGCGAGACCAAGATGCAGGCGTTCGAGGGACGCCGGCTCACCACCAACCGCTACAACGCGTTCGGCGAGTTGGTCGAGCAGCGCGTTGCGGCCAGCGTCGATCCGAAAGCCGCCCTGACCGAAGCGACGGTGGCGGCGGTCACGCGCTACGACTACAACAGCCGGGGCCAGAAAATTACCGAGGTGGTGCTGGCGGATGCCGGCCAGAATCCCGGACCGGACCGACGTGGTGTTGGCATCCGGCAGGTCTACGGCGCTTACGTGACGCGGATGGACTATGACATGGCCGGCAATCTGGTCCTGCTCACCGAACATGCCACCGCCATCGATGCTGTCGCCTGGATGACGCGTACCGACTGGATGGACGGTTCCGTGACGATGCCGGAGGAATCGGAGCTGGTCGACGGCAGTGCCGCCGACTGGCTCGCCAACGTGTACGGCCGCGTCTGGATCGATAAGGAGAACGACCGCGTCACCAAGTATTCCTACGATGGCGCCAACCGCAAGGAGGCGCAGTGGGAAAATTATTTCGTGGATCACGGCAATGAAATAGGCGACGTCACGAGCTATCGGTATGACAAAGTCGGTAACCTGACCGAGACGGAAAATGCGCTGGGCGGCATCACGCGCAGCAACTACGACGCGCTGGGCCGTGTCACCTCGGTTACCGGCAGTGCCGGATTCGACGCCGGGGCACTGGAGGCGCTTCTGCCGGACGAGAGTCCGGAAGAACTCAGGTACACGCTGACCGCGTTCAAACGCGATATTCATGGCAATGTGCTGCGTACCATTACCTACGCCGACGGCACCACGACCTTGGTGTCGCCGGCGTTGAACCCGGTGAGCGAGAAGGACCGTGTCAGCCATACCCGCTATGACCGCAACGGCCATGCAATCCAGATGGTCGATGCGCAAGGCCATGCCTCGTTCGCCTCGTACGATGCCTTGGGCCGGGTGGTGCGCCAGTGGGAAAGCGTCACCCGCCTCAACAGCGGCAGCGGGAAGGGCGAGACCGTCAACACGGTCTTCAAAATCTACCATTACGATGCGCTGGGCCAGGTCGATGAGGTCGCGTCGCCAGGCACCTCGACCATCATCAAGACCGACAATCCCTTGCGCTTGATCCGCAAGGTCTCGAGCACCAATCAGGGCAAGGAATCTGAGAAATGGAACGGTACTAATCAAATTTTCCTGAGCTATCCGCCCTTGCCGGCTGGCGAGGTACGGGTCGATGTCAGGTACACCAATACAAACGGCAATATTGAAGCGCAGCGTAGCGCGACAGGCGAGGCGACGTCAGCCACGATCACCTGGAACGACGTCGCCAAACTGGAAGGTGGACTCGGCACGGTCCTGTCGGCCGTGGTTTCCGTCAAGGGCGCCGACGGGGTGTGGAAGCAGATCTACGCGGCCAATGCCCAGCAACTGGAAATGAAGCTGGTGAACGACGGTGCCGCCGACGCGGCCGACGTCAAGCGCGAGAAGACCGACTACAACAGTTTTGGCGAAGTCGTGCAGCGCAGCGTGAACGGGGTGGCATACGAATACACGCAGTACGACAACAATGGGCGCGTATGGCGCACGAATGCCAATGATGGCGTCGACAAGATCATGGTTCACAACGTGACCGGCCAGGTGACGCTGCAGTTGCGTAGCGCCGCGACCGGGGCCGGATCGGCGGGCGACATCAGCTACAAGTCCATCAAGGACGTTAACCTGGGCGCCGCCACGTTCGAACGCACGGAAACCGAGTATGACCTGATGGGCAGGGTCCAGCTGCGCTACACCCCCGGCAGCGATGCGCGCAACGTCGAGACTTCGCAATTGAGCAAGATCGTGGTGCCGCAAATTAACCAGGTGCACAACTTCAGGAGCGGCACAAAGTGGAGTGCTGACGATGCGAAGTGGACAGGTTCCAACATCATGCAGGTCGACTTCAGCGTTCCTGCGGACTTGGGCGCGGGCGATATCATGGTGCGGGTCGACTACATCAATCACACGGTTGGGTCGCCGCAAGCGGAAACCTATCAACAGGCTTTCGATATGAGCCAGTTGAGTGTCGACCAGAACGGGCATTGGAGCGCCCAGCTGAAATGGGAAGGACAATCGCCCGTCAGGGATGCCAACTTCAGTTCGGTTCAGTTGTTCAAGAAAGACGTGAACAGCGTGTGGCAGCTGATCGCCAAGGCCGAGAACGTGGTCCCGTACCGGGAAATTGGAAAGGCTGAAAAGGAACTGGGGCCATTCCTGAAAATTCCCGCCCTGGTCACTGCTGGTGTTCGAATCGATAACGGGCCAATTGTCGATCTGGATACGATGGTCTTCGGCGATACGACCTTGGTCGATCTGTCGGGCATCAGTCCCGGCAATTTCGACATCCTCACCTTCCTGCCCATGCTGGAAGGCGAATACAAATCTCGGACGCAATACGATTCAACCAGCATCACCTTGTTCGGTACGCCTGGGGCCGATCGATATGCTGTGATCAATATCCAGAAGCTTGCGCCCAAACCGGATGTGCAGCGGCGTGCGGTGGTGCAGCAGAGCGACCGCTGGGGCAATGTAGTCTACGTGTCGGACCCGCGCGACGTCGACCTGGCCGCCCACTACCGTTACAACTCCCGCAACCAGCGCACGGGCGAGGATGTTGTCCGCCAGTGGTTTGACGACAGGGACATGATCAGCGTCACGCAGCTGTCGTCGGCCAGTACGGAGTACGACGTGCTGGGGCGTCAGGTGGCCACGTGGAGCGGCCAGTGGCCGGACGAGAGCGGCACCACCCAGGTCTATGACATACAAGGCAATCTGGCTTTCCAGAGAAATGCGCTTGGCGTCATCACACGCAGCAAGTTCAACCTGTTTGGCGAGCGGATCCAGCTGATCCAGCCGATCAAGGCAGGACAGGCGGCCGTGACCAACTATGGTTACGACAAACTGGGCCGGGTCACGCGCAGCTGGATGGATCATTTATCCGCAGTAAAATTGCTCGACATTACCACCGGCAGCGGCATGGTTGAGGAAGTGATCGGCATCGACCTCACGCTGGATCAGCTGTACCGCTACGACGAACTGGGCCGCCGCATATCCAGCACCAACAGTGACGGCGGCGAAACGCGCACCCGTTATGACCTCGACGGCAACGTCGCCTCCACCACGGACGAGAGCGGCGTGATCATGCGCTACGCCTACGACAGCTTCCATCGCAAGATCTTCGAGCAGGACGCGATGGGGAAGAAAAATACGTGGCACTACGAGGGCGGGCTGCTGGTCAACAGCACCAACATGGGCGACACCACCACGCAGTATGGTTACGACGGCCTGCGCCACATGACGTTCCAGAAGGATATCGGCCAGGGCAAGGACCTGGCGTACACCTACGATGGCGCGGGTCTGCTGACGAAGATCGATGACCGGGCTCTCAAGCAGGTGACGACTTACGCCTACGACCAGGCGGGTAATCGGGTGCGCGAAAAGACCGTCATCACCGACGCCGTCCAGGCCAAGGTCGGCGAGCAGTTCCCGCAGAGCCCCGAGGCGGTGCGAATCGCCGGCATTCACCTGGCCGTGTTCGGGCGCACCGCCGAGCTGGGCGAATTGTTGTCCTGGGAATCGCAATACAAGCTCGGCACAGCATCCTATCTGTTCGTGGCCGAGCAGTTGCTGACAAGGGCGGAGGCGCAGGCGCGCTTGCCGTCCGGGCTGGGCGACGCCGAATTCATCAACACCCTGTACCAGCTGACCGTGGGCCACATTCCCGATACAGCCACGCACGCGCTGCACCTGACCAAGCTGGAGAGTGGGGTGTCGCGCGGCCAGATCGTGCTCGACATGATGGCCGGCCTGAACGGCGGGGAATTGGACAACTTCAACAACACCGCCAATATCGGCCTGCATCCGGCGACGACGACTGGCCTGACGCAGCAGGTGGTGGTGCAGGACAACCATACGACGTATGACTTGTTGAACCGCATGGCGCGCGTGACGGATGGCCGCTACGACGTGGTTTTCGCCTACGACGCCAACGGCAACCGGGTCAAGGTCGATACGACTTATACCGACGCCACGGGCAAGGTGGTGACGACGCACGCGGTCAACACCTACGACGCGCTGAACCGGCAACTGATTGTCAACGGCGAATATAAAGATGGGGATCCGGCGTCGACGGTGGTGATCGGCAAGTTCGGCCACAAGCTTGAGTATGACTATTTGGGCAACCGGACCAGCGACACCTACCTGCTGGACCCGGAAAAATCGGAGACCCCGACCGTTGACACCTACGAATACGACAACGCCGGCCGTTTGACGATCGCGCGCCGTGGCGAGTGGATCATCGACATGCGTAGCTACGACATGGCCGGCCGCCTGGCACACGCCGGGGTGTCCGTGCAATTCGAACCGGGGCGGGAAGAGGCATACAGGGCGGCGCTCAAGGAGTGGAAGCTGGACGCAGGCACGCGCGCCATTGCCTACGACAAGGCCGGCAGGATAGTGCGGCAAAAAGAATTCCATCTGGACGGTACTGCCAGCAACGATATCAAGTACGTGCTTGGCGGTAACGATTACTTGTCAACACTGGTAGGCTACGACGCCGCCGGCCACTTGAAGGGTTACTACGTCGTTCCGCCCGGTTCCCTACCGCCCGGCCAGTACCTGTACACGACCCAGTACACCTACTTCGACAGTTATCGCCAGAAGGGCCTGACGGTGAGGTCCGGCGAGGGCGTGGACATGACCGCGAACATGACCGCGAACACGACCACCAGCGATTATGATGTGAACGGGCACCTGGTCAAGGTCAACGACCCGGCGTTCGAGAAGCAGGCGGCGAAATCGCGCACCTTCGTCAATGACGCCGCCGGCCATGTGTTGCGCGCCACCACGGGCGACCAGGTCACGCATGCGCTGGTGGTCAACGACCAGATGCTGGGCGCGACGGGCGGCACCCTGACCGATGTCAACCCCGGGATTTTTGCCAGCACGTACGAGCCGGCCAGCGTTGTCGCTGCGTCCAATGTGCCGTTTGTCTACATCGTGCAGCAGGACGGCGAGACGCTGCAGAGCATCGCCGGCGCGATCTGGGGCGACGGCAAGCTGTGGTATCTGATTGCCGATGCCAACGGGGTCAGCGACGGACCGCTCAAGGCCGGGTTGTCCTTGCAGATCCCGGCGCGCGTCAACACTGTGCACAACGATTACCGGACTTACAAGCCCTACGATCCGTCGGTCCTGGTGGGCGACATGACGCCGGCCTTGCCGCCCATGGCGCCCAATGCCGGCTGTAACCAGGTGGGCATGATCGTGATGATCGTGGTGGCGGTTGTGGCGACGATTCTGACCGCCGGCGCTGCCGCGCCTGCGGTAGGGGCGGCGGCCGGCGGTACCGCAGTCGGCGGTGCAGCGGTTGGTGGTGCTGCGGTGGGTGGAGCTGCGGTTGGTGGAGCTGCGGTTGGTGGAGCTGCTGTGGGTGGAGCTGCGGTTGGTGGAGCTGCTGTGGGTGGAGCTGCGGTGGGTGGGGCCGCAGTCGGCGGTGCTGCTGTCGGTGGTGCCGCTGTTGGCGGTGCGGCAGTCGCCGGCAGCACAGTCGCTGTCGGTGCCGTCAGTACCGTGGCCGCCAGCACTGCCGGCGTGGGCCTGGCCGGTGCCTGGAGCGCAGGCGTGGCTGTCATGACCGGGTCGGCGACGCTGTCGCTGGGGACCGTGGCTGCTGCCGCCCTCGGCAGTGCCGTGGGATCGATCGCAAGCCAGACCGTTGGCATAATGATGGGCATGCAGGACTCGATCAACTGGAGTGCCGTCGGCGCCAGCGCGCTTGGCGGCGCGATCAGTGCTGGCGTTGCCGGCTGGGCGGCGAACTCGTCCATGCCGATTCTGGGTGGCTCGCAATTCTATAATATTGCGGCCCGCGCGGCCCTCGGAAGCGCGCTCACGCAAGGCATCAGCAGCGTCACCAAAATGCAGGACGGGTTCAAGTGGCGCAACGTGGCGGCGGCGGGCATCGCGGCAGGGGCCGCCGCCGGGGTATCGCAAGCGATCGGCGGTAGCTTTGGCACAGGATTCTTTGGCGACGTTGCGCGCGGGACCGTTTCTGGTATCGTGGCGGGCGCCATGGTGCGCATGTTTACTGGCGGGAAGTTCAATATGACCCGCGTGGCAACGGACGCGTTCGGAAATGCGTTCGGCAATGCGCTGGGCAATAGCCTGCTTCCAGATCGCCAGTCTAATTTTAAAGAGGCGCCAGGTGACGGATCAAGAAGGCCACCATTTGAAATGGGAATAGCGTCGTTGGATTTGACGCCTTCCACGTTCGATCCAATGTCCGATAACCCGGAAATCCGCTCTACGGACAGCGTGTTGGGATACTACCCCTCTGACCGGAATAGCGGGGGCGTTGAAATATCCGGCTTGGGTTGGATCTCGTCAGGTAGATATCTTGAAGACGGAACTCCAATATTTAAAAGCACGGTCAGTGATGACAATAGGCTGCAATTGGAAATACCTTCCTCATCAACATCTGCAATCCCTAGAGTCTCTGGATACTCCTTGAATTCTCTACAGAGTCATGTAAGGACCGACACGACGAGTTTCTATTTCGTTCCAGATGACGTGGGCGGGGATGAAACAAGCGTCGCGTTGCGGCATCTGGAAATGACGCGAATCCTTAATGAAGCCAACGGCAATGCCTCCGCACCGTCGAAGTCGACGACATTGCCCACATTAGGAGTAACGCAAGGAGCAATGGCGGGCCTTCTGAAGCTTTATTCACCGGTTTTTGCAGAAGGTCCTCATTCCAGTTTGCCTACTGCTACTGGTCAGGAGAGACACCACATTAACCAAGACGCGGCCTACAGGACGCGAATTCCGTATGGGCAAGGGTTATCAATAAGGATCGAGGGATCGGGGATGCATCAGCCAGGTTCCACCCACTTCGAAGTGCATGCGTCGTTGGAGGCATGGTGGGACAAATTCCGTACGGGAGGAGCTCGCGAAGGCGAGGTGCCAACGAATAAGGAATATGGGCGGGCACTCGTGAAGTCCTTTGTCGACGGCGGTATAGATCCATCCGAAGCTAAACGTATTGGGCAAAACGCAAAAGCACAGCGCGTCGCCGCAGGCGCTGTTGAGAGCGCTCCGGTGCCGGCTATTCCTAAACGATTTAATCAGCCTGGCACTTGGCCGGCGGTAAATACGGAGGTGTGGTCCGCGCGGAAGGTAGCGCATAACGTTAAATGGGGAGGCAGAGTGTTGACGGCGTACGGGGTTTATCAAGACGCCATTAGCTTGGGTGGAGAATATCAAAATAGCAAAAATACTGGAAATTATGCCAACACAACGAATGAGGCCGTCAGAATTGCTGGCGGGTGGGGCGGGGCTTGGGCGGTGGGCGCTGCAGGGGCGGAGTTCGGAGCAGGCGTTGGTTTGGCATTTGGTCCTCTTGGTGCGGTTGTAGGAGGTGCGATTGGCGGACTTACTGGTGGTCTCGTGGGGTACTCGGCTGGTTCCTATGCGGCGCCGAAGGTTTTCCAAGATGTCGGGTATATGCTAAATTAAGAGCCTTAAATTGGTTTTATGAGGGTTTGATTATGAATGATCTGACAAAGGCGTTTTTGGCACGGCTTTCAGAAGCGGCTTGGTTCGAAAATGTCGGCCGCCCGGAGGAATCGCCCTGCGGGGAAATCTTCATTTTTGATTGGGAGAAAGCAATAATTTCTTCCACTTCAACCGTGTTTACTGACGTTACTCAAGATGCAACAAATAAATTGACTACGTTTTTGGATATTGAATATCCTAAAGAATATTTACTATGGAATAAAAAGGTTAAAAATATCAGGCCGGTGTTATCGTCGCTAGTTACCAGAAAAGTGCAAGAGGCCGCTCGAAAAGGGTTTTGTCCACCGACGGTCTCTACAGACATAGTTAGATGGACATTGGTAAAAGCTTGCCTGGCTCTCGAGTACTCGGATTACTGCAAGTCTCCGTATTTCGAAATACTTGCAGAGTGGTATTTACGTGGTCATTTCCCATGTGGCTGGGCTGGCGAAGCCGAGGAATTTAAATGTAGTGCTAATAATTGCCCATTGATAATTTTTTAACTTGGCGCTACACCGGATACGTATCAAAGAAGCGTTTTGTCTATATGCTAAAAAAATTGATGGCAAATAGCGAAGATGTTAGCAGCGTAAGAGTAAGCAGCAGACCTGAATAGCTGGCACGACTTGACGATGGAATTGCATTTAACGCTCAACGTGCTGTTGCATATCCTTACAATGTAGTTTGTATAAACAGCCCCCAAAGGAACGGGATATACTTGACTGGACGTCTACTATCGAATGCAGGTGAAATTGTTTCACGAAAATTTACGCAACTATCCGAAATTCAGGAGCGAACGGGAATAAACTATGTCAATGAATTCTCGGTAAAATACCTAGTCAACGAGATCATCGCAAATGTACCATCTAGCGGTGCGTTGGCAGGGCGGCCTTTGCTAGGTCAGCACTATCTTGAGGTTCCGGTCCAGCTTCGCCCAATTCCGCAATCAATTCTCGATGCTGCGGATCGTGCAGGCATCTTAATTCGAGATGTTAATGATAGAGTGCACTAATGAATAGGCCTATATTTTTTTTTAAATCATGGTTTCGCGCTAAGAAGAAGCCAGCGGAAATTTGGTCCGAGGATCAAGCTAAACTCGCGCATTCCACAAACCGGACCTATACAGTCCTGGTTGAGTCTATTAACGAGCCATATTGCTTTATCGATATTGCTAAAGGTGTAGTGGGGGTTGGTGTTCATGATGAATTTTTGCGCGAATCGTTGACGCATGCATTTCAGGAGGTTGGACCAGGAAAGTTATTTCTGACGATGGCAACACACCGTGAATTTGATGGCGGCTCAGACAAAGTCGTGAGTGGTATTTCTTACCTCTTTGAACAAAATGGGTGACTGTTCAGTCCCTATGAACGCCAGATATCTGTTGTAAACAATTCCGATCACGTTCATCATGCTGGGATGGCAACGAAACCTCCTTCTCCCGACCTGACCGGCCTGTCCCCCGAACAGAAGGACATTCTCATTCTGACGTTGCTGGCCCGCTTGGAGGCGCTCGAGTCAAAGGTCAACAAGAACAGCAGCAATTCGAGCAAGCCACCCTCGTCGGATGGCATGGCCAAGAAGACCAGTTCCTTGCGCGAGTCGTCGGGCAAACTGCCCGGCGGCCAGGCTGGCCGCAAGGGCACCACACTCAAGCAGGCCTTGCAGCCGACCAGTCACACCGATCATCCGCTGCCAGAACACTGCAACCGCTGTCAGCATGCATTGCCGTTGCACGATACCGTGGTCCAAGAACGTCGCCAGGTATTCGATGTGCCCGTCGCCGCGTTCGACATCGTAGAACACCGCACGCTATCCGTGCGCTGCCAGTGTGGGCAACTGCACACCAGCGCATTCCCGGCTAACGTGACCGAGCCGGTGCAATACGGTCCCAACGTGCGCGCGTTGGCGGTCCACCTCACGCAGGGCCAGATGCTGCCGTTTGCTCGCGCCGCCGAGCTGATTCGTGACGTGTATGGTCTCGCTATTTCACCCGGCACGCTGGTGGCCTGGGTAGGCGAAGCGTGCCTTGCATTGCAAGGCACGGCAGATCTGATCGCGCAGTATTTGCGCGACGCCGCGCTGGTCAACGCCGACGAATCAGGCCTGCGTGTGGCTGGCCAACTGCACTGGCTTCATATCGCGGCCAACGACACGCTCACTTGGTACGGCGTGCATGCCAAGCGTGGCATGGAGGCGATCACCGCGCATGCCATCTTGCCTCATCGCTCGGGCGTACTGGTGCACGACTGCTGGTCGCCGTACTGGAAACTGGACGATGCCACACACGGCTTGTGCAACGCGCATTTGCTGCGCGAACTGCTGTACGTGAAGGAACTCACGGGACATCAGTGGCCTCAGACGATGACGGATTTCCTGCTCAGCGCCAATCAGCTATGTTGGGCTGCACGGCGCTCCGGAAAGCGCTTCAGCGAAACCGACATCGCTGCGTTCACGACACTCTATAACGCTATCATCGATGAAGGGGAAATACTGCATCCCGAAGTCGAACTTCCCATCTGGAAGGGCGGCCGCGCCAAGCAATCGGTCGCCTGCAATCTGCTCCGGCGCTTCCGCAAACATGCTGACGCCGTCCTGTTGTTCATTCGCGATCTCGCCGTACCGTTCACCAACAACGTGGCCGAACGGGCCGTGCGCATGCCCAAGGTAAAACAGAAGGTTTCGGGCTGCTTCCGCACCGTCGAAGGCGCCGGCAATTTCTGTGTCATTCGCTCCTGCCTTGATACGCTGCGCAAGCAGGGCCACGGTATGCTGGAAGTTCTACAGCGAGCATTCGCAGGCAATCCTATCCAGCCAACTGCATAGGCGCTGAACAGTCACCAAAATGGTACGGTCGAGATTATGCGTGAATTCTTTAACCCTCACCGGCTTGAAACGGCCGCGTCGATGGCGGATGTAAGCTCGAATTATTCTGCAACACCTGAGTTTGGTAATTATGATGATTTGATTCGAGTTGAGAGAAGCTAATCGCCGGCGCCATCCAGGCCAAGGTCGGCGAGCAGTTCCCGCAGAGCCCCGAGGCGGTGCAAATCGCCGGGATTCACCTGGCCGTGTTCGGGCGCACCGCCGAGCTGGGCGAATTGTTGTCCTGGGAATCGCAATACAAGCTCGGCACAGCATCCTATCTGTTCGTGGCCGAGCAGTTGCTGACAAGGGCGGAGGCGCAGGCGCGCTTGCCGTCCGGGCTGGGCGACGCCGAATTCATCAACACCCTGTACCAGCTGACCGTGGGCCACATTCCCGATACAGCCACGCACGCGCTGCACCTGACCAAGCTGGAGAGTGGGGTGTCGCGCGGCCAGATCGTGCTCGACATGATGGCCGGCCTGAACGGCGGGGAATTGGACAACTTCAACAACACCGCCAATATCGGCCTGCATCCGGCGACGACGACTGGCCTGACGCAGCAGGTGGTGGTGCAGGACAACCATACGACGTATGACTTGTTGAACCGCATGGCGCGCGTGACGGATGGCCGCTACGACGTGGTTTTCGCCTACGACGCCAACGGCAACCGGGTCAAGGTCGATACGACTTATACCGACGCCACGGGCAAGGTGGTGACGACGCACGCGGTCAACACCTACGACGCGCTGAACCGGCAACTGATTGTCAACGGCGAATATAAAGATGGGGATCCGGCGTCGACGGTGGTGATCGGCAAGTTCGGCCACAAGCTTGAGTATGACTATTTGGGCAACCGGACCAGCGACACCTACCTGCTGGACCCGGAAAAATCGGAGACCCCGACCGTTGACACCTACGAATACGACAACGCCGGCCGTTTGACGATCGCGCGCCGTGGCGAGTGGATCATCGACATGCGTAGCTACGACATGGCCGGCCGCCTGGCACACGCCGGGGTGTCCGTGCAATTCGAACCGGGGCGGGAAGAGGCATACAGGGCGGCGCTCAAGGAGTGGAAGCTGGACGCAGGCACGCGCGCCATTGCCTACGACAAGGCCGGCAGGATAGTGCGGCAAAAAGAATTCCATCTGGACGGTACTGCCAGCAACGATATCAAGTACGTGCTTGGCGGTAACGATTACTTGTCAACACTGGTAGGCTACGACGCCGCCGGCCACTTGAAGGGTTACTACGTCGTTCCGCCCGGTTCCCTACCGCCCGGCCAGTACCTGTACACGACCCAGTACACCTACTTCGACAGTTATCGCCAGAAGGGCCTGACGGTGAGGTCCGGCGAGGGCGTGGACATGACCGCGAACATGACCGCGAACACGACCACCAGCGATTATGATGTGAACGGGCACCTGGTCAAGGTCAACGACCCGGCGTTCGAGAAGCAGGCGGCGAAATCGCGCACCTTCGTCAATGACGCCGCCGGCCATGTGTTGCGCGCCACCACGGGCGACCAGGTCACGCATGCGCTGGTGGTCAACGACCAGATGCTGGGCGCGACGGGCGGCACCCTGACCGATGTCAACCCCGGGATTTTTGCCAGCACGTACGAGCCGGCCAGCGTTGTCGCTGCGTCCAATGTGCCGTTTGTCTACATCGTGCAGCAGGACGGCGAGACGCTGCAGAGCATCGCCGGCGCGATCTGGGGCGACGGCAAGCTGTGGTATCTGATTGCCGATGCCAACGGGGTCAGCGACGGACCGCTCAAGGCCGGGTTGTCCTTGCAGATCCCGGCGCGCGTCAACACTGTGCACAACGATTACCGGACTTACAAGCCCTACGATCCGTCGGTCCTGGTGGGCGACATGACGCCGGCCTTGCCGCCCATGGCGCCCAATGCCGGCTGTAACCAGGTGGGCATGATCGTGATGATCGTGGTGGCGGTTGTGGCGACGATTCTGACCGCCGGCGCTGCCGCGCCTGCGGTAGGGGCGGCGGCCGGCGGTACCGCAGTCGGCGGTGCAGCGGTTGGTGGTGCTGCGGTGGGTGGAGCTGCGGTTGGTGGAGCTGCGGTTGGTGGAGCTGCTGTGGGTGGAGCTGCGGTTGGTGGAGCTGCTGTGGGTGGAGCTGCGGTGGGTGGGGCCGCAGTCGGCGGTGCTGCTGTCGGTGGTGCCGCTGTTGGCGGTGCGGCAGTCGCCGGCAGCACAGTCGCTGTCGGTGCCGTCAGTACCGTGGCCGCCAGCACTGCCGGCGTGGGCCTGGCCGGTGCCTGGAGCGCAGGCGTGGCTGTCATGACCGGGTCGGCGACGCTGTCGCTGGGGACCGTGGCTGCTGCCGCCCTCGGCAGTGCCGTGGGATCGATCGCAAGCCAGACCGTTGGCATAATGATGGGCATGCAGGACTCGATCAACTGGAGTGCCGTCGGCGCCAGCGCGCTTGGCGGCGCGATCAGTGCTGGCGTTGCCGGCTGGGCGGCGAACTCGTCCATGCCGATTCTGGGTGGCTCGCAATTCTATAATATTGCGGCCCGCGCGGCCCTCGGAAGCGCGCTCACGCAAGGCATCAGCAGCGTCACCAAAATGCAGGACGGGTTCAAGTGGCGCAACGTGGCGGCGGCGGGCATCGCGGCAGGGGCCGCCGCCGGGGTATCGCAAGCGATCGGCGGTAGCTTTGGCACAGGATTCTTTGGCGACGTTGCGCGCGGGACCGTTTCTGGTATCGTGGCGGGCGCCATGGTGCGCATGTTTACTGGCGGGAAGTTCAATATGACCCGCGTGGCGACGGACGCGTTCGGAAATGCGTTCGGCAATGCGCTGGGCAATAGCTTAGGCGCGGATCACAATAACGATGCAAGCGAGTCTCGCCTGGATGCCATCGGTGACGATATCGAAAACGGTCCGCGTTTTGCAGATGCAGGTCTTGATCAGAGATCACGGTTGTTCAATCCAGATAGCGATGGCGACATTCGCAATGACTGGGGGAGCGGTGAGGGAGCAGTGCCGGAAAATGCGAGGGTAATAGTGCATGGTAAGAGGCTAGGATTCTTTGAAACTATTTGGTCGTATGCTCAAGATGCGGGTAATGCGGTTGTAGATTTTGTATCGGGAGCACCATCCTCCAATTCCTCGGGGTATGGGACTGCCCAATCCTCCGGGTATTTTTACAATCTGAGCCCATCTTCTAGCCGCAAGCAAAGCGAAACCAGTGGCGGTACTTATCGACCTTCGATTGCCGGTCCACGAAATTCTTTAGAGAATTTTTCCAATACGTCGATTGGACGTGCAAATCGGGTTCTGGGCCAAGCGGCTCTCGACGCTACAGGATTGCGTATGACTGCCCTCGATGCGAAAGGATTTAATCTAACGATGCAGGAACAGATTGAATATGCCGGCTTGAATTCCCGGCGAAATAGCCAGGCTGGTACGTTATCCCAAATTGATCGCCAACTTCGGCAGGTGACGAAGTTTAGCGATTGGACTCCCGATGAATGGCACCGGACAAACGAAGAGGTTTTGATGACCCTGGGATCGCTCGGAGCGGCAAAAGCGATTGGTGGTTTGCCAAGGTCTGTTGGGGCAAATAGGGTTGTTGTGAATAGCGAGGCACCTCTCCCAGGTTCAGTCCTAATGAATGTGGGCGAGGGCGGTGGACCACTTTATGATCCTGCAAAACTTACTCGAATTCTGACTGCCGCTGAAAAGCAGGGGGCTACCGTCATGCAGGGGTCTGAAGCTGAGCGTCTTTTGAAGGCCATTGGCGCCAAGGCCGCATATTTCCCAGCAGAGGGTGGGCCGGGTACGTTTATCTTTTCGAGCAGCCCCACCAGAAGTGAGGTGCTTGAAGAACTGATGCACTTTGGTCAGTATAAAAAGGCCGGCTTTCCGACCAGCGCAACATATGACGGGCGTGTTCAAGGTATCCAGTTTGAGATTGAGGCACAACGGCGCCTTGGCAGTCTAGCCGAAAGGCGGAATTGGTCACCGAGTGAAATTGCTCACTTCCGAAGCGCCGAGGTGACTTGGCAGTCGTTGTTAGACGACGCAATAAAAAAGGTGATTAACTATGTCGAATACTTTCGAAGTCATTGAAGTGGTCTCGGTTCTTGGCCGAAAAGATGTACTTGTCGTTTTGGAAAGCCTTACTGGCGACGCGTATTCTGTGCGAGGGACGCTGTGCTCGCCACAAATATCAGGGCGCTGGCGGATAACGTCCGTACTTCCGGGTAATCCCTCAGCACCTGCTTCCCGCATAGCGATTGGGCTGGATGGTCCAATGGGACTAGCGCCGGGCATGCTTCTCACCGATGCACAATAGGGCAGCGCTGAGATACTTCTCTTTAATTAAAAAAAGCCGTCCCCAACCCACTGCTGTTCGTGGCGGGGCACGAGGCAATCCACCCAAGTTAAGCCATTTCAGCAATTTTTCTGACTCATTGCCTTGTGCGGTTTGGGGCCTTGCTTGCGTGGTTTCGAGAGATTTTCCCGATGTCGATAGGTCCGTCCAGCGATCAAGCCAAGCACGCCCCGTAGCAGTGCTCCGATCTTCCGTCCGATCACGCTTCCAAGCAGCAGGATGGGCATCAACGGCTTGAGCGCGGTGTGGGCGTAGGCGTGGTTGATGCGTTTGTTCGCGGGCAATTCGGCGTCGACATGGGCGGTCAGCGCAACCAAGGCCTGCAGATTGTCGCAGACGATTTTGGCGGCAACATCCTGGGCTACGGCTTGCTGGGTCAATCCTGTGACGTGTTCCAAATTGAGGCGATGCTTGAGCCGTTTGAATGCTTCCTCGATGCCCCAGCGCTGGTGGTAAAGCTCGCCGAAGCAATCAGCCGGGTAGAGCTTGTCGTCGAACAGGTTGGTCATCAGAACGCGCTGCGCGCCAGTCGGCGAGACGTTGCGCACCAGACGCACGCGCTGCGGCTTGCGCGGGCACTCATAGTCGATCGCGTCCTGCTTGTCTGGCGCGCGCAGTATGACGATCCGCTCGTTCGCGCTTGAGCGCATGAAATCGCGTACGTAGGCGAAGCCGCTGTCGTTGTCGACACGCATGCAGAACTTGATGGCGCGCTGGTTCAACATTGCCACCAGCCAGCGGCAGGGATAGCCGCGATCGAGCAGCAGCAAATCGTCCGGGGAAAGCCGGTCGAGATGTTCAAACAGAAACTGCCGTTCGCCGCGCTCGTGGACGCTGTGCAGGGAGGCGGCGAGCATCAGGTCGGGCCCCGGCAGAAACAGGCCGAACAGGATTTGATCGGCAAGGGCGGCGCGTTTGACATGACTAGCGCGCAGACCAAAACGTAGCGTCGAGGCATCGGCTGCGACCAGGCGAAGACCGCGCCAGCGCGGCACAAACCGATCCTGCTCGGCGCGCGCGATCAGCCAGTCGTTGAGCCGGGGGATAGCCGTCAGCGACAGCTTGGCGCGTGCTTGAGAGAACGCCTGTTCGGACACCTCGTGGACCAACTGAGCTTGGTGACGCAAATGCGCGAAGAAGGTGTTCAACTCGGCTTGGATACTCATGCGCATACCCGTCAGCATGATGGCAACCAGCGTGGGCAACGGCAATTTGCGACAGCGTGAAAACGCAGTCGGATGATCGGAATGGCGTGCGTCGTTGAGAAATTCTGTCGAGCATAGTCGGGCGGCGAAGTCTTGAAACAAGGTGGTCAGAACGGACATGGCGAGCAGTGGAAGCAAAAATTCACACTGCCGGCCGCGCTTCCAAACTGATGTCAAGTGTTTTTATGCCTATATTGAATATAAATCATCTAATCGCACATTAAATGCTAACTTGGGTGGATTGAGGAGCCGGGCACCGGCGGAGCTTGATGCGAACGAAGAGATTGCGTGTTGGTCCAACTGTTACGCAGTAACGCAAACGAGAAGGGAAAGATCATGGCCAAGACTGCAGCAGAACGACAAGCTGCCTACCGGGCGCGCCGACCAATGGCGGGCCGCAACGGCGAGCGCCGGCTAAACACTTGGCTGAGCACCGGCGCCGCCTTGGCGCTGGCCAGGTTGGCCAAACGTTACGGCGTAACGCAACGCGACGTGCTGGAGCGTTTCATCTGTACCGAGGATGATCGGATCCTTGCGGGCATCGAGCCGAACACGCCTGAGTGGGATGACTACTTGGGCATCAAGCCCGTTACGCGGTAACGACGCCCTCAACAGTAGCGGCCTCGACAGTACAACGACTGGCAAGCCGCTGCGCGGTACTGCCAGCCGCGAGGCGGACACTAACAGCCACGCTGTGAATCGAGTCAGGCCAACAAGGCGCGCGCCGACGGCGCTTGCCGCCGCGCTTCGCCGTCAGCCAGCTACCTGCCACGCAAGAGCACAGGCGCTACGGGGTAAATCGGCCGCTGCGCGTCCGCTTTAACATAACGCGGCATTCCGCAAAGCCGGCCCATTCGCTGCGCTTCGCTTCGCTCGGTGGTCCGGCCCCGCGCTGCGCCGGGCCCTGCGGGTTCGCGCAACACGGCGTTATGTCTGGCGCCCCTGCGCGTCTGCCAAGCCGGCATGTGCGCCTTGAGGCGCAGGGTTCGGTCAGGGTTACGACGCGCGCGGGGCCGTCGGCGCTTGCACCCGCGCGCTGCCGTCAGTCAGGTTCAACGCAACCGCAACTTCCACAGCCACCCCAACCGTGTCGCCCTGCGGGCGCCACGGTTCATTCCGGCCACGCAAACGGCCAGCGCCTCTCAAGCAAGTCCCGAAGAAACTCATAAATGCATTTGCCAACAAGGTTGGTGACGATGCCGCTCATGAATGAGCGTTCTGGCGTGGCTGCGCGCTTTCTGGGCTTCTTCGACATCTGTTTACTCCTCAAAAATGGATGAGGCGTCATCGTCACATGGGTTTCGAAAAAACTTAGAATTTAGGTGTGGCGGAAAACCGCACGTCGGCGCCAAAAAGCTAAAATGCCGGCGGGCTGAACGATTGAAGGAGAGCTGGAACCCGCATGGATGCTGCGTGTGCGGGCGCGCGGAGTACGACTTTGCATCGGACCGAATGTGTTCGGCAATGCGTTCGGCAATGCCCTGGGGAGTAGCTTGGCGGCCGCAATGAGGCCTGGGTCCAACTCGGCGGGGACTGGCGGCTCGGCAAGTAACGGAAGCGGTGATGGGATTGTCTCAGGCCCCGGTCAAAATGACGATGGCGGTTCATCTGAGGCACCAGGCGCAGGTGGTAGCGTTAGTCGCAAGGCTAAAACGCCTGGCGGCTATGTCTTGGACGCGAACGGCAACCGTGTCCAATGGGGATCGCCGGAGGAGCGGCAACCAACTGAGCCGACACTGAACATTCCGCTATATAGTGATAGTAGGCGCCCCGTCACTGCTACTGGAGGAGGCAGTGGATACATTGGCCGTCTGAGGCCCTACAATTCCAAGTATTACGCGCCTGGATTTAGCGTAACCAACGGCAGTGTCAGACTGGCGGTTGATGGCTCGCAACGAATCTTCAATGAAGTGCTTAACGCGGACGGCTCCTCTGGTGGCGTTTTTGATTCGGTGGGAGCGGGGTTAATCACAACAGGAGCGCATGCTGGCCTACCCGGTGATGCTGTGCATCCAGGACACGACGAAGCTCGACTTCAACGGCCAGGAAACATAGGGCCTGGGGCCGCTGAACTACGAGGCCCGGCGCGGCATGTATGTGCACCCGACGTACGCGGTGACGCCCGGAGGCGAGTCCCCGGCACCACTCAATCGAGCGGCGCGCTGCGATACCGGTTGACCTCCGACGCCGTCACCGGCGGCGCCTTGTTGCCCCAGCTGCTGCGCAGATAGGTCACCACGGCCGCCACTTCATGGTCGTTCATGCTGTGGCTGTAGGGCGGCATGCCGTACGGACGCGGATTGCCGGCCGTGCCAGGCGCAAAGCCGCCGTTGAGCACAATGCGGATCGGATTGACCGCTTCCTTCATCGTCAGCGCGCGGTTGCCGGCCAGCGGCGGGTAGTGCGGCGGCAAGCCCTTGCCGTCCGAACCGTGACATTCCACGCAACTCGCTTCATACAGCTTCTTGCCCTCAGCAATCACCTGGCCCACCCTCGGATCGGTCGATATCTCCACGGCCGGCGCCGGTGTGGCCGGCAGCGATTTGAGATACACCGCCATCGCCGTCACGTCCCCGCTGTCCAGATGCTGCAGGCTGCGCTGCACCACCTCGGCCATCGGCCCGAACACGGTCGCGCGCGGCGAGACGCCGGTCTTGAGCAGCTCGACGATGTGCGGCACTTCCCAACTGCCCAGGCCGGCTTCGGCGTCGGAGGTGAGCGAGGGGGCGTACCAGCCGATCATCGGGATCAGCCCGCCCGCCAGGCCTTCTTCGCTGGCGCCAACACTATTGCGCGTGCTGTGGCAGGCGGCGCAGTGGCCGAGTCCCTCGACCAGGTAGGCGCCGCGGTTCCATTGCGCGTTCCGGGTGCTGGCCGGCACGTATTGCCCCGGTTTGAAATAGAGCAGGCGCCACCCGGCCAGCATGAGCTGCTGGTTATAGGGGAAAGCCAGACTGTGCGGCTTGTTCGGCGCCTTCTGCGCGGGGATGCTTTGCATGAAGGCGTACAGCGCGTCCGAGTCGGCGCGGCTGACCTTGGTGTAATTGGTGTACGGAAAGGCCGGATACAGCAGGCGGCCATCGCGCGATGTGCCGTTGTGCAGCGCGTTCCAGAAATCGTCGGCGCTCCAGGCACCGATGCCGGTGTCGCGGTCGGACGTGATGTTGGGCGCGACCAGGCTGCCGAAGGGCGTTTCCAGCGCGCGCCCGCCGGCGTAGGCGGGGCCGCCGCGCACCGTGTGGCAAGCCATGCAGTCGCCCGCCTTGGCCAGATAGGCGCCGCGGGCAATGTTTTCGGCGCTCGGCGCGAAGGCGGCCGGCGACGACGCGGCGATGAAGTCCTGGCGCGGCCAGGCGACGGCCACGGCGGCGCCGATCACGGCGGTGAGTGCCGCCAGGCTGATGAGTAATTTATTTTTCATGAATCGGTTCCTGGCTTAGTCCGGGGCGCTGCCGCATTCGATGGGCAAGGGGCGGGCGATGGCGCTGGCGGGGCGGGCGTCGGGCGCTGCCTGCTGGGTGCTGAGCCAGGCCGTCACGGCGGCCACGTCGCCCATGCCGAGGCGCCCGGTGATGACCGCCATGCAGTCGGGTTCGCGGGCACGGCGCGCCTTGTTGCGCCAGGCGCCGAACTGGGCGTTGAGATAGTCGGGCGGCAGGCCGACCAGGCCGGGAATCGATGGCGCGACGCCGGTCAGCTTGTCGCCGTGGCAGGCGATGCAGGCGGGTACCTTGATGGCGGGGTCGCCCTGCATGGCCAGCTGGCGGCCGCGCGCGAGCACGGCGGGCGCGACGTCGGCCGCGCGGGCCGGTAGCGGCGGCAAATGTTCGCTGGCGAAGTGCTCGGCGATCTCGTGCAGGTAGGCGTCGGGCAGGTAGTCGACCATGTAGGTCATCAGCGGAAACTGGCGCCGGCCTTCGCGGAAATTGACCAGCTGGTTGTATAGATAGCCGGCCGGCTTACCGGAGATGCGCGGGAAAAAGGCGTCGTTGACATCCTTCTTGGCGTGGCAGGAGGCGCAGGCGAGCAGGCGCTGCTGCATTGTATCGGGCAGCACGGCGGGGCGCTCGGCCGCGTGCAGCGGGGCGGCGGCCGTCGCGCTGACCGCCCCAGCGGTGAACGCGAGCGCGCCGAGCACAAGCGCGCTGGTGAGGGTGTTTCGCATGGATGATTCTCTGATAAGGTGACCGGTGACAACATGATAGCGCGTCGGGGCAGGGCACGACAGGTGCAGTGGGCGGCGAAAAAGCGGATCAGCGGGGGCCGGTGCGGCTGCGGATGGCCGCTCGTTGCGTCACAAATGCGGTGCTGGTGCGGATGAACGCCATGGCGCTGCCGGTTGCGGTGACGCCCGCCTCGATCGGCAGGACGCTGTCGGTCCGCGCGACCGATGACGCCAAAAGTCATCGTGGGCGCCTTGATCCGGGATGTAGGTGTGCTGACCGCATGAATCTCATGCGCCCCCATGCCGCAGCGGACCGCATCGGCATATAAAAGTGTAAATGTTTAATGAGCGATAATAATTTCCTGATAATATTCCATCGAAATGCTTATTACCCCTCATTGGAGAGTCATGAAAAAATTACTTGCAGCAGTTTTCGTCGCCAGCGCCCTGGTCAGCCAGGGTGCGTCGGCCGCGATCCAGACCTACACGTTTTCTGGTGTTGTCGGAAGCATGTCGTCCAGGATCATGGTGGACGGACCATGGGGCCCGGACTACGAATGGCACGACATTCCAAGTGCTCAGTCCTGGACGTATAAAAGCATCAGCGTCGGTGAGCGCTTCAGTGGCACTGTGAGCTTTGACGATGCCCTGGTTAAAACCGGGGGCGGCACCGGTTCGTATTCGATGATGTTCGCAAACGGCGAGAAGGCGTCGGCCGTCGACGAGAGACTTGAGGGATACGGAGGCTTCCACACTGGTTTCAGGCTCTGGGGTCCCTATGTTGGTTTGGAATTTGACGTCGCGGGCCTGTTCACGCCGGGCCAGCCCGTTGTCCTGACCGCGCAGGGCGCTTCGGTGGGTGCCAGCTGGAGTCCGAGCGCAGGCGGCGGGGGCTACGTCTCCTTCTCCGGCAAGTTGGACTCCTTGGTTAACGTGACGGCGGTGCCGGAACCGTCGACGTACGCGATGCTGCTTGGGGGGCTCATGCTTGTTGGTGCGCGGGCACGCCGTTTGCGCGCCAGGCGGAGCGCGTAAGGGATCATTGCGCAGCCGTACGCACCGGGTTCGCATTCCAAACAGATCAATCCGGGCGTGTTGTATGACGGCTCGCCGTTCGGCTCGCCGTTCGGCTCGCCGTTCGGTTCGCCGCTCGGTATGTCCAAGGCGACGCTCGTCGCCGCCAGCGGCCCACGGCGATCGTGGAGCCGCTCTTGCTGCGCCGCATTGCCAAGAGCGAGCAGGGCCCTTGCCAGGTCAGTAACCGGGACAGTGATGCGAGGGAGGGCGCGTGGTGGGCCGGCCGGTCAGGGCGTGGTCCGGGCCGTCGCCTGGTCGGAGCGCCAGCGCCGGTACACGCGCAGGGCCACATGGGCATCGTCGGCGGCGTACAGGATCTGCTTGTCGCTCAGGCGCGCCAGTGACCAGTTGGTGGTGGTGATTTTTTTGGATTTCTGCAGCTTCTGGCCGAAGAAGCGCGCGACCGCGGTCTTGGCGCCCAGGCTGTTGCGTTCGCCCTTGCGCAGGGCGTTCGACAGGTCGAGCACATTGTGGGTCTGAATGCCGAGCTTGCTTTGCAGGCGCAGGATGTCATCCTTCAAGCCGAAACCCACCTTGAGGATGGACTTCGATTCGAGCACCGCCTTGAGCACCTCGAGCGCCGGCGTGGCGCCGATCTGGAACAGGTAAGCGACCTCGTCGGTTGCCAGCTGCACCAGGTGCGGGCCGGTCGACTGTTCTCCCTTGAGGAAGGTCGGCTTCGATTCGGTATCGAAGCCGAGCACATCCGTTGAAGAGAGCGCCGCCAGCGCCGCGGCCGCATCCTGGTCGGACTTGACCATGCGTACGTCGGCCAAGGTGATGCCGTCGTAAGGCGGCAGCAGCGCGTCCGGATCGGTCGTCATTGAGCCCGGAATCAACCGTTGCGCGAGAACTTGGAGGCGAGCTGGAGCAGCTTTTCCTGGCGCAGGCGGTTCGCTTCGTCCGCTTGCGCGGCGTCGCGTTCGGCCTTCTTGCGCTCGGCTTCTTTCTTGAAGCGCTGCTGCAAGGTTTCCTTGGCGTGGGTGCGGTGGATGTCGGTCACTTCCGCGCCGGCCACGCCGTCGAGGTCGTAACGCACCGTGGCTTTTTCCATCGCGCGCAGGTAGCGCAGGGAACCGGTGTGGATGCCCAGCGCGGCGCGCATGGTCTTTCGGTCCAGGCCGGGAACGCGCGCCAGCAGTTGCTTGTCGATGCCGATGGCCAGGGGCAGGCAGTCGCGGAAAGCAGGGAACTGTTGTTGCAATTGCTTGAGCAGGGAGCGCGCGCTTTGCGCGGGTGCTGGAGCTGGAGCTGGTGCGGTGACGGGAACGTCCGCAGACTCGGCGGCAAGACTAGTTGTATTCATTGACTTCATTGTAAGAGCTGGAACCGGAAGGATAGCATGCGACCATAGGCGCGTGCGCGGATTTTATTCGCTTCGGGCTAGTGCGCACATGCGCGGAAGACCCGGAAATCGTGTATGATCCACCTCTTGCCCTGCGCGCGGGTTGACGAAGCGCAGAAGGTTCAGTCAGTAGGAAGAGGGCGTCCCGGCACCGGCGGCATGAGTCGAAGTTATATGTTCGGTTTATATCTGGTATTCGATATATCAATTATCGCAATATCTTGCATTGGTGCATAATGGTGACTGTCTCCTCTATTCTTCATCTGAAAATAGATACAAGCCCGTTTTGCCACGGGCTTTTTTTCGTTCCGCCATGCACAGCGCCATTTTGATCATAGCACACGCACCACTGCCACCCCGCACGGGGCACGCCCATCCGGGCCATCGACGCAGTCGGTCGTGCTTGCAATTCGGCTACATCGCCCCGTAGCTAGGGCCATCCTGATACACGTTCCATCGAGCGCGGTACGCCGGGCTCGGGTGGATTATTGACTGGAGTTTTAATGAAGAACACCGCTAAGACCTTAACCCTGACCGCCACCAAAGCGCCGCGTAAAAGCAGCGCCCAACTGGCTGTGCCGAAAACCGCGACCTCCTACTTCCTCGAAACGGAAGCGGCGGCCAAGGTCACGGTGGTCAAGAAGGGTTCGCGCCTGGCCGCGGTGATGGCTGCCGCCGATCCGGTCGAGCAGGTCGAAGTGGGCATGCCCGCCGAAACCATGCAGGACGTCGTCCAGGACGCCGTATCGTACGATGCCGAGGCCGCGCCCTCAGCCGACGGCGCCGCCGTGCCTGTGGTGGTGCGCAAGCGCTCCAAGCTGGCCGTGCGTCCCGACCTGGCCGCCGAAGTCCACGCCGATCTGGTGCCGGGCATGAAAGTCGCGCCCAAAGCGCGCACCGCCGTCAAGAAAATGGATCCGGAACCGACCATGATCCAGACCGCCGGCCAGGCCGTCAGCCAGACCACCGACGCCGCCGCGCTGGCCGCGATCGACACCTCCGGCTACCTGCTGCCATCGGTCAAGGTACCGGGCCGCCGCGGCCGTAAACCCAGCGAATTCACGCCAGAGAACGACGAAGTCGCCGCGCTCAACGCGGTCGAACGCGCCGAACTGAAAGCGGTCTCGAAAGCCAAGGAACGCAAGGCCAAGGGTGGCGTGAACGGCATGCTGGCGGCCGACCCGAAAGCGTCGGAAGCGGATATGGAACGGCGCCGCCAGCAGATCAAGAACCTGATCAACATGGGCAAGGAGCGCGGCTACCTGACCTATGCCGAGATCAACGATCAACTGCCGGAAAACATCATCGATCCGGAAGCGGTCGAAGGTATCATCGCCACCTTCAACGACATGGGCATCGCCGTCTACGAGCGCGCGCCCGATGCCGAAATGATGCTGCTGACCGACACGGTCGCCACCGCCACCAGCGACGACGAAGTCGAAGCGGCTGCGGCGACGGCGCTGTCGACGGTCGATTCCGACTTCGGCCGCACCACCGACCCGGTCCGTATGTACATGCGCGAAATGGGCGCGGTGGCGCTGCTCACGCGCGAAGGCGAGATCGAAATCGCCAAGCGTATCGAAGGCGGCCTGAAAGACATGGTCCAGGCCATTTCCGCCTGCCCGACCACGATCGCCGAAATCATCGCGCTGTCGCACAAGATCGCCAACGACGACCTCAAGGTCGACGAAGTGGTCGACGGCTTCGTCGACCACAACGAGAGCTCGGCCCCGGCCGCGCCCGTGGTGCACGCCGCGCCATCGGAAGATGACGAGGAAGAGGAAGAAGAAGTCGAGGAAGAAGATGGCGACGCCAACGGCGGCGCGGCGGGCTTCTCGGCCGAACAGCTGGTCCAGCTGCGCAGGAACGCGCTCGACAAGTTCAAGATCATCGAAGTCGAATTCGACAAGATGGCCAAGGCCTTCGAAAAGGATGGCTACGGCACCAAGAATTACGTCAAGGCGCAGGAAGTCATTTCCAACGAGCTGCTGGGCATCCGCTTCACCGCCAAGGTGGTCGAGAAGCTGTGCGACACCCTGCGCGGCCAGATGGATGAAGTGCGCCATATCGAAAAAGCCGTGCTGGCGATCTGCGTGGACCGTTGCGGCATGCCGCGCGCCCACTTCATCAAGGTTTTCCCGGGCAACGAGACCGACCTGGCATGGGTCGACCGCGAAGTCGATTGCGCCTATCCATACAGCGTGGTGCTGAGCCGTAACGTACCGGCGATCAAGGAACTGCAACAGCGCATGATCGACCTGCAAGCGAGGGTTGCGCTGCCGCTGGCCGACCTGCGCAAGATCAACAAGCAGATGGCTGCCGGCGAAAAGCGTGCGCGCCACGCCAAGCGCGAGATGACGGTCGCCAACTTGCGTCTGGTGATTTCGATCGCCAAGAAGTACATCAACCGCGGCCTGCAATTCCTCGATCTGATCCAGGAAGGCAATATCGGTTTGTTGAAGGCGGTCGACAAGTTCGAGTACCGCCGCGGCTACAAGTTTTCCACGTATGCCACGTGGTGGATCCGCCAGGCCATCACGCGTTCGATCGCCGACATGGCGCGCACCATCCGCGTGCCGGTGCACATGATCGAAACGATCAACAAGATGAACCGCATTTCGCGTCAAATCATGCAGGAAACGGGCAGCGAGCCGGACCTGGCGACCCTGGCCTTGAAGATGGAAATGCCGGAGAACAAGGTCCGCGAGATCATGAAGATCGCGAAAGAGCCGATTTCGATGGAAACGCCGATGGGCGAGGATGGCGATTCGCAGCTGGGCGACTTCATCGAAGACAATGCGACCCTGGCGCCGCTGGACGCCGCATTGCATGCGTCGATGCGCAATGTGATCAAGGAAGTGCTCGATTCGCTGACCCCGCGCGAAGCCAAAGTGTTGCGTATGCGCTACGGTGTTGAAATGTCGAACGACCACACCCTGGAAGAAGTGGGCAAGCAGTTCGACGTGACGCGCGAGCGGATTCGCCAGATCGAAGCGAAAGCGATGAGCAAGCTGCGCCAGCCATCGCGTTCGGACAAGCTCAAGAGCTTCCTGCACAACCATTAACGTGCGCTTGCCGCCTCGGCCTCCGGCCGGGGCGATGGCGAAAAAATCGTGCCACCCGTCGGGTGAGCACGGTTTTTTTTATGGCCGACTGATGCAACCACTCTCGCTTTCATACCTGCGGTCGTGATGCGACGCCCGCCGCTCAGCCCCGCCCGTCCTTCAGCCCCGCCCGCCGCTCAGCCCCGCCCGTCGCTCCCGCGAAGGCGGGAGCCCAAGTTCGTAATGCCGCCGGTGACTGTGCTTGCAAAACTTGGGCTCCCGCCTTCGCGGGAGCGACGGTGAGGAAGCGGGAGCGACGGTGAGGAAGCGGGAGCGACGATGAGGAAGCGGGAGCGACGATGAGGAAGCGCGAGCGACGATGAGGAAGCGGGAGCGACGATGGGGAAGCGCGAGCACTGGCAAAAAAAATGCGCATCCGGAAGCCCGGACGCGCAAACAGGGGTAGTCAATAAACCAGGGCCGAACTTGTCGCTCCTGTTCTATCGGCCTTTATTGTACATATCTTCGTTACGCCACCGCCATCGAATTGTTACATTTTTTGAACTGTTGTATTCACGCTAATCCAGCTTCCGTCTCGTGGCTTTCCAGCGGAATCATCATGGCCAGGGTGGTTCCGCCGCCCGGCCGGCTGTCGATCACCATCCGTCCGCCGAACACATCGACCCGTTCGCGGATCCCGCGCAGCCCGAACGAGGCCACCTTGGCCGCGTCCCCCGGCCCCATGCCCACGCCATTGTCGACAATGGTGATGGTCAGGTATTCCATGCCGATATCGAGCTCCACTTCCACATGGGTCGCCTTGGCGTGCCGCAAGATATTGAGCAGGCACTCCTGGATGATGCGGAAAATGACTTCGGTGCGGTGACTATCCAGCGGCGGCCCTTCGCCTTCGCTGACCGTCAGCGAGGTGGCGATCCCGCTGCGCTTCTCGAACTGCTGCACCAGCCACTCGGCCGCCGCCGGCAAGCCCAGTTCCAGGGTGCTCGGATGCAGGTCGTTCATGATCGCCCGCACCGAGCGGATGGTCAGGTCGATGGTGTCGAGCACGTCGCCGACCTTGCGCTTGAGCAGGGGGTGGCGCTGGCCGGTGCGCGCGTGGAGCATTTCCACATCGAGCTTGAGCGCCATCAGGTTTTGCCCCAGCTCGTCGTGAATGCCCTTGGCGATGCGCTTGCGCTCTTCTTCCTTGATCGTTTCCAGATGGGAACTGAGCTGGCGCAGCTCGCGGAAGGACTCGGCCAGTGCATTCTCGGCCATCTGGCGCTCGGCCACCTCGATGCGCAACTGGGCGTTGCTGCGCTCCAGCTCGGCCGTGCGCATGCGGATGCGCACTTCCAGCCCGATCTGCACCGCCGCCAGTTCCAGCTCGGCCGCCTTGCGTTCGGTGATATCGGTCAGCATCAGCAAGGTGCCTTCGGCCACCCCTTCGTCGCCCAGCATCGGCCGGCCGCTGACGATGGCCCAGCCGATGCTGCCGTCCACCCGCCGGTACGACAAATCGTGGGTGTAGCCGACATGGGCGGCGTCGGCGCTGGTCATCTCGTCCAGGTCGCGGCGCGGATTGTCGCCCAGGAAGTCTTGCATCGAGCGCCCCCGCATGGCGCCCGGCGTGGTGCCGAACATCTGGGCCACGCGGGCATTGGCAAAGGTGGTGGTGGAGTCGCTATCGAGGGTCCAGACGCCTTCGTGGGCGGTGTCGATGAAGTGGCGGTAGCGGCTCTGCGCCGTGTTGCGCGCCATGGCCAGCGCGCGGATGCGCAGGCTGACCACGAGCGCGGTGCCGGCCAGCGCAATGGTGAGGGAGAACAGCCATCGGGGCAGCGCGTGCGCGTCGCTCAGGGCAATCAGCGCTACCACCGACGCCAGGATCAGGACGATGGCGGCCACGGTCAGGCAAAGCGACTCCACGCTCCACGTTTTCATGCGCACACCCCTCGTGGTTCAGTCAGGTTGTTGGTCGGTTCATTCTATGCCAGCTTTTGGGAAGCAGCATTATTCGTATTAGACAAGCGAATCGGGTGTATGCCGGGTGCATGGCGGGCATGGGAAAGCTGTAAATTGCATTTTGGAAATTTGTTGATTGCTCGAACAAGGGTTTGCTGCCACACTGGGTGGGCGCCGTCGCCCAGGGCGGCACATTTCTTTCACATCAACAAGAACGATAAAACCACCATGATGTCACGTCCGCTCTGCCTCGCACTGATCCTTGCCGGTGCCCATGCCGCCGCTCATGCACAGGTCATCAAGTGCCAGGATGGCGCCGGCCACACCACCTATCAAAGCACTCCTTGCGCCGCGCAGCAGGGTGCGCGCGAGCAGAAAATGGCGACGCCGGGGCACAAGCCCGGCGGCGCCGCGAGCGCGCCGCCGAAAAAAGAACCGGTAGCGCCGGAACAGGCGGACATGGCGGCCTTCAACGAACGCATGCGCGTGCGCATGTGCGAGATCTATCGCAAGAATGTGAGCGTGCTGAAGGATTCTGAAAAAATGATCGTCGCCGATGGCAAAGGGGCGTTGCAGGTCGCCGATGCCAGGCGCCGGGCGGCGGAGATCGCGCAAGCCGAGCAACGGGTCGCCGAGACCTGCAAATGAGAAGCGACGGGCGGCACGCCGTGCAGGCGCGCCGCCCCGGGCAGCTGTTAACCCGTGTTGCGCAGGCCGGCGGCCACGCCGTTGATCGACAGGTGGATGCCGCGGTGAACCCGCTCGTCGACCTTGTCCGGGTCGCCCGAGAGGGCGCGGTGGCGGTGGATCAGCTCGACCTGCAAGTGATTGAGCGGATCGAGATAGGCGAAGCGGTTCTGGATCGAGCGCGCCAGCAGCGGGTTGCCGGCCAGGCGTTCATGCGCACCGGTGATCATCTCCAGGCAGCGCAAGGTGGTGCCATGTTCGGCCGCGATGCGTTTGAAGATGCGCTCGCGCAGTTCGACGTCGGCCACCAGACCCGCGTAGCGCGAGGCGATCGCCAGGTCGGTCTTGGCCAGCACCATGTCCATGTTCGACAGCAAGGTGGCGAAGAACGGCCACTCCTTGAACATGGCTTGCAGGGTCGCGATTTTTGCATCGCGCTCGCCTTCCTCGACCCATTGCGTGATGGCCGAGCCGAAGCCGTACCAGCCCGGCAGCAGCAGGCGGCACTGGCCCCATGAAAAGCCCCAGGGAATGGCGCGCAAGTCTTCGATGCGCTTGGTCGACTTGCGCGAGGCCGGACGCGAACCGAGATTGAGTTCGGCGATTTCGGCGATCGGCGTGGCCGAGAAGAAGTAGTCGGTGAAGCCCGGCGTTTCGTAGACCAGGTTGCGGTAGGCCTTGTAGGCGCGCTCGGACAGGTCGGCCATGATGGCTTCGAAGCCACCCAACTGCTTGGCCTTGGCGCCTTCGGCGGCATGCGGCATCAGGCTCGCTTCCAAGGTGGCGGCGACCAGCAGCTCCAGGTTGCGGCGGCCGATTTCGGCATTCGAGAACTTGGAGGCGATGATTTCGCCCTGTTCGGTCAGGCGGATCTGGCCGTTGACGGTGCCCGGCGGCTGCGCCAGGATCGCCTCGTAGGAAGGTCCGCCGCCGCGGCCGACCGTGCCGCCCCGGCCATGGAACAGGCGCAGCTTGACGCCGGCGCCGGCGAACACCTTGACCAGGTGGATCTCGGCCTTGTACAGCTCCCAGTTGGAGGTGAGGAAGCCGCCATCCTTGTTCGAGTCCGAGTAGCCGAGCATGACTTCCTGCAGCTGGCCCTGGTGCGCGATCAGTTCCTTCACCAGCGGCAGCGCCATCCACTCGTTCATGATGCCGGCCGCACGCTGCAGGTCGGGAATCGTCTCGAACAGCGGGATGACCATGGCGTCGAGCTGCTTCTCGCGTGTCCGCAAGAGCCCCGTCTCCTTTTGCAGCAGCAGCACTTCGAGCAGGTCGGACACGGTCTCGGTGTGCGAGATGATGTAGTTGCGGATCGCGCGCTTGCCGTAGCGCTGGCGGATCTCCTTGGCCGCGCGCAGGATCGCCAGTTCGGATGCGGTTTCCTCGCTCAACTCGGCGTACGGCGAATACAGCAGGCGCGGTTGCGCCAGTTCGGCCAGCAGCAGGCTCACCTTTTGTTCTTCGGTCAGTTTGGTGTAGTCGGCTTCGACGCCGGCGCCGGCGAACAGTTCGGCCAGCACCCGTTCGTGCACGTCGGAGGTCTGGCGCATGTCGAGCGAGGCCAGATGGAAGCCGAAGATGGCGGCGGCGCGCTGCACCGTGGCCAGACGCGGTTTGACCAGCAGGCTGCCGTGATTGGCGCGCAGCGAGTCGGCCAGCACTTGCAGGTCGGCGCAGAATTCGGCGGCGTCGAGGTAGGGCGCGGCGTGCCCGACTTCCTTGCGCAGGATATTGGTCGCGCCCAGCGAACGGGCGGTGGCGGCGAGGCGCGCGTAGATGCCGATCAGGGCGCGCCGGTATGGCTCGTCGCTGCGGTGCGGCGACTGGTCGGGCGAGGCGTCGGCCAGCGCTTGCAGGGCCGGGCTGGCGCCCACCATCAGGGTCGAAATCGACAGTTCGGCGCCGAGCGCGTGCACTTCGTCGAGGTAGAAGTCGAGGATGGTGGTGGCCTGGCGCACCAGCGCGTGCTGCATGGTGCCGGCGTTGACGTTCGGGTTGCCATCGCGGTCGCCGCCGATCCAGCTGCCCATCTGTACATACGAGTTGTCGTTGTCCAGCGCCGCGCCATCGGGATAGTGGGCGGCGATTTCTTCTTCGATGTCGTCGTACAGGCCGGGCAATTCGCGCAGGAAGGTGATGCGGTAGTAAGACAGGGCGTTGTCGATTTCGTCGGCCACGGTCAGCTTGGAGTAGCGCAGCATGCGCGTCTGCCACAGGGTCGCGATGCGCGCGTGCAGCAGGGCCATGTTGGCCACCCGTTCGCGCGGGGTGAGCGGCAGGTCGCGTTCGGCCAGCAGGCGCGCGATGTCATGCTCGGCGTCGAGGATGCTCTTGCGCTGCACTTCGGTCGGGTGGGCTGTCAATACAGGCGCGATCAGGGCATCGCCGAAAAAGGTGCGCACGGTGTCGCTGCCGACGCCGGCGGCCTTGAGCTTGGACAGCGCGAAGCTCACGCTGCCCTGCTGCGGGGCGGAGCCGGCCAGCAGGTGGGCGCGGCGGCGGCGGATGTGGTGCTGGTCCTCGGCGATGTTGGCCAGGTGCGAAAAATACGAAAACGCGCGCACCACCGAAATGGTTTGCTCGCGCGTGAGCTTGTGCAGCAGGGCGGTCAGGTCCTGGCCGGCCTGGGCATCGTCTTCGCGCCGGAAACGCACCGCGGTCTGGCGGATGGTCTCGACGACATCGAAGACGGCTTCGCCTTCCTGGTCGCGCAGCACGTCACCGAGCAGGCGGCCGAGCAGGCGGATATCTTCTTTCAGCGGAGCGTCCTTGTCGAGGACTGGAGGGTTTTCTTGTGCAGCGGATGAATTTACCATGTTGGACCACAGAGTGAAAGTTGGTGCAAAGGCTTCTGGCCAGGTTCTGCAAAGGGGACGCATGATAAAATTTGTGATCTTATGCAGGCGCCGATGACTGCCATAACCGGTTTGAGGTTTTACGACAGTGAAAGAATCCGTTTTGAAAGCAACTGAATTGAACCAGCAGCCCTCCAAGCTCATTATCGCTTCGCGCGAAAGCCGGCTCGCCATGTGGCAGGCTGAACATGTTCGCGCGCAATTGGCTTTATTATATCCGCAGTGCAGCATCGAGATTCTGGGAATGACGACCCGCGGCGACCAGATCCTCGACCGCACTTTATCAAAAGTCGGCGGCAAGGGCTTGTTCGTCAAGGAGCTGGAGGTGGCCATGGCCGAAGGGCGCGCCGACCTGGCCGTGCATTCGCTCAAGGATGTGCCGATGGACTTGCCGGAAGGCTTTGAACTGGCCGCCGTGCTGGAACGCGAAGACCCGCGCGACGCCTTCGTGTCGAACGATTTCGGCAGCCTGGACGAGCTGCCGCCGGGCGCGGTGGTGGGCACCAGCAGCCTGCGGCGCCAGTCGCTGATCGCGGCGCGCCATCCGCACCTGGTGATCAAGCCGCTGCGCGGCAACCTCGATACGCGCCTGGGCAAGCTCGATCGCGGCGAGTATGCGGCCATCATCCTGGCCGCGGCCGGTCTCAAGCGCCTGGGCTTGCCCGAGCGCATCCGCTCGCTGATGGACCCCGAACACTCGCTGCCGGCGGCCGGGCAGGGCGCGATGGCGATCGAAATCGTTTCCGGGCGCACCGACGGGATCGACCTGCGCGCCGTGCTGGCGCCGCTGAACCACCTGCCGACCGCGCAGCGGGTGGCGGCCGAGCGCAAGGTATCAAAAGTGTTCGGCGGCAGCTGCCAGATTCCGCTGGCGGCGTTCGCCACGATCGACGATGGCGTGATGCACCTGCGCGCCATGGTCGCCACGCCGGACGGCAAGCGCAGCGCGCACGCCGAACTGCGCGGCCCGGCCGACGACCCGGAGCTGCTCGGCCAGCAGGTATCGGACTTGCTCGACACCCAGGACGCGCGCGCGATCCTGGCCGCCTGCAAGGTCGATGCCGCCGCCGATGCCTGATTCGGTCATCATCACGCGTCCGCTGGCGCAGGCCGGCGCCCTGGCCGAACAAGTGAGGGCGCTCGGGCGCGAAGCCGTGCTGCTGCCGCTGCTGGAGATCGCGGCACTGGACGAGCAGGGGCCGTTGAAAGCCGCGCTGGCCGGCATGCACGACTGCGCCATGGTGGCGTTCGTGTCGCCCAATGCGATCGATGCCGCGTTTGCCCATATCCGCGTGTGGCCGGCCTGGGTAAGCCTGGCGGTGCTGGGCGAGGGCAGCCGCGCCGCGCTGGAACGGCATGGCATCAACGACCATACGGCGACCATCGTCAGCCCGCGCGACCCGGCCCGCAGCGACTCGGAAAACCTGCTCGAGACGCTCGACCTGGCGGCGCTGGCCGGCCAGAAGGTGCTGATCGTGCGCGGCGAAAGCGGGCGCGAACTGATGGCGGACGGCCTGCGCGCGGCCGGCGTGCTGGTCACGACCGTGGCGGCCTACCGGCGCAAGGTGCCGGCGCTGACCCCGGCCCTGGCGCAGCAGCTGTGCGCGCTGATGGAAGGCGACAACGACTGGATCATCACCAGTTCGGAAGCGCTGCGCGGCCTGGTGGCGCTGGTGCAGGAGATGGGCGATCCCGCCCTTGTGGAAAAAATGCAACAACAGCATCTGATCGTGCCGCATGCCCGTATTGCCGAAACGGCAAGCAGCCTGGGCCTGGGCCGTTTGACCCTGTGCGGATCAGGCGACGAACGTCTGCTTGCCGCGTTACAATCACGAGCATGAACGAATTGCCTACATTACCTGAACACAGTGCGGCGCCCGGCGCTGCTCCCCATGCCGACCAGTACAGTGCGCCACCGTCCGCGCGCGCGCGTTCGTCCGGCGGCGCCCGCATCACTGACATCCTGCAGCGTCCGATGACGGTGGTGGTGATCCTGCTGGCGCTGCTGCTGGCCGCGCACGCCTGGTCGACCCGCAGCAACCTGCTCAAATTGCGCATGGACATGGCCAACCGCCTGCAAAAGGGCGAAGTGCTCAATACCGAAACGAGCACCCTGGTGCGCACGGTGCAGGACCAGACCAGGGATTTGCAGGCCAAGGTGAGCTTGCTGGAAAACCGCCAGGTCGAAGCCCAGAGCCAGCAACTGGCGCTGGAACAGCTGTACCAGGATTTGTCGAAGAACCGCGACGAATGGGCGCTGGCGGAAATCGAACAGGTGCTGTCGACCGCCAGCCAGCAGTTGCAGTTGGCCGGCAATGTGCAGGGCGCGCTGATCGCGCTGCAAAACGCCGACCGTTCGCTGTCGCGCTCGGACAAGCCGCAATTCATCACGATCCGCCGCGCGATTGCCGCCGATATCGACAAGCTCAAGGCCCTGCCGGCGCTGGACCTGACCGGGGTGGCGTTGCGCCTGGATAACGTGATTACCCAGGTCAATACCCTGCCGATGCTGGCCGACGCGAAACCGGCCCTGCCAGCCAAGCCGGTCAAGGCGGCCAGTGCCGCGCTGGCGCCGAAAGCGGGTACCGCTGCGGCCGCGGCTGCGCTCCCGGCCCCGGCCCCGGCCCCGGTCAAGGACTCGATGCTGGCGCGGGTGCAGGACGTGTGGCAGCGCTGGACCAGCGAAATGTGGGACGAGATGCGCCAGCTGATCCGGGTGCGCCGCGTCGATACGCCGGAAGCGCTGATGCTCTCGCCGTCGGAAACCTATTTTGTGCGCGAAAACGTCAAGCTGCGCCTGCTGAACGCGCGCATGGCGCTGCTGGCACGTAATGAAGTGGCCTTCCGCAACGACCTGGTGGCGGCGCAGGATGCGCTTGCCAAGTATTTCGACACGCGCGCCGGCACCACCCAGGCCGCGCAAGCGCTGCTGCGCCAGGTCCAGGCCAGCAATCTAGCGATCGAGATGCCATCCCTGTCCGACAGCCTGAACGCCGTGCGCAACTACAAAGCGAAGCCATAACATGCGTCTTCTTCTCTGGTTAGTCGCGCTGATGGCCGCGGCCATCGGCATCGCCGTGACGGCACGCTACAATCCGGGCAACGTGGTGTTTCTCTACCCGCCGCACCGGATCGACATATCGCTCAATTTCTTCGTGGTGGTCGTGGTCGTGTTGTTCCTCGTCCTGTACGCCTTGCTGCGCGCCCTGCGCGCCACCGTCGGCATGCCGGGCCGGGTCTCCGCCTACCGCCAGCGCAAGCGCGAGCGCGATGGCAACAAGGGCTTGCGTGATGCGCTCAAGGCCCTGTTCGAAGGCCGCTTCGGACACGCAGAAAAAGCCGCCATGCGTGCCGCCGAATTGCCGGAAAACGCCGGTATCGCCGCCCTGATCGGCGCGCGCGCCGCGCACCGCATGCGTCAGGGCACCCGGCGCGACAACTGGCTGGCCGGCGTGGTGCATGACAACGCGCTCAAGACCGCGCGCCTGATGACGATGACCGAGCTGCTGGTCGACGACCATCAGCCGCAGGCGGCGCTTGCCGCCGTGGCCGAACTCAATGCCAGCGGCACGCGCCACATCCACGCGCTGCAATGGTCGATGAAGGCGCACCAGCAAGCCAAGAACTGGCCGGAAGTGCTGCGCCTGGTGCGTTCGCTGGACAAGCACAAGGCGCTGCATCCGGCCCTGTCGGCGCGCCTGCGCGAGCTGGCCTACGATGCCTTGCTGTCCGACAGTTCGCACGATGCCGAATCGATCCTGCGCGTGTGGTCCACCGTGCCGAGCGCCGACCGGGTCAAACCGTACGTGGCGGCGCGCGCGGCGGCGGCCCTGAATGCACGCGGCTTGCACGATGAAGCGCGCGCCAGCGCCGAGGAAGCGCTGCGCGCCGACTGGGATGAGCGCGTGGTGCGCGCCTACCGCGACGCGGCCGCGCAGGCCGGTTCGCCGGCGCTGCTGGCCCAGATCGAGCATTGCGAGACGTGGATGAAGCAGCGCCCGACCGATGCCGAACTGGCGCTCACGCTCGGTTCGCTGTGCCTGAAGCAGAAGCTGTGGGGCAAGGCCCAGCGCTACCTGGAACAGGCGCTGTCGGACGCGACCGAGCCGCGCATGGTGCGCGAGGCGCACCTGAAACTGGCGCAGATGCATGAGGCGCTGGGCCAGCAGGAAGAAGCGCATGCGCATTTCAGGCAGTGTGCGCTGGCGAGCATTTTGTGATCGATGCCGCTGGCTTGAAAACCGTCGCGCCCGCGTCGGCGGGCGCCCAAGTTGGTTCAGCCGCCCACTGAGCGGCGAACTTGGGCCCCCGCCTTCGCGCGGGCGACGGTATTGAGATTGGCGGTACTCTACGGTCCGCCGATGTTTGTGCGTTTTCCAGCCGATTTCTGGGCCTCCTTGAGCCGATTTTCTGGCGCCCTCCAGCATATTTCATGGCGCCCTACAGCAGATCTCCTGGCCCCTTTCAGCAGATTCCCTGCTGCCAACCAGCAGATATTCCGGCGCCAGGCGCGCGACTGCGCTTGCTGCAATGCACAAGCCCGCGTGAAACTTCGTTATAATGTCGGCCATTGACCCCCTCAGCAATCTAAGGATATCCCATGAGTTTGAATAAAGTTTCCGCCGGCCGCGACGTGCCGAATGATTTCAATGTGATCATCGAAATCCCGATGAATGCCGATCCGATCAAGTACGAAGTGGACAAGGAATCGGGCGCGATTTTCGTCGACCGCTTCATGGGCACCGCCATGCACTACCCGTGCAACTACGGTTACGTCCCGAACACGATCGCCGACGACGGCGACCCGTGCGACGTGCTGGTCATCACCCCATTCCCGCTGATTCCTGGCGTCGTGGTACGTTGCCGCGCCATCGGCGTGCTGAAAATGACCGACGAAGCCGGTGGCGACGCCAAGGTGCTGGCGGTTCCTGTCGATAAGATTTTGCCGATCTACAAGCACTGGCAAAAGCCGGAAGACATGAACGAACTGCGCCTGCAGCAAATCCAGCACTTCTTCGAGCACTACAAAGACCTGGAGCCGGGCAAGTGGGTCAAGGTCGAAGGCTGGGGCGGTCCTGAGGATGCCAAGGCAGAGATCATGAACGGCATCGCCGCGTTCGACAAAGACAAAGCCGCCAAGGCCTAAGCTGTCCAGTGTCCTTGCCTTCTTTGGCAGCGACCTGCCTTTGGCAACGATGGCATCCGGTAACATCCGACGCGCTCCCCATGGAGCGCGTCTTGTGTTTACAGGCGCGTTTTACGAACCGCCCATTTACCAGCCGATATCTTGCAGCAGCGGATAGGTCAGGTCGTGCGGCGGCGTGACATCGTGCGGCAGGTCGGGGTTAATGGCTGGCTCCATCAGCTGGTTTGGCTTGGTATCGACCGAATAGTGCGATACGGACGAGCCCGGCGAATACTCTTCCGGACTGTACATGCGAACCCTCCTGACCAGGTCGGTGCCGGACAGCTTGTTGGGATCGACCCCGAGACTGGCGGTGACTCCCGAGGAGGTGCGCGAACGCCGCACCATCGCGGCCTTGAGCTGCTCACCGGTCGCCTTGTCGATACGCACGGCCGGAATGCGCACGGCCGGGTCGGTGCCGCCCAGCGGACTGACGGGGTCGGACGTGTTTTCCATCACCACCATGCCGCGCGCGCCCGCATTCTGCAAAATCCGGGCCTTGGTCACGAATGTGCAGGTGCCGCGGTCGACCAGGGCGATGTTGCCCCGCACCGCCATTGCGTTGGCGGGACTGAGCGGCGTGCACGCCAGGCCGCTGCCGTTGGCCTGGTCGACCACCGGCATTAATTCGCCCGATACCGCATTTTGCCCCAGCTGCGGCCCGAACGAGGCTTCGCCCACGTCGTGGCTGCCGCTGGCCTTGCCCGCTGCCATGCCGCTGACGATCAGGTCGGGCTGGGCGGCGAGGACCTGCGCGGTCACCTTGTACACCTTTTCGCCGTTCCACGACAAGGTCGCGCCGCCGATGGCCGAGCGGCGGCGTTCCTCATCTTTCATGTTGATCCAGGATTTGTTGTTCCGGATATCGACCAGGAAATAATCCCAGATCGATGGAATGCCAAGGAAGAACTCGCCGGTGCTGTCGTCGGTGAAGTTCTGGAACCCCAGGCCATGCGCCAGTTCGTGCAGCAGCACGGCCACCAGGTCGATCTGCTGGCCCGCCTGGCGGTCCAGCCCCAGGTAAAAGCCGGAGCCGGGCATGCAGTCGGGAAACAGACCCAGGCGGGAGTTGAAACGCGCCTGGATATGGGCTTCGCCCGGGGTGGCCAGGTCGGTGCGGGCCAGCTTGCTCGCCAGCGCGCCCGGATACCAGGTGTTGGCCTTGGGCGCGTTGGGGAAATCGGCAAACACTTCCAGCGCGCCCGCCGAGCCGAGCACCGCGCCATCGGCGTTGCATGGCAGCGGCTCGAACGAGGCGGCCACCCGGACCGGCACCGGGCTGGTGATGGTGCGGCTCCAGATATCGGCTGCCTGCTGGAACGCGATGAGGCGCTGCGCCCCGATTGTGCGCCCATTGTTGCCGCCCACCGGCCGCGCCGGGGTGGCATCGTTGAAACCGACGTTGGGCGCATTGGTATTGACGATCGTGATGGTTGCCGCCGCGTGGGCGCCACCGATGGTGCAGCAGAAAAAGGCAAGGGCGGCAGCGGCCTGCCGCGGGAGGGGGCGCTTATTGCTCATTGCTGTGCTCCTCCGCTGGCGTGGCCTGGCTGAGGGCGGCGTGCCGCGCGGCGGCTTCGTCCTCCACGCAGCGCTGGACCAGCTTGCCGTCGGCCGTGCGCGAGACGACGGAATACACCACACCGCGCCCGCCCAGGGGCGCGCTGCGGGTACCGTCGGCACGCACCCGGACCTGCGGTTGCGGAAGCACCACTTGCGGCTGCCGCAAGTTGCCCTCCATTGCGCGCAGCTCGGCCGCGGTGGCCGGACGCAATTGTCCAGTTTGCTTGTCGCGCACCACGGCCATGGTGTCCGCTTGCGTCGCGGCCGTGGCTGCCGTCGAGAAGGCAGCCAGTGCGCAGCAGGTGATCAGGGTTTTACTCAACATGTTGGAAGTCTCCTGGTTTCGTTCATTGTTAACTGCCTTCGGCGCAGCAATATCAGATTGCCCAAGCCGACCAGCAGCATCAGACAGGTGCCAGGTTCGGGCACCGTAGTAACTACGACAGCGTCGATGCCGATATAGTTCGCTGCTGAGGCGTCGCCAAGGTAACGAAATGCGAAACGGCCCTGGCCGTTATAGTCGAGGCTGGAAATGACCTGTTGCCAGACCGTGGGATAGTCCGAAATGCCGCCGAGTATGCCGAGCACAGTGTTGAAGGAGGCGGGATTGGTGCTGCCGCCCGGGGAAAAGCGCACTTCGAGCGTATCGCCAAAGCCGGAGGCACTGGCCGAGCGCGTGAAGAACGATAGCTCGCTGGGGCCGATCAGGTTCACGACCGGGGTGATCAGCCAGTTGTCGATGCTGCCCATGCCGTTTTGGGCGCTCAGGTAGTTGGCGGCGATATAGGAGGAGGGGGGACCCGAGGGCGCCGCAAACACGCCGGGATTGCCTTGCGACCAGGACTGGCCGGGCGGGATGCTCTTGTTGAGCAGGGCCCAGTCGTGCAGGGTGCTGATGTCGTTGAAGTTTTCGTTGAGGACCACGATGGGTTCGATGGCATGCGATGCAGTGGGCAGCGCGGCGGCCACGGCGATGGCGGCCGTGGCAAGCAGTGTAGGAAGTAGTTTCATCGTCGTTCTTTCAGCAGTTGCCAGCGGGATGGCAGTTCCACTCGCTCTGGCAGGCAGCGAGGCCACGGTTCATCCCATGATAGGAGTGGAGGAGGCGCCAGCATTGATGTGTGCTTAATCTGTGAAGCACATGAAAGGACAATTGATGGGAACTTAATCGAAGATGCGCGGCGAAGCAGGTTCAGCCGGCGAGCGATGCGAGGGCCTTGCACGTCCCCGGCGGGGCGGGGACCTTGTCCGGAATAATCAGTTGCCGGCGGAGCGAGCAGTAACTTTTCGCAAACGCAGTTTTCCCACGATGCCGACAGGGAAAAAGTAGATCGACAGCACAAACAGCACGCCCAGCCACAGCATCCAGCGGTCCGGATGCAGCGCCTGCGCCAGCAAGGGCACGCCCTCGAGGGCGGCCGAGCCTTCGGCCATCAAGGACTTGAGGTAATTCTGGGCGATGATGAACAGGGTCGCGCCGACCACCGCGCCGTACATGGTGCCCATGCCACCGATCACCACGATCAGCAGGATGTCGGTCATCACCTCGAAGCCGAGCATGGTTTTCGGACCCACGTAGCGCAGCCACAGCGCCATCAGCGCGCCGGCCAGGGCCGCCACCAGGGCCGCCAGGACATTGGCCCAGATCCGGTACAGCACCGTGCGGTAGCCCAGCGCCTCGGCGCGGAACTCGTTTTCGCGGATCGCCTGCAACACCCGTCCGAACGGCGAGTTGACCAGCCGCAGCAGGAACAGGAACAGCAGCAGGCAGCCGCCGAACACGATGTAGTAGGTGATCAGCTTGCCGTCGATGGCGCGCCCGAACAGCTCCGATTCGACCAGGCGAAAACCCGGCGTGAGCAGTTCCGGCACCATGAAGGTCTTGCCATCCTCGCCGCCGGTCAGGTCCGACAGTTGCGAGGCCAGCACGGAAAACGACGACGCAACCGCGAGCGTGATCATGGCGTAGAAAATGGCGCGCACGCGCAGCGCGAACAAGCCCACCACCAGGGCCAGCACCAGGGTCAGCAGCAGGGCCAGCAGCAGGCCGGCGAAGGCCGCGCCCCAGGTCGGATCGCCGCTCGACAGCCCCAGCCCGACCCCATACGCGCCGATGCCGAAGAACATGGTGTGGGCGAAGGACACAATGCCGGTGTAGCCGAGCAGCAGGTCGTAGGATGCCACCAGCACGATGTAGACGCAGATGGTGGCGGCGGTGTTGAGCGGACGGGCGCCGCTGGTGAGGAAAGGCGCCAGTGCCAGCCCCAGCAGGATCAGCAGCAGGGTGGCGGACAAGGCCCGGCTGCGCGGCAGATCGCCGGATAAGAGGTGATTGAGCATGGTGATTCTGAACATGGTGATTCCTTAGCGCCGCAGGTTGGAATACAGGCCGGCCGGGCGCCACAGCAGGATGACGATCATCAGGGCGAGGTTCGACACCAGCGCGAACTTGGGCAGCAGGAAGCCGGCATAGTTGGCCACCAGGGCGATGAGCAATGCGCCGATGAAGCAGCCGCCGACCGAGCCCAGGCCGCCGATGATGATGACGATAAAGATCAGCACCGTGATCTCGCCGCCCATGGCGGCCGTCAGGGTTTCCTTGTACAACCCCCACAGCACGCCGCCCAGGCCAGCCAGGGCCGAGCCGGCCGCGAACACGGCCACGAACAGACGCCGCACCCGGTAACCCATGGCCTCGACCATCTCGCGGTTTTCGACGCCGGCGCGGATCAGGAGGCCGACCTTGGTGCGGTTGAGCACCAGGAACATGGCGGCGAACACCAGCAGGCCGATCACGACCGCCACCAGCCGGTATTTTTCGACCGCGGCGTCGCCCAGCATCACCGCGCCGCGCAGGCTGGCCGGCAGCGGCAGGGGAATCTGCTCGGCGCCCCAGATCACGTTGATCAATTGTTCGGCCACGATCATGCCGCCCATGGTGATCAGGATCTGCTTGAGCGGCTGGCCGTACACGGGCGCGATGATGATGCGCTCGAACACCAGCCCGAGCGCGGCGGTGGCCAGCATCGCCAGCGCGATCGCCAGGCCCAGCACACCCAGGTTGAGGGCCAGGGAATCGACCTCGAGCCAGCCACGCATGGGAATGAGGACCATGGTGGCGGCGTAGGCGCCGACCGAGACGAAGGCGCCGTGCCCGAAGTTGAGCACGTCCATCAGCCCGAATACCAAGGTCAGGCCGCTGGCCATGATGAAGATCATCATGCCCATCGCCAGCCCGGCGATGGTCAGGGTGAGCCAGGTGGGAAAGCTGCCCACCAGCGGCAGGGCCAGCAGCATCAGCGCCGGCACCAGCAGCAGTGGCGCGAGGTCGCGCCTGGCGGCCGGCAGCGGCGAATCGGCCGGGGCGGCGGGCAGCGCGGTGGCGGCGCTCACCGGAGGCGATGTGGTGGTCACGTTGTTGGTCTCCGTGTTCATGATGGATGCAGGTTCATTGATGGGAGCTCAGTGCCAGCCCGAGCAGGCGTTGCTGCAGGTCCGCGTTGTCGACCAGCTCGCGCATGGCGCCGGCATGGACCACTCTTCCATCATCCATCACCGACACCGTGTCGCCCAGCTGCTTGACGAAACTGAAATTTTGCTCGACCAGCAGGATGGTGGTGTTGGTCTGCTTGAGTTCGCGAAAGGCGGCGATCAGGCTCTGGATGATGGCCGGGGCCAGCCCCTTGGTCGGCTCGTCGATCAGCAGCAGCTTGCGCGGCTCGACGATGGCGCGCGCGATCGCCACCATCTGCTTTTGCCCACCGGACAGGTTGCCGGCCGGGTAGTGCCAGAATTTCTTGAGCGCCGGAAAGAAGCCGAAGATCCACTCGACCCGCTGCTCGTCGAGCGGCCCGTTGCGCGCGGCCAGATACAGGTTGTCGCGCACGGTCAGGTCGGAAAACACGCCCATCGATTCGGGCACGTAGGCGATGCCCAGTTGCGCGATGTCGGGCGTGGGCAGGGCGGCGATGTCGCGCCCGTCGAAGCGCACCGTGCCGGCGGTCGCTTTCCACAGACCCATGATGGTGCGCAGGGTGGTGGTCTTGCCGGCGCCGTTGCGTCCCAGCAGCACCGACAGGCCGCCGCGCGGCACCGTCAAGTCCACCCCTTGCAGGATATGGTATTCGCCGATGTGGGTGTGGACCCCGCTGAGCTGGAGGATGGGTTCAGGCATGGCTTCACGCATGTTCGGGTGTCCCCAGATAGGCTTCCTGGACGATGGCCGACGCCATCACCTCGGCCGGATTGCCGTCGGCCTCCAGGGTGCCGTTGTGCAGGACGATGATGCGGTCGGCCAGCGCGCGCACCACATCCATCTTGTGTTCGACCAGCAAAATGGTCTTGTTGCGTTCAGCCTTGACCTGGTGGATCAGGTCGAGCACGACGGGTACTTCGTCCACGCTCATGCCGGCGGTTGGTTCGTCGAACATCATGACCGCCGGTTCCAGCGCCAGCAAGATCGCCACTTCGAGCTTGCGCTTGTCGCCGTGCGACAGGGCCGCCACCGGGGTGTCGCGCCGGCTGGCCATCGACACCCGCTCCAGGTAATGGTCGGCGCGCACGATCAGGTCGGCGTGGCTGGACCAGCGCGAGAACATATTCATGCCGATGCGCGCGCGGCTTTGCACGGCCAGGCGCACGTTTTCGCTCACCGTCAGGTGCGGAAACAGATTGGTCAGCTGGAAGGCGCGGCCGATGCCGAGCGCGGTACGCCGGGCCGCGCCATGGCGGGTGATGTCTGCGCCTTCGAGCAAGACCGTGCCTGAGGTGGCCGGCAACTGGCCCGACATCAGATTGAAATAGGTGGTCTTGCCGGCGCCGTTGGGGCCGACGATCACGGTCAGGGTGCCTGGATAGAAATCGGCGCTGACCCGGTTCACCGCCACATGCCCGCCGAAGCGGATGCTCAGTTCGCGCGTCGACAAGGATGGCATTGCCGCCGGCGTCACCGCTTGTTCCTCACCGGTAGCGGCAGTTCGCTGGCCGGGATTTCGCGCACCAGTTCCAGCAAGTCCCACTCGTTCTTCTGCTCTTTCTTGATGCGGAAATGGTACATCGGCTGCAGCGCCTGGTGGTCTTCCTTGCGGAAGGTCATCTTGCCCTTGGGCGTGTCGAAGTCCATGCCTTCCATGGCCGCGATCAGCTTTTCGGTATCGCCCGAATTGGCCTTGGTCAATGCCGTGACGACCGCGCTGGCGGCCGCGAAACCGCCGGCGGTGAACATGTCGGGCGGGGCCTTGAAGCGCTTGCTGTGCTCGGCCACGAACCAGTCGTTCATCTTGTTTTTCGGGAAGCCGTGGTAGTAATAGATGGTGCCCTGGGTGCCGGCGAAATTTTTCCAGGTTTTCATCACCGGCAAAATATTGCCGCCCGGCGCGAGAACGACGCCGTAGCGCTCGGGTTTCATGTCGGCCAGCTTGTTCATCGGGTTCGGCCCGGCCCAGACGATTTGCAGCAGGCGCGGCTCGGGCTTGTTCTTCAGGGCGTCGAAGATGCGCTGGGCCGGCGCCGTGAAATCGGTGGTGCCCTGGGGCGCGTATTCCTCGTGCACCACCTGGGCCTTGCTGCCGGTCGCCGTCAGCGCTTCCTTGCCGGCCTTGACCGCATCCTTGCCGAAGGCGTAGTCCTGCGCCAGGAAGGCCACGCTGCCGGCCTTGAGGGTGCTGGCGGCGGCCAGGGCATCCTGCATCGAACTGCGCGCGGTGCGGAAGATGTAGCGGTTCCATTTCTCGCCGGTGATGGCGTCGGCCACGGCCGGCTCGACGATCAGGATTTTCTTGTACTCCAGCGCCACCGGCAGCATGGCGATGGCCGAGCCGGACGAGGTGGTGCCGACCGCGATATCGGCCTTGTCGTCGCCGTAGGCTTCGGCCAGCAGGGTGCGCCCCAGGTCGGGCTTGCTCTGGTCATCCTTGACGATCACCTTGAGTTTGCGCCCGTTGATTTCCATCTTGCCGCCGGTCAGATACTCCAGACCCATCATGAAGCCGGTTTCGGTTTCCTTGGCATAGGTTTCGAGAATCCCGGTCTTGCCGGCGATGAGGGCGATTTTCAGGTCGGGCGCGGCCATGGCCGGCGTTGCCAGCGCGGTGGCCAGGGTGGCCAGGACGGCGCCTGTCAGGGTGTTCAGTTTGTACATCGTGTCTCCTCGTTGGGATGGCTGCTTTATATTTATATGGTGGGGCTGATACGGTTCAGTCTACCTGGCTCAGGAAGCGTTCGATCGCTTTCCGGGCCGGCGCTTCGGTCAACATCGGCGCGTGGCCGACGCCGGGCACCTCGGCATACTGCATGGCCGGCGCGGCGCGCTGCATGTAACTGGCCTGTTCCTGCTCGACCAGGTCGGACAGGCTGCCGCGCACCAGCAGGGTGGGGCGGTTGCGCGCCAGGCGCCGGAACGCAAGGCGCGACATCCACGACGACGGTTTGAGCTTGCCGCTTTGCAGGGGCAGGGCGATGTTGGGGTCGTAGTGCAGCACCAGCTGGCCGGCATCGTTTTCACTGAACGCGCGGCGCGCCCACTTGTTCCATTCGGCCATGTCGTTCGACGGAAAGGCGGGCTGGTTGATGTCGCGCATGTATTCGGCGGCCTGTTCCCACGTCAGCATGGTGGTGCCCTTGCCGGCATAGGTGGCGATGCGCGACAAGCCTTTTTGCGAGATCACCGGGCCGACGTCGTTGAGCACGGCGGCGGCGATCAGGTTCAGGCGGCGCAGCGCCAGGGTCATGGTGATGATGCCGCCCATCGAGGTGCCGACGAACACGGCGCGCTCGATGCCCAGGTCGCGCGCCAGCTTGATGACGTCGCCGGCGTAGACCGCCGGGTTGTAGTGGGCCGGGTCGGGGTCGTGCGCCGACTGGCCGCGCCCGCGCACGTCCAGCGCCAGCACTCTGCGCCCCTGGGCGGCGATCCACGGCGCCAGTTCGTCGAAGTCGCCAGAATTGCGCGTGAGCCCATGCAGGCAGATGACGGGCAGGCGCGCCGGTCCGCTATGGCCCGGATAGTCGCGCGCGTACAGGGTCAGGCCGTCGTCGCTGGTGTAGCTGATGTCGTTGAACGGCCTGGCCGCGCCCCCTGCGCCATTGGCGTGCAGGTGGCGCGCGGCTTGCGCGCCATCGTGTTCCTGTACGTGTACCGTCATGCTCAGAACCGGTACTCGAAGGTGGCCGAGACGGTGCGCGGGGCGCCGTAGAAGGCCGTCAGCACGCCCTCTTTGCCGAGGTTCGGGAACACGTAGCCGCCGGTGCGGTAGCGCTTGTCGCCCAGGTTCTTGCCGTGCAGGCCGGCGCGGATGCGGTTGTCGGCGCTGGTCCAGGTCAGGCTCAGGTCGTACAAGGTGTAGGCCGGCTGGTCGAGCACCGAGGCGTATTCGAACTGGGTGGTGTCGTCCTTGTAGGAGGCGCTGCCGCTGATGCTGAAGGTGCCGCTGCGGCCCATCACCGGCATGCCGAGGTCGTAGGTGGCGCGCAGGTTGGCCGAGTTCTTCGGCGTGTTCTGGAAATAGCGCTCGCTGGCCACGTTGACCAGGGCCGGCACGCCGCCGACCAGTTGCGAGGTCAGGAACTGGGTGTACCTGGCGTTGATGTGGCTAACCATGCCGGTGACGCTCAGGGCGTTGGTCAGCTTGGCGCTCGCTTCGAGTTCGAGGCCGCGGATCTTGGCCTTGCCGGCGTTGGTGGTCACGCCGGCGAAGCTGTCGGGGCGGCCGTCGCCGTTGGTGTCGACCTCCACCGAGCCGGGAATCTGCACATTCTTGTATTTGCTGTCGAACAGGGCGATATTGGTCAGGATGCGCTTGTTGTTGTAGGACGATTTCAGGCCCAGTTCGAGTGAGTCGATGGTTTCGGGAAGGAAGCCGGCGCGCGCGGTGGCCTCGCTGATCTTGGTGCCGGCCACGTTCATGCGCGGGTCGAAGCCGCCGCCCTTGAAACCACGCGCCCAGCTGGCGTAGATGTTCTGGTTGGCGCTGGCCTTGTATGCCAGGCCGAGCTTGGGCGTGAACTTCTTGTCTTCCCTCTCCAGTTCGCCGTGGGTGAAGTCGGTATCGGTGCGAAACAGCACGGCGTTGGGATTGCCCATCGCCGGCGTGCCGTTCAGGCCTAGGTAGATCTGGCGCAGCACCTTCGCTTCGCGCTTGTCGACCGTGTAGCGCCCGCCCAGCGAAAAACTCAGCGCGTCATCGACCTTGTAGTTGGCGTCGGCGAATACGGCCCAGGCCTTGGTATCGATGTCGCCCAGGGTAAAGGTCGAACTGGGGAAGGCGCCGGCCAGGACGGTGTCGAAAATGTTGTAGGCGTTGGCGTCGATGTAGTACACGCCGGCCACGCCCTGCACTTTGTCGCCGGTGTAGGTGAGCTGGAATTCCTGGCTGAACTGCTTGTTCTTGTACAGCGCGGGCACTTCGAAGTCGACCACCTGCAGCGAATCGAAGTCGATCGGCGCATACGATTTGTCGCGCCGCGCGGCGGTCACCGACTTGACGCTCAGTTGCGGGTTGACGGTGTATTCGAGCAGCGCCGACCAGCCGTGGGCCTTCACTTCCTGCTCGTGCCCGAGCGCGCGGGTCAGGTTGGCGCGGGTATCGTACACGTTCGACAGGATGGGCGCGCCGCTGGTGCGCCCGACGGTCACGCGGTGGCCGTTGCGCGCACTGGAGTCGTCGTCGGTGGCGTCGGCCGCGAGGCGGATGAACAGTTCCGGCGTGGGCGTGAATTCGGCCGACAGGCGCGCCGCCGTCATGTCCTTGTCGTAATTTTGGGCGCCGGTGACGAGGTTGCGCCCGTAGCCGTCGTGCTTGAAGCGGGCGATCGAACCTCCCAACCGCACCGTGTCGGAGAGCGGAGTGCTGGCGGTGAGCACCGCTTCGCGCTGGCTATAGTCGCCCAGGGTGATGCGGCCGCGGATGTCGGTTTTCGAGCCGAGCTTGCGCGTGACGTACTTGACCGCGCCGCCGATGGTGTTGCGGCCGTACAGGGTGCCTTGCGGGCCGCGCAGCACTTCGATGCGCTCGACGTCGTAGATGTCGGTAACGGCGGCCTGCGGGCGCGCGAGGTAGATATCGTCGAGGTAGATGCCGACGCCGGCTTCGAAGCCGGCCAGCGGGTCTTGCTGGCCAACGCCGCGGATGAATGCGGTCAGGGTCGAGTTGGTGGCGCGCGAGGCCTTGAGCGTGGTGTTCGGTATCGACAGGGCCAGGGCGGTGATGTCTGGTGTGCCCTGTTTGGATAGCTGGTCGCCGCCGAAGGCGGTGACCGACACCGGTACGTCCTGCAGGTTTTCCGGGCGGCGGCGCGCGCTCACCGTCACGACGCCGGCATCCTGGATGGGGCCGGCGGCGGGGGCGCCCGACTCGGTCTGCGCCTGGGCCGTGCCCAGCGCGCCACCCGACAGGGCCAGCACGGCAGCGGCAATACGATGTAAGGGAAAGTGTCGGACGGTGGTCGGGCGCATGGTGTTGTCTCCTGGGATTTTTTGGACAATGCGGGAAGCCGGCAAAGAAGTCATGCAGTGTGCCCCCATTTAAATTTGCGCGAAAGATAACGAAACGCCCACCCACTGTGCAAAAATGCACAGGTATGGTTTGTACAACTCTTTGTTTCCGCGCAGGCTAGCTCGAGTGACACTTTGCATTTTATTAATGCTTAAAAATAAAATGTTTGTGTCGGCCATGTGCACTGGTGCACAATATCCACGATGAATAGTGGATATCGATTTCATGAATACCTTTCCTGAATGGACAGACCTGCGGTTCTTCCTGGAGCTGGCGCGCGCCGGTACCTTGTCGGGGGCGTCGCGCCGGCTGGAGGTGGAGCACACCACGGTGGCGCGCCGCATCGACCGCCTTGAAATCCAGCTCGCCACCACCTTGTTCGACCGCAGCCGCGAGGGCTATGAGCTGACCGAGATGGGCCAGGCGCTGCTGCCGCACGCCGAAGCGATGGAAAGCGCGGCGCTGGCCGCCACCGAGCAGCTGGGCGGCACCGAAGTGGCGGCGCACGGCGTGGTGCGGCTGGGGGTGCCGGAAGTGTTCGGCGTGCGCGTGGTGGCGCCGCTGCTGGTCGGGCTGCTGCAGACCCATCCCGACCTGAGCATCGACCTGCTGGTGCTGCCGCGCTTCGCCAACCTGGCCAACCGCGAGGCCGACCTTGGCGTGATGCTCGATCCGCCCAGCACCGGGCGCTACATGATCACGCGGCTGGCCTCGTTCCGTTTCTATTTGTACGCATCGCCCGCGTACCTGGCGCGCCATCCGCCGATCCGCGAGCATGCCGACCTGGCGCGCCACGATTTCGTCGATTACGTGCAGGACCGGCTGGCCAGCCGCGAGCTCAGTTATCTCAATGAACTCGGGTTCACGCCAAGGCGCCGCTTGTGCTGCACCGGGATGACCGCACAGGTTGAGGCGGCAGCGCTGGGGATGGGGCTGATCATGGCGCCGCCGTATGCGGTGCCGGACGATGGACGGCTGGTGCCGGTGCTCGACCAGTTCTTCGCGGAGCGCTCGTTCTGGCTGGCCGCGCCGACCGATTTGTATCGCTTGCAGCGGGTGCGCGCCGTGTGGAATTTGCTGAGGGAGTATTCGGACCGGCAGCCCTCGCTGTTCGTACACGGGCGGGAGGAGCGGCGGTGAATTGTCGAAATCGCTGACCTGCAAACCGTCGCCCTCCCTCCCGCAAAGGCGGCCCTTGGCGGGGGGGGGAATTTGCCGATCAGTTGTTGGCTGCGGAGCGAACTTGGCGGGAACGCATGCGTTCCCGCCTTCGCGGGGGCGACGGTTTTTCGGTTAGCGCGGAAAGCACGCTGGGGTGGCCTTAGTTCTCCGGCTTTTCATCAATCAGCAGCGGTGGCATCAGGATGGTTTCCTCCTGGTCCGCCGGCACAGCCAGTTTGGGAAAGGCGATGTCGGTACCGTCATCGAGCACCATCAAGGTGGTCGGTACGCGATAGGTCCATGCCGCGCCTTCGGGCGTTCCTTCCATCGGCGTGGACTGGTTGACCATCTGGACTTCGCGGTTCAGGTCGGCGAGCACCCGGTCGGCCGGCACCACCGCGATGTCGGATACGATCCCGGTCTGCAGGTACAGCGCGGCGGCATCCTCATACCCGCTGCGCACCGGCAGGATCACCGAGGCGAAACCGGCATTGAGGAAGGCCGTGAACACGCTGTCGCCCTGCTGCTCGAACCTGGCGGCGGCCCACTGCGGCGCACCCTCGCTCCAGAAGTAGGGGAAGAAGCTGTAGGTCATCTGGTCCCACTCGAAGGCATACTCGAAGAAACGCACTTCGCGCGCGGCCTGCTCCAGCCGCTCCGGCGCGATGGCCGGGGCGCTGCCGATGACGATGGGCGAGGCCGGCACCGGCTGGCCGCCGCCGCTGCGCACGATTTCCAGCACTGCACGCTTGAGCTCGGTACGTTCGATGGTGCGCATCTGCTCTTCGGCGAGCGGCGCGTACGGACCGTCTTCATCGGCGCGCGCCGCGGCCAGCAGGGCATGGTGCGCTTTCAGCTCGCTTTCGTACTGGTCCATGATGATCTGGTGGCAGGCCAGCTGCCACTTCTCGAGCGCGACCGTGGTGCGGGTCCAGACCAGGTAGAAATTGACCGTGAACTGGTCCAGCGCGCCCCAGCTGCTGGCGTTGTAGCTGACCGCGCCGCTGTTGGTGCCGATGGCCTGGGCCGCGATCGGCGTGGCGCCGGCCGGGCTGCTCGAAAACAGCCGGGTGCCGACGCTGGCGCTGACGCCGGACTGGTTGTCGACCCCGTACCAAGCCATCGACACCCCGGCCGCGGCGGCCGCATAGCCCTGTTCCAGCGCCTTGGGCGAATTGAACACGCCGCTGGCGCTGGACGTTCCGCTGCCGCCGCTGGGGTAGCTCAGGCTGGCGTACTCGGTGATGGCGGCCGTCGGCGGCGGCGGCAGGGTCACGCCGAAGCGTTCGGCGATTGCCAGCCAGCTGGCGTCGGTAATCTCGGCCGGGCGAAGGGTGGGTTTCAGCGGGGCCGGACCGGCATGCCCGCCGAAGCCGGGCTGCTGGGCCAGCAGGTGACGGAACATGGCCGCCGGCGCCGGCACCATGACCTCGTACATGGCGCGCGCGCCGTAGGTAAACACCTGCGCCTGGTAGACCTTGTCGACCCAGCGGTACTGGGCGCGCAGGTTGGCCGCCGGCGCGCTGTGGCGCACCACATCGCTTTCGTACACTTCGGCGCTGCGCGTAAGGTAACGCTGGCGCCCGACCCGTTCGCGCACCACCGCCACGGCGCGTTCGACCAGCTCGCGCGACTGGCGCAGGTCGTTGCCGCGCGACTGGTCGCCGCCTTTCGAGCTGTTCATGAAGGTCGATGCCTGCGCGTTGACGGTGCCGTAGTTGGAGGTCAGGTTGATGCTGGCGTTGCGGTCCAGCTGGGTGCGCGCGGTCTGGAAGGCCGACTGGCCCAGCTCGATGCGGTCGAACCCCGTTTCTTCCTGCGACACTTCGGCCTCGCCATCGTCATCATTGCCCTGGCTGGCTTCGGCGCGGCTCAGGCGCGAGCGGAAGTGCTCGTGCTCCTCACCCTGCAGGATATTCTGGATCGTGGCCAGTTCTCCCTTTTCGTAAGCGACCAGCACCTGGCGCACCACGCGCAGGTCGGCCACGCCGACCGGGCGGATGCCGAACTTCATGCTTGGTGCCGGCGCTGGTTTGGAGACCGGCGCATTGGGCAGCAGCTTGCCCAGTTCCGCACTGGCGGCCAGCATGGCTGCCGCTTCCGGGCCAGTGGCGGGCGCGCTGGCGGCGCTGGCGACACCGCTCGAAATGCGGCGCCGCACGTCGTCCAGCAGTTCATAGGTGCTCAAGGTGTCGGTGGGGACGTGGGCATCGGCCAGCTCTTGCAGCAGGTTCGCATTGTCGGCGCGGAACTGGGCATGGATGTCGGCGGCGGGCTGGGTGCGGAACACTTTTTGCTGCTCGGCGGGGCTGCCCGTGCCAGGCATGCCGGGTGCGTGGGCGCCGCCGGCGGCCATCTGGTCGAGTGCCGCCGCCAGGCGCTGTTCGAGCTGGACCAGGGTATCGATCTGCTTGAGCAGGTCGCGCAGGGCCGGGTCTTCTTCCCCGGCGGCGCTGTGCTGGGCACCTTGCTGTTCGCGGCGCAGGCGCATCTGTTCCTCGAAGGCGGCCGGCAGTTTGAGCGCGGGCGCGAGCGCGGCTTGCAAGGAAGCGGGCGAGAGCGCGTCCTGCTCGCCGCCCAGGAGTTTTTGCAGCAGGGTGATCTGGCCCAGCAACTGGCGTGCGCGCTGCAACTCGGTGTTGCCGGCTTTGCCGGAGGCGATGCCTTGCAGGTAGAACTGCCAGAGGTCGCTTTGCAAGGGCGTGATCGCGGCCGGTGCGCTCTGGGTGATGGGGAACAGGGTTTCGGCGGCCAAGGTCAGCCGGCCCTCGCGCGCGGCGTTGAGATCGGCTTCGATGGCCTCCGGCGTGCGCTGGGCCAGGGCGGTCCAGCGTGCCGTCAGGGCATCGATCCAGGCCGCGAAGTCTTGCTCGGCGGCGGAGGCGATCCACGCCGCGACGTTCGATTGATCCGGCAGTTCAAGGAGTCCCGCTGGCGCCGGCGTGGGGTTGGGTGCCCGAATGCTGGCGAAGCGAAACAGTTCCTCGGCATTGGCGGTAGCTTGCGTCATGATATCTCCCGGTGATGAGGTGGAAGTTCATCATGGCGCGCGATGGCCGGCCAGAGTCCAGCTTGCGTCAGTGTTAAAACCGAGCTGCGTCAAGCTGAAGGATGTTTAAAATGTCGCGACGCAAGTGTTACGGGTTTTCCGCTTCCAGCTGGAACAAGGTTTCGACAGGGACATTGAAAGTCGCCGCCAGTTTCAAGGCCAGCACGATCGAGGGCACCATGTTGCCGGTTTCGATGGCATTGATGCTTTTGCGGCTGACATTGATGCGTTCGGCCAGGCCGGCCTGGGTGAGATGATGGATTGCCCGTTGCACCTTGAGCGTATTGCGCAGCGCTGGCGTCATGCTCATGCGGACGGCCGCTCGAAGTACAGGAAGGCGCCGAGGAAGGCGATGGCGCCGGCGAGCATGTTCAGGCAAGCCATCGCCAGCGGGTGCGGTGGCGCTGCCTGGCTCTCCAGCAGCCAGGCCAGCGGAATTTGCGCGAGCAGCAGGAAGATGAAGGCGGCGCGCACGGCGCGGGTGATGCTTTGCTGGCGGAATTCGTCCCGGAACAGGGCTTGCCACGCGCCGGCACCGGCGTTGTGCTGGCGCCGCCGCGCCCACGCGCAGAACACGATGATGGCCAGCGGCGCCATGGGCGCGGCGCGCTGCAGGCGATCGCTCCACGGGCCAAGGGTGCCGACGGCGGCGGCCAGGGCGAGCGTGGCCACCAGCAGCAGCGCGGCGAGGACGGTCATCAGCACGGCGCGGCCTTGGCGGGCGCAATCGTCAATCGGAGGTGTGGTGCTGTTCATGCTGGCTCCGGATCAGGTTGGTATGTGCGAAATGTATCATGATCCGGACAAAAAGTAACCTATACGTCTCTTTATTCGTGGCAGACGACGCACAGCTTGTTGCCATCCGGATCACGGAAGTAGGCGCCGTAATAGTTCGCGTGATACTCGGGCCGCAGGCCGGGCGCGCCTTCGCAGGTGGCGCCGTGGGCGAGGGCGGTGGCGTGGGCGCGCTCCACCGCCGCGCGCGAGGGCGCGAGCAGGGCGCTCATCTGGCCGTTGCCGGCGCTGTGAGGACCGGCGAACGGGTGGCCGATCAGCAATAGCGGGCGCGGGCTGTCGGGCTTCATCCAGCCGGCCCACGGCTTGGCCGGTTCGCTGAACTTGAGCGCCAGGCCCAGTTCGGGCATCAGGGCCGCGTAAAAATCGAAGGCGCGCGCGAAGTCGCTCACGCCGATGAAGACATGCGAGATCATGCCGGGTCCTTGAAGGGATTGCGGTCGTTCAGTTCATCGATGTATTCGTCGATGCCGCCGCTTTCGCGTTCCAGGAAGCGCTCGATGGCGTCCGAAAATGCGGGGTGGGCCAGCCAGTGCGCCGACCAGGTGCGGGTCGGCAGGAAGCCGCGCGCCATTTTATGCTCGCCCTGGGCGCCGCCCTCGAACACCTTGATTTTTTGCTCGATGCAGAATTCAAGCGGCTGGTAGTAGGCGGTTTCGAAATGCAGGCAGGGCACGTGTTCGAGTTCACCCCAGTAGCGCCCGAACAGGGTGTCGGCGCTGTGGATCACGAGCGAGGCGGCGATTGGCTCGCCTTTGCGCTCGGCGATCACCAGCAGGATATTGTCCGGCATGGTGCGCCCGATGCGCTGGAAAAAATCCAGGTTCAGGTAAGGCGAGGAACGGTGCGCCGCGTAAGTGCGCTGGTAGCAGCAGTTGAACAGGCGCCAGTCGGCGTCCGTCGCGTCGGCTCCGCGCACGCGGCGCAGCATCACGCCGGCCTCGCGCACCTTGCGCCGCTCGGCGCGGATGTTCTTGCGCTTCTTTTGCTCCAGGGTCGCGAGGAAGTCATCGAAATCGCGGTAGCCGGCGTTCAACCAGTGGAACTGCACCCCGCTGCGCAGCATGAAGCCGGCTGCTTCCAGCTGCCTGACCTGGTCTTCGGGCGGATACAGGATGTGGGTCGAGGAGACGTCGGACGCCTTTTGGGTCGACACCAGCGCCGCCAGGAGCGCGCTGCGGGCGGCGCCGTCGCGCGCCAGCAGCCGTGGGCCGGTCACCGGCGTGAACGGAATCGCCGACAGCAGCTTGGGATAGTAATCGACGCCGTTGCGTTGGTAAGCGTCGGCCCAGGCCCAGTCGAACACGTACTCGCCGTAAGAGTGCATCTTGACGTACAGCGGCATGGCGGCGGCCAGTTCCGGGCCGTCGTACAGGGCCAGGAACTGCGGCTGCCAGCCGGTGTCAAGACAGGCGCTGCCCGATTCGTGCAAGGCGTCGAGAAACGCGAAGGAGAGGAAGGGATTGGTCTCGGCCTGGGTGGACGCCAGGGCGTCCCAGGCGGGTTGGCCGATCTCGCTCAGGGAGGATACGATATGCGTGCGATAATTCATTCTTGTCGAATCGGCTATTCCATTATTTTTGGCGGGCGACCTTGGCTGTGATGCAGGCGGTCCATTGCATTCTACGCACATTAGCGTAAGGAGGCGCAAGACGGCCGCACGCCGCGCCGCGCGTGCCGCCACCCTACGAAAGACACTGCATGCAGAACGACTTCTTCAACCTCTATTCGCACGGTTTCGCCCGGGTCGCGGTGGCCACGCCACGCTGCAAGATCGCCGATCCCGTCTTCAACGCGGCCCAGACCATCGCGCTGGCCGAAGCGGCGGCAAAGGAGGGCGCGGCGCTGGTGGCGTTTCCCGAGCTGGGATTGTCGGCCTACAGTTGCGACGACCTGTTTCACCAGGCCGCGCTGCTGGACGCCTGCGAGGCGGGTTTGCGCACAGTGATGGAAGCGAGCGCGCACCTGCCGCTGGCGCTGGTGGTCGGCCTGCCGCTGCGGGTCGGGCATCAGCTATTCAACTGCGGGGTGGTGGTCGCGGGCGGCAAAATCCTCGGCGTGGTCCCGAAAAGCTATCTGCCGAACTACGGCGAATTTTACGAAGCGCGCCAGTTCAGCGCCGCCGACAGCGCGCCGTGCAGCCAGATCGATCTGCTGGGGCAGAGCGTGCCGTTCGGCGCCGGCCTGCTGTTCGAGGTCGAGGGCGTGGCGCTGCTGCGCTTTCACGTGGAGATCTGCGAGGACGTGTGGGTGCCGATTCCGCCATCGTCGTTCGCGGCGCTGGCCGGGGCCACGGTGCTGGTCAACCTGTCGGCGTCGAACGTTTTGGTGGGCAAGAGCGGCTACCGCCACCAGCTGGTGTCGCAACAGTCGGCGCGCTGCCTGGCGGCGTATCTTTACACCTCGGCCGGACGCGGCGAATCGTCGACCGACATGGCGTGGGATGGCCAGACCCTGATCTACGAAAAAGGCGACTTGCTGGCCGAGGCCGAGCGCTTCCAGGACGACTCGCACATCATTTACGGCGATGTGGACCTGGAGCGCCTGTCGCGCGAGCGCATGCACACCACCACTTTTGCGCAGCAGGTGCGGCACCATGCGCAGCAGGTGGCGGCGTTCCGGGTGGTGCGTTTCGCCTTGCCGGGCGCGCCGGGCGGCGGCGAGAGTCTGGCCTTGAAGCGCGCGGTCGAGCGCTTTCCGTACGTGCCGTCCGACCCGCAGCGGCGCGACGAGCGCTGCACCGAGGTATATCACATCCAGGTGCAGGCGCTGGTGCAGCGCTTGTCCCAAAGCGGCATGCAGAAGGTGATCATCGGCGTGTCGGGCGGGCTCGATTCGACCCACGCGCTGCTGGTGTGCGCCAAGGCGATGGACCACCTGAAGCTGCCGCGCACAAATATCCTGGCCTACACCATGCCGGGCTTTGCCACCAGCGAGCGCACCCTGCGCCAGGCGCGCGCGCTGATGGAAGCGGTGGGCTGCGAAGCGCACGAAATCGATATCCGGCCAAGCTGCATCCAGATGCTCAAGGACCTCGGCCATCCGTATGCGCAAGGGCAGGAGACGTACGACATCACGTTCGAAAACGTGCAGGCGGGCGAGCGCACCAGTCATCTGTTCCGGCTGGCGAATTTCCACAACGGGATCGTGATCGGCACGGGCGACCTGAGCGAGCTGGCGCTGGGCTGGTGTACCTACGGGGTGGGCGACCATATGTCGCACTACAACGTCAACGCCAGCGTGCCCAAGACCCTGATCAGCCATCTGGTGCGCTGGGTGGCCGAGTCGGGTGTGATCGGCACCGATGGTTCGGACGTGCTGCTGCAAGTGCTGGCGACCGAAATCAGCCCCGAGCTGGTGCCGGGCAAGGCCGGGGAAGACAAGCCGGCGCAGAGCACGGAAAGTTCGATCGGGCCGTATGAGCTGCAGGATTTCAATCTGTACTACATCCTGCGCTACGGGTTTGCGCCATCGAAGGTGGCGTTTCTGTCCTGGTCGGCGTGGCAGGACCGCGAGCAGGGGGCGTGGCCGGATGCACTGCACGCCAGCCGCAACCAGTATGCGCTGGCCGATATCAAGAAACATCTGGCCACATTCGTGTACCGCTTCTTCAAGACCAGCCAGTTCAAGCGCTCGTGCGTGCCGAACGGGCCGAAGGTCGGCAATGGCGGCTCGCTGTCGCCGCGCGGCGACTGGCGCGCGCCGAGCGATGCCGAGGCGGTCGTGTGGCAGGCCGATCTGGCCAGGATTCCGGATGAAGTCGGGAAATAGCACTGCCTATGGCACGGCCGCTCGTTTAGAATAGTGGCAACAGCAATTCCATCGCGTGACGAGCAACTAATTAGGAGTAGCCATGAAACAAATTACCTGTGTTATCAAACCGTTCAAGCTGGACGAAGTGCGCGAAGCGCTGGCCGACGTCAATGTGACGGGGCTGACGGTCACCGAGGTGAAGGGTTTCGGTCGCCAGAAGGGTCATACCGAGCTGTACCGTGGCGCCGAGTATGTGGTCGACTTCCTGCCGAAGGTCAAGATTGAAGTGGTGGTGGACGACAGCATGGCGGACCAGGTGGTGGACGCCATCATCAAGGCCGCGCGCACCGGCAAGATCGGCGACGGCAAGATTTTCGTGCAGGATGTGGAGCAGGTGATCCGGATTCGCACTGGTGAGACGGGGCCGGAGGCGGTTTAAGAAGTTCGCCGTAGTTTGAGGAAAATCCGTAGCGTTAACCTATGAGCCGTCGCCCCCGCGCAGGCGGGGGCCCAAGTTGGTTCCGTAGCCAACGACTGAGCTGCGAACTTGGGCCCCCGCCTGCGCGGGGGCGACGATGTTCGCTTTGGAGGCCTGGCCCCGGTAGGGAAATGTTACGAGCGCCCCATGCGCATGTCGAATTTCCATGTGAGCAGGCGCAGGCCGCTGATGACCGTGGCACTGGTCCATAGCGCCAGGTCGGGGTCGGCGCCGAATTTTTTCATCAACAGGTACATCCAGCTGCCGATGAAGGCGCAGATCGCGTAAGGTTTCCCATCGCGAAACACCATCGGTACTTCGTTGCAGACGATGTCGCGCAGCACCCCGCCAAAAATCCCCGTAATCACGCCCATCATCGAGGCGATGAAGATCGGCATGTGCGCTTCGAGCGCCGATGCCACCCCGGCAATCGAGAACAATCCCAGCCCCACCGCATCGGCCACCACGATCAGGCGTTCCGATACGATCTGGCGCAGGGTCCGGATCAGGGGCGCGGCCATCAGGGCCAGAACAAAAATGAGAATCGCGTATTCCTGATGCGTGACCCAGAACAGCGGCCGCCGGTCGAGCAGGATGTCGCGCAGGGTGCCGCCGCCGAACGCGGTGATGAAGGCCACGGTAAATACGCCGACCAGATCCATGCGCTTGCGGCGCGCTTCGATGAAGCCGGAGAAGGCGCCAACCAGGATCGCCATGATTTCAATGAGCGTGATGAGGGACATGCGGTGCACTGTACGGTGGCGAATATGGCTAGCCTAACATGCGGTAAGGCATGATGGACAGTGTAAGGAGTGCGCCCGGGAAAATACCGGGCGCGATGGTCAAAGCGCGATGGCTGATTTGAGCAGGACGATCAGGGCGCCATGGCTGCGCCCGTCCACGTTGGCGGCGCAGAAGGCGATCACTTCATCCTTCTGTTCGAGCCAGCTGTGCACCATCGAGCGCAGCACCGGTTCGCCGCCGGCCGAACCGAGGCCCTTGCCGTGAATCACGCACACGCAGCGCAGCTTGCGCTTGCCGGCATTGTGCAGGAATTCGCCGATGGCTTCGCGCGCGCCATCGCGGCGCAAGCCGTGCAGGTCGAGTTCGTCCTGGACCGGCCAGTGGCCCTTGCGCAGCTTGCGCACCACGTCGGTGCCGATGCCGGCGCGCGAAAAACTCAGGCTGGGGTCGTCCTCGAGCAGGTGATCGACCTCGAACTGGTCCGACAGCGATTCGCGCAGCACCGCCGCATCATCCTCGGCCTGGTTGCGAAATACCTTGGCCGGCTTGACCTTGACGTTGATGCCGGGCGGCGCATTGGGCACGAAACGGTTCGATTCGGGCATCTTGCGCACGCCGCCGATGGCGCTCGTAAACAGGTTGGCCTCTTGCACGGCCACCCGTTCGCGTTCTTCGCGCTCGGCTTTGTCGCGGGCGCGCGCTTCGTCCTGGCCCTTGAGCTGTTCGCGCAGGGATTTCAGATCGGAAAAGTCTTTCATCGGCATCGCTCTACTTTATTAGTCGTTCAGGCTTTCCAGGTAGCGCTGGGCATCGAGCGCCGCCATGCAACCGGTGCCGGAGCTGGTGATGGCCTGGCGGTAAATATGATCCTGCACGTCGCCGGCGGCGAATACGCCCGGGATGTTGGTGGCGGTGGCCATGCCTTCGAGGCCGGTGCGGGTCTTGATGTAGCCGTTGTGCATGTCGAGCTGGCCTTCGAAAATGCTGGTGTTCGGCTTGTGGCCGATCGCCACGAACAGGCCGTGCACGGAAATCGGCGTGATGGCGCCGTCGACCGTGGACTTGATGTGCACGCCGGTCACGCCGCTATCGTTGCCGATCACTTCTTCCAGGGTGTGGTTGTACTTGATGACAATCTTGCCTTCGGCCGCCTTGGCGTTCAGGCGGTCGATCAGGATCGGTTCGGCGCGGAACTTGTCGCGGCGGTGGATGATGGTGACCTTGTTGGCGATGTTCGACAGGTACAGCGCTTCTTCGACCGCGGTATTGCCGCCGCCGATGACCGCCACTTCCTGGTTGCGGTAAAAGAAACCGTCGCAGGTGGCGCAGGCCGACACGCCGCGGCCCATGTACGCCGTTTCCGACGGCAGGCCGAGGTACATGGCCGAGGCGCCGGTGGCGATGATCAGGGCGTCGCAGGTGTACTCATGGCTGTCGCCGATCAAACGCATCGGTTTTTCATTGAGCTTTGTCGTGTGAATGTGGTCAAACACGATCTCGGTGTTAAAGCGCGTGGCGTGTTCGAGCAGACGCTGCATGAGGTCCGGGCCTTGCACACCCAGCGGATCACCCGGCCAGTTTTCGACGTCGGTCGTGGTCATCAGCTGGCCGCCTTGTTCCACGCCGGTAACGAGCATCGGCTGCAGGTTGGCGCGCGCGGCGTAGACGGCTGCGCTGTAGCCGGCGGGGCCGGAGCCGAGGATCAGAACTTTGGCGTGTTTGGTAGTGGTCATGGGGCGGGCTTTAATCGATATGTGTATGAAGAGAAACTGGGGCCGATTGCGGTCAGATCAAGTGCGCGAACATTCGCTTGCGCACCCCCGATTATAGTCCATGATGCGACCTGGCATGAATCATGGGGCCGATGCACGCCGGATGGCTTAGAATGAGCGCATCGTCAACATCGCAACAATGATCGCCAGCCACGGCAGCACTGTAAGCAACAAGAATGACTAAGACAAGCCAACCTTCCAACGCCAGTTACACCCGCAAGCCCGCCATGCGGCAACCCCTGCCGAACCGCGTGGTGCGCCTGCTGTCCGAGGCGCGCTGGATCGCGCTGGGCGTGATGTTCCTGTACTTCGTGATGATCTTGCTCAGCTATAACAAGGGCGATCCCGGCTGGTCGCACGAGGTGCAGGTGTCCCAGGTAAGCAACCTGGGCGGGCGCGCGGGCGCGTATCTGGCCGACTTGCTGCTGTTTATCTTCGGCTTTTCGGCCTGGTGGTGGTGCGTCTGTTTCCTGCGCATGCTGTGGAAGGGTTATCGCTCGCTCAATCAGAAATTTGTGCTGGAAACCGAGGAAGATCCTGAACACCAGCAGGAAGCGCTCATCCGCTGGATCGGCTTCGCGGTGCTGTTCGTCGGCAGCCTGGGCCTGGAATACTTGCGCATGTGGTCGCTGTCGGTGCAGTTGCCGCGGGCGCCGGGCGGGGTGCTGGGCCAGTTGATCGGCCACGCGGCCCATTCGGCGTTCGGGTTTACCGGCGCCACCTTGCTGCTGTTGCTGCTGTTCGGGCTTGGGTTCAGCCTGTTTTTCCATGTGTCTTGGCTGAATGTGGCCGAGCGCATCGGCGGCGCCATCGAAAACGCGATCGACTGGTTCCGCCTGCGCTACCAGGACCGTGAAGACCGCAAGCAGGGCGAAGTGGCGGCCGTCAAGCGCGATGAAGTGGTGGTGCACGAGCGCGCCAAGCACGTGGAAAAGCACGTGACGGCGCCGCCGGTCAAGATCGAGCCGCAGGTGATGGAGGTGGTCAAGTCCGAGCGCGTGCAGAAGGAGAAGCAGGCGCCGCTGTTCCGCGACTTGCCGGGCGATTCGTCCTTGCCGCCGCTGTCCTTGCTGGATGATGCGCCCGAGGTGCAGGAAACGGTATCGGTGGAAACCCTGGAATTCACCAGCCGCCTGATCGAAAAGAAATTGTCGGACTTCGGGGTCGATGCCAAGGTGGTGGCGGCGTATCCGGGCCCGGTGGTGACGCGCTACGAAATCGAGCCGGCCACGGGGGTCAAGGGCAGCCAGATTGTCGGCCTGGCGCGCGACCTGGCGCGTTCGCTGTCGCTGACTTCGATCCGGGTGGTCGAAACCATTCCCGGCAAGAATTTCATGGCCTTGGAGTTGCCCAATCCTAAGCGCCAGATCGTGCGCCTGACCGAAATCGTCGGTTCCAAGATCTATAACGATAGCGCTTCCCAGCTGACCGTGGCGCTGGGCAAGGATATCGCCGGCAAGGCCGTCATCGCCGACCTGGCCAAGATGCCGCACTTGCTGGTGGCCGGTACCACCGGTTCGGGTAAATCGGTGGGCATCAATGCGACCATCCTGTCGCTGCTGTATAAATCCGACCCGGCCGATGTGCGCATGATCCTGATCGATCCGAAGATGCTGGAAATGTCGGTGTACGAAGGCATTCCGCACTTGCTGGCGCCCGTGGTGACCGACATGCGCCAGGCCGGCCATGCGCTGAACTGGGCGGTCAACGAGATGGAGCGCCGCTATAAGCTGATGAGTAAGCTGGGGGTGCGTAACCTGGCCGGCTATAACGCCAAAATCGCCGAGGCGGCCAAGCGCGAGGAACATATTCCGAATCCGTTCAGCCTGACGCCGGACTCGCCGGAGCCGCTGGAAAAACTGCCGACCATCGTCATCATCATCGACGAGCTGGCCGACCTGATGATGGTGGTCGGCAAAAAGGTCGAGGAATTGATCGCCCGTATCGCGCAAAAGGCGCGCGCGGCCGGTTTGCACCTGATCCTGGCGACGCAGCGGCCGTCGGTGGACGTGATCACCGGCTTGATCAAGGCGAATATTCCGACCCGGATCGCCTTCCAGGTGTCGTCCAAGATCGACTCGCGCACCATTCTCGACCAGATGGGCGCGGAAGCGCTGCTGGGCATGGGCGACATGCTGTACATGCCGCCCGGTACCGGTTTGCCGGTGCGGGTGCACGGTGCGTTTGTGTCCGACGAGGAAGTGCACCGGGTGGTGGCCCACCTCAAGCTGTCGGGCGAACCGAATTATATTGAAGGCATACTCGAAGGCGGCACGCTCGAAGGCGAGGGCGGCGGAGCGGAAGGTGGCGCGGCTGGCGAGGCCGGCGGCGAAGCCGATCCGATGTACGACCAGGCGGTGCAGGTGGTGCTCAAGAACCGGCGCGCCTCGATCTCGCTGGTGCAGCGTCATCTGCGCATCGGCTACAACCGCGCGGCGCGTTTGCTGGAACAGATGGAAAACAGCGGCGTCGTCTCGCCGATGCAATCGAACGGCAACCGCGACATCCTGGTCCCGGCTGCCAGCGCGGAATAAACCGTCGCCTGTGCACCGGGTAGCCCGCTCATCCGTTACTGGATGGACCGGTTCCCGGGCATGACCATGCCTACGCGACCCCAACATAAGGACATTCATGCGATTTTTACTGACTAAAACGACGGCCGTGCTGGCCCTGAGCCTGGCTTGCGCCGGCCTGGCCCACGCTACCGCGCTCGATCAATTCAAAGCCTTCGTGGCCGGCACCAAGGCCGCGCGCGGCGAGTTTACCCAACGCCAGGTCAAGAAAGCCGATGCCGGCAAGGCGGCTGCGCCCTCGTCGGGCACCTTCGTGTTCGCCCGTCCGGGCAAGTTCATCTGGACCTACGTGAAGCCGTACGAGCAATTGCTCCAGGCCGACGGCGAGCAACTGTATATCTACGACAAGGACTTGAACCAGGTGACGACCAAGAAACTGGGCGACGCACTCGGTTCCTCGCCGGCTGCCATCCTGTTCGGCAGCAACGACCTGGAAAAGAACTTCACCCTGACCGAAGCGGGCACGCGCGACGGCCTGGAGTGGCTCAACGCCGCGCCCAAAGGCAAGGATTCGCAGTTCGAGCAGATCAGCATCGGCTTGCGCAATGGCACGCCGGAAGCGATGGAGCTGCGCGATGCCTTCGGCCAGACCTCGATACTGGCGTTCAAGAAATTCGAGAAAAACCCGCCATTGACGGCGACCCAGTTCAAATTCGTCATCCCGAAAGGCGCTGACGTCGTCAATAACTGATCCCTCTTCCTCGTGGAGCACACTTGAATTTGCGAACAATCGGTATTGCACTGGCTGTAACGTTTTTGACTGGTACCACGATGGGTTCCGCGCTGGCGCAGACCAGGGCGCCGTCGTCCACGGCCCACCAGCTGCCCTCGGCCTGCACCCGGCCCGACTGGCCTCCCGAGGCCAGGCGCTACGATCTGGAGGGCACGACCGTGCTCGACTACCGGATCAGGGAGTGGCGCATCGCCGATGTGAAGGTGCGCAAGAGCAGCGGCTGGCCGATTCTCGACGCCGCTGCGGTGCGCAGTCTGCACGCATGCAAGCCGAAAACCGATGCCGCCCAGCCGCGCGAGCACGCCGTGCGCTCGGTCGACTACGTGTGGGCAACGTCCGGCGGACCGTCGGCGCGGCCGCAACTGCATGCCGACAGTTGCATGGCGTCCCGGCTGTTCAGTGGCTTCGTACCGCTCGACAGGACCCCGACCGCGCACGATGGCGTGCTGGTGCGCTTCCTGACCAATGGCCGCGGCGAACCATTCAACATCCGGCTCGAAGGGCATGTGCGCGACGCCGCGCTCGCGGAGCACATCAGGCATTACGTGCAAAGCTGCCGTTTCGTCGCCGCCAATGCGCCAGGGCCCAAGACCGATGCGGTGTATGGGCGGGTGCTGCTCGTGCCGCCGCCGGCCGGTAAATAATCAGGCATGCATATCTGGCAATATTGCTTTTTCGGGTATATGATCGGGCGTCGGTCCCGCCGGGGCCGGGTCATCGGGAGAGCTTCATGAAGCATTGGATCAGCCGTTGGTTGGCAGGAGTTGCGTTACTTCACACCGTGTTCGCTGTCATCGTCATGGGGCCGGTCATGCTGCGGATGTTGCGCAGCGGCTTGTTCAATACAGCCAAGGGGATGACCGAAGCCGCGACCACCTGGTTCTTCCTGTTCGGCCTTCTGCTGGCCTTGTTCGCGATTCCGGTGCATGCGCTCGAAAAGGCCGGTACCGCGTTGCCCAAGCCGATCGGCTGGGGCTTGCTCGGGATGGCCGCGCTGGGTGTGGTGCTGATGCCGGACTCGGGCTTCTGGCTGGTGTTTCCGCCAGCGTTTGCCATTTTGCTGCGCAAGAGCGCAGTGCGGGTGGATGCCGGCAAGGTGCGCGGCGTTGGCGCCGCGTAGGGATTGGCGAGGGTATTTTCGCGTGATACGGGAACTGTCGCGCAGCGCGCGGGTCTTATCTTGAACGCCGATTCGCGCCATGCGCTAGACTACGCGCTTCCTATTAATGAAGAGGTCGCATGGACGATTTGTTCAAGACCGAACCAGCCGCGCCCCTCGCCGAAGCGCTGCGTCCGGCAACAATTGACGAGGTCATCGGCCAGAGCCATTTGCTGGGCGAAGGCAAGCCCTTGCGTCTCGTATTCAAGTCGGGCAAGCCGCATTCGATGATTTTGTGGGGCCCGCCCGGGGTCGGCAAGACCACCCTGGCGCGCCTGACGGCCAATGCCTTCGGCTGCGAATTCATCGCCTTGTCGGCCGTGCTGTCGGGTGTGAAGGATATCCGCGCCGCCATCGAACAGGCCGAACATCACCTGGCAACGGGCAAGCACACGATCCTGTTCATCGACGAGATCCACCGCTTCAACAAGTCCCAGCAGGATGCCTTGCTGCCGTTCGTCGAGTCGGGCCTGGTGACCTTGATTGGCGCGACCACCGAAAACCCGTCGTTCGAGGTCAATTCGGCGCTGCTGTCGCGCTCGCAGGTGTACGTGCTCAAGGCGTTGACCGACACGGAGCTGCTGCAATTGCTCAAGCGCGCCCAAGAGAAAGTGCTGGGCCAGCTGACGTTCGACGAAGTCGCCATCGCCACCCTGATCGGCTACGCCGACGGCGATGCGCGCCGCTTCCTCAACCTGCTCGAACAGACCAAGACCTCGGCCGAAACGTCCGACCTCACGCACATCACGGGCGAATTCGTCGACAATGCGCTGACCCTCAATTCGCGCCGTTTCGACAAGGGCGGCGACAATTTCTACGACCAGATTTCGGCGCTGCACAAATCGGTGCGCGGCTCGCATCCAGACGCGGCGCTGTACTGGCTGTGCCGCATGCTCGATGGCGGTGCCGATCCGCAATACCTGCTGCGGCGCATCGTGCGCATGGCGTGGGAAGATATCGGCATTGCCGACCCGCGTGCGATCCAGATCGCCAACGATGCCGCCGCCACCTACGAGCGGCTCGGCTCGCCGGAAGGCGAACTGGCGCTGGGGCAGGCGGTCATCTACCTGGCCATCGCGGCCAAGAGCAATGCCGGCTACAACGCGTACAACCGCGCGGTAGCCTTCGTCAAAAAGGACAAGTCGCGCGAGGTGCCGGTGCACCTGCGCAATGCGCCGACCAAGCTGATGAAGGAGCTCGGCTACGGCCACGAGTACCGCTACGCGCATGACGAACCAAATGCCTATGCGGCCGGGGAAACCTATCTGCCCGAAGGCATGGTCGAGCCGCGCTGGTACGAGCCGGTGCCGCGCGGGATCGAAGCCAAGATTGCCGAAAAGCTGGCCTGGTTGCGCGGGCTCGACGAGGACGCTGGTAACTGAGACTGAGACGCGCGTACGGCGCACACGCCGGTGGCGCCGGCGGCGTGTGGCGGACAGGGCCGGTGGTCCGCTGCGCGGGACATTGCCAGCTGCGCGGCGTTCGCCTGCAACGGCGGGTGTTCTTGCATGCCGATAACTGGTCGTCGCGTTTTTCCGCATCCTGTTCCAGATTTCCTGCGCTTCATCGCAAGCCGGTGGAAGGGCAGGGGACGAGTGGGTAAAGTACCACCATACCAACTCGCCTCACCCACTGGAGAAGATCATGAAAGTCCGTAAAAACCTCGAAGCCGTCTTCCTCGCCGCCGCCGTCATGGCCACGTTTGCCGCCTACGCCACCGCCGAAGTACCGCTGCATGCGAGCGCCGCGCCAACCCACGCCGCTGCTGCTGCCGACAGCAATGTGACCGTCGTCGTGGTCAGCGCAAAGCGCCTGACCGCCGCCGAAAAAGCCGCACAACAGTAAGTCCGGGGCGGGCAAACCAGCCCTCAGCGTGCCTGTCAGTTGCTCACACGCACGTACATAGCAAAAAAAGCACATTCTATTGCTGTCAGTTTTGCATGTTTGCACTATGATCCAGCGCTGATCATAGAGGAGTCGTTTATGCAAACAGTCGTGAGCTTTTCACAACGTGCCCTGATGTGGGCCCTGGGTGGCGTTCTTGCCCTCGGCATCGCCGGCTGCAGTTCGGAACCAAAGGAGCGCGCGGCGTTCATCGCGTTTCTGCAAGCGCGCATCGTCGATAAGCCCGGGCTGCATGTACCCATCTTGACCCGGCAAGAAGAAAAATCGTTTGGCGATTACGCCAAGCATTTCGCCGTGATCACCGACTACAACAAGTCGATGGATGCGAAAGTCCAGCAACCGCTGCGCGATATGATGTCCAAGAACATGGTGATCACCATGTCCGAGCTGGTGGCGCGCCGGGCCGACGTGGTCGCCTTGCACAAGACCAGTGCGCAGCTGCGGGCGCTGATCGACACCGAACAGGCGGCGGCCAGCACCAGGCGCGTTGCGCTCAAGCAGCCGGACGACCTGAAACCGGTTTTCGACAAGGCGTACGCCCGTGCGGTCACCGATCCGGGAAATAACTTCAAGGAATTTCTCGTCGTGATGGAGGGCATGCTGACCAATGCCGAAAACATGGCCGATTTTCTCGATACCCACAAGGATCAAGTCAAGTTCAGCGGGGTCATGGCCCAGATCGACGACCCGAAAGTCCTCGACGAGGCCACTGTGCGCATGAAGGAGCTCAACGCCAAGAGCGCCGAGGTCGCGCAGGCGGACCGCAAGCTGCTCAGCATGATCTCCGGACATTAATGCCGATTGCCCACCGCATGGCGGGCGCGACGCAGGCCCGACAAGGTGCGATTGTGCGGGGAATCGGTTAAACTGCTCATTGAACAACAGGGCCAGTGCACCTTGTGCGGGCTTGGGCTTGCCGCCTGGCTGCCTCGTCAAGTGCATTGCCTTGCCTGGAACGTTGTGACACCGGCTTCGTATCGAAGCTTTTATTTTGCGTGAGTCGTGCGCGGCGGGATTCGCCCGCACGGTTCACCGGGAAAAGCGATTCCGGCAAGGAATCCTTCCTGTCCCTCCACATAGCGGCACTACCGACAATGATAGACATTCAACTTCTCCGTAAAGATATCGACAACGTCGCGGCCCGCCTGGCGACGCGCAAGTTCCAGCTCGACGTGGCAAGCTTCAACGCCCTCGAAGCCGAACGCAAGGCGATTCAAACGCGTACCGAAGACCTGCAAAGCAAGCGCAATTCGCTGTCGAAGCAGATCGGCATGCTCAAGGGCAAGGGCGAAGATACGTCGGCCGTGATGGCGGACGTCGCCGGCCTGGGCGACGAGCTCAAGGCCAACGAAACAGCGCTGAGCGAAGTGCAGGCGAAACTGGCCGCGTTCATGGAAGCGGTGCCGAACCTGCCGCACCCTTCGGTGCCGGTTGGAACGGATGAAAACGGCAATGTCGAAGTGCGCAAGGTCGGCACGCCGCCAGCGTTCGACTTCGCCGTGCGCGACCACGTGGACGTGGGCAGCGCGCTGGGGCTGGACTTCGACGTCGCCACCAAGCTGACCGGCTCGCGCTTCTCGGTGATGAAGGGCGGCATCGCGCGCCTGCACCGCGCCCTGGCCCAGTACATGCTCAACACCCACACGGGGGAGCACGGCTATACCGAATGCTATACGCCGTACATGGTCAACGCCGATTCGCTGCGCGGCACCGGCCAGCTGCCGAAATTCGAAGCCGATCTGTTTTCGGTGAAAAAGGGCGGCGCGGAAGGCGAGGGCGAAACCTTCTACCTGATTCCGACGTCGGAAGTATCGCTGACCAACATCGTGCGCGACGAGATCGTGGCGCTCGACCAGTTGCCGATGAAGATGACGGCTCATACGCCATGCTTCCGTTCGGAAGCGGGCAGCTACGGACGCGACACGCGCGGCATGATCCGCCAGCATCAGTTCGATAAAGTCGAAATGGTGCAGGTGGTGCATCCGGACACCTCGTACGACGTGCTGGACGAGATGGTCGGCCACGCCGAAGCCATCCTGAAGGGGCTGGGCCTGCCGTACCGGGTGATGTCCCTGTGCACGGGCGACATGGGTTTTGGCGCGACCAAGACGTACGACCTGGAAGTGTGGCTGCCGGCGCAGAACACCTACCGCGAGATTTCGTCGCTGTCGAACTGCGAGGCATTCCAGGCGCGCCGCATGCAGGCACGCTTCCGCAACGCGGCCGGCAAGCCGGAACTGCTGCACACGCTCAACGGTTCGGGCCTGGCGGTGGGACGCACCCTGGTGGCGGTGCTGGAGAACTATCAGCAGGCCGACGGCAGTGTGGTCATTCCGGACGTGCTGCATCCGTACATGGGCGGGCTGACCCGCCTGACGCCCTGAAAATAGTCTTTGCCTTTTTTTTGACGGGTGCTATAATCTTGCCTTCTCGCAGGAATGTGAGAAAGGAGAGGTGGCAGAGTGGTCGAATGTACTTGACTCGAAATCAAGCGATGGGGCGACCCATCCGTGGGTTCGAATCCCACCCTCTCCGCCATGAATAAAGAAAAAAATCCCCGCTATTTGGGGATTTTTTTTGAAGCAAGACCAGGAAAGGTGGCAGAGTGGTCGAATGCGCTGGACTCGAAATCCAGTGTACATCTTTGGTGTACCGTGAGTTCGAATCTCACCCTTTCCGCCAAAACATTGTCCAAGCTCGTCCTGGACTGTCAAAGAACCCGTAGTCTCTATTGTGAGGCTCCGGGTTTTTTGTTTTTATGGTCCAGCTTTGTCCAGCTATGTCTTCTCCACTTGGGGGCATGTTTGGGGCCAGATTCCGTGCCCCCAAAAGCCCATGCCCCCAAAACGTCATGCCCCCACCATCATGGCTAAGCAAATTGCTCCTTTGACTGACCTGACTATCCGAAACGCCAAGCCGGGGGAGAAGTCACTGAAGAGGTTCGACGGCGGCGGGCTGTACCTTGAAGTCATGCCCGGCGGCTCCAAGCTATGGCGTATGAAGTACCGGCAGCTTAATGGCAAAGAAAACCGGTTGAGTTTTGGCAGCTACCCCGAGATATCACTCGCCGACGCGCGCGCGAAGCGCGCTGCCGCACGTGCGCACTTGGCCGCTGGGGCCGATCCCGGTCGCGAACGCGATGTCGCGGCTGCCAGCGCGTCGCACGTCGCCGCCAATACTTTCGAACGCGTTGCACGTGAATGGCACCACACGTTCGTCGAATCCTGGCAACCTCAGACGGCTAAAAACATTTAGCACCGCATGGAAGCGGACGTCTTTCCCCTGCTTGGTCGCGTGCCGATCACGGACATTCATCGCAAAGACGTTCCTGCATGTACCAAGGCTGTTCAAGCTCACGGCGCAGTGGCGTTTTCGTAAGCGTCGACCGGTCGCCGTCTTCAGAGCGCTGTCGAATTGATTAATGATAGCGTTACACCGCCGGGAAGCGGCGTGTTTTAAGGCAGCTATCAACTGCATGGCGCAATGCTATGGGAGCGATGCCGGAACTGGCAGGCTTATGCATTTTGCGGTAAATAAGCCTCTGGCTTCAACGGCTTTTTTTCCGCCCCCATTGCGCAGCATGGCGAGTGTTTGCAGCGCCAAGCAACGCGACATGCGCGGCGGTACAGGTCGCGCAACAATGACGGCCGCGGCGCAGTGAGCGCTTGCCGGTTGATTTCACATCGGACCGATCGCATTATGCCGGGGTGAACCAAATGCCGGCGGGCAGCGCGGCCGAACCGCCAAACCGCCTGCGCAGCTTAACTACCGCTCTTCACGCACCACGTTTCCGCAGCCGCCAAGGCGGCCCGCCGCGCCTCGGCAAATCGCTCCAGCGCGCTCTCCAGTGAGGGGAGCAGGTGTCCCCTCGTGCTCCCCAATGCGCTGTACCTGGGACGCGCCGCGATTTGGCCCGATTGGTCGCACGCCTGCGCTTGCAAACCGGGTGTATCGATTCCCGCCATCTCGCTTGCCTTTCTCGCCAGAGCGAGCCAAGTGATCGCGGTCCCGTTGCTCAAGTGCCAGATCCCACGCTCGCCATCGATAATCAAATCGAGGCAACAGTTCACCAGGTCGGGTACGTACGTCGGCGCAATTGTGACGTCGTCGGACGCCCGGAAGACCTCGCCGCGGCCCAGCTGCGCCAGCGCCTGGGTCACGAAATTGTGCGCGTCCCACGGCCCAAAAAACGCGCTCGTGCGCACGACCAGCGCGCCGGGGTGCGCTTGCAGCACCTGTTGCTCGGCCATGGCCTTGCTGAGCCCATACACATTGAGGGGGCTGGTCGCGTCGGTCTCGACATACGGGGTGTTCTGGCGACCGTCGAACACCAGGTCACTCGAAAATGTCGTCAAATGAATCCCCTGGCGCGCGCACACTGCCGCCAGGATGGCCGGCCCTGCCGTGTTTTCACGCATGCAGCGCTCTGCATCGTGCTCCGCCTCGTCGACCCGCACGTAGCCGCTGGCATTGATCAGCGCCCATGGCTTGAAACGCGCGACAGCAGCCTCCACCGAGGCAAGATCGGCAATGTCCATCTCATCGCGGCCAAGCAGACGGTAAGCGAGGTGGCGCTCCTTGCAGATCCGGGCAAAGGCGCGGCCCAATGTGCCGCTGGCCCCGGTAATGAGGATAGGCGCCGGGGTGCCGCGCCAAGCGCCGTGGCGGTCGGCACTGATGGAGGCGAGCGCTTCGGGCGCCGCTACCGGCGCGGCCAGCAAGCGCGCCGGCCGGCGCCACCATCCGCTGCCGTGCAGCGCAGGATGATCCGGCGTGTCCCCCACGGCAAGTTGACGCATGATCGCGGCGATGGCGGTCGGCCTTGGCGCGGCTCCGCGCAGATCGAATGCCCCCGATTCGTAGTAGCCGTGTTGGGCGGTTACCAGGCTGTTCCAGTCGAAGGCGCCAAGCAGCGACCAGACCGTGACGGCGCGCACGTCCACGCCATTGACACGCGCCTGCATGCTCGCCTCCCACACCTCCATCAGCCAACGCAGCTGGTCTTCCCGATTGGCATCGATGTGGACTTCCGTCACCGCGATTGGAATCCGGTAGCGCGACCATGCCTCGTCGAGCAACGGGCCGATACCGCCGGTCGGCGCCGCCAGCACGCGCGAAGCTTCGATGTCGGCGCAAGGAAGGTTGCCCGCGATACCGCGGTAACAGGGCGGGTAGTTCTCGGGCCGATGGTCGAGCCAGCGTTCGCTGGTCACATAGTAATTGACCCCGATGAGATCGGGCGGGCAGGCGTTGGCGCTGAACCAGGCCAATTCCTCGGGAGCGATGCCATTGTCAATGAGGTAGGACCATAGCGCATGCGTCGGCCCGACCATGCCGCACAACAGATCCCATCCCAGCCATCGGCGCTGGTTATAGAACTCCGTGGTCGCCTGCATTGCCGGCGTGCCGTATGTTTTACCGAGGTCGTCCGTTTGCACCAGTTTCGCAGCGGGGTTGACGGCGCGGATGGCCTGCATCGATAACACCGTGGCCTTGCACTGCACCAGCAGGGCGCGCAGAAATGCTGTGTCGCTGCGGGCATGGGGGTACCACAGCCCGTATAGGCAGGCGAAGCGGGCGGTGGTCAGTGGTTCGTTGACAACGGTGTAGTACTCGGCCCAAGGATAGCGTGCGGCAAGCGCAGCTGCGTACCGGGCCAGGCCGGTGGCGAAGTCCGGGTCGACCAGGCTGGTATGGCGCGGGCCACTGCCGTGGTGCACCAAGCCGAGAATCGGCGTGACGTTCCTGTCGCGCAGCGCTTGCAGCCGTTCATCGCTCATCGACCAGTCGGCGCGCTCCAGCCCCGCAGGTGCGATCTGCTCCCATAAAACCGGGTAGCGGATGGCGCGGATGCCGAGCGAGGCGAAGCGGTCGATGTCGTCGGCACGCCGGGCGTGGCCATTCTGGTCCAGTTGCGAATGGTAGCGGTCGTGGACACGGTTGATGGTGCATTCGAGTCCTCCCCATAGTTGAAGCATGTCGGTGTCGGGTGTTTTAGCCTTGCTGTGCATGGGTCGCTCTTCGGTTCTTGCCTACACCGGCGCAATTGGTCCGGCGCGGGGCGCTTGTGATAACGAGTAGTTGGGTAAATGATATCTCGAAGAATTTTACCTTTCCTCGACTTCCGGTAGCGCTAGCTTGAAGTCGCCGCGCGTCCGCACCACGCGCACTTGGCCCTTTGTAGCGGTGGGATCGCCGGCTTTGACGCCGCGTAGGAAAGGTCTTACGGGCACTGCCGTGGATATCTGACGCGTGCGGGATGTTGTCTCAATTGTGAACTGGTAAGATTTTAATAACGAAAATAATTTATCTCATCTGATACCGAAAATTCCCATGTACAGCGTCGACCTTACCAAGCCAGATGGAAGATCCTTGACCCTGTACAGTCAAAAACCGATCACCCACTACGCGCGCGCGCCCAGCCCCACCAACGAATCGACCAATCCGAATCCGCACCTCAGGTGGCATCCGCTGCGCGGTGAATGGGTCGCCTATGCCGCTTTCCGTCAAAACCGGCCCTTTCTGCCGCCGCGCGAATACAATCCCCTCGCAGTGTGTATCGACCCGGCCAACCCAACCGAGTTGCCGGTCGGCGATTATGAAATGGCGGTGTTCGACAATCGCTTTCCGTCGCTGGCACTTGGATCGAGCGCGCCGCCCGCGCTGCACGTCGAAACCGCGCCGGCGACCGGCCGTTGCGAGGTAGTCGTCTTCACGCAAGATCCGCATGCCGCCTTGCACAGCCTGCCCGTGGAGCGCATCGCGCTGCTGTTCGACGTCTGGGCCGATCGCACCCGGCGCGCGGCCGAAACGGGCGTCATCGGCTACGTGCTCCCGTTCGAAAACCGCGGCGCGGAAGTGGGCGTGACCTTGCACCATCCTCATGGGCAAATCTACGCCTATCCTTTTATTCCGCCAGTTCCCGAACGCATGCTCGACAACGAACATGCCTACTTCATGCAGCACAAGACAAGCCTGCTGTGCGACATGGCGCGGAGCGAACTGACGGACGGGCGCCGCATCGTTTACCGGAACGCCCATGCCGTCGCGTTCGTGCCAGTGTGCGCGCGCTACCCGTACGAAGTGTGGGTCATGCCGCTCGCGCCGGTGGAGAATTTCGCTGCGCTGTCGGCCGAACAGAAGCACGACCTGGCGCTGTGCGTCAAAGCCGTGCTGCTCAAGTACGAGGGGCTGTGGCAGCGGCCTTTCCCGTACCTGATGGCGTGGTACCAGGCGCCCACCGACGGCTTGCCCCATTCGGAAACCCAGCTGCATGCGCAGTTCTACCCGCCGTACCGCTCGCGCGACAGGCTCAAATACCTCGCGGGTACCGAAATCGGGGCCGGCATGTTTGCGATGGATGTGCTCCCCGAAAACACAGCGGAGGAGTTGCGCATGGTCAGTATCGATCTGGAAGGACAAGTATCCCATGGACTTTGATCAGTTCTTTTCCGGCAGCGTGCCGGTGGAAGCCTCTGCGCCCGGCCGCGTCAATCTGCTGGGCGAGCATACCGACTACAACGATGGCTTCGTGCTGCCCATCGCCACGCCGATGCGTACCAGCGTGTTCGTAGCGCCGAGCAAGGACGATGCGTTTCACTTTTACTCCGAAGAATTGAACGAGCATGTTTTGCTGGCACGGCGCGGGCATCTCGGTTCCGGCTTTGGCCGTTACCTCGAAGGCTGCATTCGCTTGCTCGAGCAGCATGGCCATCCGGTTCCGCCGGTGCGCATGTATGTGCGTTCGAGTGTGCCGGTCGGCGCCGGGCTGTCTTCCAGCGCGGCGCTGGAAGTGGCGGCCCTGCGCGCGCTGCGCCAATTGCTCGGCCTGTCATTGAGCGACATCGATCTCGCAAAACTGGCCCAGAAGGCCGAAGTGGCGTATGCCGGGGTTCAGTGCGGGATCATGGACCAGATGGCGGCCAGCCTGTGCAACGCGCAGCACATGTTGTTCCTCGATACCCGTTCGCTGGACACCACCGTGCTGCCATTGCCGCCCGGCTCGGAAGTGCTGGTCATCGACAGTGGCGTGCCGCGCACGCTTGCCACGAGCAAGTACAACGAGCGCCGTGCCGAGTGCCGGACCGCCGCGCATGCGCTCGGCCTGGGCTCGCTGCGCGAACTGAGCGGGGCGGCGCTGCTCGAACGGCTTGATCAACCCTACCGGCGCCGTGCCCAACATGTGTTTTCGGAAAATGCGCGCACCGAGCGCGCCGCCCGTGGCTGTAGCGCAGTTCAGTTCGGCATGCTGATGAACCAGTCGCACGCTAGCCTGCGCGACGACTACGAAGTGTCGACCGTGGAACTCGATATTTTATGCGAGCTCATGCGCGATACCCCCGGCGTGCTCGGTGCGCGCCTGACTGGCGCCGGCTTCGGCGGCGCCTGCGTGGCCTTGTGCGACGCCGGCGCCGCGCAGGTTGCGGGCCAAGCCGTGATCGCACGCTACAACAGTGGCGGGCGCGCGGGCCGCGTGCTGATGCCACAACCACTGACCCAGGAATGACCACATGAGCGATTTTATGTATCCACGACCGCAACTGGTACGTGCCGACTGGCAGTCGTTGAACGGCCAGTGGGACTTTGCGTTCGACGATGAGGCCAGGTTCAAGGTGCCGTCCGATCCGATCGCCTGGGACCGCACCATTACCGTTCCCTTTGCGCCGGAGTCGGCCGCCAGCGGCGTTGGCGACCGGGGCTTTCACCGGGCCTGCTGGTACCGGCGCGAGTTCGACGTCGCGCCGGGGGAGGGCAGCGTCATCTTGCATCTGGGAGCGGTCGACTATGCGGCGCGGGTCTGGGTCAACGGCAATCTGGTGGCCGAGCACGAAGGCGGCCACACCCCGTTTTCGGCCAACATCACCGACTCCCTCAAGGCTGAGGGAGCGCAAACCATCGTGGTGCACGCGCTCGACGATCCGCACGACCTGGCCAAGCCGCGTGGCAAGCAGGACTGGCTGGCCGAGCCCCATTCGATCTGGTATCCGCGCACCACCGGCATCTGGCAGACGGTCTGGATCGAACGCGTGGCCACCACCTACATCCAGAAGCTGCGCTGGACGCCGGTGTTCGACGTGTTCGAGATCGGCTGCGAGATTTTCGCCGCCGGCGACATCATGGAGGACTTGTTTGTCGAGGTCAAGATCTGGCATGGAGACAACCTGCTGGCCGATGACCACTACAAGCTGATGGGCCATGAAGCGAACCGCAAGATTTCCCTGTCCGACCCCGGCATCGACGACTCGCGCAACGAGCTGCTGTGGAGCCCGGAGCGCCCGACCCTGCTCTCGGCCGAACTGACTCTGCATCACCGCGGCCGCGTGCTCGATACCGTGCGTTCGTACACGGCGCTGCGCTCGGTGGCAATAACGCGTGATCGCTTCATGCTGAACGGCCGGCCCTACCCCTTGCGGCTGGTGCTCGACCAGGGCTACTGGCCGGACTCGCTGATGACGGCGCCGTCGGACGATGCGCTGCGCAAGGATGTCGAGCTGGCCAAGGCGATGGGCTTTAACGGCGTGCGCAAGCACCAGAAGATCGAAGATCCGCGCTATCTGTACTGGGCCGACAGGCTGGGCCTGCTGGTGTGGGAAGAAATGCCGTCGGCCTACCGCTTCAGTCCCAAAGCCATCACTCGCATCGTGCGCGAATGGAGCGAAGCCATCGATCGCGATTACAGCCACCCCTGCATCATCGTGTGGGTGCCGTTCAATGAATCGTGGGGCGTGCCCAACCTGACCTCGACCCAGGCCCACCGCAACGCGGTCGAAGCGCTGTACCACCTGACCAAAACGCTCGACAGCACCCGTCCGGTGATCGGCAACGATGGCTGGGAAGCCTCTGCCACGGATATTCTCGGCATCCACGACTACGACGCCGATCCGGAAAAGCTGCGTTCGCGCTACGAAACGACCGAACCACAGCGCACCCTGTTCGACCAGCGCCGCCCGGCCGGACGCATCCTGACCCTGGATGGTTTTCCGCATCGCGGCCAGCCGATCGTGCTCACCGAATTCGGCGGGATTGCCTACGATCCGGGCGCGGAAAAAGAGGGCACCTGGGGCTACTCGCGGGCCGCAACGCAAGCGGCGTATCTCGACCATTACCGGCGCCTGCTCCACGTTGCGAACACAACGCTGCTGTTCAGCGGATTTTGCTATACCCAGTTTGCCGATACGTTTCAAGAAACAAATGGTCTGCTGAACGCAGACCGCACTCCCAAGGTTGCCTTGGAAGAAATCAGCGCTGCAACGCGCAATATAACCTGAGGGGAAAACAATGAGTATCCAAAAAAACCACGTGCCCGCCGCACTCGCCGCCGATGCCAACGTCCTGCCGACCATGGTTGTCTTTTGCCACCTGCGCTGGGACTTCGTGTATCAACGCCCGCAGCAGCTGATGTCGCGCCTGGCGCAGTTCTACCGCATCGTGGTCGTGGAAGAACCCTTTTTCCATGAAGGCGAAAGCTTTCTCAAGACCTACAGTCCATGCGCCAACATTACCGTGGTGCAGCCGCACACACCGGTTCATGCGCCGGGCTTCCATGACGAGCAGATTGCCGTGCTCCAGCCATTGCTGAGCGCTTTCCTGCCGCAGGACGAAGACCCGGTGGTCTGGTTTTATACGCCGCTGGCCCTGCCGCTGTTGCAAACGGTTCATCCGAGCCTGGTGGTGTACGATTGCATGGATGAACTGTCGGCGTTCAAGAACGCACCGCCGCAGCTGCTGCAGCGCGAAAGCGCCTTGCTCAAGACGGCCGACATCGTCTTCACCGGCGGGCCGAGCCTGTACCAGGCCAAGCGCGAACGCCATGCCAACGCCCACTGTTTTTCGAGCAGTGTCGACCTCGCGCATTTTTCCAAGGCGCTCGACCGTGCGCGCGCCCATCCGTCGCAACGGGCACTGCCGCAGCCGCGCCTGGGTTTCTACGGGGTCATCGACGAGCGTTTTGATACCGACTTGCTGCGTGCCGTGGCCGAGGCCCGTCCGGAATGGCAACTGATCATGGTCGGCCCGGTAGTCAAGATCGATCCTGCCAGCCTGCCGCGCAGCCCGAACATCCACTACATGGGTCAGGCAAAGTACGAGGAATTGCCGGAGTACCTGGCCGGCTGGCAGGTCTGCCTGATGCCGTTCGCCCTGAACGAATCGACCAAGTTCATCAGCCCGACCAAGGTACTGGAGTACATGGCGGCCGAACTGCCGATCGTCAGCACCGACATCACCGACGTCAGTCAACCGTACGGGAACATCGTCAGCATCGCGCATTCGCCGGAACAGTTTATCGCGGCCTGCGAAGCAGCACTGGCAATGTCGCCGGAAGCAAAGCAAACAATGATCGATGCCATGCGTGATGTCGTGCAAGCGACGTCCTGGGACGCCACTGCCGACAGCATGCACCAGTTGATGCAGGCGCAGCAGACGGCCAACGATGCCTTGGCTCGCGAAACTGCGATCCCGGCGCATCTGCGCGGGTTGCGTCCGTCGGCGTGCGCTGCGGCGCTCAAGAAGCCGACGATGGCACTGGACGCCATCATGGCCAAGCGGGCCGAGGCCGAGGTCTTGAGCACTGCCAGCGCCAAATAGAAAGCGGACTGGGGGCGCATGGGGTCTTGCGGCCGCCGCCTCCATGGAGCCGGCGCGCCGGCCGCTTGCGCTCACCGGTGGCGTTTCCGCTTCTCTTCTCATCCGTGGCAGCGGTACCAAGACCGGCGACTGCTGCCTATTAACGCAAAGTACGTGCGCAAAGTAAGTGCGGAGGTACGTCGTGTGCCGCCCACGACTTTGCAGGTCAGCGTGAACTATTTATCAACTTCCAGATGCCGCTTGCTCGGATACCTATATGAAAAATAAAATCGCCATTGTCGGCGCCGGATTCTCGGGCGCCGTGATCGCCAACCAACTGGCCCATGCGGGCTACAGCGTCGAGGTCTTCGATACGCGTCCCCATGTTGCGGGAAACTGTCATTCCGAGCGTGATGCCGAGACCGGCGTCATGGTACATGTGTACGGGCCGCATATCTTCCATACGGATAATGAAAGAGCGTGGGAATTCGTCAACCGGTTCAGCACCTTCAAGCCCTTCGTCAACCGGGTCAAGGCGATCACCAAAGGACAGGTGTTCACGCTGCCGATCAATTTATTGACCATTAATCAGTTCTTCGGCAAGACCCTGCGGCCCGCGGAAGCGCAGGAATTCCTGGCATCGCTGGGCGACAAAAGCATCGACAATCCCGCCACCTTCGAAGAGCAGGCGCTGCGCTTCGTAGGGCGGGAGCTGTATGAAGCCTTTTTCAAGACCTATACCATCAAGCAGTGGGGACTCGACCCTGGCGAACTCCCGGCCAGCATTCTCAAGCGCCTGCCCGTGCGGTTTAATTACGACGACAATTATTTCAACCATAAGTATCAAGGCATGCCCGAGGGCGGATATACCGCACTGGTCGAGAAAATCCTGGACGTGCCCGGCATTTCCGTACATCTGAATGCGCACTTCGATCCGGCCTTGAAAGCCGATTACGCGCATGTGTTCTACAGCGGACCGATCGACGCCTGGTTCAGGCATGCCGAAGGCAGGCTGCCATACCGGACACTTGACTTCAAGATGTTCCGCGCGAAAGGCGATTACCAGGGCAACGCAGTGATCAATTACTGCGACAACGGCGAAGCGTACACCCGCATCACCGAGCACAAGCATTTCTCGCCGTGGGAACAGCATCAAGACACGGTGTGCTATGAGGAATACAGCCGGCAATGCGAGGAGAATGACATTCCCTACTATCCGATCCGCATGGCGCGCGACAAGGAACAGCTCGAGCGTTACATTACCCTGGCCAAGGACGAGACAAATGTGACCTTCGTGGGTCGGCTCGGGACCTATCGTTACCTGGACATGGACGTGACGATCCATGAAGCGTTGACCACGGCCGACACGTTCCTGGACTGCGCGAAGCTGCGCAGCGCGATGCCCGCCTTTGTCATTAATCCGCTGGGTTAGCCAATTTGCGCTTCGCGAGCCGCACTTGGCCAGCGCCCTGCGTCCTTAATCGTCCCGAAATTATGGGTGAGGTGTACTGTCGATAGTGGACATATCCGTTTCAAGCAGCCAGCGCCTCTTTCCTGAAGTGTTAGGCAAATGGCGCTGGCGACACCTCGTGTGGTGAGTTAGAAGTTCGCAGACAAGATCGCTCAATGCTCGCGAGGATCGCGTCGGCGGATTTTGTCCAGATGAATGGCTTCGGTTCGGCGTTATTGATCTTGAGATAGGCGCGGATGGCGTCTTCCAACTGGCGTGTCGAGCGATGTGTGCCGCGCCTGATCTGTCGCTCGGTCAGAGTGGGGAACCAACGTTCGACCTGATTGAGCCACGAGGCTGACGTTGGTGTGAAATGGACGTGGAAGCGCGGGCCATCTACGGCGCTGCTTGGGCAAGGGATCGTGCAGCCAGACTGGTGTATAACAATGGCGTACAGCGCTCGCCCAGGCCTGTTCAGCGTTGCATTGCCTAGTATCTGCGCAGCAAGTCGACAACCTATCCCTTTACGATAAGACACCGGCAGGGGGCGCTGATCAGAAGTCTAGACTGAGGTTTGCCGAGACATCCCCAATCCTTCAGGCAGACCTGCTACGTCTGCTCAAGCTCGGGATCGCGTCCATACCGAGGAAGACAAAAGGCTTGCCGTCGCTAGTGAGGGCAAAGCGAAGATGGACGTCGAACGTGACCGGCGCCCTGAATGCGGATGACGCGGTGGGCATTCTGGCCTGCGCTGTTTGCGCTGCCGGCAGCACACGCGTTTTTCGTGGGACATCGAGGTGCAACTTTGCCGGTCACGGCCTGTCAAAATGGTGTTGCTGTCGTGCTCGGGCGCGATGTCAACTTTATTGATTTTCGTAAAGGAATCGTGATGCCGGGGCTGGAAGCTTCAATGCTATCAATTTGGGGGCATTTTTGGGGGCATTTTTGCCGGTGCGGGCATAATTCTCGCCCGGTACCGGCGGCGCGGCGCTCAGTATGAAGGACACCCTTTCCGCCAGCATCAGGAAAAAAGCTCCCGCAAGGAGCTTTTTTTTCGTCCGCCGCTGGCGAAACGACATATTTTCCACGTTTAACCCCGCTTGCACGCCGGGTCCGTTTCATGATGTAGCCGACGTCGCTATCTCCAGTCGGATCCCTCCAATTATCAGAAACGGATTTCCACATGCAGCAATCCAGCGTCCACCAGCAGTCGATCGCACTGCGGCACATCGACATCGCTTCTCCCTGCACGGCGTCATGGGACAAGATGAAAGGCGACGATCGCGTCCGCCATTGCAAGGACTGTAACAAGAACGTGTTCAATCTCTCGGCCATGGCGCAAGCCGACGCGGCCGCGCTGCTGGCGGACAACCATGATGGCAAGCTGTGCGTGCGGTTTTATCAACGCCAGGACGGCACGGTCATGACCAGCGACTGCGGCGATAGCCCGCGCGCCGCCGTCCGCCAGGCGTGGCGCAAGCTGCCTTTCATGGCAGGTGCGGCCATGCTGGCTTTATCCGCCGCTGGCTGCGCCGTGAGCGACCCTGTGCCTGTCTCCACGGTTGATGCCCCCGCGCCGACGGTGCCTCCACCGCCGATGATGGTGATGATGGGCGCACCGCCGCCGACGATGCGGGACGTTGCCGACGACGCGAAGCCTGCCGGACAAGGTGGGCAGCAAGCAAAAGACGCCAAGCCGGTGGAATGGCTGGGTAACGCTGCGGCACCGCGGCAACCCGTCAAGCAAGCGAACAAAAGCGCCAAGCGGCGCGCACGATAAGTGGCGAGCGGAGCGGAGCGGGCCGTGGAGATGCCTGGGCGGGGCATGCCGAGATCGGAGAAATCGTCGCTGAAAAAATGCGTCAGGACCAAGTTAATGATAGTGAACCAATCAGGAATAATACATGCGTAAATTAGCAACCGTTCGCAAGGTCATCGATATTGCGCCGATTCCGGGCGCGGATGCGATCGAATGCGTCACGGTCGACGGCTGGAAGGTCGTCTCGAAGAAGGGCGAATGTCAGATTGGCGGCAACGCCCTGTATCTGGAAGTCGATTCCTGGGTGCCCGAAGCGCTCGCGCCTTTCCTGTGCAAGGACAAGCGCGAGTTCAATGGCGTCGCCGGCGCGCGGCTGCGCACCATCAAATTGCGCGGACAGATCAGCCAGGGCCTGTTGCTGCCCGCGCCAGACGGCGCCAACGATGGCGATGACCTCACCGATGCGCTGGGCATTCAAAAGTACGAGCCGCCGGTTCCCGCCGAGCTCCAGGGCATCGTGAAAGGGCCGTTTCCTTCGTTTGTACGGAAAACCAATCAGGAGCGCATCCAGAACCTCGTGGATGAGCTCGAAGAATGGGTGGGCGCCGGCCTGGAGTGGGAAGTGAGCGAAAAGCTCGACGGCTCCAGCCTGACCGCTTATCTGTTCCAAGGCGAATTTGGTGTTTGCAGCCGCAATCTGGATTTGTTGGAAACCGAGGGCAATTCCTATTGGAAGGCCGCGCGCGACCACAAGCTCGAAGCGCTGCTGCGCGCCAGCGGGCGCAATCTGGCCGTGCAAGGCGAGCTGATCGGGCCTGGCGTCCAGGGCAATCCCTACGGCGTCGGCGCGCCGCAACTGCACGTGTTCGATGTCTACGATATCGACAGCGGCCGCTACCTCAAGCCCGCTGAACGGATGGCTTTCCTCGACGGTGCCGGCATCCGGCATTGCCCCGTGCTGGACAGTCAAAACCTGGCCGGCGCGACCGTCGCATCGCTGCTGGCCAGCGCGGAAGCCAAGAGTGCGCTCAATGCAAGCACCGAGCGTGAAGGGCTGGTATTCAAGTGCCTGGGTGCGGATGTCAGTTTCAAGGCCATCAGCAACAAGTTTCTGCTGGGCGAAAAGTAGCAGCGGACTGGGCTGAAGGCGTTTCTTGGCGTTGTTATCATGATCCGGACGTTCCACCGTCGGATCAAGCAATCACTGCACAGAAAGAAATATGACCACGACACACCCCGCGAAGCTTACCAGCACGCTTGCACTGCATCGTTTCAGCATTCCCGTGCCATGCGTGTCATCGTGGGACGAGATGGCGGGCGACGCCCGCGTGCGGTATTGCGGTGATTGTAAAAAGAATGTGTTCGACCTGTCCGCCATGACCGAATCCGAAGCGGCGGCCCTTGTCGCCGGCAATCTGAAGGGCGAGCTGTGCGTCAAGTTTTACCGCCGCCGGGATGGCACGGTCATGACCAGCGATTGCGGCGCAGTCCCGGAGTCGTCCGGGCGCCCACCGGCGCGCTCGCTGCCGCGCTTGGTGGGCGCTGCAGTCCTGGCCCTCTCCGCGGCCGCTTGTAGCACCGGCGAGACGGCGCCGAAGGAAAACGTGGTTACCGTCGCGCTCGATATGGTAGCGCCCGAGATGGAACTGATGGTCGGCGCGATGATCGTGGAGGAGGTACCCAAGCCACCGACAGGGCGCAAAGCGCCGCGCACGCACGCGCCCGGTCGACAAGCGGAAGCGCCGCAAGCCGTGCCGGACGAGGTGGAACCCGCGCCGACAAGCGAGCCCTTGCCTGGCCAGAAAGTCGACAAGGATGCTCAGCCGGCCAATCGGGACCTTGGCAGCAGCGCCGATTCCGGCACCCACGCGTAAGCCAAGGCCGTCGGCAAGCTGGCCGTGCGGCGCTCCGGGCGTGGAGACAATGCTGATAATCGGAGCGGGCGCCATGCTCGCGGCCTTCCGTGTCGCATTATTCAGAACAACGGTCATGCCAGTGCTGCCGCCGATGCCGGAAATTCTTTCGACAAAATGAACCCCGTTTGCCTGGCTCGGCCGTTTCACCCTGTACGGATGTGGAGATATCCATCCCGGCCTCTGACCCATTCAACGAAACGGATGTCACCATGAAACCACCGCGCGCGCAGCACCAGCCAATCGAACTGCACCGTATCGAGATTCCCTTGCCGTGTAGCGCGTCATGGGACGCCATGACGGGCGATCATCGTGTTCGTCACTGCAAGGATTGCAACAAGAACGTCGTCAATCTCTCCGCCATGCCCGCCGCGGAAGCGGCCGCGCTCATCGCGGGCAACGTCGATGGCGATTTGTGTGTGCGGATGGACAAGCGCCAGGACGGCAGCGTTGTGTCCAGCGATGGCGGCGACAGCGTGCGCCCCGTGGCGCGCCAGCCATGGCGCAGATTGCCCGGTATTGCGGGCGCCGCGGTGCTCGCCTTGTCCGCAGCCGGCTGTTCCACGCGCGAAAGCCAGCCCGTACCGGCAGTGACTGCCGGCGCAACGGTCAACCCTGAACCGCCAATGACGGTTCTGATGGGCGCGCTGCCTCCGAGCGCTCCAGCTCCTGCCCCGGCGGTCATTGCGCCAACGGCATCGTCCCCCAAGGGCGCGCGGCAGTGTGAAAAGGATGCTCAGGTACAGCAACTGATCGGAAAGCCTCAAGCGGGACACTCGATGCCGCATGTACTCGTGGACAGTAAAGGCATCTGTACCCGTTAATCGGACCGGCGGCGCATCTCCCGCCTGGAGCGTGAGTGCTTGCTACCGCATCGCTTGCTGCTGCCGCGCGATCAGTGCGCATAGCAGATCAAACGACAGGATCGAACTCGGATGAACCTTGTGAAACACCTTGCCATCGACGTCCATGATGCTCGATGTCTCGGTCCACACATTGGTGTTGATGTTGGCGATGCGGCCGATATCGATGCTTTTCTGCCCGATCTGCAACCGATGCGCGGTCAGGGCCATCTCGAAGGTGGGGAAGTTCATATTGCGCGAAGCGACCATGCTTTTTGATTGGGCCACGCTGTCCTCAAGATAGCGGAAGGTCACCGGCTTTCCCGCCTGTAGCTGCTGGTGCAATACTTCGCCCCGGTGCGCCACCTGAAGGGCGCGCAAACGCTCGCTCAATTCGCCGAACTTGTGGATGCGGCTGCCGATAAACGTCCACGGCGCATTCGCCGCGGCGCGATAGCCGATGCCACCATAAAAGAAGGTGTACAGGTCTTCCAGATCGCGGTACAGGGTGACATGATCGCCATCCGGTCCGCTCGCGCGGATGCCATTGTCGAACAGCTGGAAAACCGGCTGTGACGCGGCCAGGCGCCAGATAAAGAACGCAATCGCCGCGCCAAGCGCCAGCGCGCCAAATCCGACTGCATACAGCAGCGATACATCGCCACCGAAGCGGAAATTCGGCCCAATCCGGGTGGTCAGCCACAGCACAAAGAGCCCGACCAGGGCGAACAGCGCCGCCATGAACCAGCCAACGAACAGGAATGAGCGGCTTTTGCCGTAGGTGGCCATCAATGGGCCCAGCTCTTGCGCACCGCTTGCCTGTTCAATGTGTGTCATCGCTCGCTTTCGTCATCGATGGTGAATAGGCCTCGCCCGAGGCCTGACGGTGCAACCTTGAAAAACAATCAGCCGATTTTAGCAAACATGTAGTGCATGTGCGCCGCTGCCATGCGATGCCCGCAACAGGAAAATGATTCGGACGTGTTTGACCCCGTGCGCACGGGAAGGCCGTTCAAGAAGTAGCCGATATGCACATGTTCAGTCGGCCCTCCTGATTTATCGAATAGAAATGGACTTCATCATGAAACAAACCCGCGCGCACGACCAGCCGATTACCCTGCAGCGTATCGAGATCGCATCGCCCTGCACGGCGTCATGGGACAAGATGAAGGGCGATGATCGTGTACGTCACTGCAACGACTGCAACAAGAGCGTATTCAACCTGTCCGCCATGCCCGCCACGCAAGCGGCTGCGCTGATGGCGGAAAACAGTAGGGGTGAGCTGTGCGTGCGCTTTTACAGGCGCCCGGATGGGACCGTGATGAGCGGCGATTGCGGCGATTGCGGCGACAGCCCGCGCGCCGCGGTGCGCCAGGCGTGGCGCAAACTGCCAGGCATTGCCGGCGCGGCGCTGCTCGCGTTGTCCGCTATCGGCTGTACCGGTGGCGATGAGCAGCGCGTTTCAATCGATAGCACCGACGCGGCGGTCAAGCCTCCAGCTCCTGGCATGTTTGTCATGGGCGAGATGCCGCCCCCCGCCCATCCGGAATTGGATCCGTCACCGGCATCCTCTGGCCCTGCGGTGGAGTAAAGCGAACATGCGCTGGAACGGGCCTGCATCCGGCGCGGCTTGTGCCTGGCTGACTTGTTCTTGTTGTGTCATTGTTCGCTCTCGTGCTGCATAGTGAAGATGCGCACCTTGATTGTACAAATCGGGAGATTGATCGGCCGGTCGTTTCCGCCGCTCTATTGCAATTACCCTTTCGCGTCCCATCTATTGCCGATGCCGCGCAGCGGTGACAACGAAAGGCACACATGAAATCAGAACAAGCAATCCTGGCCGGCGGATGTTTTTGGGGCATGCAAGACTTGATTCGTAAAATGCCCGGCGTCACGTCCACCCGCGTCGGTTACTCGGGCGGCGACGTGCCCAACGCCACCTACCGCAACCACGGCACGCACGCGGAAGCCATCGACATCGTGTTCGATCCTGACGTGCTCAGTTACCGCCAATTGCTGGAATTTTTTTTCCAGATCCATGATCCCTCCACCGTCAACCGCCAAGGCAACGATACCGGCATGAGTTACCGCTCGGCCATTTTCTACACCAACAACGCGCAGAAGGCGAGCGCGCTCGACACCATCGCCGACGTCGACGCCTCCGGCATGTGGCCCGGAAAAGTCGTCACCGAGCTGGCGCCGGCAGGGCCGTTCTGGGAAGCCGAACCGGAGCACCAGGACTATCTGGTGCGCAATCCGTCCGGCTACACCTGCCACTTCATCCGCAAGGACTGGCGCCTGCCGCGGCGCGATCAGAGCGTGGCCTGAGCCCGCGTAACGTCCGGCGCATGACATCGGGCGCGCTGCCCGCACCAACGGACCCGCAGCGCTGCCGCTGCGCCAGCCCTTACTCCGGCGCGACGGTTTTTTTCTGACGCCGCAGCACGCGCCGCAGCACCAGAGTGCTTGCAGCGGCGATCAGCAATAGCGGCCACAGCCCGGCCAAGGCCAGGAAGAATGCCTGCGCACCTTCCCAGCCGCCGCGCAACTGCTCGCGCAGCTGGCTGGCGAAGCCGGGACGGAACTGGCGCGACACGCTGTTTAGATCGATCCGCTCGCTTTGCAGCACGCGTGATGGCTGGATCAGGGTCAGGTCAATGGTGCTGAACGCCACCTGGTCCTCGAATTCCTTCTTCGCGAGAATGGCGGCATCGCGCGCGCCCTTGACATCGTTGCGCATGGCAATCGCGTCCGTTTTTTGCACCAGCTTGCCGCCATCCCGGACGGCGTCGCCCAGCTCGTTTTGCGTTTCCTGCTCGCGCATGGCTTGCAACTGCTGGCGCAGCAGGTCGAATTGCGCGTCGTGGGCCGCGTAGGTGCGCTCGTCCAAAAACACCACATGAGCGGCAATCGCGCGCAGGAACTCCTGCGTCTTGGAACTTGGCACGCGCACGATCAGATGCCCCTGCACGGTATATTCGTTCAGCTCGATCAACTTGCCCTCGCCGGCCGGATGGCGCTGGGTATTCACGCTTTCGGTACGGATATCGTTCTTGACGACGAAACCGCCATGGCCGGCAACGGTGTCTTCAATGCCGAGCGCGGCCACATACACGTCCTTGACCCGAAAGTGCGCGCTCGCGGAGCGGATGAACTTGCGCTCGCCATCGGTGTTGGCGCCCATGCCTGCGCCTCCAGCCATCTGCTGGGCGGCGCTTGCCGTGGTGAGTGCCTTGCCCTGGAGGACAGGGCTTGGCTTGCTCGCCGCGCGTCGACTCTCCGTTGGCGGCGGTGGTGGCGGTGGTGCCGGCGCGGCGGGCGCCGCGGACTCAGCCGCAGCCGGCGCCGCGGCTGTATCGGCCGCCATCATGGCGGCAGGGCTTCCCTGCGGTGCCACCATCGCTTCTTTTTTTGAACATGCCGCCATCAAGGCGAGCAGGGTGATGCAGCCGGCGGCGCGCGTCACAGGTTTCAGGTCCATCATGGCAATCCTTGCGTTTGTCGATCGAAGAAGGCAGCGGTCCGGCGAATTGGAGGCTGCGGCAAGAGGGACAAATAGCTTGCCCTCGTTCTTTAAACGGAGCGATGAGGAAAACGGGGTTAGACCTGCGTCAACAAGGCAGGCAGTGAAGGGCGGGGGCTGGCGGCACGGGCGCATGGTCACATGCCGCCAGCGAATCGCGCGATTTACGCCACCGTACGCGCGCCAGGCAGTTTTCGCAGGGCGAGCTGTTGCAGCGGCTTGTCGTGCTGGTCGCAGCGCGCGCGCAGGACGGCCAGCTCGACGATTTCCGGCTGGGCGGAAGGCGAGTTGAGCAGATTTTTGTACCAGAAAGCGTCCAGCGAGCCGGCGCTGTGCGCGCGCATCCGCTCATCGATTTCCATCTGCAGGCTGGTCAGGCACTCGTACGGATCGACGGCCACGCCGAAATGCCGCTTCATCATACTGCGCACCTGGACGGTTGACGGGCTGACGACTTTTTTGTCGAACACATAGGAACCGATCACGAGCGCGGCCAGCAGAAACATCGCCAGCCCCGAGAACATCTTGACGCCGCTGTGGTCGGCCTGAAAGCTCATCAGGAAGGACACGAACACCAGCGGGAGCCAGACGCGCATGTAGCCGCACAGTACCGAGCGGCCATTCATGCCGTTGAGTTCGAACGAAGCGCCAGTCTTGCCGTCGACATAATGGCTGCTCATCGGGAACAGAGGCAGATACCACAAGTGTCCAAAGACGGTTTTCACCGACGTGTCACCGACCTTGTACACTGCGCCATACGTACGCTTACCCCATACAATCAACATGCTCTCTCCAATCATTAAGTCGCCTGCGGTACGGGCGGACAAGAAGTATGGCTTGTCTTTGCGTATTATTCAATGAGCAATGATCGATGTGATTGAGCAATGTGCCTCTAAGCATTTTTTTAGGCAGAAATACAACATTATCGTGGGGAATACGCGACAGACGCGTGGATTGCAAGATATCAATATTGATCGCATGGCAGATGAAGGACGAATGGAGAAAACACGATGACCCGCGCAACGCACCGCTTGAACCGGCGCCAACGGAAGAAAAAGCATGTCGGCGAGTTTCAGGAGTTCAGCTTCGCCGTCAACGCCCGTTATCGCGGCGCGCCGGCCCGGCCCGCGCTGTATGCAATGCTGGACGAGTTCATCGACGTTGCGATCGAGGGGCAAGGCCTTGTGTTCGGCGGCGGCGGCACTGAGGCGTTTCACGGCGTTGTCTCCTCGGGCGTGAGGTTCGCTCCCTTAGGCGAGTGTCACCGTGCGTCGGTCGGCGCCTGGCTGGAGAATCAAGCTTTGCTTGAGGACGTCGTGGTCGGGCCGCTGATCGATGCCTGGACCGGATCCGACTGATCCATATTCACTGTTGGCATTCATATCATGCGCGGTGGTATCCTTTTACGTGCGTTGGCGTTTCAACGACCATTCACAAGGAGACCAATGGGCTTGTCCGGAAATCGGCCGCAAGGGCTTGCAAATTCGTCTTGCGACGCGGTGTTGGACCACTGCGGCCTGCGCAGGATCGCCCGGGCGGCGCTGTTCGCATCGGCACTCCTCGCCGTACAGGCCCTGGCAGCAGAACCGGCGCGCCCCTTCGATGCGGCCGAGGACTGCAGCGAATTTTCCCAGGCCGGCATACGCGACTGCATGGCCAAAAAGGCCGCGGACAGCGCAGCGACGCTGAAAAAAGCCGAGGCCAAGGCGTCCGGTGCGATTTCCAGATGGGACGAAAACGCCAAGTATGTCAAGGTGGCGAGGGCCAGGCTGCGGGAATCGAACGCGGCCTTCGCGAGCTACCGCCGGGCGCAGTGCGCCTTGGCCGATGCGCTCATTGGCGGCGGCATCGGCAATTCGCACGAGATCCGCCGGCTTGCTTGTGTGACCGACCTGAATGCGCGGCGCGCGATGGAACTGGAACGCGATACGGGCACATTGCCGCGCAGATAGCTCCTGTGCCGGCCACGCTTCAGCCGCGCCGCCCGGCTTTCTCCGTCGCCCGGCTTGCGCCGTCGCCGGCTGGCCCGCCACCTCCGGCATCGACAATCACATCGATCCAATCCCACGTTGTTGCGGCAGATCGGTCCGCGCATGAGCATGCCCTGCGGCACACCACGGCGGTGCTGTCCGGGCGCAGGCGGCTTGCTGATGCCGGCCAAACGATCCGCATGCGTTGTCCCGTACGCTCAAACCAGGTCCAGGTGACGCCGCCGCGCGTTCCTGCCTCCACTTTGAACGAGTACGAGGAGAACGAAATGGCACTGCAAGCAATGTGGGTACCTGGCTACGTCGCCCAGGTCGAAATTCCCGGCAACACGCGTTTACGTCTGGTCAACGGCATTCCCTGGACCGACGTCACCGGCCTGCGCGTCGGCTATGGCGCCATCTTCCGGGGCATCGGGGGACAGGGCAACTGGTTTCACTTCGCCATTCCCTCGCCTGTGATCACCGACGGCAAACGGGTGCGCCTCGAACGTGTTTTCGTGCTCTACAACGCCGACGCTGGCGCACGCGTGGAATCGGCGCATATCTGGGATGGCCCGAACAACGTGCGGCGCTATGACGGCCTGTCCAACACCGGCGCCCACGGCAGCGGCATCGACGCCAAGAACAGCTGGGCCGGTGGCGGCGGCGAAGTATTCTGGGGCATCGGCGTTTCCATCTTTGTGCGCTTCACTAATGACGCCAACATCCACTTCACCACTGCCGGCGGCGACTTCACCTCCTGACCCGTCCCGACCAGGTCGCCTCAATAGTAGTACTTGGTCGCCTTGGTCCATTTACTCGCCGGATACAGCTTGTGCGCCACTTCATACGCCTCGCGCGAATAGCGGGCGCGCAACTGCTTCTCCTCGGGCTCGGCGCGGCCGTACGGGCACTCCATGCGGGTCGACCCTACCAGGAAGTGCAGCGCTTTCGGCGCCTCCTCGTCCGCCGGCTTGGTGCGCGCCCATTCCAGCAGGGTGGGCGCCAGGAACTCGGTGCGCAGGGGCAGGCGCAGCAGGGTTTCCTGCTCCTTGAGCGCTTGCGCCGTCAGCTGCGCACTGAGAAAACGCGGCGCCGGCATCACCAAATGCGCCATCGCCGGCGGCTGGCCCTCCGCGCCGGAGCAGCCCCAGACCCTTGCCTTGTCGTTCTTGTCGACCACCGCCGGCTGCAGTTCCGGCGTATTCACCAGAATCAGCGCACCGGCAAGCTTGCGTTCGGCGCCGCTCGCCGCCTTGCGGTAGCGCGCGTACAAATGCGCGGTGCTCTTGCGCGTCCTGGCCACCGCATCGAGCAGCCCGAGCGCGGTTTCTTCGTCGTTGAAGATGAGCGCGCGCGTGAACACGGTTTCCTGCAGCATCGATTTCCACCCCGGCGGCAGCAGCGGATGCTTGAGCAGTATCTTCAGTTCGGCCATCGGCAGATGGCGCGAGATGGCGATGCCGAAGTCCTCGTCGGTCTCGGTGGCGTCGGCCTTGGCCTGCGCGTCGATGGCCGCGCCTCGCTCGACCGGATCGGGACGGCGCGGCGCGGCCTTGAGGAAGTCGTCCACCGTGCCGGCCGACACCATCTTGAGCGCGAGAAAACGGTTGGTGGTGGCCACCGACATCTGCTTGCCGTAGGCCGACAGCAGGCGGTCGATCTCCTTGTCGGCCCGCTCGGCCTGCTGTTCGAGCAGGGCCAGGCGCGCCAGGTGGTATTGCAGCGTCTGGTACAGCGGATGCGTGGCCGCTACGGCGGCGGCTGCCTTGCGCTCGGTCGCCGTCAATTCGTTGGCGTGGGCCATGGCGAGCAGCGGCGCCAGCCAGAGCGAATCTCCCTGCTTGAGCCAGCTCTTGCGCAGGATCTCGATGGCGTCCGCGCGCCGCGCTTGCTGGCCCGGGTCCCCCGGCACGTCGCCGGCCCCGAGCCCGGCCTGCATGCTGGCGATCCAGACCGTCATCGCTTCCTTGGCCGCGCGGGCGCTGTCCGGCTGCGCATCCATCATCTTGTCCATCAACACCAGATAGTCGTGCAGCATGCGCGGGGTATCCGGACCGAACGGTTCCTTGTCGAGCGCACGCGCCAGCGCGGCCAGGCGTTCGGCCGGGTTCATGCGCGCCTCGACCAGGGTTGCCATGTGCCGCGCAGGGGCGGAAGTCTTGGCCAGTGCATCGAGCTCCTGCCTGGCCTGCGCCAGCGCCTCGATTCGCTCGCGCGCGGCCGGCTGCTTTTCGCGCAGCGGATAGTCGAGCATGGCCTTGCGTATCAAGGTGCGCGCGGCCAGGTAGGGCGCCAGCGCCTGCCACGCTGACTTGGGCTGGCGCCCGATGGCCTGGAATTGCGTACGCGCCAGATCGAAATTGCGCGCATAGAAATTGGCGGCGGCCGTCTGGTAGGCGTGGTCGTCCCTGAGCCAGTCGGGGGCGTTGGCCGGCAGTGGCGGTGGCAGCTTGACCACGCGTTTCGGCAGCGGTTCGCCGAACTTGTGTGGCGGTTCTTCGCAGTTCGCGAACACCGCGTCCTGTCCCTGCAGCCATAGCTTGAACCAGGCATCGGGCTTGGCGCCCGCACCGAGGCGCGCGCGGGCGCTCATGGTGGCGCCGGCCTGCCTGAACGCATCGGAATGGCAATTCAGATAGCTCTCGCTGTCGCCGGTGTCGGCGCTGGCGTCGATCCGGATAGCGGCCGCCAGCCCCGCCTGCGCCGCGTACGGCGCGCGCGCGGCCAGCCAGGTGTCCGCGCTGTTTTTCTCCGGATCCACCCCGGCCCATTCGCTGGCGCTGCCCACATGCCAGGTATTGAGGTCCAGCGCCGCCACCTGTTCCTTGTTCAGCGGGCGTCCGCGCGCGGCCTGGTAGGCCAGGTAGTGATACACGCGCCAGTAACTGCCCGGCAGCACGCCCAGATTGCCGGAGGCGAACAGCTCGGCGTTGGCGGGCTGGAATTCGGAGGCGAAGCGGTTGGTCTGGTAACCGTCGCCGCCGCTGGCGGAGGCGGGCAGGGCCGCCATCCACAGGAGGGCGGAAGCGAGCAGGGAACAGGTGCGGGTCAGGCGCATGGTTTATGGTCTCGTTGGAATGGATGAACGGGGGGCGCTGCGCACTGCTTGCCAGCGGGCGGCGCTCCAGGCTTGCGGCGAAAAATAATAGTGGCGGGCTTCACTGACCGCGATCATGGGTTCGTCGGTGGAAAAGCCGATGGCCGCGCCGCAGCGCGCGCGCGTAAAACCGCGCTGTTGCAGCAAGCGGGCGCGCAGGGCGTGCTGCTCGCCGCCCATGCGAAAGGCCATCGGCACCACTTCGTCGGCGGCCGTATCGTGCAGCCAGTAATCGTCCAGGCACCACGAGGCCAGCGCCGTGACTGACAGCGCGATGGCGGGGTCGAGGCGGGCCCGGATGGCGCCGATGGTGCGTGCCAGGAAGGGGCGCTGCGAGCGGCGCACCTCGAAGTCGAGCTGCACCACCTGGCGGTTGGCGCGTCCGGCCAGGCGCAGCAGTTCGTCGGCGACGCGCCGGCTCTGGGTCTCGCTCAGCGCCGGCGGCTGGCGCCACGACATATCCACGTGCAGCACCGGCACCCGCGCCGCGCCGGGCGCCAGCAGCAGCGGCGCCGCGCGCCGGTAGGCCAGCGCCTGCTCGCCCCGCAGCAGCACGGTCGAGGCGACATAGGCCACGCCAACCCCGGCGGGCAGCCAGCGCAAGTCTTCCGGCCGTTCCCACGCCCAGACCAGCTCGGCGGGCAGGGCGGCCAGTGTCGGATGGACGGGCGGCCGGCCGCTGGCGCTGCTGTCGACCCGCAGCATCAGCAGCGCGAGAAGACAGAGTAGTAGCGAGCGTGGGCGAGGCATGGTTATCGTCGTTGCATGAGGTGAGCAGTATCTTAACCGAGTGCGCGCCGGCGAAGCGTGCAATGGTTCTAGAGGAGCTGTTTTAATTAATAAATATTCAACATGACTATTTTTGCAATTAGATGCATGCGCAATGTTGCCGGTTTATCTGTTGGATGGAGTGATGCATGTCCTTATTTTCCGTACGTCCTTTGCCCTGCCTGCTGTTCTGCGCGGGTCTCATCGGCGCCCCCGCGCATGCCGACTGGGCTGCCAGCACCGCCTTGTCGGTGGTACGGCCGGCGCCGGCAGGCGACCAGGTCCAGGGCCAGAATCCGCCGGGGTTTGCCTGGTCGCAGAAAACGATCAACAGTCAACCCGCCTCCGGCTACGAGGTGGAAGTCACGGGGCCGGACGGTGCGACGCAGCGCTTCCAGGTCAGCCGCAACTGACTGCTGCCGGAAAAACCTTCGCCCCGGGCAGCTACACCTGGCGCGTGCGCGCCCTTGAACACACGGAATGGACCGATGCGCGCAAGTTCAGGATCGACGCGAGCCGATCGTTGCCGTTCGTTGTGCCTTCCGAAACCGACCTCAAGAAATTCATCAGCGCACGCGGCGCGGTGCGCTCCCTGCCGCCCGAGCTGCTCGCCAATCCCAACGCCCAGCTGTCGGAAGAGCGCATGAAGCTGCGCGTCCGGCTGTAAGAGGAAGTGACAAGGAACACGACAAACCTGCCCGTGCCGGCGGACGCGAACTGGCCGCTGCGTTCCATCAACGTGGACACGAAAGCGTACATCGCCCAGGCCGGCGTTATCCGCAATACCATCACGCCGCTGGCCCGCCAGCTGGAATCGGCGGCACTGCTGTGGCGCCTGCACGCCACCGACAAGCCCGACATCATCGACCTCAACCTGCAAGAAGCCATCCGGCGCGGCAACCAGCTGGCCGCCCTCCATCCCGACGGCCCCACCAGTTACCGGGAACAGGACCAGGCCACGCGCGTCATTGCGCTGTCGCTGATCAAGGCGATCGACCTGCTCGGGCCGGCCGTCGAGGAAAAATACCGCAAGGTCTGGCTCGATGCGGTGCAGCGGCGCGGCAAAGCCATCTACGACAGCATTTTGGGCAGCAACGGCAAGATCGACCAGTACCCCTTCGACTCGCACGGCGGCACCAACTATGGCATGCTCGCCACCATCGCCACCTTGGGGCTGGACCGCGTCCCCGATGCCGGGACTTGGTTCGATTTCAGCTTGCGCGGCTACGCCAACTCGCTCTCGCCATGGGGCGGCGACGATGGCGGTTTCGCCAACGGCACCGCGTATGCCGAATATTCCGAAGAGATTTACGGCCAGCTGTGGCAGCCCATCGCCGCCGCCACCGGCGTGAACCTGTTCCGCAAGCCGTGGGCCATCAAATTCGCCCAGTTCATGGCCCACTTCGACCAGCCAGGTTCGCCAACCCATGTGTTCGGCGACGAACATGATGTCGTGCCGGTCACCCAGCGCTCGATTTCCTACGGCAAGAGCGTGCAGTCGCCAGTGTCCCTGTGGTATGCAAATAGCCTGGCCGGCAAGGAAAATGCGCTGTTCGGCTTGCACGCACCGGTCATCGAGGGCGCTGGGGTCACACCGGCCGCGCCGGCCGATGCCGCGCAATATCCGAGCATCGGCTGGGTCGCCATGCACAGCAAGATCACGGACCCGGCGGATAAGCTGGCCTCGGTGTATTTCAAGTCGAGCCCTTACGGATCGTACAACCATGGCCATGCCGACCAGAACAGCCTGGTGATCAACAGCGGCGGCGGGCAGTTGCTGGTGGAGGCGGGCAAGGCGGACTACTATGGTTCGGAGCAGGCCAAAGCCTGGTATCGCCAGACCCGGGCGCATAATGCGATCACCTACGACGGCGGGATCGGCCAGGAACTGGGCATCGGCGACGAAGTGGCGTCGCTCGGCTGGAATGGCGCCATTTCCAACTTCGGCACCTCGCCCACGCTCGACACCGTGACCGGTACCGCCACCGCCGCCTACAAGGGCGCGCTGAGCGTCGCTGTGCGCCAGGTGTGGTACCTGCGCGAGAAAAACGTGGTGGTCGTGCGCGACAAGCTCAGTTCGCCCGTGCCGCGCATCTTCGAATGGAATATGCATTCGCTCAAAGAGATGCTCATCGACGGCAACGGGAAGGTGCGGATCACGGGCGATCGCAGCAAGCTGTGCCTGCTCTCCCTGACCGGCTCCAACTTCGAGACCTTCCCTGCGCCGCCGATTGCAGTCGGGCCGAAACAGTTCCACGCCGCGTTCAAGAGCCTGGCGCTGACCTCCAGCGCCGAATTCATCGTGCTGCTCGACATCGGTTGCAAAGGCAACGTTGCGGTCCTGGGCGGTACCCCGGCCGCGCCGGTCGTCACGATCGACGGCCAGCCGCTGCGCTTGTACTGACCGCAGCGCAGCCATGACAAGCTGCGGGGCTTGGGCGCATGCCGCGCCGCACCGGAGCACACCATGTCCGACAATCCCCTCGAACCGAATCCGCAGGACTACGACCGCATCAACGTCAATGTGGAGGCGGAGCTGGCCTATTGGGCCGCGCAGTTCGGCGTTACCCGCGCACGCCTGGCCGAAGCGATCGAACAGGTCGGCCCGCGCGTGGTGGACTTGCAGAGATTTTTGGGCATACCGGTCGTCGGCACCGACTGAACGGCCGGTTCGGGCAGCGCTGCATCCTCGATGTCAGCGCAGCGTTCCGGCAAGCGGCGCGCGGCATTGACTCAGGCGCGCCGCGCCGCCAGCAGACCAGCCCCGGCCCCCGCCAGCAGCACGGCGCAGCCACGGTTGAAAAGCCGCTGCCCGCGCGGCCGGGCAAACCAGCGGCGCAGATGCACGCCCATGTATGCGTAGGCGGCAATCGCCACCAGTTCGAGCGTCAGGAACAGGATGCCCAGCACGGCGAACTGCGGTGCGGTTGCTTCGGCGGGGCTGACGAACTGCGGCAGGAAGGCGGTGAAGATCAGGATTGCCTTGGGGTTGCCGGCGGCGACCAGGAACTCCTGGCGCGCAAGGGCGAACAATCCGGCCGCTGGGGGCGGCGCGGCTTCCTGCGTTGTCGCCGGCGCACGCCACAGTTGTACAGCCAGGTAAAACAGATAGGCCGCGCCGACGATTTTGATTGCGTAAAACAGCAGTTCGGACGTGTGCAGGATGACCGCCAGGCCGGCGGAGGCGAGGCACAGCATGCCCGCGAATGCCACCAGCCTGCCCAATCCCGCGGCGCATGAGCGGCCAAAGCCGTAGCGCGTCGCGTTGCTCAGCGAGAGCAGGTTGTTGGGGCCGGGCGCCATATTCAGCGCAAAGCAGGCGGGAACAAACAGGGTCAGGGTAGCGGCGTCCATGGGATTTTCCAGATAAACAATACCCAAAAGGTATCACGGAAACGGTATTGGACCGCCGTGCCGCGCGGCCCTACAGTGGCTCCATCAACCACCCCAAAGGAGAACACGATGGAGCAAGACCGTTACACGCGCGGCTGGGCCAAGCTGAAGGAAATCGATGGCGAACAGGGCGAAAGAGTGATCGCCAGCCTGGCCGGCATTGCGCCCGATTTCGGCCGGCTGCTGATTGAATTCGGCTTTGGCGATATCTATTCGCGTCCGGGGCTGGATTTGCGCTCGCGCGAGATCGCCACGATCGCCGCCCTGTGCGCGCTCGGCACGGCGGCGCCGCAGCTGCGCGTGCATCTCCACGGCGCGCTCAATGTCGGCTGCACCCGCGAAGAGATCGTGGAAGTGATGATGCAGATGGCCCTGTACGCCGGCTTTCCGGCGGCGCTCAACGGCCTGTTCGCGGCCAGGGAAGTCTTCGCCGAGCGTGCTCGCTGAGCCATCGCAGCCCTACATCTGCTTGAACTGCTCGGCGTAATTGCGGCTGACGGTCAGCTGCTCGCGCCGCTCCTTGAGCTTGACCACGAGGCGGCCGCGAAAATCGGTGTGGGTGCCGGCCACCGACTTGGCGGCGACGATCACGCTGCGGTGAATCTGCCAGAAACGCGCCTCGTCGAGCTGCTCGCGCAGTTTGCTGAGCGGCGTGCGGATCAGGCATTCGCCTTCCTGCAAGAACACGCTGGTGTATTTGTCGTTGCTCTGGAAGTAAATCACTTCATCGATGGCGATCAGGCGCGTCTCGTCGCCATGGGCGGCGCGTATCCATTGCAGCGGCGCGGCCGCCGGCGCGGCGGGCAGCGGCGCGGCCAGCTGCTGCAGCAGCGCGCGCAGGGCCTCGGGTGGCACCGCCGGCGCGCTCGCCGCCGCGCGCAGCGCCAGCTGGAGCTTGGCGACCGTCTTGGCCAGCCGTTCCGGCGTGGTCGGCTTGAGCAGGTAGTCGAGCGCCGCATGCTCGAAAGCGTCGACCGCGTACTCGTGGTGGGCGGTGACGAAGACGATGTGCGGCGCCTTGCCGTCCGTCGCCAGGCGCTCGGCCAGCGCGAGGCCGTTCAGGCCGGGCATCTGGATATCGAGGAAGACCACGTCCGGCGCCAGTTCGTCGATCAGGCGTAGCGCTTCGATGCCATTGCCGGCCTTGCCGACGATGCGCAGCTGCGGCCACGCGGCGGCCAGCTGCGTTTGCAGGTAGTCGAGCAGGTGCGGTTCGTCGTCCGCTAGGAGGGCGCGTGGATGGTCGATGGCAGTGTGTCTTTCAAGGGCAGCAGCAGTCGCACGGTAATCCCGCACGGTTCATTTTCGAGCAATTGTACCTGAGCTCCGGGACCATAAACACTGCGCAGGCGCGAACGCAGGTTGGACAGCCCGACCCCGCCGCCCGGTTTGGGTGGGGCATTGCCCAGTCCCGCGCCGGTGTCGCTCACTTCGATGCACAGCTGAGCGTCGCGGAAGGCCGCGCGGATGACGATCTGGCCGCCCTCGACCTTCGGTTCGAGCCCGTGCGAGACGGCGTTTTCAACGACCGGCTGCAGCAGCATGGGCGGCATGGCGATGTCGCGGCAGCCGTCGGCTTCGATGCGGTACGACAGGCGCGCGCCCATGCGCACCGCCAGCACGTCGAGGTAGGCGGCCACCAGGTCGAGTTCCGCGCCCAGGGTGGCCTGGTCGGCGCGGCTGGCGGCCAGGCTGGCGCGCAGGTAGTCGATGAAGCGTTCCAGCATGTGACGCGCCTGGGCGGGATCGGTGTCGATCAGGCCCACCACATTGGCCAAGGTGTTGTACAAAAAATGCGGCTCGATCTGGGCTTGCAGCGCGCGCAGGCGGGCTTCGGCCAGCTGCTGGGCGGCGCTGGCGATCTGCTCGCCCTGGCGCGCGGCCAGGGTCTCGGTGGCGATGCGGCGCTCGCCGCTGACCAGCACGATGGCCATGATCAGGGCCGCGAACAGGGCAAACGGCAGCAGCGGCGCCAGGCTCGCTGCGCCGCTCAGGTAGCGCATCGGATTGACGCCCCTGAGCAGCGCGTTCCCAAGGAGGAGGCCCGCCACCACGCACAGCGAGACCGTGGTGAGGAAGTACAGCATGCGCGGCAGTCCGGTGAGGCGCGACGGCCAGCCGCGCAGCAGCCAGTCGCCGCCGCTCAAAACCGCGTGAATCAGGTAGCCGATCACGTTCGAGATCACCAGGGTCGGCCCGAAAAAAGCGGGGAAGCCGCGGCTGTCGCCGCTGAACAGCATGTTCGCCGCCGCCAGGAACAGGGCGATCAGCAGGTTCCAGATACCGGTATAGAGCACGTCGCGCCACGCCGAACCGCGCCAGCGCCGGAACAGCGGGATCATGTCGAGCGGGTGCGACGAGGTGTGCGACGGTGGTGGAATCGCGTTCATCAAGCCGCCAGAAAATTACCGTGGAAGCAGTGCGGCGCGCGGTAGGGCAGGCGCGCCAGCGCCAGCGGGCCGGCCTTGACATGGGCGGCGTCGAAGACCGTCATCACGGTGTGCCCGCGTTTGGTGTCCTGCGCCACGCCGACCAGGTAGCCGTCGGTTTCCGAGCGGGCGTTGGCGCGCGGGACCAGCACGTGTTCTTCCACCTGCCAGCCCGTATCGAAGCGGTAGCTGTCGGCCTTGCCGGTGTCGGTGGCGACCAGGTTGACGGTGTCGAGGAAGATATCGGCATTGCGGGACGAACTGCTCAATAGCGCAAGCTGGCGGTGGCGCCGCGATACCACCTGCGGCATCACGCGCGGGAATTCGCTGGCGCCGAACAGGCGCGCGGTGGTGGCCTGGCCGCTCGCGTAATCGAGCGTGACCTGGGCCGCGAAGCCGCGCGCGGACGAATTTTTCTGGCGCTCGCCGCGCATCACGCGGCCGACCTGGGCCAGCGCATCGCCCTCGTGCAGCACCACGTCGAAGCGGGTGGTGGCGCCGTCGTCGAAGGCATTGCCGAAGTGGAAAACCATATGCGGCGGCAGCTCGAAAACCTGGCGGATTTCCATGCTCTCCTTGGACACCACCACCACCCGCAACGGCCGCGCATTGGCGCCGCTGCCGGCCCAGTGGTGCTGTTCGGCGAAGCTCTGGTCGTCGGCCTTGATCACGTCATACGGCGGAATGAGGAAGATCAGGTGCTTCTCGCTGACCGCGAAGTCGTGCACCATGCCCAGTTGGGTCACCTTGACCATGGCCGTCCTCTGCACCTGGCCATCGGCGCCGATGCGGTACAGGGCCAGGCTGTCGCCCCCGGGCAGGACGCCGAAATTCCACATGCCGCCGTTTGGCTCGATCTTGGGGTGGGCCGAAAACGGCATCGATTTCATGTCCTCGTTCCAGGTCTTGATGCCGACCGTGGCCAGGGTCCGCGCATCGACCTCGGTGGCCGAGCCGCCTTCCCACAGGGCGTACAGGCGGCCGTTGAAGGGCAGCAGGTTGGTATTGGCCGCGTTCATGGTGTCGTTGGTCTTGACGCCGCGCCGGCCGACGTACGTGCCGAAGGACGGGTAGAGGAACTGGCCGGCGGCGTTTTCTTCGGTGTAGCGTTCGGTGTCGACGAATTTGCCGATGTGGCTTACTTTTCCGCCGCCGACCTGCCAGCGCTGGGCGAAACCGTCGCCGTCGAACCAGTGGTGATGGCGTTCGCCGCCCAGTTCAAAACGTCCGGGTCCGTTGCGGAAGAAGACGCCGTTCAGGTCCGACGGGATGCGCCCCGTGATGCGCGCCGCGCCGGCCTGCTGGCCGACCGTGTTGGCGTACACCGCCAGGGTGGGATCGCGTTCGAGCGCCGCGTGGAAGCGGCCGAAGGTGGCGGCATCGGCCATGGCGCTGCCGGGAACGAGGCCGAGGGCGGCCAGGCTGGCGGCGCAAGTGAGGAAGGTACGGCGTTGCATGGCGGTCTCCGGCTTAGTGTTTCAGGCTGACGGTGGCGTTCAGGCCAGTCGCTGGAAGGGTGAACATGGCGTCGTCGAATTTGGGCGGCCCCATTTTACCGAGGGCGTTGTTACTGAATGCGTAGTCCTCGGTCGGCATGCCCATCATATTGGCATCCATTTTGCCATTGCCGTTGGCATCGTGGTAGATGGCGAAGGCGTAGGGGCCGGCCGGCAGATCCTTGACGACGATGGTGGTGCTGCCCTTGGCGGCTTTTGCGTCGGCGCTGCCCATGGCGTGCTTGAGGAAGCCGCCGGCCGAGTTGTACAGGGCCAGCATGACCGTGCCGTCGTCGCTGCGCACGTCGTCGATGCGGATGGTGAGGTCGGCGGCGCCGGCCAGGGAGGCTGTCAGCAGGGCGGCGCTGCAGAAGGCGATGGCGAGCAGGTGGTGCATGGTGTTCTCCGGTTGGTTTGTGGTGTCGATGAGGTGACTTTATCGACAAGCAACCGGGGCCAGGGGGACATGCGACGAGATGCGGGAAAACGGCGCCAAATGCAGCGGGGCGGCGCGAACTGCGGCGCGCCGGCCGGATTGCGGGCCCGGCGGCGCGTGGAGCGATGCTCAGCGCAGGGTGTCGAGCGTGTATTCGGCCGAGCGCAGGGCGTCGCGGGCGCTTTGCACCGAGCGGTCGATATCGCGCAATTCGTTGCGCAGATTGCGGCGGCGCTCATCGAACTCGCGGCGAATGCGCTTGCGCTCATCGTCCTTGTCGGTGGCCGCCAGTTGCTTCGATTCGTCATTGTCGGCTTCGCGCAGCTTGCGTTGCAAACGCTCGCTACGGTTATCGAGCCCGCTGATCTCGCTGCGCAAGGTGTACACGGCGAATCCGGCTTGATGGCGGCGGCGGAACTCGAAGTCGATCGGCGCCGGACAGACTCCCGCGTAGGCGGTGCCGTTCAGGCCGAGCGGGGCGGCATTCTCCAGCCGGCAAAAGCTGCGCAAGCCCCGTTCCCGGCCGGCGATGTAGCTGGCCGAATCGACCGTGGTGCCGGCCTTGGAGCACGCCTTGGCGCGTTCTTCAAGCAGGTACATGGGTTTTCCGGCGCTGCCGTCGCGCAGGCCGATATCGTTCCAGTTCGCGGATCTGCACTCGTCCGGCGTCATCGTGTCGCAGCCCGACAGCAGCGCCCCCGCCAGCAGTGCGGCCAATGGCCCAATCATGTTCTTTTTCATCATTGCCCTCGCAAGTTGTCGCCCGAAACCGATGCTACCATGGGGCCGCCACATTTTATCGGCTGCGCAAGTTGAGCAAGGTCAGGCCGCCGTCGGCGTCGCGTTCACCCGACACCCATGCCAGCGGGCGGCGCTGCTGGCCATCGGCCGAGCTGGTGTCGCGCGCGACCAGGCGCAGGCCATAGCTGCCGGCCGCCAGCGCCGGCACCCGCCAGCTCGACTGCACCGACGTGGTGACGGCGCCGCCCGCCAGGCTGTTCAAGTCCACCGGCACGCTAGCCGACCAGCGTGCCACGCCGCCGGCGTCGACGATCTCCAGTCTGACCTTCCACGGCTCGTAAGTGGGCGCGTTGCCGCTGTTGCGGAAGGTGGCCGCGAGGGTCAGCTGGCCATCGGCCGTGAGGCTCACCCAGGTGCTGTCGACGCCATAGCGGTAGCCCGCTTCGCGGCCCAGCATTAGCATGTCGTGCCGTTCCGGCTCGCTGAGCGAGAGCCAGCGCTGATTATCCGGCTTGGGCAGGGCGAAATTGGCGTTGCCCACCGAAGAGATGTGAAATTCGCTGGCCTGGGCGCGCGCCGTCGCCGGGCCGGCCTGGCCGCTGTCGAACGGGCAGAATTCGGCGACGAAGGGCGCCTTGCGCCATTGGTCGGCGAACTGGCGCCAGTCGTCCGGGTGGTCGGTCCACTGCCTGAAGTAGCCCGCCTGGGCCAGGCAATCGGCGCGCAGGCCCACCGGTTTGCTGGTGATGGCCTGTTCCAGCAGGGCGTAGTGCAGCGCGTCGCGGTTCGCGTACGGGATGAACATGACGAATTGCTGGTCGGGGAAGGCCTCGAAATGCATCTGCGCGATCGCGCGCCGGGTGTCCGTGCCGGCTTCCTCGATGCCGGCCGGACGGTTGGCGTAGACGCTCTTGCGCATCGCCCATTCGCCGTACTGGCCGTACAAGCCGACATCGATCCAGGCGATGCTGGCGCCGTTGCCGGAGGCGGCGATCGCTTGCGCCAGCGCTTGCAGCAGCGCGCGCGAACGCGCCAGCACGAAAGGATCGTTCCAGTCGGGGACCCAGGTCTTACCGGAAGCGGCGCCGGAATCGGCCCAGAAGCCGCAGCCGTGCAGGCAGGATGCGTTGCCGGCCAGGTAGGCCGGGGCGTACAGCTGGCCGTCGTCATAGCCGGCCATCATGCGCAGGCGGAAGGCGTATTTGCGGCCCTGGTCGCGCGCCGCTTTCAGATCGGCCAGGATCGCGCCGAAGGTGTACTGGCCTTGCACGCTTTCCAGGTCGCGCCAGTGGTAGCGGCGGAAGGCGTCGAGGGCGGGCGCCGCCTGCGGCACCAGTTCCTGGTTTTGCCAGCGGTGGTAGCCGCGCAGGGGGTTGACGGTATCGTCGCTATCCACCGGAATGGTGTTGTAGGTGCGCGACGCCGAAACGGTCTCCCAGCCGCCCGCGTGGGCTGTAGCGGTAGCGAAGAGGGCGCAGAGCGCGCCGGCGAGGCGCCTGCGCGCGGGCAGGCCGAGGGGTGGCAGATGCGGCATGGCGATCTCCTTGGTCCGTGCATGTCAATGATCTTGAACACCAGGCCTGACTATAAACCCAGGCGACGCAGGCCCGCAATCGCCACGCGCGCCCTAATGCAGCTTGACCGCCGGCGACAGCTTTTTGCGGATCCAGTCCGCCACCGTCTGCGCCGACATCCTCACCACCCCGTGCAGTGCCATCTGGTGCTTGCGGTACATCAGCGCATACAGCACCCTGGCCAGCGGGCCGCCTACGGCGTATTTGCGTCCGCCCGCCGTGCGCGTGAGCACTCCGACCGCCGCCAGTGGGCCGAGCGACACCAGCGAGCCGTAATCGCGGTAGGCAAACGGCCCCTTGAGGGGCGACGCCTGCCCCAGCACCTGCGCCAGGTACATGGCCTGCTGGTGCGCGGCCTGCGCGCGCGGCGGTACCTTGCCCATGACCGGGCACACGAAATTGGCGCAGTCGCCGATCGCGTACACGTCCGGATCGTCGAGCGCCTGCAGCGAGGGCGCCACCGCGATCTGGCGCAGGGCGTTGGTGGTCAAGCCCAGGGTAGCGCACAGCGGCGGCGCTTCCACCCCCGCAGCCCACAGGGTGATGGCCGAGGGATAGATGCAGCCCTCCGTATCGAGCACCGCGCCGGCATCGACGCGCGCCACGGCGGTGTCGGTCAGCACCTTGATGCCGAGCGCGCGCAGGTGGCGCGCGGCGCGTTTGGACTGGCGTGGATGCAGGTGTGGCAGCAGCAGCGAACCGCGCTCCAGGATGCGGATGCGCACATGGCGCACCGGGTCGAGCGCGTGCACATTGTATTTGGCCAGGGTGCGCGCGCTATGGCTCAATTCGGCCGCCAGCTCCACGCCGGTGGCGCCGCCGCCGACGATCACGATGTCGATGCCGGGATTGTGCTGGCCGCCGGCGGCCTGGCGCGCGCTGGCCTGAATGCAGCCGTCCACGAAGCGCTGGCGGAACGTTTCGGCCTGCACCACGTCGTCCAGGGTCAGCACGTGCTGCTCGGCGCCGGGCACGCCGAAAAAATTGGTGACCGACCCGAGCGCCAGCACCAGCTTGTCGTAGCCGACCGAACGCGCTGGCAGTACTTCGGCGCCGTCGTCGGCGATCCACGGCGCCAGCGACACGCGCCGCGCTTCACGGTCCACACAAAGCACTTCGCCGCGTGCGAACTCGAAGCCGTGTTCGGACGCCTGCGCTGCATAGTCGATTGCCATCACCTGGGGATCGTGCTTGCCCGAGGCGACCGTGTGCAGCAGGGGCTTCCAGAAATGGGTGGGCCAGCGGTCGACCAGAACGACTCTTGCGCGGCCTGCCTTGCCGGCGCTGTTACCGAGCCGGGTGGCCAGTTCCAGTCCTCCGGCGCCGCCGCCGACGATGACGATGGTTTCCATGGTGTCTCCTCCTGTAGGTGTCGCGATGTGAAAGGGCGTTGACCGGATGTCAATATAGAGGCGCACGCAACAAAAGAAAAATCAGACATTTGCCGATATTCATAAGGCGTTCCTTATACGTATGCATGCGCCGGCGGCACGGGCGGTATCAGGGACAGGGGCTGAAAGTATCTCCTGGCGCTACGTTTGAGACCGTCGTCCGGTACGCCGGAGGATTCCGTGGTGCTGCTTTGAAAACATTGCGACACTCCGGCCCGTCGTTTCAATATCTCAAGCAAACGCCGCCCACCACTACTTCAAGGACACCGTCATGTTACGTTTTCGCCACGCCGCCATCTTCTTGCTGAGCACACTTGCTCCCGCCCTTCACGCCGCCGACATGGGCATTGCCGCCAAACCGGGCGAATCGACCATGACCGTAGGCCTGGGCGCGGCCGTCCTGCCCGAGTATTCCGGCAGCGACAAGGTGCGGGCGCTGCCCATCGTGGTGGCGGACTACCAGCACGCCAGCGGCTTTTTCGCCAGCACGGTGAGCGGCATCGGCTACAAGACCAAGGTCGGACCGGTCTCCCTGAGCGGCGCGCTCGGCTTCGCCGGCCGGCGCAGCGACCGCGATCACCGCTTCTCGCAAGGATCGGACGCGCTCGCGGGCATGGGCGACATCAAATCGTCGGCGCTGGGCGTGTTCGGTGTCGGGTACGAGTTCGATAGCGGCTTCGGCGTGGGCCTGCGCGCCATGATGGCGCTGACGAACCGCGAGCGCGGCAACAGTTATGAGCTGGGCGTGCAGAGGGCCCTGATCAAGAGCGAAGCCGATCAGGTGGGCGTGTACATGTCGGCCACCTACAGCGACAAAAAGAACATGCAGGCGTTTTACGGCGTGACCGCGGCCCAGAGCCTGAGCTCCGGCTACAAGCGCTATGACACCAAGGCCGGCTTCTCGCGCGTGAGCGCGGGCGCCAACTGGAACCATAAGCTGAACAAGGAATGGTCGGTCAACACCATGGCGGGCGTGGTTGGCGTCGTGGGCGACGCCGCGGACAGCCCGATCGTCAAGCGCAAGACGGCGCCGGTGCTGGCGGTGACGGTCAATTACGCATTCTGAACCAGGTTGCGCCGACTGGTCTATCATGGCGTGGCCGTTGCAGTTTGATCGCGTCATCCACCAATCGATAGGGAATAGCTTATGTATCACGCCAGCTTTCGCCAGCTCCAGTCGCTGGTGCTCGTGGCCCGCCACGAGAGCGTGTCGAAGGCGGCGGAGGCCATGCATGTGACGCAGCCGGCGGTATCGCTGCAACTGCGCACCTTGGAAAGCATTACCGGCGTGGCGCTGGTGCGCAAGGACGGGCGCGGTATCCAGCTGACCGCCGCCGGCGAAGTGCTGGTCGATTTCGCCGAACGCATCCTGCGCCTGTGGGAGCATGCCGGCGACGAGCTGTCGGCGCTGCAGGGCGTCACCAGCGGCACCCTGCGCATCGGCGCGGTCACCACGGCCGAGCATTTGCTGCCGCCGCTGCTGGTGCCGTTCACCCTGGAGCGGCCCGACGTGCGCCTGAAACTCCAGGTGGGCAACCGGGTTGAAATCGTCAACATGCTGGCGCGCCAAGAGATCGACGTGGCCATCATGGGCACGCCGCCGCGCGAACTGCGCACCAACGCGGCCCGCTTCGCGCGCCATCCGATGGGCTTCGTGGCCGCCGCCGACCATCCTTTGATGAAAAAGAGGAAGCTGACCCTGGCCGATGTGGTGGGCGCCAACCTGCTGGTGCGCGAGCGCGGGTCGGGCACGCGCACCGCCGTCGAACGGCTGTTCAAGGAGGGCGGGCACGCGCTCAATTTCGGGTCCGAAGTGTCGTCCAATGAGGCGATCAAGCGCATGGTGTCGGCCGGCCTGGGGGTCGGCTTTTTGTCGGTGCACGCCTGCGCGCTCGAATTCAAATCGGGCTTGCTGCGCATGCTCCCGCTCAAGGGCAATCCGGTCGACGCCGACTGGCAGGTGATGCACCTGGCCGGCCAGCCGATCCCCAAGGTGGCCGCCGCGTTCCAGGATTTCGTGATCGAACATGGGCAGGAGCTGGTGCGCAGCGAGCTGGAAGGGTTTTACCAGCGCAGCGCCAGTTAGCCCGGCCGCATCCTCGCTGCTGTACGATGGCATCCCGTCTGTCCACGTTCACGCAAAAAAAGGGTTGTCTCCACATGGCAAAAGCAGGACCATCTCAAGCGGTACTCGACCAGCTTGTTCCCATCATGGTCGAGAAGGGCTATAAGTACCGAAAGAAGAACCATTCTTTCCTGCGTCATGCCGGACCGGCGTCCCAGGACTTCATGGTCGACTTCGATGGCCGTGGCGGGTTCGTGTCGGTTTCTGGTTCATATTGGGTGAGGTTCGACAAACTCGATGCCTTGAGTAAGAAATTGACCGGTACAGGCATCGCCGATGTGGCCGGAGGCGGGTTTGCCCAGACAGGGGTAGTACCGCGGAAATACGATATCTACGATAGCGCTTACGCAAGCTTGACGCCAAAGCAGAAGGGCGCCGTCGATCCGGCGCTGGTTCATCCCCAGGAAAGGGTCGATGCCGCCGTGCGGTTCATCGTCGACACCCACGAGCGCTACGTGGTACCGCTCTTCGAGCGCCTGAACAGCTATCGTGCACTGGCCGATTTTCTTCTTGAAGGTTTTCGCGGGGGGGCCGTCCTGATGCCACACGTGCCGCATGCCATTCCCATGGCGCTGCTTCTCGCCGCAGCGCTGGGCGACGACCCATCCGAGATCCTCTCATATGCCGACAAGTGCGCGCCGATCTACACCGGCCGGGATATTCGCGCCTCGGTGTCGGCCCTGCAAAACGCCATCTCGCAGGCACGGCCCGAAGATTTATTGTTGCAATAAATGAGGCGCGCACGCGCCGGCCCCGGTTGCCGCAGGATCGTCAGCGCGGTGCCGCGATCCGAACCACGAAACGGCAACCGCGCCCGCCTGGACCTGGCGCCAAGGTCACCGTGCCGTTCATCCGCAAGGCAGCCTGTTTGACGATTGCCAGCCCGAGGCCCGAGCCGCTCGCGTCCTGCGACCTGGCGCGGTAAAAGCGCTCGAACACATGCGCCCGGTCCTGCTCCGCAATCCCCGGACCGTCGTCGGCAACGGCGAGCGTCAGATAGCCGTTTTCCTGATCCAGTTCGACCACGATATTGGTGCCGGCACGCGCATGGCGCAGCGCGTTATCGAGCAGGTTGTTGAGGATCGATTGAAACGCGTGCACCTCCAGTGCGAACGGCAAACGCTCGGGCGCTTCCAACGCCAGTTCGATGCCATTGTCCATCGCCGCCGGCGCCGCGCGCGCCAGTTCGTCGCGCACCAGATGGGCGACGTCGATGGTACTCGTGTCGCCCGTGCGTGTGCTGTCCACCCGCGCCAGTTGCAGCAACTGCGCAATCAGGTGCGAGGCGCGGGCAATCGCATGATCGAGATGGCGCTGCGCCTCGTAGCGATCCTCCGCTTCGGGCTCGATGGCCAGTACGTGGGCTTGGGCCGAAATGACCGCCATCGGCGTGCGCAGTTCATGCGCCGCATCCTGGACGAAGCCATGTTCGCGGGCGATTTTCTCGCGCAGTTGCGCAAGCAGGCGCTCCAGCGCCCCGGCCAGAGGCGTCAGCTCGGCATACTTCGGATCGACGCCGGTGGGCGACATGTCGTCGATGCCGCGCGCGGCGATCCGTTTGCTCATTTGTTTCAGCGGGCGCATGCCGCGCGAGACGGCGATCCAGACCGGCAGCAGAAAGCAGGGAAAGGCAATCAGCAGGTAAACGACCAGGTCGTGCCCGAGCGAGAGCAGCAAGAATTTGTCGTCAACCCGCGACCCCGCCACCGCGACCTGCCAGCGCCTGGCCGTGCCCTTGAATACCCGGAACGACCTGCCATTCACAAGCGCCGTGGTCATCGCGCTTGTGTCGCCGGCCAGCAGTGCGGTGCCGGCCGCGGGAGATGAATACAGGCGCCTTCCATCCTGATCGTTCAGCTGGATCAGCATCAGCGCGGGAATCTGGTTGGCGCGGTAGAGCAGGTCGATCTGCTCCGACGTGGCCGCGGCGACGGCGCGCGCTTGTCCCGCATCGTCGAGCCGCGCCAGCGCTGCGACCAGTCCCCGTCCCACATCCCCGATGCCCTTGTCCTCGACGGCCGGATCGGTCGCGCCGATGTACATCACCGCCAACAACAACATCCAGGCGATAAAAAACGCCATCGTCAGGGCCAGAACGACGCGCCTGACCAAGGTGGGGCGCAGAAAATTCAGCATCGGACCAGCATATAGCCAACCCCGCGCACGGTGCGAATCCGATGGCCGCCTATCTTGCCGCGCAAGTTAAAAATATGGACGTCGATCGCACCAAAGTTGACCGGCTCGCCGAGCGGTTCGAGGCGCTCGGACAGCACGCTCTTCGATACCACCACGCCCGGTTCGCGCGCCAGTTCCAGCATCAGCTGAAATTCGCGGGGCGACAAATCGACGGGACTGCCGGCCAGCCGCGCCAGATGGGACTTCGGCTCCAGCTCCAGGTCGCCGATGGTCCACACTTGCCTGGACTGCTGAGCATAGCGGCGCAGCACGGCGCGCATGCGCGAGGCCAGTTCCACGGTGGCGAAAGGCTTGACGATGAAATCGTCAGCACCGCCGTCGAGCCCCGCGATGCGCTCTTCCAGTGCGGCGCGCGCCGTCATGATAATGATGGGGATGGCCACCCCCTCGCGGCGCCAGCGGGTCAGCAGCGCTTGCCCGTCGCCGTCCGGCAGCGACAGGTCAAGCAGGATGCAGGCGTAGTGCAGGCCTTCGAACGAGCGCGGCGCGTCGGCGGCCCGGCGCAGCCACTCGCTGCTGAAGCCTTCGAGCTTGAGTGCTTTCTGCAGGGCTCGACCGAGGTCGAGATCGTCTTCAATGATCAGTATGTGCATCGCGCATTATAGATGTGCCGGTCTTAAGATTTGGAAAAGATTGGTCTTGCGATAATGGCGCCTTACTTGATCTGACCAGGGAGTCGCATGAAATTGTTATCGTATCTACCCGGCGCAACGCTGTCCGTTTCCGGCGCCGCCTTCATCGCCTTGCTGGCCGGATGTGGCGGCGGCAGCGGCGGCGGTGGCCGTGACGTGGCGGCGAATGCCGGCAAATCGCTCGGTTGCGTCGCGCAGCATCCCGGCGCATCGGTGGCCGAGCTGCTCGCTTGCAGCGGCGACCTGAATGGCAAAATCGACGCGGTTATGACGCCCTTCATGGCCGCCAACGGGATCACCGCGGCCACGGTGGCGGTGGCCAAGGATGGCGTCATGCTCGCTGAGCGAGGCTATGGCCATCGCGACAGCGCGCGCCAGGTTCCCCTGCCGGCCGATGCCATGTTCATCACCGCCAGCATCGTCAAGCCGGTCACCGCCGCATCGATCCAGACACTGGCGCGCGAGCGCAAACTGGCCCTCACCGACCATGTGTTTTGTACCGGGCTTAACGCACCGTGCTGGCTGGCGCCCGAGTTGCAGCCGGCCGCGCCCGATGTCAGGATAGGCGCAATCACCATCGCGCAGCTGCTGGAACATCAAGGTGGCTGGGATGCCGATATCAGCGGCGACCCGATGGTGTCCGAGTACGAGATCCAGCAAGCGCTCGGCTTGTCGGCGCCGCCGCAGCAGGACGATATCATCCGCTTTGTCCTGCGGCGGCCACTCGATTTCGCGCCCGGTACCAAAACCGCCTATGCGAATTTTGGCTATCTGTTACTTGGACAGATCATCGAAAAGGCATCCGGGTTGGGCTACGTACAGTACGTCCAGAAGAACATCATGGGGCCGATCGGGATTCCGAAGACCGACTTCGAAGGCATGCGCTCGCTGCTGGTCAATCGTCATCCGCGCGGGCCGGATTACATCACGACGGTGACGGCGCCCAGCGTCTTCGTGCCCGGCGCCACCGTGCTGGCGTTCGACGGCGCGGTCCGGATCGAAAATTGGGTCGCGGCCGGTGCGACAGTCACCACGGCGAAGGCGATGACCTTGTTCGCGGCCCACTACCGCATTCCGGATGGCATGCCGCTGGCTGGCGCGAAAAACAATGGGGGATTCAGTGGCGCCGATCCCGGCGTGGCAACCGTGCTGCGCCAGCTTCCGTCGGGCATCAGTTACACGGTGATGATGAACAAGCTGGACGAAAACAATCCATCGGGCGACGCCTCGTATCAGCTGCAGGTGTTGCAGCGGATCGAGACGGCGCTCAAGGACGCGGGCCTGTAGCTGCCTGAAAAGCTGAGGGAAAGGGGCGCGCAGAGGCCCCCAACGGTATGCCGCGCTTGCGCCCCGGGCCGGTTTCAGGTGGCAAACCGGCAAAGATCATTGTCGCTCGCCGGAGCGTATTGCTGCCACAGGAAGACCGACGGCGCGTCTTGTCCGGCCAGGATCGTTTCAAGACAGACGCCGCCTGAGGTCGTCCAGCAACCATCGCCCGGCAGGGCCGAGCGTGCGGCTGCGCTGGTGCGCCGCATAAATCGTCAGTCCCTCGCGCGGCGTCGGATCGTGCTCGATATGAAGCGCAACCAGGCTCCCGCTAGCAATCAATCGAGACACGAGATGGTCGGGCATGCGGCACCATCCAAAACCGCCGAGCAGGAAGTCCAGGCGCCGGCCGAGATCGACGAAGCGCCAAAGTTTTACACCCGCAAGCCCGAAGTTGTCGCTGCCGGGATTGACGGGGTCCGACAGCACAAGCTGGACATAAGGCTCCAGATCGGTCTGCGTCGCCGGACGTCCGAGCGAAGCCAGTGGATGCCCTGACGCCACCACAGCCTGCATGCCGACACGCAACAGCGGATAGGCGGCAATGTCGTCTGGAACGGAAGGAAGCAGCAAGCAGATCCCGATGGCGGCCGGGTCGCTTCGCAGGCGTCGCAATGAACCGCCCAAGCCTTCTGTCGAAAAGCGGACTGGCAGATTCGGAAAAGTCAGGCTCAGCGCGGACAGGCTTTCGATAAATGGCGCCGTCGGCACCAGAGGATCGATCGCAATGACCAGCTCGGGTTCCAGGCCCGAGCGGGTCGCCATCGCCACTGCCTCGAAGCGGGCAGCGCTGACCAAGACCAGGCGCGCCTGCTCGACGAGAACCCGGCCGGTCTCGGTCAACCTTGGGCGGTGACCGGCGCGGTCAAACAGCAACACGCCTTGCACATCCTCAAGCGTCCCGATGGCCTGGCTAATGGCTGATTGTACGCGGCCAAGTTGTCGACCGGCGGCAGAAAAGCTCCCGGTATCGGCGATCGTTACCAGAACACGTAACTGATCAAGCGTCAGACTTCCAATCAAAATAGCTTCTCCATGGCGCACTCCATCACAGTTTCCGATGGAATTCATCATATTTTAATCTCTATCTGAAATGAATTGGCGGCGATATATTGTGGGCACACAAGCAGCCTGATCGGCAAGCCCGCTTCAGGCCTTCCCCCGGTGCTATTTTTAAGGATGATTATCATGACCAAGCTATTGCTGATCGAGGCCAGCCCTCGCGGCCACCACTCCGTGTCGCGCAACATGACCCGTCGTTTCGTGCATGACTGGCTGGCCGCCCACCCGGATGGCGAAGTGATCGAACGCGACCTCATGGATGCCGGACTTCAATTTGTCAGCGCTGCCTGGTTGCAAGCCTACTTCACCCCTGCGCAACAGCATTCTCCCGAGATGGCGAACGAGTTACGGCTCTCGAACGAACTTGTTACGGAGTTGCTCGCCGCCGATCACATTGTCATTGCAACGCCGGTCTACAACTACAATGTGCCGGCAGTGCTCAAGGCATGGATCGACCATGTCGTTCGCAAGGGATTGACCTTGGGCTTCGATGGACGCGGCCTGGTGACTGGCAAGAAGGCAACCGTATTGATCGCATCGGGTGGCATCTATACCGAGGGATCGCCCATCCAGAACCGCGACATCGCCACCCACTATCTGCGCCTGGTACTTGGCGTGATCGGGATCAGCGACGTGACATTCGTTGCCGGTGGCGGGGCCAAAGCGGTTGATTTAGGCGAGGCAAGCATGGAAGGCTTCGTGGAAAAGCTCGGCGCGGATATCAAACGGGCTGCAAGCATGTGACCTTACCAAGCCCGCGCCCTCAAGCCCCGCGCGCCGTCGGCTTCGGTTCAGGAGCAACTTGCCAGCCGTGCGCGGATTTAACGTCAGCAACTTACGACGCATGCGTGGCTTTTACCTGGCATTTCCAATTCGGGACGCAGCGCGTCGCGAATTGAGCTGGACCCACCACCGCACCTTGCTGCGCGTCGACAGCGACACGGCCAGGGTTTGGTACATCGGGCGACGCATCGTATCAGCTCAGGATTGCGTCGGGATCGAAGTCGCGCTCAAGGACGCGGGGCTTTATCGGCGTGATGTTGCGAAGCAGGCCGGGTGCAGTGAGCGCCTGCGCAAAGAGTCCGCCAACCGGCCCTATACGGCGCTTGCTTGCTGGTGTGCTTGAAAAATTCACCCGATTCAGCCCCGATTTCATGGCGCAAGGGCGCGGCGACCAAGCGCCGGTTCAAGAGAAAAGATCAGGCACTCGGGCCGATGCGTGAGAGGACAGCTCCCACGACAGCTCCCGCCACCGCCGCTATGACGCCAAGCTTCATGGCCACAGGGCTGTTCATGAAGGCGGGTGCTTTACTGGTAGCACGGCAAAATCTCGACAAGGTCGCGGCTCCATCACGAAAGAAAACCCAATATGCCAAGGCACCCAAAAGGATGACTTGCAACGCGAGCGCAATGTACTTTTGAGGTGCCGGCCACTTTGTATAGTACGGCGGCGATTGGCCGCCTATCGATGTTTGCAGGCCCCAGAGTATAAGACACGGAACGAATATCCAGAGGGCCATCCCTTTTGCGAAGCGCACGACTTCTTGATGAGAAAATTCTCCCGAAGCTACTTTCTTGCGCAGGCTGAACCACGTAAACAGCGCGCCGCCGATGCCGCTCCACATACCGCATAAGAGCCAGAACGCTTGAGATAGCGGGTCATTCAAGACATGCATCACTTATAAATGGGTGAAAATGTCGCCACTGTCAGCGACCATGCGGCGGCGCCAACGGCATCATGCCGGAAAGGTGAGTGAAGGTGCGTCCCCGAAGTCCCGCTTGGCTCGCCGCTCCGGAAACTCGCCGTGGTGCTCCCGCATGATGCGGTGGAGCAGGGCAGGGGCTGGCCAGCGCTGCGCCGGAAGGTTATTCCCGGCGCACCGCCTGCCAGCCGTGCCGTCCGCATCAGGACCAAAGCGTCCCTATCGGCGGCATCATCGGACGATCAGAAGCGCACGTTCAAGGACATATTGTACGCGCGGCCCAGCTGGCTGAAATGCGAGCCATCGTAGGTCACGATCGGGTAGCGCCCGTTGAACGTGATCAGGTTGACCTGGGTCTCGCGCGGCGTCATGCCGGTCTTCGGATCGACGGTCGTGCTGCTCAGGATTTCGCTACCCTTGGCGGTGTTGTTGACGGGCTTGAGGTCCCACTTCGGCAAGACATCGAACATATTGTTGATGTTGAACGACAAGGTCGTGTTGTTGGTCAACTGATAGTTCAGCGCGAAGTCGGTTACGGCGCGGGTCTTGAATTTGACCGCCAGATTGTCGTCCAGGCCCGCGTTGCGGAACTGGGTCGGACCGTACAGCGTGTTGTTGAGCGAGAAGTTCATCTTGCTGTAGTCCAGATCGAGGCCGAGCACCGTCTTGTGCTTCGGACGCGAGGTGAACATCAGCGCTTCCTGGGTCGCATCGAGCACCGACTGGCGCGCGGCGGCAATCGCCGGCGGGTTGTTGATCTCGCCGTCACGCTCGTTTTTCAAGGTGTAGTTGCCCGACAGGTTCACCGCCAGCTTGCCGTCAAAGGCAGGGATGTTCCTGCGGCTGACAACATAGTCGATACCCGAGGTCTGGCTGTCGAGCGCATTGGCGAAGAAACTGAGCGAAACCACGCCGCCGGCGGCGAGGATCTTGTCCAGTTCCTGGGTCGGATCGCCCGTCGGCTTGATTTCCTTGCCCAGGATGATGCGGTCTTTCAGCGAGATGTGGTAGTAGTCGAGCGTGATGCTGGTGTTGGTATCGGGTGTCAGGCCCAGGCCCAGGGTCACGTTTCTCGACTTTTCCGCTTTCAGCTGCGGCACGCTGAGCGCGCGCGCTTCAGGCGACAGATTGTTGGTCAGGCCCGATACCTGGATGCCCGAACCGGCCACGAAGGCGTACTGCTTCTTCTGGGTGTAAATCTGGTGCAGCGACGGCGCCCGGAAGCCGCTCGAGAGCGAGCCGCGCAAGGTGACCATGTCGCTGACCTTGTAGCGGGTGCTCAGCTTGCCGACGGTGGCGTTGCCGAAGTCGCTGTACTTTTCGTAGCGCCCGGTCAGGTCGATCAGCCATTGCTTGGTGATGTCGAACATGCTGCCGCCGTAGACGCCGTAGTTCTTGCGGTCGGCCGACAGGGCGTTCTCCGGCAGGTTGCCGGCATACGAATCGGCGCCACCCTCGGCGTAGGAAGCGTATTCGCCGGCGATGACGTCATACTTTTCCTTGCGCAGCTCGGTACCGGCATACACGTTGACGGACTCGCTGACCTGCTTGGAAATGTCGGCGTTGACGACGGTGTGGCGAAAGCGCGTGCCGCCGGCCTCGAAATCGGTCGGCGAACGCGGACCCGGGGTCTTGCCCGCGGCGATGGCTTCCAGGCGCGCTTTTTCGATGCCGCGGTTGATCGAGTTGTGCACTTCATAGGCTTGCTTGTTGCCGCCGATGGTCAGGCTGACGTCGCCGTTCCAGTCGCCCACCGTAAACTTGGCGCCCAGGGTCGCGTTGTAGTCATCCAGCTTGCCGATGAAGTCGGGCACATAGCCGACATACGGCGTGCCCTGCGCGTGCAGCAGGCCGTAGTCGGTCTCGCGCCAGTACGGCGTGCGGTAATTGGCATAGCTGTCGACCTGTTTCTTGACATAGGCCGCATTGCCGTAAACGCTGAACGCATCGGTGATGTCGAGACGGCTGTTGACCAGGAATTTGTTGGCACGGGTTTTAGGCGAGCCATTGATGTTGCCGGCGGTCGGATACTTGTCCAGGAAGGGCTGCACATCCTTTTTCAGGTCGGCGCCGAAGTCGGCGGCCTCGCCGCGGCCGTCGACGATGCCCGAACGTTCGGCCAGGCCGACCTTCGAGATGTCGATGGTGTAGTTGACGAAGCCCTTGTCGGACAGGCGGATGCCGTGGTTCAGACTGAGGGCGCCCATCTTGCCGTCGCCTTCGTGGGTAATGCCGGCGCGCGCGGTCAGGGAGCCGCCTTCGGGATTATCTTTCAGGATGATGTTGACCACACCGGAAATCGCGTCGGAACCGTATTGGGCCGAGGCGCCGTCGCGCAGCACTTCGATGCGCTTGATCGCGTCTTGCGGAATGGCGGAAATGTCGGAACCGCTTTCACCGCGGCCGGGCGACGTTTGGGTGTAAATCAGCGCGCTCGAGTTCTTGCGCTTGCCGTTAATCAGGATCAGCGAACGGCTCGGACCCATGTTGCGGATCTCGTAAGGATCGAGCAGGGAGGTAGCGTCATTGACCGGGGTCTGCACGGTGTTAAACGACGGCACGCGCATGCCAAGCGCCTTGTCCAGCGAAATCTGGCCGGTCTTGTTCAAGTCCTTGGTGTTGATGATGTCGACCGGGACGGGGGCATCGACCACGGTGCGCTGCGAACCGCGGCTACCGGTCGAGACAATCACGACTTTCTGGATTTCTTCCGTACCGGGAGTCGCGGGCGCGCCAGCGTCGGCGGCGGGTTGGGGAGGCGCGGGGCTTTGCGCGACGGCGGCGCCAGTGGATAACAACATGACTGCAATTGGAAAAGTCTTTTTCATTAAAATCTCTCTTAGCGGATGCAGTTAGATCAAGAAAAGTTCAAGCTGCCGCCTCATCCCCGGGTAGAAAACCAGGGTGAAAAACAGGCGACCTTTGCAGCCGTGATGCGTGAGGTGGACTTGTTTGCGATGCGCCTGCCGTGGCGCGATCCGCATGGCCAAACCCCCAATCCAGCGAAAAACGCGCTTACCTCCCCATGTTCAATGTTTGTTTTGTGGAAAATTAGTTAACGGCGATTGCCGCATCTAATCTATAGACAGAATGTATTCATGTCCATGAAATTGGGATGCGGGGTGGGTGGAGTGAACAGAATACAACGAGGGGCGGGGAGGCCGGCTTGCCAGCCGGCGATGCAAGTTTCGTGAAAGGTAAACCGTATAAAGTGTTTTTCCGCTGCCGCCGGCGTCGATTGCCGGGCAGCATATCGCGCCGTGGTGGCGCGACATCATCGTCAGTTCAAACGGCGGGGGCCCTGGCCTTGCGCTTCTTCGGACGGTGCAGCTTGATCCAAATCACCAGCCCGCTCACGAAGAACATCAGCGGCACCATGCCGAAGATGCTGATGAAGGTGCGCCCCGCGATACCGAACGCTTCGCCGGTATGCAGCGGGAACATCCAGCTCAGGAACCTGTCCCCGGCCGGCGCGCGCTGCGGGTCCACCGTGCGCAGCACCCTGGCGTCGCCGGCGTCGATGGAGACGCGCGTGGCGCCATCGCCGGCGCGCAGTTCGTCCGGTTGGCGCAAACGGATTTCATAAGGCTGGCCGGGCTTGGCCGGCAGCGCCAGGCGCGACACGCGCGCGCTCGGAAACTGCGCCTGCGCCGCGACCATCGCATCGTGCGGCGTCACCGGCGCCGCGTCTAGCGCGCTGCGGTTGACCGCCTTGCCGGCCGGTGCCAGGGTAGCGACCGCGCCCACCACCGGCAGCACCCACTGCGGCATATTGAAGTACACGCCCGATACGGCCAGCACCAGCAGCACCGGCGCGGCAAAAAAGCCGCCGGCGCGATGCAGCTGGAAGTTAAAGCGCGGCCAGTTGCCGCCGTGGCGTACCGTTAACGCGCCCTTGATGGCGGCGGCCGTCATGCGCGGCCACCACAGTACGATGCCAGTCATGGCGAGCAGCAGCAAGGCCACGCCGGTCACGCCGATCACGGTCTTGCCGACCTCGCCCGCCACCAGGTAGCGGTGAATATGAAACAGGGTCGACATCAACTGCGGGCGCGAAAAACCGAACCCGCCCCAGGTGCGCTCGCCGGTGACGGCCAGGGTGGCCGGGTCCAGCATCACCTGGCGCGACACCGCCACGTTCCAGTCCGATGCCACCTGTTTCGGATCGCGGTACCACGCCACGAACACGTCGCCGGCACGCTCGGGGAACATCAACTGGCTCGGACGCCCGTAGCGCGCATCGCGCAGCAGGCGTAGGGTGGCCGCCTGCACGGTGGCCGGCGCCACGCGCATGGCGGCGCCGCGCGCCATGCCCGGCGGCGGTGCGACCTGCAGCAAGTCTGGATTGAGCAGCACATCGAGTTCGTGCATCCACGCCAGCGCGCTGCCGGTCAGCCCCAGCACGACAAGCACGGTCCCGAAAATCAGTCCGGCCCACAGGTGGACAAAGCGGATGGCGGGTTTCATGGGAAGGAACAAGCGCGGTCAGGGCACATCATTGTTAATGCTTCTTGAATAAATGAATGGGAATCGTTATCATTCGCATTATACTCCGAATGTCAACATATCTGTCCCACGATCAAGGATTTCCCCCGTATGAACACACTTACGCCCCTTTCCCGTGCGGTTGCGCTGGCCTGCCTGCTCATGGCGAACACGGATGCGCTGGCCCAGCAAAGCGCCGGCGACGGGGCCGAGCCCTCCAGCACGGTGGTGGTCACGGCCACGCGCGGCGCCAAGGCGGTGGACAAGATTCCGGGCGCCATTTCGGTCATCAGCCAGCAGGAACTGGCGTCGCAATACCTGATCGCCGACGACCCGTCGCAGGCGCTGGCGACCTATGTGCCGGGCTACGCGCCGAGCCGCCAGAAAATGACCTCGACCGGCGAATCGCTGCGCGGACGCCAGCCGCTGATCCTGCTCGACGGCATACCGCAATCGAACCCGCTGCGCGCCGGCGCGCGCGAAGGCTACTTTGCCGACAGCGCCATCATCGAGCGCATCGAAGTGATCAACGGCGCCTCCGCCATGCAGGGCATGGGCGCGACCGGCGGCATCATCAACTACATCACCAGGACCGCGCGCGCCGACGGCACCACGCATGGGCTGAACGTGCGCGCATCGAGCCAGCTGCGCTCCGATAACCTGGATTGGAAAACCGGCTACAGCGTCACCCACAAGGATGGCGGCTTCGACCTGCTCGGCTACGTCGGCCTGCAGCGGCGTGGCATGGGTTACGACGGCGATGGGCGCCGCCTCGGCATCGATAACGTCCAGGGCGACACCCTCGACAGCCGCGGCGACGACCTGTTCCTCAAGATCGGCCAGCGCTTCGGCGCCCAGCGCATTCAACTGAGCCTGAACCGCTTCAACCTGCGCGGCGATGGCGACTACAAGAACGAGCCTGGTGTAGTGGCCGCCGGCGTGACGACGACCTCGCTGCCGGGCAGGGCGCCGGGCGAGCCGCCGCGTAACAAGGTGCGCAGCGCCAGTCTCGATTACCGCCACGATGACCTGTTCGGCGGCGCCTTCAGCGCCCAATTGTTCAGCCACGATTTCGAGGCGCTGTACGGCGCCACCTCGGTGGCGACCTTCCAGGACGCGCGCCTGGCGAGCGTCGGGACCCTGTGGGACCAGTCGCAGATCGTCGCCGACAAGCGCGGCGCGCGCATGACCTGGGTGCGTCCCGACATGCTGGTGAGCGGCCTGGAAGTGACGCTCGGCCTGGATCTGCTCAGGGATAACACCCAGCAGCGCCTGGCCGCCACCAAGCGCACCTGGGTGCCGCAGCTGCAGTTCACATCGACGGCGCCGTTCGCGCAGCTCGAATACGAAATCGGCCCGCTGACCGTGCGCGGCGGCGTGCGCCACGAGCAAGCCAGGCTCGCCGTCGACACCTACACCACCCTGGCGGTGTACGGCAGCCGGCGGGTCGAGGGCGGCGAGACCGAGTTTTCGAAGTCGGTGAAAAACCTCGGCGCCGTCTGGCGCTTGGCGCCGCGCTGGTCGGCCTTCGTGGCCAGCTCGGAAGGCTTCGGCCTGCCCGATGTCGGCCTGGTGCTGCGCGCCGTGAGCACCGACGGCAAATCGGTGGCGACCCTGATCGACCTCAAACCTATCATCACCCGCAACAATGAAGTGGGCGTCAACTGGCGCGGCGCGGACGGGCAGGTGGGCCTGTCACGCTACGATTCGCGTTCGAAGCTGGGCAGCGTGCTGCGCGTCAACGCGGCCGGCATCGGCTCGGTCGAGCGGGTGCCGACGGTGGTCAAGGGCTGGGAAGTGTCGGGCGACTGGCGCCCTGCGAAGACGGTGTCGGTGTTCGGCAGCTACGCCGTCACCGACGGCAAAACGGCGGCAAGCCAGGGCGCGCCGCTCGACCTGGCGCTGTCGGCGCGCTCGCAGGGGCCGGACAAGGGCGTGCTCGGCGCGAACTGGCAGTGGGCACCCAAGGCCCAGCTGCGCGTGCAGGCGAGCCACTTGCGCGACCGCGATATCAATATCGGGCGCAAGGTCGGCACCAGCAATCTGGAAGAGCATTTCAAGGGTTACACCCTGGCCGACATGGCGGTCACGTTCGACAGCGCCTATGGACGGATCGGAGTCAGCGTGGAGAACCTGTTCGACAAGCAGTATGTAGGCTACTATTCGCAGTCGGCGTCAGCGCTCGATGCGACCGGCACCTTCGCCGGCCGGGGGCGCACCTTGGCCCTTAGCTGGAACCGCAACTGGTAAGGGCACAGCGACCGGATGGATGGATTTTTTTTGGTTTTCGCGGTTGGCGTGCCCCTTCTCGGTGTGCTCTGCCTGGTCGCAATATGGCGCAATGGCAGGCTCGGGAAAGCCATTATCGGCCTTGCCGCAGCGGGACTGGCATGGCCCGTGTATCAGGCCCTGTATCCGCCGGAGGAATTTTACGTCAGCGCGATCAAGAACTTCGCCAATCTGACGATTCCGGCCAATGCCGTCTTTCTCAACAAGGAAGCAAGTTTCCCGGATTTCACCGGTGACTATTCCGCTTGTTTCGTGGTGCGTCTGACGCCTGCCGCCATGGCCGAGTTCACCAAGCAGCTCGGCAAACGCCAGGAAGGCGAGGGCAATGCCGGCGATTGCGGTTTATCCCGGCAGATCAAGGTGCGCGGCGCCAAAGTAGTCGGGTACGATCGACAACCGTGGTCCGCCAGCGATTCCGGGATGATCACTATCAATGTTGTCCCGAGCGAAAACCTGGTGAGCGTGTCATGGACACAGGCCTGAGTCCGATCCCTGGCCCTTCCCGCTCAATCGGGAGGGACCAGCAAGCTGCCTGATTATTTCTTGAACTGCGTCACCGCCGCGCGCCCCACGGCCGGATCGTCGGTGAAGAAGCCGTCGATGCCGGCGTTCAGGTAGGCCATGATTTCGGCCACGGCGTCACCGCGCTCGCTGGGCGAAGCGACGTCGCCACGGCGCATGCTCGGCGGCAGGAACGGGTTTTCCGGACGCAGGGTCCAGGTGTGCACTTTGAGGCCGGCGGCGTGGGCGTCCGCCACGAAGCTGGTCGGCTTGCCCAGTTCATTGGCGGCGGTGCGCGCGATGATCACTTCCTTGTACGGCGACACGGCGTCCGCGTACGTGGCGATCTCTTTCAGCCCGGCCGGCGTGGTCAGGTCCTTGTAGGTGCTCTTGCTGCCGGCGGCGACGAAGTCGTAGGGCGCATTGCGCGGCGCGCCGTTGGGCGCCGGTGGATTGGCCGGATTGTCGATCAGCTGCACGATGCGCATGTCGGTCAGCTTGCGCAGTTCCTTCAGGTTGGCCACTTCAAACGATTGCAGGTACACTGCGGCGTCCTTGCCGCGGTAGCCATTGGCCACCAGCTGGTCGACCAGGCGCTTTTCGAGCGGCAGGCCGATGCTCTTGAAGTAGGTCGGGTGCTTGGTCTCGGGGTAGATGCCGATGGTCTTCTTGCGCGCCTGGATTTCCTGCTTCACCAGGTCGATCACTTCCTGCAGGGTTGGCACCTCGAACTGGCCGTCGAACGCGGCGTTGGCCGGGCGGTTGGCGGGAATGCGCTCTTTCGCTCGCAAGGTTTTCAGCTCGGCCAGGGTGAAGTCTTCCGTGAACCAGCCGGTGACGGGGATGCCGTCGATGGTCTTGGTGGCCTTGCGGCCGGCGAACTGCGGCAAGGCCGACACGTTGGTCGTGCCCGAGATCTCGTTTTCGTGGCGCGCCACCAGCACGCCATCTTTGGTCGCCACCAGGTCCGGCTCGACGATGTCGGCGCCGTCTTCAATCGCCTTCTTGTACGACGCCAGGGTGTGCTCCGGACGCAGGGCGGAAGCGCCGCGGTGCCCGGTCACGGCCGGCTGCTGCGGCCAGCTGGCGCCCGGATTTTGCAGTTCGGGGGCAGGGTCGCCGCCGCAAGCAGTCATCATCACCGCCGCGCTGGCGGCGCACATCAGGGACAGGGTGGTACGGGACACGTGGTACATCGTCATGGACTCCGGTTTGGTGGGAACAAGTGTTGACACTGCAAAAACGCAGAGCGTAGCAAGCTCGCATGACCGTACGATGACGGCGAACGCCCCGGATTTCCGCTTTTCTTTGCGTTTGAGCAAATTCTTCATGGATTTCTGCTGTGACAATCGGTGTTGCCTGCGCCATTTCTGGTGTAGGGCCTTTTCACTGGAGATGCTTGATGAACTTTCGTCCGACCCTGCTGGCTGTCGCGCTTGCTGCTGTTTACCTGAGCGCGAGCGCCGCGCCGCCGCCGCTGATGAACGGCCCCGTGACAGCGGCGCCCAACGCCGCCGCGCTGGTCACCCGGTTGGCCGCGCAAGCTCCCGGGCTCGGGCTGGATGCCGACCACCATTTCCTGCTGGCCAGCCAGCATCCGGGCTTACAGGGTAGCATGGTGGTGCGCGTCCACCATATGTATAAAGGCGTACGCGTGTTCGGGTCGGAATCGGTGATCGTGACCGATGGCGCCGGCAACATCGTGCGCGAATCGGTGTCGGCGCGGCGGGTCCACCTCGGGCGCGGCAGCGCCAACCAGCTCGGCGCGGCCACGGCCGAATTCAATGTGAAGCCGGCGTTGACGGCGGCCGAAGCCATCGCGCTGGCGCAGCGGTCGGTGCGGGCGGGCGCGGTGGCCGAGACGCCGCCGGCGGCCGAACTGGTCATCTTCCCGCTGGTCTGGAGCGAGCGCCTGCCGGCCGCGCTGGCCAAGTCCGACCACGAGCTCAATGCGCTCGACATGACCGATGTGGTGGCCGGCTACGAGCTGGCCTGGCTGGTGGGCACGCGCCTGCGCGCCGCTGCGCTGCCGGTCTACCACGACACCATCGTCAGCGCCCGCAACGGCCGCATCCTGGCGCAGTGGAGCATGCTGCAGAGCGTCGCCGGCAGCGGCAAGAGCCAGTACAACGGCGAGGTGCCGCTCAGCACGACCGAGGGCGGCGCCGGCTTTCGCATGATCGATCCGCTGCGCGCCAGGGGCGGCAAGTTCGGCGCTCTGGCGGTCACCAACGCCGATCACGGCACCACGGCCGGGGAAGTGTTCACCAGCAGCGCCAATGCCTGGGGCGACGGCAAGCAGTATGTGGCCGGCGCCAGCACCACCGGCGCCAACGGCCAGACGGCGGCGGTGAACGCCATGTGGGGCCTGGCCAATACCTATGACATGCTCAAGAATGCGCTGGGCTGGCATGCGCTGGACGGGCAGGACACCGCCACCTACATCGCGGCCCACATCAACACCGCCTACGACAATGCCTACTACAGCGACACCTGCAAATGCATGTTCATCGGCGACGGTTCGACCTTCAACAGCCTGGGCGCGCTCGATGTGGTGGGCCACGAGATGGGCCATGGCGTCACCGACGCCACCTCGCGCCTGGTGTACGCGGGCGAGTCGGGCGGATTGAATGAATCGTCGTCCGACATCACCGGCGAAGTGGTCGAAGCCTATGCGCGCGCCGGCGCCGGCGGCGCGCTGATCCCCGCCGGCGGCAACGACTGGATGATCGGCAAGGAGATCAGCAAGAGCGGCACCCCCTTGCGCTACATGATTCGTCCGAGCAAGGACGGCACCAGTCCGGATGCCTGGTCGACCAGGCTCAGGCGCATGGACGTGCATTACAGCAGCGGCCCGAACAACCGCATGTTTTATTTCCTGGCGCAGGGCTCGGACGCCGACCCGGCCAGCGACGCCCACAGCAGCTACCTCAGCGGCACGCCGCGGGCGATGAGCGGCATCGGCCTGGACAAGGCTTACCGCATCTGGTTCAACGCCGCCACCACGCGCTTTACGTCCAGCACCGACTACAAGGATGCGCGCGCCAAGGTGCTGGCGGCGGCCGAGGAACTGTATGGCAAGAACAGCAAGGAGGCGGTCGCCGTGCAGCGTGCCTACGCCGCCGTGAACGTGGGAATGGATATCAACGAATAGTTCCCGCGAGAAAACCCAGGCAGAGTGTGTATGCTTGGAACTATTTTGGCGGCAACATAAAGTGTGTGCGGAAATCGGGTTTAGAATCGACGCACGCGCCGAAGCAGGCGCGTCTGTTCACTGTTCTGGAGTTCCTCATGCCTGTCACACCGCGCCTGCTGCAGCTTGGTCTGCTGTCCATTTTCCTGGTCCCGGCCGCTGCCCAGGCCGCGCCTTTATACTCAGTCAAGAACCTCGGCAGCCTGGGCGGCGACAGCGGCGACGTGCGCGCCATCAACAACAGCGGATCCGTGGTCGGCTACTCGCTCAACAGCAACAACATCAGCAGCGCCTACGTGTCGCGCAACGGCGCCATGCACAGCCTGAGCCCCGACAAGTCGACCCGCAGCGTTGCCAGCGGCATCAACGATGCCGGCGTGGCGGCCGGGCAGGTGCTCAGCGCCGGCGGCGAATCGCGCGCGGTGACCTTTAGCGCAGGCAAGATCGACACCCTCGGCAGCCTGGGCGGCCGCAACAGCGACGCCAAGGGCATCAACAATGCCGGCCAGGTCGGCGGCAGCGCCGAACGCGCGGACGGCACCCAGGCCGCCTTCCGCTACACACCGGGCGGCCAGATGCGCGACCTCGGCACCCTGGGCGGCAGCAGCAGCCTCGGCGCCGACATCAACAACAGCGGGGTGGTGGTCGGGCGCGCCGACCTCGCCAACGGCCAGTATCATGCTTTCCGCGCCGATGACAGCGGCATGCACGACCTCGGTACCCTGGGCGGCGATTACAGCGAAGCGAACCGGATCAACGACCGCGGCGCGGTGGCCGGCTTTTCCTATCTGGCAGGTGACGCCAGCGCGCACGCCTTCGTCTTCGACAATGGCATCATGACCGACCTGAACACCCTGGGCGGCGCCAACAGCGTCAGCTACGGGATCAATAATGCGGGCCAGGCGGTGGGCAGTTCCGACATCGCCGGCGGCAAGGCGGTGCACGCCTTCCTGTATGCGGATGGCGGCATGCTCGATTTGAATGCTTTAGTGGGACCGGGTTTCGGCTGGACGCTCAATTACGCGGCCGATATCAACGACCTGGGCCAGATTACCGCGCACGGCTGCAATACGACCGGCCTGTGCCGCGGTTTCCTGCTCACCCCCGACGGCGGGGTGGCCAAGGTGGATGAGCCGGGCACGCCGGCCATCTTGGCGTTGGGAGCATGCATGATGCTGCTCGGGATGGGGCGCGCACGGAAAGTGCGCCCCCTGCGCCAGAACTGATTACTCGCCCATCAGGGGGAAGGGATTGATGGGCGTGCCTTTCCACCATTTCTTTTCGGCCGTCAGTTCGACCACGGCGAAGTGCAGGTGGGGTGCGTTCGGGTCCGAATTGCCGGTCACGCCGACATAGCCGATCAGGTCGCCCCGCTTGAGATCCATGCCTTCCTTCACGCCCTCGGCATAACGGTCCAGGTGCGCGTAGTAGTAAGCGTATTTTTCGCTCGGATCGAACTGGTACACCGTCAGGCCGCCCGGCTTGCTGTTGAACAGCTTGACCAGTTTGCCGTCGGCCGCCGCCACCACCTTGGTGCCCTTGGGCGCCATGATGTCGAGCGCTTCATGGTGACGTTCGGTGCCGCGCGGCTGGTCGAAGTTGTCGCGCAGGCTGGCCAGCTTGATGCCGTCGACCGGTATCATCAGCTTGCCGGTCGTCGGCGTGGCGGCCGGGCTGGCGGTGGGCGTGGCGACGTCGCTCGTGGCCGGACGCAGCGGCAGGTCGAGTTCGCTCAGGTCGGTGCTCACCACCGGCACGCCGGGCAGTTCGGACACCGGCAAGGAAACGCCGGCGGGGGCCGCCGCCGCGGCCGCTGGGGTGGCCGGTGCGGCGGGCGCCACCACCACCACCTGCGCCGGCTTGGGCACGGGCACCGTGCGCAGGTAGACGAACAGGGAGCCTGCGCCGAGCAGCAAGCCTGCCAGGAAAGTAAGTAGCCATTTCATAAAATTATCCTTTTTCGTTGTGAAGGTGGTGCCGCCCGAAGGTTCTGCTTGTTCATTCCTGCAACAGCACTTCGGTACCGTAGCCGACCGACTCGGTCAGGGTGGTCACATCCCAGTTGGTCAGGCGGATGCAGCCGTGCGACTGGGTCTTGCCGATCGAGGCCGGCACCGGAGTGCCATGGATGCCGTAATGGTCTTTCGACAGATCGACCCAGGCCACGCCCACCGGGTTGTTGGGGCCGGCCGGCAGCTTGGCTTTCTTGTCGCCCGGGCTGGCATCCCAGAACAGTTTCGGGTTGTAGTGGTAGACCGGGTGGCGTGCCACGCCGTTGACTTTCCAGGTGCCGATTGGCAGCGGATCGTGGGCGCTGCCGGTGGACGAGGGGAACTGGGCGAGCACCTTGCCGTCGGCGTCGAGCAGGGTCAGGGAGCGGTCCGAGCGGTCCACCACGATTTTCGCGGCTTTCGGCAAGGGCTCGATGTCGAGCACGTTCGGGACGACGATGGTGTCGCCGGCGCGGCCGATCTCCTTGCCCGGATTGAGGCGCGTCAGCAGGGCCGGGCTGAGGTGGAATTTTTCGCCCAGCGCTTCGAGTGCGCTGCTGTAGCCGAGCGTGGCCAGCTTGGCTTTCTCGGCCATGCTCTCGGGGATCGGGTCGAACGGACCGGCCACATCGGCGTCGCTCAGGGTGTAGCTGATCAGGGCGTCGGCCTGGTCGGCGTTCAGGGCGGCCCAGGTCGCCTCGTCAAGGATGCCGGACGGTTCCAGGCCGGCTTTCTTCTGGAAGCCGCTCAGCGCCAGGCGCATGTTCGAGCCCGCGGCGGCATCGATCTCGCCGCTGGAAAAGCGCGCGCGGTCGAGCAGGATCTGGGCGCGCAGCAGGGCTGGCGCGGCAGCCTTGCCCGCCTTGCCCGCTTTCGCCCCCTTGACCGGCTTGGCCGGCGAGTCCGCCGCAGCCGGCGTCTTGCCGGCGGCATTGACCGCCTCGATGGTCAGGGCGGACGGCGCGCTGGCGGCCATGGCGGATGGGACGGTGGCCGCGCCCGCGAACATGGCGGCGATCAGGCAAAGCGAAGATGATTTCAATTAAAGCCCCTTGGGAATCGGATACCTCAGATTAATTCCGGTCGGATATATAGTCTGTGCGGCAGCGTACTAACGCGATGCGGACGAGATGCGGGCGCAATGCGGGCCCGGGTAGAATGCACCCATGAGCAGTTATCTGATTACCGTGCAGCCGGCCGGCTGGCGTTTCGAGGCGGAGGAAGGGCGCGCGCTGCTGCTGGCGGCCGAGGACGCCGGCATCGTGCTGCCCGCTTCCTGCCGCAACGGCACTTGCCGCACCTGCCTGTGCCGGGTGGCGGCGGGCGAGGTCGCTTACCTGATCGACTGGCCGGGCCTGAGCCCCGACGAAAAACGCGCCGGCGATACCTTGCCGTGCGTGGCGGTGGCGCGCTCGGACCTGGCCCTGTGGGCGCCAGCGGCGCGCCGCATCACGGCTTGAGCGCGCTTGCCCCGGAACAGCCGCTCATGCCAGCGCGCGCGCCGGCACGGCCATGCGCGCGCCATGCTCGTTGCCCAGCTTGAAAATGCCGACCACCTGCGCCAGATGGGCGGCCTGCTCCTGCATCGACCCGGCCGCCGCGGCCGCCTGTTCGACCAAGGCCGCGTTTTGCTGGGTCACTTCATCCATCTGGGTGATCGCCGTGTTGACCTGTTCGATGCCGGCGGTTTGTTCCACGCTGGCCGAGGCGATGCCGGACATGATGCCGGTCACGCGGCTGATCGAGGCGACGATGTCGGCCATCGTCAGGCCCGCCTGGTCGACCAGCTTGCCGCCCGCATCGACCTTGCCGACCGAATCGTCGATCAGGGTCTTGATTTCCCTGGCGGCGGCGGCCGAGCGCTGCGCCAGATTGCGCACTTCCGAAGCGACCACCGCGAAGCCGCGCCCCTGCTCGCCGGCGCGCGCCGCTTCCACGGCCGCGTTCAGCGCCAGGATATTGGTCTGGAAGGCGATGCCGTCGATGACGCCGATGATGTCCACGATCTTGCGCGAGGAATCGTTGATCGAGGCCATGGTGCGCACCACCTCGCTGACCACGGCGCCGCCGCGTCCAGCCACTTCGGAAGCGCTCACCGCCAGCACATTGGCTTGGCGCGCATTGTCGGCGTTTTGCTTGACGGTGCCGGTCAGCTCTTCCATCGCGGATGCCGTCTGTTCCAGCGAACTGGCTTGCTCCTCGGTGCGCGCGGACAAATCCAGGTTGCCGGCCGCGATCTGGGCCGACGCGGTGGCGATGGTATCGGTGCCGCTGCGCACCTGGGCCACGATCTTCACCAAGGCCGCGCGCATGGTTTCCATCGCGTGCAGCAGGCTGTCATGGTCGCCGGGACGGGTGCGGATCACGGCAGACAATTCGCCGGCGGCGATCGCACCGGCCACCTGCACCGCGTAGGCCGGTTCGCCGCCGAGCTGGCGGGTCAGGCCGCGCGTGATCCACAAGCCCAGCCCCACACCAGCGCCCAGGCTGCCGATGGCGAGCGCCAGCATCAGCGCCCGGCTGCTCTGGTAGCGCCGGCTCGATTCGGCGGCCATGTCGGCGGATTTTTTCTCTTTCTGGTCGGCCAGTGCCGCGAGCTGGCCATCAACGACGCTGGCCTTGGCGGCCAGGGGACCGAGGGCGAACCCGGCCGCCTCCGCCTTGCCTTCGGGCGTGGAGGCCTGCGCCAGTGTCAGCAATTGCGGCAACATGCCTTCGTAATCGGCCAGCCCGCTTTCGACCTCGGCCAGCAGCTTCTTGCCGCTCTCCAAGGTGAAGCGGGGGCGTGCTTTCTCCAGATTCTCGTGCAACTGGCGCCGCGCGGTGCTCAGTTGCTCGCTGAAGCGGCGCACCTGCTCTGGTGTCGTGGCGACCAGCACGCCGCGTGCGGCGCGCCCGGCGGAGACCAGGTTGATGTTTGCCTCCTTGGCATAGGATAGGCCCAGCAGTTCCTGGTCATAGGCGCGTTCGGCCTGCTCGTTCATGATGGACATGTTGACGATGCCGACGGCGGCCACGATGGCGCCGAGGACGGCCACGATCAGGAATGCGGTCAGCAGGCGCGTGCCTACCTTCAGATTGTCGAGCATGCGATTCTCCGTCAAAACGTCGGTACGTGGTCGGGCAATGCCGGGGGCGGTGGCGCGGATGGCTTGTTTTGAGGGCGGCGCTTCAGCTTGCCATTGGTGGTACGCTACGCCAAGCGTCTGCAATTGTTAAGCACTATTCGTCCGCGTGTGCGGTCGGCGACACAATCCGGCGCTATGCGTCGCCACTGAGCAACGCCCGGCGCCGGGATTTGCTGTCTATCTGGCCATGCCGAGTGCGTTTTCGATCAGGGGCAGGATCAGTTTCCACGCCGGCGAGCTGGCCGCGATTTCATCGTAGTGGCTGGCGCCCGGCAGAATCACCACCTCGGCGCGGTCGCCGGCGGCGCGCGCCCGTGCGGCATAGTCGTGGGCCGCGCGCGGCGGCGAGATGGTATCGAGTTCGCCCGTGACCAGCAGCGTGCGGCTGCCGTTGGGCATCAGCTCGGCGGCATTGGTGTCGGCGAAGATATCCGGCCGGCTGGCGCTGGGCCTGCCTGCCAGCTGCGCCAGCTCGCGTCCGCAACTGGTCTTGATCAATGCCTGCTCGTTGCGCAGGTCGGCCAGGCCGCCCAGGCTGATCACTTCGCGTACCGGCAAGGGGCTGGGCTGGAACAAGGGACTGCTGGCCGCGATCCGGCTGCGCCCCGCGATCCACTGCACCAGCTGGCCGCCGGCCGAATGGCCGAGCGCGACGATGCGGCTGGTGTCGAGCTGGTGGGCCGGGGCTTCGGCGGCCAGCTTGTCGAGCGCGGCATTCATGTCGAGGTAGGTGCCGGGATAGCCGCCGCCTTCCTCGTCGGCGCGGCGGTACTCCACATTCCACACCGCGATCCCGCGCGCGGCCAGGGCGCCGGCCACATTGTGCATCTGGCTGATGCCGCCATATTCCACCGTCCAGCAGCCGCCGTGCACCAGCACCACCACCGGAAACGGCCCGGGCCCGGCCGGGCGGAACAATTCGGCGAACTGCGAGGGCGCGCTGCCGTAGGCGAAGGTCGCGCTCGGCGGCGGGCCGGAGAGGGCCAGGTAATCGGCCAGGGTCATCGGCGCGGCAACGGCGCCGCCCGAGGCGAGCAGGGCGGGTACCAGCAGGGCGGGGGCCAGATTAGGCAGTGCAGTCTTCATCGCGGTCACGTGGGAGGATGGGAGCAGCCACTATACCGGGTTCGGCGCATGCCGGGGAGGGGGCGGGGCGCACGATTGGCGCGCCCGCGCAAGCCGGCGGCCTTCCATGCTAGGCTGCGAACAACCATAAGGAATCATATGCAAATCGCAACGGAAGAATACAAAGGCTTTACCATCTCGGTCACCCCGATCAAGGATTGCGGCGACCTGTGGGACTTCGAATACCGCATCACCAAGACCGGCGAGGGCGGACAGGATACCGATCCGGCGCCGGCGCTCACGCGCAGCCAGACGGCGGGCGGCCATGCCACGCCCGAGGTGGCTTGCCTGGCCGGCGTGGAAGTGGCGCGCATCGAGGTCGACAACCTGCTGGCTTTGTCGAGGGAGCCCGGGCGCTGACCGGGCGCGCGGGCGCTGCCGGATTCAGGCCAGCAGGTCGAGCTGGGCCGCCAAATGCGGACCATCGTTGCCGGCCCGGCCCACCTCCTTGGGGACCGGATGCCATTCGAACGCATCGGGGCCGAGCGCGACCGAGCGTGCCAGCTGTTCGGCCTGCTGGGCGGACAAGTCCGGGTCCAGCCACAGGGCGGCATCCTCGGCGCTGAAGACGATGGGACGGCGGTCGTGCACATCGACCATGCCGCCCTCGGCATCGGCGGTGACGATCGCGAAGCCCGACTCGGCGGCCTGCGCGCGCGCGCTGGCGCAGGCGCCGATGGCCGCGATGAACAGTGGCTCGCGCGTCTTGAGGTGGATGTGCCAGGGTTGCTTGCGGCCCTTTTCGCCGGTCCATTCGTACCAGCCGTCGGCCGGCACGATGGCGCGGCCGGCCTTGAGCAGGGGCATCCAGTAACGGTTGCCGAGTTTTTCGAGACGCGCATTGATGGAGATGGGCAGCTTGTCCGCGGCCCAGGAGGCGCGGTAGCCCCAAAAGGCATCCGCGAGGACCAGCTGGCCGTCGACGATGCGCATCAGCGGGCGCCAGGTGCCGGGCGGCGCGTTGTAGCTGGGCGCGGCCTGGCTGGCGACGCGCGGCGCGCCGCCGCGCCAGTGCATCGCCGCCACGTAGTCAATGGCGGTATGGTTTTGATCGAGACGTCCGCACATGCGCTATGCCCTTTTGCCGAGGTGGTGATGATCGCGGGCGTGGCGCCCGCAAGGATCAACGATACCGCAAAAGGCAGGTTCGCCGCGCGCGCAGGGCATGCGCCGTCCCGGGCGGGGCGGTTTTTTGATAGTCGCACTCACACTTGAGCATTTGAGGAAAGGCATTCCATGACCAGCAAGCAAAACCCGGCCATAGCGCCGCAGCGCGCCCACTCGACCCCCGATCCGGACGGCCTGCCGCCCGACGATCCGGTTCCGGTTCCGGTGCCGGACGACGTGCCGCCGCCGGTCAACGCGCCGGTCGAAGAGCCGACCATGCCGGTGCCGCCGATCAAGGCGTAAGCGGCACGTCGGGCGCGCCCGGACCGGCCGCGGCCTTACTGGCCCTTGGGCGGCACCGGATCGAGCTGGTCGAGCTGCTCGCTTGGCTCGTCGCGTTCGAGCGAAGCGTCATGCTCGCGCCTGTCGCGGTTTTCGCCGCCATCGAACTGGTTGGCGGCGGCCGCGGCGCCATTGTCGCTGTCGGCCTCGTTCTGGTCCGATGGCGGCAGGGGCGGGATCTGGCGGATGAGGGCCTCGGTGTCGATCTGGGAAGGCGGTTTTTCGCCGCTGCCGATATCGGCCTCGTCGACCAGCGACCGGGCGTCGGCCGGGTCAGGGAAAGATTTGGTGGCGTGCATGGGATTCTCCAATCGGTAAGGAGGTGCCGCACTGGCGCGGCGCTCTCGCAACGATGCTAACAGTGCAAGGCATTGGCTGGCGCGCAGTAGGTGTGGCCGGATCGTCCGCAGTGTTGCTTGGAGTCCATATTTATTGCTATTTGTGTCCCTCGTCACACCGGGAATCGTGTTGGTTTTCTATAATTCATCCATCAACTGTCGTTTCGTTCCGGGAGAACATGATGGGCAATTCCTTACACAACAAGATCTACCTTGGCCGCAGCTCGGTACTGCGGTCGCGGCCGATGCAGGTGGTGCTGCTGGTCGGCGCCCTGATCAGTATTGGCGTTGTGTGGTTCCTGTTCCGCACAGTAAAGTAACAGTTGGCAGCGAATGCAGGTTGCCGCGGGCAGCCTGCGCGGTTACCATGGGGGCCGAAAATTGGCCACATGGAAAGCAGCGATGAAGAACGAGAAATTGACCACAGACGAATATGACGCGCTCGGGCACATCCTGGGCGGGGCGAAGCATGACCGCTTCAACGCCTGCGTCGGGCGCAACGCCAAGCGTCTGGCGGGCCTGAAGATGATCCAGTACAGCAAGGACGGCAAGCTTGCGTTGACGGACAAGGGGCAGCAAGTATTGTTCCTGCGCCGCTGCATCGCCGGCCTGCGCGCGCTGCTGGCCGACCCGGCGGCGGTAGTTGACGCCGACGTGCTGGTCTTCCTCGGCAAAAAATCCCACATCGTCCCGCTCGAAGCGGGCGGCCACGGCGTGACCGACAAAGGCCGCGAATCGCTGGCCGACATCGACGCCCAAAACAACTAAGCCCCCTGCGCCCGTCCCGCCTGCCCCCACCACCGGGGTCTGACCTCTGATTAGCAACATTTAACACTCTTTCCTAACCGGGGTCAGATCTCGGTTAGTGCCCCCACCACCGGGCTCTGACCTCTGATTTGCAACATTTAACACTCTTTCCTAACCGGGGTCAGATCTCGGTTAGGAAACTTGCTGCCCCGACAGTTGCTGGCCCCCGCTCAGGCAGCATAGGCTTGTTTGCATGGATGTTTCCCAACCGGGGTCTGACCCCGGTTGGAAAATAGTCGCTTGATATGCAGCGAAATCGGACTGGATTTAACAATGTTTCGAATCAGAGGTCAGACCCCGGTTGTAGGAGGTCTGCGTCCGGTACGGACGGGGAGGGGCGCCGGCTGCGCTAGGGTTCGTCGCGGCGCGTGCTTTTGTGCATCAAGGTGCGGATCGCTACTTCCGGCGGTACGTTCATCGCCGCCAGGTATTCGGCCGCTTGCTGCACCCCCAAGGTGGGAAGCGCGGCGATGGCCTGGTTGACCACGTCGCGCGTGCGGAAATCAGTGCGCGGACTGCCCCCTTCGCTGCCTTGCGCATCGGCCCGCTGGCGCTGGAATGCTTCACTCATGTGTTTCGCTCGGCTCAAAAATGACTGTCAGTCAAAGATGATAGTCTATTTTTGAACAAAGATGCCGATCTGACCACGAATGCAGCCGCTTCCTTACACTTCGGCCGCCGCATTCTGCACAGCCGCCACCGCCGATGTCACCGACGCCATGGTGGCGCGCTCGCGCAACAGCGCTTCGAAGGCGGGCGCCGCCAGCGGCCGGCTGAAGTAGTAGCCCTGCATTTCGTCGCAGCCATGGCGCCGCAGGTAGTCGAGCTGCTCGGCCGTCTCCACGCCTTCGGCGATCACCGACAGCTTCAGGTTGTGCGCCAGCGCGATGATCGATGCCACGATCGCCGCATCGTTGGCGTCGCGCGTGATGTCGGAGACGAACGAGCGGTCGATCTTGAGCACGTCGATCGGAAAGCGCGACAGGTAGGACAGGCTCGAATAGCCGGTGCCGAAGTCGTCGATCGACAGGTTCACGCCAAGCGCCTTCATGCTGTGCAGCAGTTCGACCGCCAGGGTGACGTCGCTCATGAACAGGCTTTCGGTCAGTTCGATCTCGAGCAGCGCGGGCGCGAGCCCGGTGCTGGCCAGTACGTCGCCGATGTCGGCCAGCAGGTTGGGGGCGCCGAACTGGCGCGCCGACAGGTTCACGGCCACCCTCAGCATGCCCAGCCCGGCGTCCTGCCAGGCTTTGTTCTGGGCGCAGGCGGTGCGCATCACCCAGGCGCCGATCGGCACGATCAGCCCGGTTTCCTCGGCCACCGAGATGAAGCGGTTCGGCGCCACCACCCCCAGTTCCGGATGCTGCCAGCGGATCAGCGCTTCCATGCCGACGATCTGGCCGCTGGCCAGGTTGACCTGGGGCTGGTAGTGCAGCACGAATTGATTGCGTTCCAGGGCGTTGCGCAGCGCGCCTTCGATGCGTACCCGCTCCTGGGCTTCGTCGTTCATGGCCGGGGTGTAGAACTGGTAGTTGTTGCGGCCCAGTTTCTTGGCGCGGTACATGGCAATGTCGGCGTGTTCGATCAGGCCGTCGGCCGGGGTGCCGTCGGTGGGGAAGATGGCCACGCCGATGCTGCAGGTGACGAAAAATTCCTTGGTCCCGAGCGGCACCGGCTGCGCCACCGCGTCCATCAGGCGCTGTACCATGTCGGCCTGCAGGCGCTGGTCGTCGTGTTCGGTGAGGATGACCACGAATTCGTCGCCCGACAGGCGCGCCACGGTGTCGCTGTCGCGCAGGGCCGCGCGCAGGCGCGCCGCTACCGTCATCAAGACCACGTCGCCTGCCTTGTGGCCCATGCTGTCGTTGACGAACTTGAATCGGTCGAGGTCGATCAGCAGGATCCACGCCGGCCGTTCGCTGCGCTGCGAATACACCACCGCCTGGCTCAGGCGGTCCTGCAGCAGGCTGCGGTTGGGCAGGCCGGTGAGCACGTCGTGCTGGGCGATGTGCTGGATGCGCTGCTCGGTCAGCTTGCGGGCGGTGATGTCGGTGCCGGTGCCGCGGTAGCCGCGGAACACGCCGCCCGTATCGAACACCGGTTGGCCGTTGATGCTGAACCAGCGTGTGTCGCCGTGTTCGTCCACGGTCTGGTATTCGAGGTCGGTGAACGCTTCGCGTGCCAGCAGTTGCGCCATGTGGGCCTTGCCCCAGTCGCTGTCCTGCATGCCGTCCACGGTTTCCCAGCGCGTGCGTCCGATCAGCCGTCCGGCCGCCATCCCGCCTTTTTCGCTGACCCCGCCGGTGATGTCCACAAAGCGCAGCTCGGCGTCCTGTTCCCAGTACCAGTCGGACGACATGGTGACCAGCTGGCGGAAGCGCAGTTCGCTTTCCTGCAGCGCCGCTTCGGTGCGGCGGCGCGCCTGCACATCGTCGAACAGGCGCTGGTTCGACAGTTTCAGGTCGGCGGTGCGTTCGTCGACCAGCAGCTGGACCCGGCGCGAGCGCTGCACCAGGGTTTGCACGAAGGCGGCCATCAGCAAGGTAAACAGCAAGCCGCCGGCCAGGGTGAACACCGAGCCGGGATGGTTGTGCAAGAACGGACGCGGGGCGGCGCTGACCACCACGGTCCAGGGCTGGCCGGCCACGTCGAGCGCGGCGCTGTGGCGTTCGCGGTGGCGCGAGGTGGTCCAGCGGCGCACGGGGCCGAGGGCGGCGTGCTCGCGCATGGCCTCCGCCAGCCCGGCGCTGGCATAGACCAGGTGCGCCGGGTCGGTGCCGGCATCGGCGTAGACTGCCAGGTGCACGCCCTGGTCGGCGTGCAGGTCGGCGCCGCGCAGGATCTTGTCGACCAGGTCGCGCGCGCGGATGATGGCGGCGGTGTCGCCGATCAGGGCGGCGCGCCGTTCCTCGGCGCTGCCGAGCGCGGCGCCGGGCCGGTACACCGGCATGATGACTTCGAAGCCGCCTTGCGGGCGCTTGTCTTGCGCCAGGCTGAGCAGGCCGGTGGCGGCGGCGCGCCCGCTGGCGGTGGCCTGGTCGAGCGCATTCATGACTTGCGTATTGATGCCGACGGACAGGCCGAAGGCGGCTTCGTTGCCTTGCATCGGTTCCAGGTAGTCGACCACGCTGTAGCGCGCGCGCGGCGGCGCCGGATGGCGCCCCTGCGGCCCCATTTCGGTGATGCGGGTGCCCGCCACCACTTGCCCCAGCTCGGCCTCGGCCGCCTCGCGCTCGGCGCCGCTGACCAACCGGTGGAAGTTGAAGGCCTGGATGAAGGGGTAGCGCTGCAGCAGCGGTTGGGTGAAGTCGTGGAATTGCCGACGCGTGACCGGGTACACCGTGGCAAACAGCTGGTTGGTGACGGTCACCACTTCGACCGCTTCGTCGAGCCCCTGGCGGATGGCGGCCACGCGCACGGTGGCGCGCTGCTGGAAGGCGAGCGCGTGCTTGTCGTCTTCAAGCCGCGCCACCGCCAGCGCCAGTATCGCGGTGGCGGCCAGGCCGCCTCCGAGCGTGAGCACCGCCGCGACGGATAGCGAGAACGGCAAGCGACGACGCAACATTTCCTGTTTCCTAATAGAAGACGGCGGCGCCCGCGCGCCGGTCCGAATGCGGCTTTAGTTTGTCACAAAATGATGAAAATCGGTAACGCGATTGATCGGTAGCAACAAAAAAGCGACGTTGGCGCGCGAGGGCGGGATTCATTTGGATGGCTTGAATGGATGTTGCAGCCAAGCCACGACGGCGCGCGCCAGCAGGCGATTGAGCAGGCTGCTGCCCAGGCCCTGGCGCCGTGCCACCCAGCGCTGCAGGCGCAGGGCGCGCGGCAGCGGCCGGGTGGGGTCGAGCCGTGCCGGGGCCTTGACGGCGAACAGGATGCAGTTGTTGCCGGCGTTGCGCTCGAACCAGCACACGCGCTCGTTGAACATCAGGCGCAGGCGCGCCAGCATGCCGGCGTAGCGCGGGTCGTAGCTGAAGATATTGGCCACCAGCACGCCGCCATCGCGCAGGGCGGCGCGGCAGTCGCCGTAGAAGCGGGCCGTGCCCAGCGCCGGCGGCAGGCCGGCGCTGTCGAAGCCGTCGATCACCAGCACGTCGGCGCAGGCGGGCGCGGCGGCCAGCCAGTCGACCGCGTCGGCATGCACCACCTTGAAACGCGGGCCATCGGGCGGCACGCAGAATTGCTCGCGCAGGGCGATCACGTCGGCGCGCAGTTCGATCACGGTGATGCGCGCCTGCGGAAAATGGCGGTAGCAGAATTTGGCCAGGGAGCCGCCGCCCAGCCCGACCATGACGATGGCGCGCGGGCGCGGCACGAACAGGGCGAAGCACATGATTGCGCGGCAATAGGCAAGGACCAGCGCCTCCGGGCGCGACAGGCGCATTTCGGATTGCACGTCGCCCGGCGAAAATTCCAGGGTGCGGCGGTCGCCGCGGGTGTGCACCAGGGGCGCGCCGCAGGCCGGGCCGCGCTCGCACGCGGGCGCGGGCGGCGGCGGAGGCGATTGGTTGGTCAGTGGCGGCATGGCGTTCCGGGGCAGGCTGGGCTGGCGCCAGTATAGCGGAGCGCGGAGCAGGTGCCGGTACAGGTGTGCGGCCCAAGGGCGCGGCCCAAGGGCGTGGCCCAAGGGCGCCGCGCAAGCGCACGGCGCAAGCGCACGGCGCAAGCGCACGGCGCTCCCACGCGCCCCTGTTGCGCCCCATCGGTTTCTGATAAGCTGATCCTGCCCCGGCTGTGTGTGGCCGGCTTCAAGCGGTGCGCCTGCGGCGCGGCCAACCCGGAGAGACTATGTTTTTAGACCACCCCACCATCACCGCGACCAACAGTTTCACCGAGCCCGACCGCATCGAGCGGCTGACCCGGGTGTACGGCTATGTGGTGGCGCTGGCCGATCTTGCCGGTGTCGAGGGCTTCATCGAGAAGTTCACCCAGATCCACGACCACAAGGGCACCCTGATCGTGTTCTGGAACGACTTGCCCGATGAGATCGAGAAGCAATTCTTCGTGCAAGCCTGGGCCAGCAAGATCGGTGACGGCAGCAGCAACGTCGAACACGAAATCTGATCATCCCGGGCGCGGCGATGGACATCACCACGATGTTGTTTGCGCTCGCGCTGGGCAACCTGAGCCTGGCGGCGGCGCTGTTTTTCTACGAATACGAGCGCGGCAAGTCGCTCAGCTGGTCGACCTGGGCCATCGCCAAGCAGTGCCAGGCGGTGGCGTGGCTGCTGTTGTATTTCAACGCCAGCGGCGTGGTGCCCGATGCGGTGTCGATCCCGGCCGGCTACGCGGTGTTGTTCGCCGGAGTCGGGCTGGAAGCGGGCGCGCTGTGGGAAGCGGCCGGGCGCCTGGCCTGGCGCCGCGTCGCCTATCCCGTCATCGGGGTGTCGGTGGCCCTGTTCCTGGCCTGCTACGTCATCGACGAAGCCGGCATGCGGGTGGTGGCCGGCGCGCTGATCCTGGGCGGCTTGCACCTGGCCAGCGCGGCGGCCCTGGCGCGCGGCTGGCGCGCCGGCACCATGCTGCACCGCTTCCTGGTGATCGCCATCGCTTCGCTGGCGCTGCTGGTGGCGGCGCGCGGCATCCTGGTGCTGACCATGCCCGGCGGCTGGGGCTGGCTGAGCAAGGGCTTGCTGCAGGTGCTGACCTCGGGCGCGCTGTACCTGTTGATGCTGTTCAACGGCTACGGCTTCCTGCTGCTGGCGCGCGAGCAGCAGCGCCGCGAACTGGAGCGCCTGGCCCTGGTCGACGGGCTGACCGAGCTGCCCAACCGGCGCAGCTTTTTCGCCGCCCTGGCGCCGTGGATGGCGCTGGCGCGCCGCCCGGGCCAGCCGAGCGCGCTGGTGATGCTCGATTTCGACCAGTTCAAGCGGGTCAACGACAGTTATGGCCATCCGGCCGGCGACACGGTGCTGCGCAGCGTGGCCGAGGTGTGCAAGCGCCAGTTGCGCGACAGCGACCAGCTGGGCCGCCTGGTGGGGGTGGAATTCGCCCTGCTGCTGCCGCGCACCGGCTTGGACGAGGCGCTGCTGGTGGCCGAGCGCATCCGCGCCGCGGTCGAGGCCAGTCCGGTCAAGACCGAACGGGCGATGATTTCGATGACGGCCAGTTTCGGCGTGACCGTGATCCGGCCGGAAGACAGCACGGTGAGCCTGTTCAAGCGCGCCGACGAGGCCCTGCGCCTGGCCAAGCAGGGCGGCCGTAACAAGGTGGTAGCCGCGCCCACCGGGGAAGCGCACGGCGTGTAAGCGCACGGCGTGTAAGCGCCCGGCGCGGAGGCGCCGCCCGGGTAGCGCGCCGCACGGCGCGTGCCGCCGGCATCGGTCACGAGCGTGTCATAAAACTCCGTTACTGTGATTGGTTTTGCAGCGGGTGAGCCTGGATGACAACAATACAGAAAGAGGCTTCGATGTACGCTGCCGTAGATTTAGGTTCCAATAGTTTTCGCCTGCATATCGGCAAGCACGATGGCGATGCGATCCGGGTACTGAAAAGCGTGCGCGAGCCGATCCGCCTCGCCGCCGGGCTCGACGCCAAGGGCAATCTGACCGAGGCGGCCATGCAGTCGGCCCTTGCCTGCCTGCGCAATTTCCAGGCGGTGCTCGCGGCCCACAAGTTCGACCCGCGCCTTGACGCGGTGAGGGTGGTGGCCACCTCCACCCTGCGCGTGGCGCGCAACGGCGCCGCTTTCCTGCCGGCCGCCGAGCAAGCCATCGGCTATCCGATCGAAATCATCTCGGGCGAGGAAGAGGGGCGCCTGATCTACATGGGCGTGGCCAGTACGCTCACCGACCCGTCCGAGCGGCGCCTGGTGATCGATATCGGCGGCGGCTCCACCGAAATCATTCTCGGGCAGGGCCCGGAGATCGAGCGGGTCGAGTCGTTCAGCATTGGCACGGTCAAGCAAAGCCTGTCGTTTTTCGTCGGCGGGCGGATCGATTCGGTCTCGTTCGAGGCGGCCATCCTGTCGGCGCGCAGCCACTTCGAAGATGCCGCGCCACCCTACCATCCGCAGTTCTGGAAGCAGGCCTACGGCTCCTCGGGCACGATCCGGGCGATCGCCGACATCATCGCCAAGAACAATCTGGGCGACGGCAAACTGTCCGCCGCCGGACTCGATGCGCTCAAGCTGCGCTTCATCGCCTTCGGCCAGGTGGCGCGCATCGACATGCCTGGCCTGCGTCCGGAGCGCGCCAGCACCATCATCGGCGGGCTGGCGATCCTGATCGCGCTGGTGCGCGAACTCGATATCGGGGTCATGCAGCCGGTCGAGGCGGGCCTGCGCATGGGCGTCATGTGGGACCTGTACCTGCGCTCGATGCAGCGCGACCGGCGCGAGGAATCGGTGGTGGCGCTGGCGCGCAAATTCCATGTCGACGACGAACGCGCAGGGCGGGTGGCGGCGCTGGCCGGCGCCATGTACGCCCAACTCAAGCCGGCCGGCGACGGCTGCGCCAAGCTGCTGCGCTGGAGCGCGCTGCTGCACGAAATGGGCATGGTGGTGTCGCAGACCGGCTACCACAAGCATGCCGCCTACATGATCGAGAACGCCGACCTGCCCGGGTTCACCACGCGCGAGCAGCGCATCATGGGCAAGATGATCCTGGCGCAGAAGGGTAACCTGCGCAAGGTGGCCGATTCGCTGGCCGACCCGGACTTCGCCAAGGCGGTGCTGGCGCTGCGCGTGGCGATCCTGCTGATGCACGCGCGCATCGACGCCGACGCCGATGAACTCAAGCTGCGCATGAAGAACCGCATCGACCTCGAGATCCGGCGCGAGTGGGTGGGCAGCCACCCGACCGTGTCGTACTGGATCGAAAAAGAGCAGGAATGGTGGGACGAGGTGGGCATCGATTTCAGCGTGCGCAAGGTGGCGTAGGCGGCACGGCGGGGCGTGCCGCCTCTGATTTTTGTATCAAACGACCATCAGTAGTGGCATAATTGCCAACGCCTGAACGGAGAGCGGCGTTTGTACGACAAAAACAAGAGGTGACCTTGACCCAGGCCCCCGACGGATACACCGTGATTGATACCTTGCGCGCGGACGAGCAGCTCGTCCTGCTGCGCGCGCTGCGCGATGCCGACCGCTTGCCGGTGCTGCTGCTGGCGGCGCACGGCGCGGCCCCCCATGGCACTGCGCTCCTGGAGCACGAATACGCCCTGCGCGAGCTGCTTGACGGCGCCTGGGCCGCCACGCCGCTGGCGTTGCTGCACGCCCCCGCGGGCCCGGTCCTGGTGCTGGCCGACAGCGGCGGCGCGCCGCTCGACCTGCGCGCCAGTCCCCTCGACCTGCCCGATTTCCTGTCGCAGGCCGCCGCGATCACCTTGGCAGTGTCGTATGCGCACCACAGTCGCCTGGTGCACCGCGACCTCGCCGCCCACCATATCCTGTTCGATCCGGCCACCGCCGGCGTGCGCCTGACCGGCTTCGGCATGGCCACGCCGCTGGGTGGCCCGGACGACCCCCAGGCCGACCTGTATCGCCTCGGCCTGATCCTGTATCACATGCTGTGCGGCGCCGCCGCGCAGGTCGGCGAATCGGGCGCGCCCGAGCCGCTGGCGCCGCATCGGCGCCGTCCCGGCGTGGACCGCATCTGTTCCTCCATCGTCGCGCGGCTGCTGGCCGCCGACCCGGGGCAGCGCTACCAGAGCGCGGCCGGGCTGTACGCCGACCTGCAGCACTGCCGCTCGATGCTCGAAGCGCAGGGCCGGGTCGAGCCCTTCGTGCTGGGCTGCCACGACGGCGCCCTGCGCGTGCGCATTCCAGGTTCCCTGGTGGGCCGCGCGCCGCAACTGGCGCTGCTGGACGATGCCCTGCGCCATGCGGCCGCCGGCGGCGCGCCGCAGCTGGTGCTGGTGTCGGGGCGCGCCGGCACCGGCAAGTCGGCCCTGGTGGCGGCGCTGCGCCGCTCCGACACGGCCCTGGGCGCTACCATCATCGCCGGCAAATTCGACCAGCGCCAGCGCGACATTCCCTACGCCACCCTGGCCCAGGCCTTCCAGGGGCTGGTACGCGAGCGCCTGCGCGAGGAGCCGGCCGCGCTGGCCGCGTGGCGCGCCGACCTGCACGACGCACTCGGACCCAACGCGCGCCTGATGCTCGACCTCATACCCGAGCTGGCGCTGGTGATCGGCGAGCACGCCAGCCCGCCGCCGCTGGCGCCGCCGGAAGCGCAGAGCCGTTTCGATGGCGTGTTCCGGCGCTTCCTGCAAGCCTGCCGCCGCCCCGGCACGGCGCTGCTGCTGTGCCTCGACGATGTCCAGTGGATCGATTCGGCCAGCCTGAAACTGCTGTCGCACCTGCTGACCCACCGCGGCATGGACCACATGCTGGCGATTTGCGCCTGGCGTACGCGCGAGGAGAGCGGCGCGCATCCGATGGCGCTGCCGCGCGACGCCATGCTGGCCAGCGGCGCCCAGGTGCGCGAGGTGGTGCTCGAAGCGCTCGACCGCACCCAGGCCTGCGAACTGGTGGCCGCGGCGCTCGATTGCGACACCGCCGAAGCGGCTCCGCTGGCCGCGCTGGTGTTTCCCAAGACGGCAGGCAATCCCTTTTTCACCTTGCAGTTCCTGACCCGGCTGGGCGAAAACCGCCTGCTGCGCTTTAACGACGACGCCGCGTGCTGGGAGTGGGATGCGCAAGCGATCCAGGCCAGGGAATTCTCCGACAACGTGGTCGAGCTGATGGTGGCGCGCCTGGGCCAGCTGCCCGGCTGCACCCTGGACCTGGTCAAGCTGCTGGCCTGCCTGGGACCGGACTGCGGACTCGATACGATCGCGCTGGTGTCGGGCATGTCGCTGCTGGAAACCGACGAATACCTGTGGCCGGCGGCGCGCCTCGGGCTGATCGTGCGCGAGCCGGGCAACTACCGCTTCGCCCACGACCGGGTGCAGGAAGGCGCGTACTCGATGATCGCGGCGTCCTCGCTGCCCGAGCGCCACTTGCATATCGGCCGCCTGCTGCTGGAAAACGTGGCGCCGGCGGCGCTCGACAAGCATGTGTTCGACATCGTGCATCACTTGAACCGCGCGCGCGCGGCCATGCGCGACACGGCCGAACTGCGCGAGCTGGCGCGCCTGAACGCGCTGGCCGGCACGCGCGCGCGCAACGCCATCGCCTACGATTCGGCGCGCAATTACTTTTCGCTGGCGGCCGCGCTCACGCCGGCGCGCGCCTGGAAAGATGATCTCGACGGCACCTACGCCATGTATGCGGCGCTGGCCGAATGCGAATACCTGTGCGGCCACCTGGAGCGCGCCGGGCGCCTGTTCGAGCTGCTGGTCGAGCAGTCCCGTTCGCGCATCGACCTGGCGCGCGTGGCGCTGCTGCGCGTGGCCGTGTACCAGCTGCGCGAGCGCTTCGACCAGGCGGTCTCGGTGGCCCTCGACGCGCTGGCCCTGTTCGGCGTGACCTTTCCCGCCACCCGCGCCGAAATCGACTGGGCCCTGCGCGAGGAACGCGCCGCCATCGACGCGCGCATGGCCGGGCGCGGCATCGACATGCTGCGCGAGCAGCCGGCCAGCACCGACCCGGAAGTGGCGATCGTCACCGAACTGCTGTCCGATATCGGTTCGCCCGTGTTCGCGGTGCGCCCGGAACTGTATTTCCTGCTGGCCGCCAAGGCGCTCAATTACACGCTCACGCACGGACGCACCGAATCGAGCTGCATGATTTATTCGCGCTACGCGATCCTGCTGGTGTCGCTGGGCGCGGTCGAGGATGCGTTTGCGTTTTCGGCGCTGGCCATCGAACAGGTGCAGTTCAACGCGCCGCCGTCCAAGCGCAGCGGGCGCCTGCGCTTCGTGCACGCGGCCTACATCCATCCGTGGCGCGACCCGATCGCCGCCAGCGTCGCGTCGCTGGAGCGCGCCTTTGCCAGCTGCGAGCGCGCCGGCGACTTGCCGCACGCCGGCTATTCGGCCCATGTCGCGACCTGGAATGCCTTCGAGGCCGGGCTGCCGCTGGCTGATGTGCGCCGGATGGCGGAGCACTACCAGGGCTTCTCGCGGCGCCATGGCAACCATGCGCTGGTGCGCCTGCTGCGCGGCTACGAGCAATTGGCGCTGACCCTGATGGGCGAGGACGGTCATGGCGACGACGGCGCGGCCGGCGCCATCGCCGTCTTCGGCCAGGGCAGTTTCGGCGCGGCGCGCGCGCGCTACCTGCTGATGCAGCAGGTGCTGGCATTTACCTTCGGGCGCTACGACGAGGCGCTGGCGGCGTCCGAAGCGGCGGCGGCCAACCTGCATTTTTTCCTCGCTTCGCTCAACGAGACCACCCACCACTTCTACCATGCGCTGGCGATGACGGCGGTGTACCGCACGGCGTCGCCGGCGCGCCGGCGCCGCCTGCTCGAAGCGGTGTGCGACAAGCACGCGCTGCTGGGCGGCTGGGCGGCGTCGTGCCCCGTCAATTTCGCCAACCGCTACCTGCTGGTGGGCGCCGAACTGGCGCGCATCGACGGCAATCCGGCGGCCGCCATGCGCGGCTACGAGGCGGCCATCGCGGCGGCCATGGAGGGCGGCTTCGTGCAGAATGCGGCGCTGGCCTGCGAACTGGCGGCGGCCTGCTGCCGCGAACGCGGGGCCGTCGGGGAAGCCGTCGACTACGGCCGGCGCGCGCTGCACGCCTGGGATGCCTGGGGTGCCCAGGCCAAGGTACGCGACTTGCTGCGGCGCTTTCCGGAGCTGGCGCTGGACGCCTGAGTTGGCGAAGCGGCATGCCGGCGCGCGGCAATGTGACGTGAACGTGCAAATATTTCCTAATGGAATGTGATCCATGTCAATGTCCGGGGTAGGGGACGGCCAATTGTGCGATATTCGGCGCCAAGTTGCCGTAAGGTTGTACGAACTCAAGAAAAGTGCTGCACGTCGGCAATTGAGTAAATCGTATATACTGTTTAAATCGATATCAAGACGGAGTAACTCAATGGCCAAGACTGCAAGCGAAAAAACCAACGGACACACGATCGCGGAACTCAAATCGGCCGCACCGGCAACGCGCGCCGCCAAGGCGGCGCCGAAAAAGACGACTGGCACTGCGGCGAAGAAGGCCTTGGTCGCCACGGCCGTGGCCAAGCCAGCCGTGCGCAAGAGCGCGGCGGCCGGAGCGCCGAAGGAGGCGGTCAAGGCGATCGCGCCTGTGCGCGCCAAGGCGGCACCGAAGGCGGCGCCGAAAGCGGTAACGAAAGCAGCACCGAAGACGGTAGCGAAGGCCGCACCGAAAGCCGCAATGAAGGCGCCGGCGAAGGCAGCGCCGAAACCGGCGGAGAAAATCGCTACCGGCAAAGCTGCCAAGCCGGCGCCCAAGCTGGCGGCGCCCGCCGCACCGGACAGCGGCGCCGACGCCGGCACGCGCGACAAGGCGCGCAAGGCCAAGCTGGTGCGCGACAGCTTCACCATGCCGGAGCAGGAATACGCGGTGCTCGGCCAGGTCAAGAAAGCTTGCCTGAAAGCCGGCTTCGAGATCAAGAAAAGCGAATTGCTGCGCATCGGCGTGGCGCTGATCAGCGACCTCGATATCGCCACCCTGCAAAAGGTGCTGGCTAGCCTTCCGCAGCTCAAGACCGGCCGCCCGAAAAGCGAATAAGCCGCGCGCCGCGTGTCATCGGCCTGACACGCGGCTGTCACTTGCCTGACAAATTATCCAGTTAGGCTGTGCTTCGTCGCCACTGAAAGGACGAAGCATGCACAACCTCCATTCCTCGCAAGAGACGAAACCGGCCGCGCCGCGGCTGGCCCTGAGCCTGGCGTCGACGCCGGCCGAAGTGCGCGAAGTGCAGCGCCTGCGCTACAAGGTCTTCATCGAAACGATGGGCTTGTCGGCGCTGGCCAATGCCGAGCGGCTCGACCGCGACGAATTCGACGAGCACTGCGAGCACCTGATCGTGCGCGATGCCTCCACCCTCAAGGTGGTGGGCACCTACCGCGTATTGAGTCCATCGAGGGCGCGCCGGATCGGCCGCCTGTATGCCGAAAACGAATTCGACCTGGGCCGCCTGAACCATCTGCGCACGCGCATCATCGAAGCGGGGCGCGCCTGCATCCACCCCAAATACCGCGGCGGCAGCGTGATCATGCTGCTGTGGGCCGGCCTGGCCGAATGCATGCGGCGCGAGCGCTGCGATTTCCTGGCCGGCTGCGCCAGCATGAGCGTGGCCGACGGCGGCCATAACGCGGCCGCGGTGTATCGCTCGCTGATCGGCAGGCACGCCGCGCCGGCCGAATACCGGGTCACGCCGCACCTGCCGTTTCCGGTGGGCGCGCTGGAGGCGGCCGGCCCGGCGCAGGTGCCGGCGCTGGTCAAGGGCTATGTGCGTTCGGGGGCGTGGCTGTGCGGCGAGCCGGCCTGGGATCCTGATTTCGAGAGTGCGGATTTATTCCTGCTGCTGCCGCTGGCGAACCTGGACAGCCGCTACGCGAAGCACTATGGAATGGGGTAGCTGGGTCCGCACGGGGTTTCGGTGAGGATGCAGCGGTATGGCGGAAGGTGAAGCCTTGCCCGGTATCGACGTCTGCGCCATGCGGCACGCAGTGCTACAACGGGCGCCGGACAATGTGCTGCCGGCGCCAGGCAGTTGTGCAGGACTGCCTAGTGCATTGATGCGTTGGACAAATCCTTCAAGTCGCGGATGCTCATATCCGACTTTTCGTGCATGCGCAGCAAAATCGTCGCACCCACGGCCAGTTTTCGATGGCGGATTTTGCTGATGATTGGCGGCTGGACTTCCAGCACGCGGCACAACTCCGCATCGTTCTTGAGGTTCATCTTTTCGATCAAGGTGTCGAGCAGCTTGTTCGGCACAAAGCTCGACGGTTCGAGCGCTCGAGCGCGGTTCATCGCCTCGATCATTTCCAGTTTCTTTTGCCGTACGTTCATCGTACTCCTCCAAAGATTATTTTTTCATTGATGGGGGACTGATCGACTGTTGGTCAACTTCAACCCGGTTGTTACATTCTGATATATTTCATGCATCACGGGTTTGTTCCGATGATACTACCGAAAGAATATACTCGCAGCAAAGTTGATAAATTAAACGACGGAAATGCGGCTTTTAGCGCACATCTTGCATAATATGCAATCCTGAGCGGGTCAAAATGAGGGTTTTGTCGGCTTGCGCGGCTGCCGCGTGAGAATGTGTGACCATTATTGCACTGGCGCCGCTTGCTTTTACTTCATCGCGCAGCAAGGCAAGGATGCTGTCGGCGGTCTCCGGATCGAGGTTGCCGGTCGGTTCATCGGCCAGCACCAGGGCCGGCCGGTGCACCAGCGCGCGCGCGATCGCCACGCGCTGCATTTCGCCGCCGGACAGCTGGCGCGGGAAATCGCCGCCCCGTCCGCCCAGGCCCACCGCGGCCAGCATGGCGCTAGCGCGTTCCTGGCCCTGGCCGTTCAATAGCAGGGGCAGGGCCACGTTCTGCTCCAGGGTCAGGTGCGGCAGCACGTGGAAAGCCTGGAAGATGAAACCCATGCGCGTGCGCCGCAGGCTGGTGGCGGCATTGTCATCGAGCGCCGACATGGGCTGGCCGTCGATCACTATATCGCCACTGTCGGGCGCATCGAGGCCGGCGATGAGGTTCAGCAGGGTCGACTTGCCGACCCCCGATTCGCCCATGATGGCGACGAATTCGCCGGCCTTGAATTGGTGCGAGAGGCGGTTGAGCACCGGACGTCCGTTATAAGTTTTGGCGAGATCGCGCAGTTCGAGCATGAGGAATACCTGGTGACGGAGGTGGGGCTGGCTTGGGGCCTAGCGGGTGAGGGCGCGCCGCAGCGCAAAGCTGGCGGCATCGACCAGGGCGACGAGCAGCAGCATGGCGATGATGACGGTGGCCGCGTTTTGCATCTGGAACAGCGACAGGTGAAACTTGAGCATCTGACCGAGTCCGCCCGCGCCGACCACGCCGAGCACCGCCGCGGCGCGGATATTGTTCTCCCAGCGGTACAGGGTGTACGACAGCATCTGGGGCAGGGTTTGCGGCATGGTGGCGTACAAAAACGCCGCCGCCGGCGCGGCGCCGTTGGTGAGCAGGGTGGTTTCCGGATGCGGATCGGCGTTTTCGAGGGCGTCGGCGAACAGGCGGCCGAGCACGCCGCTGGTGTGCGCGGCCAGTGCCAGGGTGCCGGCGAACGGCCCCAGGCCGGCGGCCACCAGCAGCAAGGAGGCCCACACCAGTTCCGGAATCGAGCGCAGCACATTGAGCAGGGCGCGCGCGAGGACGCGCTGGACTTTGCCCAGGCGCCCGGCGCCGGCGATCGCCAGCGCCATGCCGCCGGCCACCGCCAGCAAGGTGCCGATGGCCGACATCGAGAGCGTCTCGGCGGCCGCCAGCGCGGTCTTGCGCAGGAAGGCCGGGGCGCTTTCGGGCGGGGAAAAGCCGGCCAGGAATTCGCGGGTCACCGCAAGCGCGTCGGGCGTGAAGAAGGCCGACCATTGCAGCGGCAGCGAGGCGAAGCTGGCGACGACGAGCGCCACGATGGCCGCCGCCAGCAGCCAGGTGGAGACGCGGCGCGGCGGCGCGGCAGGCAGCGTGGGTGAGCGGGGCGCGTTCATCCGAGCCGCCGGCGCAGCAGCTTGGACACCGCATCGGCCAGCGCGACCAGCAGCACGAACATGATCAGCATGGTGCACACTTCGCCGCCGGCCATCATGCGGGTCGATTCATCCATGCGCTGACCGAGCCCGCCGGCGCCGACAAAGCCGATCACCGCCGAGCCGCGGATGGCGCACTCCCAGCGGTACACCGTGTACGAGACCAGTTCCGCGCTCGACTCGGGCAGCGCGCCATACAGGAGCGCGGCCAGGCGCGAACTGCCGTTGGCCAGCAGCGCGCCGGTGGCATGGGCGTCGGTCGATTCGAGGATTTCGGCGTACACCTTGCCCAGCATGCCGCTGTAAGTGAGCGCGATGGCCAGCACGCCGGCGGTGGGGCCGAGCCCGACCACGCGCACGAACAGGATGGCCCACACCAGTTCGGGCACGCTGCGCAGCAGCACCAGCACCCAGCGCACCAGCTGGCGCAGCAGGCGGGCGGCCCAGTGCATGCGCCGTGTGCCCAGGCGCGAGATGGACAGGCGTTCGGTGATGATCAGGGTGGCCGGGATGGCGCCGAGCAGGGCCAGGGTCAGGCCGGCGGTGGCGATGGCCACCGTCTGCCAGGTTTCGCGCAGCACCATCGCCAGGAAGTCGGGCGCGTGCGCGGGTTTCAGAAAGCCGGCCAGGAACTGGCTGGCCGCGGCGAGGCTTTGCAGGTCGAACAGGATCCAGGGCTTGAATTCGCTGAACACCAGGGCGGGCCACAGCAGGGCCACGCCGATGGCGAGGATCGCCAGGCGCGCGCGCCAGGCCGGGTCGGGATGGTGGACGGTTGCCGCGATCATGCGTCAGAAGCAGGCGCCGACGGCCAGCCGGTCGGGCGTTTCGTGCGGCTGCGGCGCGTGCTGCACCGTCGCTTCGTTCCGGTAGAGTGCCGCGATCATGTCGTCGCTGACGTCTTCGCGCGCGGCGTCGAACACGATGCGCCCGTCGCGCAGGCCGACGATGCGCGGGAAATGGGCGCGCGCCATGTCCACCTGGTGCAGGCTGCAGATCAGGGTGGCATTGCGGCGCGCCGCTTCCTGGCGCAGGGTGGCCAGGGTAATCAGGGATAGCGCCGGGTCGAGCGCGGAGAGCGGCTCGTCGACCAGGAACACGCGCGCCGACGACAGCAGCAGGCGCGCCAGGCCGCAGCGCTGGCGCTCGCCGCCGGAGAGCCGGTCGACCCGCGCGTACAGTTTGTCGCCCAGGCCGAAACGCGCCAGCGCCGCGTGGGCGGCGTCGGGATCGGCCGGCTTGAACAGGGAAGCGAGCGCCTGGCCCAGGGTCCATTCGGGCAGGCGCGCCGCCAGCACCGCCGTGACCACCCGCTGGCGCGGCGGCAGGGGCGGGGTTTGCGGCGCCAGGAACAGGCTGGCGCGCAGCTTGTGGCGCGCCGCGCCATGCAGGGCCCACGGGTCCTGGCCGAGCACGTGCAGGGTCCCGCCCGCCGGCGCGTGGGCGCAGGCGAGGGTGGCCAGCAAGGTGGTCTTGCCGGCCCCGGACGGGCCGATCACGGCCAGCTGCTCGCCCTGCGCCACTGCCAGGTCGATCTCGTGCAGGGCCGGCGCCTGCGTGCCGGCCAGGTGACGCACGGTGAGCTTGCCGAGGCGGTAGGAGTCCATGCGCGTGCCCGACTTACTTGAGCAGCTTGGCGCTGCGCGCGGCCGCTTCGATGGCGCTGTAGTTTTCCGGCTTGGTCGGCACGAACTTGCTGGCTTTTTGCAGTTCGAGGATTTCCTTGCCTTCCGGGGTCGACTTGTCGAGGGCGAGGAAGGCGTCGGTCAGCTTCTTCTTCATCGGTGCCGGCATGTCGGCGCGCACGCTCCAGTTGTAATCGAAGTAGCCCGGGGTGGTGTAGAACACGCGCACGGCGGCCGGATCGACCTTCTTCTCGGCGACCAGTTTTTCCCAGACCGAGATATTGAGCGCGCCGGCATCGACCTTGCCGCCGGCGACGGCGGCCACGGTGGCGTCGTGCGCGCCGGAGTAGGCCACGCGCTTGAGATCGGTGTCCGGATCGATTTTCGCGGCCAGCAGGTAGGAGCGCGGCATCAGGTGGCCCGAGGTGGACGATTCGGAGCCAAAACTGAGCGTCTTGCCCTTGAGGTCATCGAGCTTGTTGATGTCGGCCTTGGTGGTGACGAACACCGAGCGGAAGGCGGTATCTTCCTGGCGCTGGACCAGCGGCGTGACCTGGCCCTTGCTGCGCACATTGGCCTGTACAAAAGTGAAACCGCCGAACCAGACCAGGTCGAGGCGCTTGTTGATCAGGCCTTCGACCGCGGCCGGATAATCGGTGACGGGGGTGAATTCGACTTTCAGGCCGGTGGCCTTGGCCAGGTAGTCGCCCAGCGGCTTGAACTTGCGCTGCAATTCGGTTGGCGCCTCGTCGGGAATGGCCGATACGCGCAGCACACCCGGCGTGACCTGGGCGATGGCGCTGCTGGCAGCGAGCAGCGCGGTGGCGGCCAATGATGCAGCCAGCATGGACTTGAGGGTGCGCAGTGCGGAGAAATGGGTCATGGTAGCCTTGTGGGGAAGTCGGGGTGGACGCCGGCCGGCGAGCACGCTTGAACGCCGGGCGGACCGTTTAATACGGGATATTCAGCTATGATAACAAAAACACCAACGCAGCGATTTCGATTGAGTACTCCTATGCCGACTTCCAGCCTTGCCGAAGCGCGCGATGCGCGCGCCAGCGGCGCCATCGTGTCCGAACTGACTGCCGGCCTGCTCGGCAAGAGCGCGGCGATTTCGCCCAAATTCCTGTACGACGCCCTCGGTTCCCGGCTGTTCGAGGCGATTTGCGAGCTGCCCGAATATTATCCGACCCGCACCGAAGCGGCGATCGTGGCGCGCCACGGCGCCGACATCGCGCGCGCCGTGGGCGTGGGCACCACCCTGATCGACCTGGGGGCGGGTAACTGCGCCAAGGCGGCGCGCCTGTTCCCGCTGCTGCATCCGGCCCAGTATGTGGCGGTCGACATTTCCTACGATTTCCTGCGCGAATCGATCGAACGCTTGCAGCAGCGCTTTCCGCATATCGAGATGACCGGGCTGGGACTGGATTTTTCGAGCCATCTCGATCTGCCTGGCGTGGTACGGCCGGGCAAGCGCCTGTTCTTTTACCCGGGTTCGTCGATCGGCAACTACACGCCGGATGAGGCGCGAGACTTTCTCCGGCGCGCGCGCGACGAGTGCGATGACGACGGCGCGCTGCTGATCGGGATCGACCTGGTCAAGGATGCCGCCACGCTCGATGCGGCCTACGACGACGCCATCGGCGTCACGGCTGCCTTCAACCTGAATATCCTGCGCCATGTGAACCTGCTGCTGGGGGCCGACTTCGACGTGGCGCAGTGGCGCCACCGCGGCTTTTTCAATGCCGACGACAGCCGGGTGGAAATGCACCTGGAAGCGCGCGAAGCGCTGACCGTGCGCTGGCCGGGCGGGGAACGCCGTTTCGCCGCGGGCGAGCGGATTCATACCGAGAATAGCTACAAGTACCGCCAGAGCGCGGCGGTGGGGCTGCTCGAACAAGCCGGCTTTCAGAGCGTGCATGTGTGGACCGATCCGGACCAGTGGTTCGCGGTCATCTACGCGCGCGCCATTGCCCGATGAGCATGCGCGACCTTTACGACGGCGTGCGCAAACGTTCGCTGATGCTGGCCGAGCCCCTGTCCGACGAAGACTGCGGCGCCCAGTCGATGGCCGACGCCAGTCCCATCAAATGGCATCTGGCGCATACCACCTGGTTTTTCGAAACGTTTATCCTGGAGCGCTTCGAGGAAGGCTTCGCGCCCTTTCATCCAGCCTTCCGGGTGCTGTTCAATTCCTATTACAACGGCATCGGCGAGCGCCATCCGCGCGCCCAGCGCGGCGTGCTGACACGTCCCGCCATGCGCGATGTGCGCGCCTACCGCGCCAATGTGGATGCTAGAGTGGCGCGCCTGCTGGCGGCGCAGCCCGGCGCCGAGCTGCCGCAGTTGCTGGAATTGCTGGAACTGGGCTTGCAGCACGAGCAGCAGCACCAGGAGCTGATGCTCACCGACGTCAAGCACCTGCTGGCGCAGAACGCCATGTGGCCCGCCTATATGGACAGTGCGCTGGCGCGCGCGCCGGCCGCCGCGCCGCTAGGGTGGATCGGTTTCGAGGGCGGCCTGGCCGACATCGGCCACGTGGACACGAGCTTTTGCTTCGACAACGAGCTGCCGCGCCATCGCCAGTATGTGGCGCCGTTTGCGATCGCTTCGCGCCTGGTGACCAATGGCGAATACCTGGCCTTCATCGAGGCGGGCGGCTATCGCGAGCCGGCGCTGTGGCTCTCGGAGGGCTGGGACCGGGTGGGCGAGCTGAAACTGGCGCACCCGCTGTACTGGCAGCGCGACGCGCACGGGCAGTGGCACGAATTTACCCTGTACGGATTGCAGCCGCTCGATGCGGCGCGGCCGGTGACGCATCTGTCGCTGTACGAGGCGGACGCATTCGCGCACTGGATGGACGCGCGCCTGCCGACCGAGGCGGAATGGGAAGTGGCCGCGGCCAGTGTGCCCGTGACTGCGGGCGGCCTGCATCCGGCCGGCGCGCAGCAGGGCGGGGGCTTGACGCAAATGTTCGGCGAGTGCTGGCAGTGGACCAGCAGTAGTTACGCGCCGTATCCCGGCTATGCCTGCGCGCCCGGCGCGCTGGGCGAATATAACGGTAAATTCATGCTCAATCAGTACGTCCTGCGCGGTTCCTCGTGCACCACGCCGCCCGCGCATGCGCGCGCCAGCTACCGCAACTTCTTCCCGGCCGGGGCGCGCTGGCAGTTCACCGGCATCAGGCTGGCGCGATGAAGGGTACCCGCGGTCTGCGCCTGCGTATCTTGAACCGCCGTGCCAACGCCTACGTGCTTGGCCATCCGCTCGCCTTCGCGTGGCAGACGCTCAAGGGCTTCAAGGCCAACCAGGGCTTGCTGCTGGCCGGCGCGGTGGCGTATTACGCGCTGCTGTCGATCGTGCCCTTCCTGATGCTGGTCGTGGTGGCGCTGTCGCACTTCATCGACCAGGCCGAGCTGCTGTCGACCCTGGGGCGCTATCTGGAGTGGCTGGTGCCGGGGCAGTCCAAGGCCATCGTGAAAGAACTGTCGCACTTCATGGACGACCGCGACCTGGTCACCTGGGTGCTGTTCGCCAGCATGCTGTTTTTCAGTTCGCTGGCGTTCACCGCGCTGGAAAACGCGATGAGCGTGATCTTCCATCACCGGGTGGCGATCCGGCGCCGGCACTTCCTGATCTCGGCGATCCTGCCGTATTGTTATATCCTGGCGCTCGGCGCGGGCATCATGATCGTCACCCTGGTGTCGGGCACCTTGCAGGTGATGGGCGAGGAGAGCGTGTCCTTCCTCGGGTATGCCTGGTCGCTCAATGGCGTGTCCGGCGTGCTGCTGTATTGCCTGGGGCTGAGCGGCGAGATTCTGGTACTCAGTTCCATCTACCTGGTGATGCCGGTGGGGCGGCTGTCGCTCTCGCATGCGCTCATCGGCGGCGTGACGGCGGCGCTGCTGTGGGAAATCGCACGCCATGTGCTGGTCTGGTACTTTTCGACCTTGTCGCAGGTGAACATGGTGTACGGCTCGATGACGACCGCCATCGTGGTCATGTTCAGCCTGGAGATCGGCGCGACCTTGCTGCTGTTCGGCGCGCAGGTGATTTCGGAATACGAGCGGGCAGGGCGCAACGAGCAGCACAAGGAAGCAACACCGATGAGCACGCGGCCTGCGGAATAAGGCGATAAAATTTGCTGCGTCGCACAAACGTGTGCTACACTACGTTCAGTGGTGAGGTTCAAACGAACCGAAACACTATCCAGAGCCTGCACCGCCGCGCAATATGTGTAATGTCGCAAAGGTAGATGGTTGCAACAGCCTGGATTTGTAATCCGAATACGGTAGTCGATTTACACGTCAGGGCACCACGCAGATAGCATGGGCGCCTGAGACGCGATTAAGGCATTGGTAATACATTGGAATAGAGCTCGCTTCGGCGGGCTTTTTTTTCGTCTGTGCGTCGTGTTTATCGGCGCGATGCAAGCGTGCTTGTGGCTCAAGCGATTGCTGGAGAGGGCTGGCGAAAGACCCGTCATGGCGAAGCGACCTTGACCTGAGTTGCCGGCGCCAGCGGACGGCGGCATATTCCGATAATGTTTGCTGCATCGCACAATCCTGTGCTACACTACGTTCTGTGGTGAGGTTCAAACGAACCGAAACCCTGTCCAGAGTCTGCACCGCCGCGCAATATGTGTAATGTCGCAAAGGTAGATGGTTGCAAGCTCCTGGATTTGTAATTCCGGATACGGTAGTCGATTTACACGTCAGGGCACCACGCAGATAGCATGGGCGTCTGGGACACGATTAAAGCATTGGTAATACATTGGAATAGAGCTCGCTTTGGCGGGCTTTTTTTTCGTCTGTGTTTTCCTTTCCCGGCAAACGATGCCGATCCTGGTCGCGGCGCCGCGCGGCCAGGATCGGAAGATTCAAACGCACGAGCCGCCTTCGCGACGCTCCCCGCGCAGGCGAGTCCCGCTGACGGGCCGCTACGGTGCACCGATCTGTTCGTCATGCGAACAAGGTGCATCGGACTCAGACCGAGTAGCTCGGCCGTCCCTGCGTCAGGCCGGCGGGCGAAGCGGCATTCCGGATCGGCAGGTCGAACTGCTCGAACGGAATGTCGCTCATGAACGTCCACCAGGCGGAATGCACGGTGCCGGCATCGACGAGCGGATCCTCGGCGGGCAAGCTCTCCATTTCCAGGATGCACTCGACAGTGCAAGTGCAATTGGCGGCGGCAGTCAGGTCGCTCCAGTCGGCCGGGCGCATCATCTGGTTCAGATGCGCCGACACGCCGACCATGCGCGCACGCAAGCCCGTTCTGGCGGTCCAATCGATATCGCAGGTGCTCAGCCATGCCTGGTAGACCTGCGTCGTGCCCAGTTCCTCGCGCAGGGACGCCATTTCCTGGTCGTTCAGAAAACCGTCTTGCTTGAGCGCCCAGAAAGTGCCGGTTTCCTTCCAGTAGGCAACTACCTTGAGCGCCTCGCTGCCGCTGCGCTGGCCGAGTGCGCGGGTGACTGCGGCTTGCAGATCGGGCTTGTGGGAATAGTCAGGCATGATTTCCTCCGTATCGACGGTGTTTCGTGGCGATGAACCTACAGCTGCGTTGATGGTGCGCGACGCTGGTCTGGCATGCGTCGTCGCTCCCGACGAATCGCATGCAGGTGCATGATCTGTATCAAGTTTCGTGCCAGGGCAGGGATGGGCCGGATTTCGTCGTCTTGCCCGGCGGTGCGGGAAGACACTGCGGCGGCAGCCGTGTCAACGATGGGTTTTACATTCACGCATTTACATGTCAGTGTAAAGATGCGCACGGCCCTCGGCCTCGGAGTGCGGCCAGTTTGCCCGGCTTTCCGGTATGCTGGGCGAAGCGCGATGGCGGTCCGCTCGATGAGCGCGGCGCCCCGCCCGACGTGGCCGCGATGGCCGACTGGCTACCCGCACGGCGTTGAAGCGCGTCTTGTCCGTGCGGCTGGAAGGCGGCCGGAAAGGTGGGTATGATGCTGTTTCTGTTTCGCGCCACCACTTTTTACTTACTCCAGGCAACACGCTATGCGCGAAAGCCTGCTCACTCCCTCGCTCTCGCCCTCCCGGGCGCCCGCGGCAATCCTGTATTCGGCGCAGTCGGGCTTCCTGCTGGCGTTTTTCGGCGGGCCGTTTGCGATTATTTTGTATTCGGCGCTCAATTCCTGGAAGCTCAGGCGTCCACTCGATGCGCTGGCGTATCTGCCGGCGCTGGCGCTGAGCACGGCTTTCTTTGTCGCCATCCAGGCGGGCTATGCGCCCTTGATCTCCGTGATCGATGCGATCGGCGCCGGCGGCGAGCGGATCCTGTCGCGCGCCTTGGCGATGGCGCTGTTCGGCGTGGTGTACCTGATGCACCGCAAGCAGCACCGCTCCGCCGTCCTGTTCGGCGCCAAGCCACCCGCCCCGTGGATCCCGGCCATTGCCTGCGGGGTGCTGGGCTACGGCATGACGTGGCTGGTGCTGCATTACGCGAAGGCCGTGTCAGTATGAATGATCATCCTGTCTTATCGCCGCGCGAATTGAGCGCGCGCCTGCTCGGGCTGATCGAGCGCAAACGCTATGCCCAGGCCGGCGATGTGCTGGCCGAAGCCCTGGCCCAGTATCCGGACGACAGCGATCTGTTGTACGGCTCGGCGCTGCTCGATTACCTGACCGACCGGCGCGCCACCGCGCGCGCCACTCTGCACAGCGTGCTCAGCCGCGCACCCGACCATGTCGCGGCGCGCTCCTTGCTGGCCACCTTGTACCAGGATAGCGAGGAATTGCCCGCGGCCGAAGCGATGCTGCTCGACTTGCTCAAGGAGTATCCCGAGTCCGGCCATCTGTACGCGCGCTACGCCATGCTGATGTACCGCACCATGCACCTGGACAAGGCGCAAGCGCTGGCGCACGAAGCGCTGCGTCTCGATCCGGACGATGAACTGGCCCTGATCGCTTGCATGATGGGCGACCTGATCGAGGGACGCCGCGGTGCGGAGCAGGAACGCCTGTCGGTGATGATGAGCCGCCATCCGGAAAGCCTGAGCACGGCGCGCATGCTGATCACGCACCTGCTTCATCGCGGCAAGTACGGCGCCGCCAAGCGCATCGCCATCGAACTGCTCAAGTTGTATCCGGACTCGCGCGAGATTCTCGCACTGGTGGTCGACCTCGACGCGCTGAGCCATTGGAGCATGCTGCCGCTGTGGCCGCTGAACCGCTGGGGCTGGGGCGCGTCGGTTGGCCTGTGGGTGCTGACCCTGCTCGTGATCAATGGCGTTGGCCGGGTCGCCCCGGACGCCGTCGCCCCGCTCAGTATCGGATTGATCGCTTATTGTGTGTACTCCTGGATTTTTCCCTCTTTGCTCAAGCGCTGGCTGAAACGCCGGGCAGGAATTTAATGACCATGACAATGTCGCGTGAACAATATGAAGCCTCGCTGGTGAGCGATCCATTCAACAGCGCCACCCGGCTCGGCTATGCCCGGCTGCTGCTCGAAGAAAACGATGCTGCCGCCGCGCTGGTGCAATTCGAGCTGGCGGAGCGGCAGTCGCCCGGTGCGGCGGCGCTCTGCGGCAAGGCCCAGGCCTTGCTGGCCCTGGAGCGCAACAGCGATGCGCTGGCCGCCTACGGCCGCGCGCGCCAGCAGGATGGCTTTGTGCCGGTGCCGGCGCTGGAACAGTTGCAGCAGAGTGCGCGTCCGGCATCGGGCCCGGCGTTGTCCCTGGTGGGGCAGAGCGCCAACGTGGTGCCGCTCAAGCCGCAGGCGCCCGACCTCGTGCGTTTTTCCGATGTGGGCGGCATGGAAGAGCTGAAAAAGATGCTGCGCCTGCATATCATCGAGCCCTTCCTGCGGCCTTCGCTGTTCGCCAAATTCAAGAAGCAGGGCGGCGGCGGGATTTTGCTGTACGGCCCGCCGGGCTGCGGCAAGACCATGATCGCGCGCGCGATTGCCAACGAGTGCAATGCGTCGTTCGTGTCGGTGGGCATCAGCGAAGTACTGAATATGTGGATGGGCGAAAGCGAACGCAACCTGGCGCAATTGTTCGAGAAGGCGAGGGCGCAAAAGCCCTGCGTGCTGTTCTTCGACGAGCTCGATGCGCTGGCGTTTTCGCGTTCCAAGGCGCAAAGCGAGCATAGCCGCACCATCGTCAATGAATTCCTGTCGCAATTGGATGGTTTCGAGCGCGACAACCGCGACGTGCTGTTTCTGGCGGCGACCAATATGCCGTGGGATGTGGACCAGGCCATGAAGCGCACCGGGCGCTTCGCGCGCCAATTGTTCGTGCCGCCGCCGGATGCGCAAGCGCGCAAGCACATCATCAACATCAAGCTGCGCGATGTACCGGTCGAGGGCGTGGATGTGGATGCGCTGGTGGCGGCGACGCCGCATTTTTCCGGGGCCGATATCGATGGGGTGATCGACCTGGCCAAGGAAAGCGCGATTCACGATATTTTGGCAGGGAACCCGGAGCGGCCGATCGGGCCGGGCGATATTGCGTATGCGCTGGAAACGATGCAGCCATCCACGGTGGAATGGCTGAAGACGGCGAGAAATCTGGTGCGTTATGCCGGCAGCGACGACAGTTATCGCGATGTGGAGAAGTATTTGAAGAAGACCAAGTTTATCTGATCGCGCCGCCTCGTCATTTCTGCCAGCGGCGGACATGACGAGGCGGTGCGCGGCCTTGGCTTACCCCGCTACAGCGACTTCCTGCTCCGCCCTGACCAGTTGCCGGTTCACCGCACTGAGCACCGCCTTGAACGACGCCGTCACGATATTGCTGTCGATCCCGGCGCCGAACATGGTCGGGCCATTCGCCAGCCGTAACTCCACATAACACGCCGCCTTGGCATTCGCGCCCGAGCCGATTGCGTGCTCGTGGTAATCCATCAGCTTGATATCGAGGCCAAGCGCGTTCACGAACGCATCGATCGGGCCATTTCCGCCGCCTTGCAAGCTCAGGCTCGCCTGGCGGTGCGCCAGGGTGATGTCGATCTGCACCGGCTCGTCGCTGCTGCTGTCTTCCACCATCTTGTGCGCGCTATAGGCATACGGGCTGGTCTGGTCGAAATATTCGCTGCAGAAAATTGCATGAATCTCTTTCGCGGCAATCTCGCGGCCGCTGGCGTCCGCCACCGCCTGCACCGCGCGGCTGAACTCGATCTGCAAGCGGCGTGGCAAGCTCAAGCCGAATTCCTGTTCCAGCAAATACGCCATCCCGCCCTTGCCGGACTGGCTGTTGACCCTGATCACCGCATCGTAGCTACGCCCCAGGTCGGCCGGGTCGATCGGCAAATACGGCACTTCCCACAAGGCATTCGGCTTTTGCTGGGCAAATCCTTTTTTGATCGCATCCTGGTGCGAACCGGAAAACGCCGTAAACACCAGGTCGCCCGCATACGGATGACGCGGATGCACCGGCAACTGGTTGCATTCCTCCACCACCTGGCGCACGGCATCGATATCGGAGAAATCGAGCCCCGGATGCACGCCCTGGGTGTACAGGTTCATCGCCAGGGTCACGAGGTCGACGTTGCCGGTACGCTCGCCATTGCCGAACAGGCAGCCTTCGACCCGGTCGGCGCCCGCCATGATGGCCAGCTCGGCCGAGGCCACCGCCGTGCCGCGATCATTGTGCGGGTGCACGCTGATGATCAGCGAGTCGCGCCGTGCCAGCTTGCGCGACATCCACTCGATCTGGTCCGCATACACGTTCGGCGTGCTGCATTCGACGGTGGACGGCAGGTTGACGATCATCTTGTTATGCGGGGTCGGCTGCCAGACCTCGCTGACGGCGTCGCAGATATGCCTGGAGAAGTCGAGTTCCGTGGTCGAGAACGATTCCGGCGTGTACTCGAACGCCCATTCCGTCTGCGGGTGCTGCTTGACCAACTGCTTGACCAGCTTGGTGCCGCTGACGGCGATGTCCGTGATCTGCTCGCGCGTCATGCCGAACACGACCTTGCGGAATACGGGGGCGACCGAGTTGTACAGGTGCACGATGGCGCGCCGCGCCCCCACGCAGGAGTCAACCGTACGGCGTATCAATTCCTCGCGCGACTGGGTCAGCACGATGATGGTGACGTCCTCGGGGATGCGGTCTTCATCGATCAGCTTGCGCACGAAATCGAAGTCGGTCTGCGAGGCGGACGGAAAGCCGACTTCGATTTCCTTGAGGCCAATCTGGATCAGCATCTCGAAAAAGCGCAGCTTTTTGTCGTGGCTCATCGGCTCGATCAAGGCTTGGTTGCCGTCGCGCAGGTCGGTGCTCATCCAGATCGGCGGATGGGTGATGGCGCGGTCCGGCCACTGGCGGCCGGTCAAATGAACTGGAGGGAAGGCGCGGTATTTCGACGACGGGTTCTGCAACATCATGGTGTTCTCCTGAAACTAAAGCGAATGGGGGCCGGGCGGCGGGGTGGCGAAAGGCTGCCGGGCGGCCACAGGTACGCTAGGCCAGGCAACCGATCGGTAGCTTTAGCAGTAGGAACAGAGTGATGGAGACGGGAGCGAACATCGGGTCGGGCTTTCCTGGGGTGTTACTGGCTTGTTTGCTGGCTTACAAACGCCGGCTGGGGAGCCGGGCGGCGCACTGCGGGTGGATTACGCGCGTGCAGCTAGTAGTGTCGCTAGCGATAGCGCGCCAGCGAGCAGGGGGAAAGACGACAGATGCAGGGAGGAAGACATGAGTTCACTGTACGTCAGGCTGCGCCGGCTTGTCAAGCGCTGATGTGCACGCCGGCGAACCGCGCGCGCACTGCCGCCGTCAAGCTACAAATCGAGAAACATGTCGAAGCCGCCGTAAATCATGCGTTTGCCGTCGAAGGGCATGTCGGTCCCTTTCATGAAGTCGGCCATGCGCGGGTCTTTCATGACCTTGTCGTTGACTTCGTCGCGGTGGGCGCGCGATTCGTACACGATCCAGGAAAACACGACCGTCTCGCCCGGCTGCAGGTTGACGCTTTGAGGAAAGGACGTGAGCTTGCCGGGCTTGACGTCATCGGCAATGCATTCGCGGTACTGCAGCGCGCCATGTTCGCGCCAGATCGCGCCGCAGGTGGTCGCCATGGCGCGGTAACTTTCGATGTTGCTGGTGGGGAGGGGAAGTACGAAACCGTCGACATAGGCCATTATGTTCTCCTGGAAAAGCACTAGGTGGAACCGCACAATTCATCATACCCGCCCCGTATTCGCAGGCCCGCACCATACCCAAATTAAATTGCCTGTGTTGCATTTCGCGCCACCCCGGCAAGCGCCGTACCCCGGCCGCCTGATGTCTTGCCGGGGCTGACCCGGTCTGGCCTTACGCCGCGACCTGGACGCGCGGCGCGCCCGCCGTCATCTCGCCGATGACGGCGGCGCTCTCGAAGCCTTCGCGCGCGAACAGCGCCAGGATCTCGTCGACGCTGCCCGGATCGCACGATACCAGCAGCCCGCCCGAGGTTTGCGGGTCGGTCAGCAGCATGTGCTGCGCGCTGCTGATGCTCGGCGAGAGCGTGACGTCCTTGCCGTAGGCATCCCAGTTGCGTCCCGACGCGCCGGTGAAGTAGCCATCGTGCGCCAGCTGCTCCACGCCAGGCAGCAGGGGAATCTGCGACATGGTCAGCTGCGCCGTCAGGTTCGAGCCGCGCGCCAGTTCCAGCAAATGGCCCAACAGGCCGAAGCCGGTGACGTCGGTCAGCGCATGCACCCCTTCCATGTCCGACAGCGCCTTGCCCGGCTTATTGAGCTTGGTCGTATTGGCGATCATGGCGGCATAGCCTTCGGGCCCCAGCACGTCTTTTTTCAGCGCGGCCGAGAGCACGCCCACGCCCAGCGGTTTGCCCAGAATGAGCACGTCGCCGGCACGCGCGTCGGCGTTGCGCTTGACCTTGGAGGGATGCACGAGGCCCAGCACCACCAGCCCGTAGATCGGCTCGACCGAATCGATCGTGTGGCCGCCGGCGATCGGAATGCCCGCCTCGGCGCACATGGTTTCGCCGCCGCGGATGATCTGGCCGATGGTTTCGAGCGGCAGTTTATTGATCGGCATGCCCACCAGCGCGAGCGCCATGATCGGCGTGCCGCCCATCGCATACACGTCGGAGATGGCATTGGTGGCGGCGATGCGGCCGAAATCGAAGGGATCGTCGACGATCGGCATGAAAAAATCGGTGGTGGCGATCAGCGCCTGTTCGTCATTGAGCTTGTAGACGGCGGCATCGTCGGCGGTTTCGATACCGACCATCAGCTCCTTGGGCACCGGGAAACCGGTCGAATTTTTCAGGATCTCGGACAGCACGCCGGGCGCGATTTTGCAGCCGCAGCCGCCGCCATGCGAAAACGAAGTGAGTTTGATGGGCGTTTCAGGGGCATTGCTCATGGTCGGTGTCCGTTTCGGTAAAAGGCAGGTCAGACCGGATTATCCACCAAGTCGAGCACACAGGCACGCTCGCGGGCCGGAGCGAACAAGGGCGCGCGCGCGTCGCACTGGCGCCGCAGCAGCGCATGGAAGGCCTGGTCGCCGATGCAGCGCTCGATCAGGCGCGCCAGCGCGGGCGCGTCGCCCGGCGCGAAATAGCCCGCGTAGTCGTCGCCCAGCATGCCGCGGTTGCCGCTGATATCGCTGGCCAGGACCGGCACGCCGCAAGTGACCGCTTCGATGATGACGTTGGCGCCGCCTTCCATGTGCGAGGCGATCACCATGGCGTGGCTGCGCCGCAGGCGCTGGCGCGTGGCGGCGTGCGGCAGCGCGCCCAGCCAGCGATAAGCCGGCGTGGCGGCCTGCGTGGCCATGGCTAGCTCGCCCAGGCTTGGGGCGAGCGCGCCGCCGATATGCAGCAGGCGTGCCCTGGGCGCCGTCACCAGCGCGGCCGCGGCCATGAAGGTGCGCGGGTCTTTTTCTTCGCGCAGGTGGCCGATCATGACGATGTCGATGAAGCGCCGCGCCGCGCCATGGGGGAAGGGCGCGAGCGCGCGCGCGGACTGGTGGATCACGCAGGCCCTGGCGCGCTGTTCGGGCGCCAGCATGGCCAGGCCATCGGCCTGCAGCAGCACCAGCCGCTGGGCGTGGGCGAGCGATGCCTGGGCCGCGCGGTCGGTGGCGATGTCGCGATACAGGTCGGTGCCGGTCAGTACCAGCACGCGCGCTCGGTCGGGGAAGGCGGCGGCAAACGCGGCCAGGGGTGCCGCCGAGCGGCGCGCATGCAGCGCGATCATCAGGTCGGGCGGGGGCGCGCTGTCATCCCAGCCGGGGGCGATGGTCACGCGGCAGCGCGCGCGCAGGAAATGCGCCCAGCGGCTGGCGGTCTGCCAGTTGCCGTTGTTCTCCCGCTTCGATGCGGGGCTGACGATCAGCACCCTTGGTCGCTGCACCGCGACTCCTTGAAAAAGTCGTTACAATTACCGGCTATGAGTTCAATCACCGCATCCTTCCGGCATGCCAAGCCGCAGCAATTGGCCGAGGCGCTGCAGAATGCGCGCCATTATACGCTCAGCCTCTTCGACTGCTTTGCGGCGGCGGGTTTCGACACGCTCGCGCGCGTGCCGCATATCGCCACGATCAACCCGCCGCTGTGGGAGCTCGGTCATACCGCGTGGTTCGCCGAATGGTTCATCCTGCGCGAGGCGGCCTCCAGTCATCCGGCCGACGCCCAGCGCGGTTCGCTGCTCACGCGCGGCGACGACTGGTTCGATTCGAACCTGGTGCCGCACCGCTCGCGCTGGACGCTCGACCTGCCCAGCCCCGGCGCGCTCAAGACCTATTGCCATGAAGTGCTGGACCGGACCGTCGACAAGCTCGCGCGCGAGGCGGGCACGGACGACGCCCTGTACCCGTACCGCCTGGTGCTGGCCCACGAAGACATGCACGGCGAAGCCTTTCTGTATTCGATGCAAACCCTGGGCGTGACGGCGCCGGCGCACTTGACGCGTGACGAGGCGATGCATTCGCAGCCAGCGCAAATCGCCTATCCCGGCGGGACCGTCGTGCTGGGCGGCGGGCAGGAGGGCGGCTTCGTGTTCGACAACGAGAAGCTGGCGCACCCGGTGTACGTGGCGCCGTTTCGCATCGATGCCGGGCTGGTGAGCAACGCGCAGTTTGCCGAATTCGTGGCCGATGGCGGTTACCAGAACCGCCAGTACTGGAGCGCGGCCGGCAGCGCGTGGCTGATGCGCCAGGAGCGCTCGTCGCCGCGCTACTGGCAGCGCGACGGCGACCAGTGGCGCACGGTGCGCTTCGGCCGCCTGTCGACCTTGTCGCCGTCCGAGCCGGTGCGCCATGTGTGCCTGTTCGAGGCCCAGGCGTATTGCGCGTGGGCGCAGCGGCGCTTGCCCAGCGAAGCGGAATGGGAATATGCGGCGCTGTCGGGGCAGGCGGGGTTCCGCTGGGGCCAGCTGTGGGAGTGGACAGCCACCCCGTTCGAGCCGTATCCGGGGTTTGCGCCGGACCGCTACCGCGAGTATTCGCAGCCGTGGTTCATGACCCATCAAGTGCTGCGCGGGGCCTCGTTCGCCACGCCGTCGCGCTTTGGCTCGGCGCGCTTCCGCAATTTCTTCATGCCCGAGCGGGATGATATTTTCTGTGGATTCCGTACCTGCGCCTATTAATGCACGCCAGCGTCGGGCCATCCGACGCGCGCCGCGCTGCGCAAACTGGCTTTGACGACGGCGCGGTGAAAGGGCGCAATGACGCGCAGGTAACTTCGTCCCAGCAGGTTGTGGCAATGAACCACCGTTGTCATGGTCAGCTCGCGCCTGTTGTCCGGCGCTGACCCGCTTGAGCACAGAAGCGAGATCCGGAAATCGAGGTGCTTGTCGTCTTCCCCGATGACGATCTCGGTCTCGTTCGTGCTGTAGACTTTGAAGATGCCAACGCGGGAAGGCTCCGTTTCACTGGCGATTTTGGCCAGCTGCGTGGCCGTTTTCAGGCCCAGGCCGACGACGATCATGTCGCGCACACGCAGGAGGTGTCCGATCCACGCGGGCTGGTGCGCGAAGATGAAACGGGCCAGCACGTCCGGGTCGGCCGATGCGCCCAAGGGCAGCCGGATCGCAAAAGCATCGGCCAGGTTCACCGATGCAAAGGCCTGGTTGACGCCGGAGTGCGCGGGGAGCGCAACGGCCGTTGCGAGCGTGAATTCATTCGGCATTCGGGTACTCCCGTGGTTGAACGAGTTAACTACACATCCAGGTTGACGTTTTATCCAGGCAAGTGTACCGCGTTTACGTGATTCGGGTGCTAGGCCGCGCCGCGCTCCCTGCACGCCGCGCCTCGTTCGTCCAAGCTGCTGCCAGGTCCGCAACATCGCTACCACGGCCACCAAGGGCGTGCGTCGGCTGGGGCCGTGCGCTGTCATTCGATCTCCATGAACTGGCGGAAGGCATCGCGTACGTTATCGCGCAGCAGGTTGTTATCCCACGGCTTGGTATAAAAACGAAAAATCGCGCCGCAGTTGACCGCCTTCATGATCGATTCCAGATCGGTTTGTCCGGATAACACGATGCGGAATGTCTTCGGATAGAGTTCCTTGACCTTGTCCAGGAACTCCGTTCCACTCATGGCCGGCATGCACTGGTCGCACAAGATCACCTGCACCTCGTTCAAGGCCAGCACGTCGAAGCCTTCCGCCGCCGAGCGTGCGCACAGGATGTGGTAGCCGTCGCGGCCGAACAGATTGGCCAGGATGTCGAGCATGAAGGGGTCGTCGTCGATGATCAACAAGGTCTTGCTCGGCTGGCCGGTGCGCGCCGGCGGAGGCAGGCCCTGGTCGTGCAGCAGCATCTCGGTGACCTGGTCCGCGGGCAGGGGGCGGCTGAAGTAAAAGCCCTGGATCTGGTCGCAATGGTGGCGCCGCAGGTAATTGAGCTGGGCGGCGGTTTCGACGCCTTCGGCAATCACGTCGAGCTTGAGACTGTGGGCCATGCTGATGATGGCCAGCACGATGGCCGCGTCATCGGGGTTGGTGGTGACGTCGCGGATGAAGGCGATGTCGATCTTCAGTTTATCGATAGGAAAGCGGCGCAGGTAAGCCAGGCTGGAATAGCCGGTGCCGAAATCGTCGATGGAAATCTGTACCCCGTGCTGCTTGAGCCTGTGCAAGATATCGGTGGTGCGCTCGGAATTGGCCATTAAGGATGTCTCGGTCAGCTCCAGATCGAGCAGGTCGGGCGGGATCTCATACTGGCTCAGCCCCTTGATGATGTCTCCGTCAAGGTCGCCTTCAGCGAATTGCCTCCCAGAGACGTTGACCGATACCTGGACCGGGCCGACAGGCGAGCGCAGCCATAAGCCGATCTGCCGGCACGCCTGCGCCACGACCCAGCTGCCCACTTGCACGATCATCCCCGTCTCTTCCAGCACCGAAATAAATTCATTGGGAGCGACCATGCCATGGCCCGGACGGTGCCAGCGCAGCAGCGCTTCCAGACCCGCGATACGTCCGCTGTTGAGATGCGCCTTGGGCTGGTAATACAGCACGAATTCCTCGTTTTCAATCGCCTTGCGCAATGCGGTCTCGATGTCCAGGCGGGCCAGCACATTGGCGTTCATTTGGGCGGTGAAGAAGCGGTAGGTGTCGCGCCCGGCGTGCTTGGCCTGGTACATCGCCGTATCGGCGTACTTGATCAAGGTGTCCGGATCGGACGCGTCGTCCGGATGGACCGTGATGCCGATACTGGCGGTGATAGTGACTTCATGCCCGCGCAGGATAAACGGGGCGCGCAAGGCGTCGCGGATTTTTTCGGCGATCACCACCGCGCCCTGCTGGCTATCCTGCATGATCAGGATCAGCGCGAATTCGTCGCCCCCCAGCCGGCCGACCGTGTCGCGCACGCGCACGCACTGCACCAGGCGGTTGCTGAACTGCAGCAGCAGCTCGTCGCCGATCGCGTGCCCCAGGGTGTCGTTGATATTCTTGAAGTTGTCGAGGTCGAGGAACATGACCGCGACCAGCGCGCCGTTCTCGCGCGCCAGCGCCAGGGTGCGCTGCAAGGTGTCATAAAACAGCGTCCGGTTGGGCAAGCCCGTCAGGGCATCGTGATGGGCCAGGTGGGTCAGGCGCATTTCGGCTTGCTTGCGCTCGGTAATGTCGCGCACCACCACCACGATGGTCCAGTCGGTACCGGAGCGCAAGGCCTGGCTGTGCACTTCCACCTGCACGGTCGAGCCATCCTTGCACGTCATCCGTGTTTCGCGCTGGTCGCGGCGGGCGCCGTCGACGATGAGTGCGTCGTACTGGGACTCCAGGGTGGCGCGGCTCGCCTGCACCAGTTCGGTAGGGCCCATGCTCAGCATGTCCGCGCGCGAGTAGCCGAGCAAATGGCATGTGGTCTCATTGACCTCGGTAAACCGCATGCTGTCGCGGCTGATCAGCATGATGGCGTCGGCGGTGGCATCCATCGCCGTGCGAAAGCGCTGGAAGTCGACCGTGCGTGCCAGCACCTGGCGCTCCAGCTTGGCACTGTGGTCCTGCAGGTCGCCATAGGCTTTCAGGCGCAACAGGTTGCGCACCCTTAACCACAGTTCGGCCCGGTCGATGGGTTTGGTCAGGAATTCCTCGGCCCCGGCATCGAGGCTGGCCAGGCGCGCGCTGCGCTCCATGTGCGCGGTGACCATGATGATGGGAATGTTGGCGGTCGCCGGATCGGCCTTGAGGATGCTGGCGACCCGGTAGCCATCCATGCCCGGCATGGTAATGTCGAGCAGGATCAGGTCCGGTGCCGACGCACCGATGGCGGCCAGCGCTTCTTCGCCGCTGGCGGCGGCGCGGGTGCTGTAGCCCTCGGGCTGCAACAGGACCGCCAGCAGGCGCCGGTTCTGTGCTTCGTCGTCGACGATCAGGATGGTGGGTGCGCGCAGTGTCATGCTACTTCTCCGGGGGGCAACAAGGCGTTGATCGCCGCATACAATTCCTGATGGCGCAGCGGCTTGGCGATATACGCGTCGCAGCCGGCACTTTCGCTCTTCGCCCGGTCTTCCTTCATCGCCATCGCAGTCAGGGCGATCACGGGAATGGCGCCGGTGCCGGCATCCTGTTTCAGCAGCGCGGTCGCCGCCAGTCCGTCCATGCCGGGCAATTGCACGTCCATCAGGATCAGGTCGGGTTTTTCGGTACGCGCCATCGTCAAGCCGCTTTCGGCGTCGGAGGCGCATAACACCGCATGCCCGGCATGGCGCAGCAGCAGCGATGCCAGCTTCATGTTGGCGGCATTGTCTTCAATGATGAGGATCCTTGCCATGCGCGGTCCTCTCTAGTGCGGCAGCAAGGCGCGCCGCACTTCGGCGACGAAGCGGGCCTGGTCGAGACCGCGTTTTTCGGCGCACCGTGGCTCTGTTGCCTGCGCCGCCGCGCCGACCAGGATCGGAATGCGCGCCGTGGCCGGATCGCGCTGCAGCGCCTCGGCCACATCGACCCCGCTCACATCCGGCAGCACCAGGTCAAGCAGAATCAGGTCCGGACGCAGATGCCGGGCCAGGAAAATGGCCTCGCTCCCGGTGTAGGCGCGCACGATGGCATACGCGGGACTGGGCAGTAAGCGGGCGATGGCTTCGACCGCCCTGGGGTCGTGCTCGGCCACCAGCACGGTGTGTGTCCGTTCCAGCGATGGCTGCAAGCCCAGGCCGCTCAGCGAGGCGTGCAACTGGGCATGGCTGACCGGCTTTTGCAACATGGCGGCGGCGCCCCCGGACAGGGCCAGGCTGGTAGCGGCGATACCGGAAATGACCACGACCGGCACCCGCGCCAGCGCCGGGTTCTCGCGCAGGCGCTGGAGGAGCTGCCAGCCATCCATGCCCGGCAAGCCGATGTCGAGTGTGATCAGGCTCAGCGCCTGCCGCGGCGCCAACTCCAGCGCCTGCTCGGCGCTTGCCGCGCGCAGCACGGTAAAGCCTTCCGCTTCGAGCAGCAGGCGCGCCAGCGCCGCGGCCTGATCGTTGTCTTCGACCACCAGGGCGATCCGTTCCGCCTGGAGCGGCGGCGCGGCCGCGATGCCCGCCCGCGCGGGCGCTGGCGCGGCGGCGCCGTGCAGCGCGGGGCGCGCTCCCGGCACCGGCGCGCGCAGCGGCAACCAGACGGCGAAGCGCGATCCCTCGCCCGCCCGGCTGGCGACCGCCACCGTGCCGCCCTGCAGTTCGGCCAGCTGTCTGACCATCGCCAGTCCGAGACCGGTACCTTCGAATTTGCGCGCCAGGCTGCTGTCGATCTGGCTGAAGGCCTGGAACAGGGTCGCCATGTCCGGCTCCGAAATGCCGATGCCGCTGTCGCTGACGCACAGTTCCAGGAAATCGTTGTATTCGTTGTCGGCAAGGGGAAAGCTGTGCACCGGCCATTGACCGGCAAGGTGGCCGACGGCGCGGCGCGCGACGCGCCGCGCGTGCAAGGTGACGGCGCCGCCATTGGCGCTGAATTTGACGGCATTCGACAGCAGGTTGTAGACAATCTGCTTGATCTTGCGGATGTCCAGTTGCGGCGTGCCGAGGTCGTCGCCCACCTTCAGGCTCAGCGCGATGTTCTGGGCCGCGGCTTTTTCGCGCACGATGGTCAGGCTGTCCGGCAAGAGGGTGTGCAGGTCGACCGCATCGAGTTCGAGCGACATCATGCCGGCTTCGACTTTCGACAGGTCCAGGATGTCGTTGATCAGCGAAAGCAAGTGCAGGCCGCTGCTGAAAATGTCGCCGGCGCATTCGTGTTGCAGCGCGCTGGTCTGGCCCAGGAAGCCATCCTTGAGCGCCTCGGAAAAGCCGATGATGGCGTTGAGCGGCGTACGCAGCTCGTGCGACATGGTGGCCAGGAATTCGGACTTCATGCGGCTGGCCCGTTCCAGTTCGATATTTTTCACTTCCAGGGTGTGCTCGAAGCGCTTGCGCTCGGTGACGTCGCGCGCGGCGGCAAACACGCCTTGCAGCTTGCGGTCGCGGTCGTGGAAAGTGGCGGCGTTGTACGACACCACCGTTTCCACCCCGTTGAGGGCGCGCACGGTGAGCTCATAGTCGGTCACCTTGTTTTCCTGGAGCACGCGCTTGATGGCGGCGTCGGCCTGGGTCTGGTCGGTAAAGAATTTCTTGCTGGGGGCGCCGATCAGTTCGTCGCGGGTGCGCCCGGTGAGGGCGACCATTTGCTGGTTCACGTCCGAGATGATGCCTTGCGGGTCGGTCATCATCAAGGCGTCGAGATTCGATTCGATCAGGGAACGGGTGTAGAACTGCTGGTCGCGCAGGCGCTGGTCGAGCAGCGCCTGCGCGGCCTCGACGTGCTTGCGGGCGGTATTGTCGGTGCCGATCAGCAGGTAGCCGATGATGTGCTCGTGGACGTCGCGCAGGGCGGTGACCGAGACGATGGCCGGAAAGCGGCTGCCATCCTTGCGCACATAAGTCAGCTCGTAAATATCCTCGATGCCGCGCGAAGCCTTGAACACCAGCGCTTCAAAGCCCGGCGTGATCGGCGTCTCCAGCTCCAGGCTGAGCGCCTTGGCGCGCGCGATCACTTCCTGGGGATCGGAGATATCGGCCGGCGTGATCCGGTTGACGACGTCCAGCGCGGTATAGCCCAGCATGCGCTCGGCGCCCACGTTGAAAATCTGGATCACCCCCTTTTCATCGGTGGCAATGCTGGAGAAATAGGCGCTGTTGAAAATGGCATGCTGTAAGGCGCCCGTCTTGAGCAAGCTTTCCTGGCGCCGGACTTCAATATTGCCTTCGGTAATTAATTTATGCTCGACGGTGCCAATTTCAAACCCGGGCGTATGCATATGCACTTTCGTGTGAACGACTTTTGATCAGTCTGTGGCACGAAAAGGCGCACTCGCAACTGCGGTACAGGCTTGCCGAAGGGCTGAGGAAAGTGAATTGCCAACGCGGCGAGAAATGTAAAGACGGTTAAAGTATAGCAGCTACCTGTCATTACAATCGCGAAAAAATGTAGGCTTGCAGCAACAGTGAAGCGGTGTCGTTCGCCAGTCGAGCGTAAGGCAGCGATGAGGTGCAACGGTGCTATAACGCCGCCCAAACACAAAAGCCTCCGCGAGCGGAGGCTTTTGTTTGCGACTGTCCGGTTTTCCTTGCAGCGGCAGGGCGGACTTTGTTTAAACGGCAACTAGATGCCGATCGGGTCGGCCATTAACGGTCGCCGTACGAGCTGCGGGTACGCTCGGAGGCCGGACGCGGGTTCGAACCCTTGTAGCCGCCGCCGGCGGTGGCGCCTTCCTTGCGTGGTGCTGCGCCCGGCTTGCTGAAGGTACGCTGGCCTGGCTTGGCGCCGCCGCGGTTGTCGCCTGGTTTCCAGCTGCCTGGACGGGCGGCCGAACGTGGCGCCGACGCGGTTTTCTTTGGCTCGAAGCCTTCGATCACGTTGACCGGAATGAGCTGCTTGGTGAAGCGCTCGATGCGCTTGACGTTCATGCCTTCGGCATGGTTCACCAGCGAGATCGCCAGGCCATTGCGGCCGGCACGGCCGGTACGGCCGATACGGTGCACATAGTCTTCAGGGAACTTCGGCAGGTCGTAGTTGAACACGTGGGTGATGTTCGGGACATCGATACCACGGGCGGCAACGTCGGTTGCGACCAGCACGCGGACCTGGCCGCGGCGCAGGCCGTCCAGGGTACGGTTGCGCGCGCCCTGGTGCATGTCGCCATGCAGTGCGGCTGCCGAGAAACCGGCGATGTTCAGACGGTCGGCGATGGTGTCGGCGTCACGCTTGGTGGCGGTGAACACAACGGCCTGGTCCAGGGTTTCGTCGCGCAGCAGATGGTCGAGCAGGCGGTTCTTGTGCGACAGGTCGTCCACGAAGTGCACGCGCTGCACGATGTTTTCGTGCTTCGAGGCCGAACCGGCGATCTGGATGACCATCGGGTCGGTCGTGATGCGGCGCGCCATGTTGCCGACCATGCCGTCGAGCGTGGCCGAGAACAGCATGGTCTGGCGGTTGGCCGGGGTGGCGGCGATGATTTTTTCGATATCGTCGATGAAACCCATGTCCAGCATGCGGTCGGCTTCGTCCAGCACCAGGATTTCGAGTTCCGAGAAATCGATCTTGCCCGATTCCATATGGTCGATCAGGCGGCCAGGGGTAGCGACCAGGATTTCCGGGTTGCGCGCCAGCAGTTGCATCTGTTTAGGATAAGGCATGCCGCCCAGGATCGACACGGCCTTGATACGGCGGATCTGGGTGCCGTATTTTTCGGTCGCGCTGGTCACTTGCAGTGCCAGTTCGCGGGTCGGGGTCAGCACCAGCATTTTAGGCTGTGCGGCTTTGAAACGTGGACGCTCGCCGCGGGCACGCGCATTTTGCGCTTCCTGGGCTGCGTTCTTGGAAGCCTGCGATTGCTCGGCAACGGCGAATTTGTGGAGTGCTGGCAGCATGAATGCTGCGGTCTTGCCCGAACCGGTCTGCGACGAAACCAGCAGGTCGCGCCCGCTGATGGCGGCAGGAACAGCCTGCTCTTGAACCGGGGTCGGAACGGTGTAACCTGCATCGGTTACTGCTTTTACGATAGACGCGTGGAGGCCTAATGCTTCAAAACTCATTATGTTTTTTTCTTTCGGTATAGATCAGCGCCCGAGCACATGCTCCGAGCGCAAAATAGCAACGCCAACCAACACAACGAAATGACTCAGGATGAAAGAAATTTCGGCACAAAAGCTTTGCGCCGGGACGGTGTCAGGTGCGACACACAAGGCGGGAGGGCTTTATTGAGGGTATCCGTGGGATACGCCTAGGCTTGCGAAGCTGCTAGTTTTACTTCTTTGTAACTGCCAAGGGCCATCGCTTCAGACTGATTGCGAGAAACGTATTGCAGCGCACAAACAACACTATACAGTAGTATCACTGTAGTTGTATAGGTATATCCGAATAGTGCGTATCAAAAAGCTGGATTTACCGGGAAAGTCTTGGTAGATAAAGCGCGCTGGCGGGCGCACCGGAGGCACCCGCCAGCGGCGCTCAGCCGCCGCGCCGTTTGTAGCGCGCGCTGTCGTTGGCTGCCGTTTTGGCGTTGCGGCCGGCGACGCGCGTTTTCAGTTCGGCGACCTTGCCCTTGATGCGCTGGGCGTTGGTCTGCTTTTCAGCGCGGCCACCGCGGCGGCCGGCGCGTTCAGCTTCAAAGGCCATGACCGCGTTGTCGACGACGTGCTCGGCGATATCGGTCTGCACCGAGGTCGAGATTTTCGGGACCAGGATGGTGGAGCCAGCCTTCAGGCGGGTTTGCGCCGGAATATTGTTAGCCTGGCGAATCACTTCCGGCGTGGTGCCGAAACGCGAGGCCAGGGAAGCGATGCTGTCCTTGGCGCCGGTAATCTTGTGCGTGGTCCAGGTCGACAGGGCGCGGCCCCATTGCGCCAGATTCAGGTGGAACTTTGCCGCATTCTCTTGTGGCAACAGAATCTTGGTCTGCTCGCCGCCGGTGATGACCGGGCGGTTAAATTGCGGATTGAGCGCCTTGAATTCCTCGACCGACAGTTCGGCCAGCTGGGCCGCGATGGTCAGGTCGATGTCGCTGGTCTTGTCGACCGTGGTGAAGTAGGGCGTGTTGTCGATCACCGGCAGCGAAACGTGGTACTGGGCCGGGTTGGCGATGATGTTCTTGACCGCCTGCAGTTTCGGCACGTATTCGCGCGTTTCGGGCGGCATGTGCTCGTACAGGCTTTCGTAGTCGGTCGGTTTGCCGAGCGCCTGGTTCTTCTTGATGGCGCGCTGGACATTGCCTTCGCCCCAGTTGTAGGCGGCCAGGGCCAGCGGCCAGTCGCCGAACATGCCGTACAGGCGCTGCAGATAGCTGAGCGCGGCATCGGTCGAGGCCAGCACGCCGCGCCGCTCATCCTTGAACATGTCTTGCTTGAGATTGAAATCCTTGCCGGTGCCGGGCACGAACTGCCACATGCCGGCGGCGTTGGCCTTGGAATAGGCTTGCGGATTGAAGGCCGATTCTATAATCGGCAGCAATGCCAGCTCGGTCGGCATATTGCGTTTCTCAAGTTCCTGGACCACATAGAACAGGTAACGCGAGGCGCGCGCCGAGGTGCGGGCGATATAGTCGGGACGGGAGCTGTACCAGTTGACGTGCTTGGTAACGAGCGCATTGTCGATATCGGGAATGGCGTAACCGGTGCGGATGCGGCCCCAGACGTCGGCTTCCTTGTATTCATCCGCCTTGACGGCGGGGAAGGGCTGGAGCGGAGCTGGCGCAGGCTTGACCGTCGGCGCCAGTGGCGCAACGTTGCTTGAGACGGAGTCGGCCGCGTAGCTGAGCGCAGGCGCGAGCATCAGAACGAGGACTGCAAGTGAAATGGTATTGCGTGTCGTTTTTTGCATAGCGTTCCATTGTTGGGTCCGAAAACAGCCGGACAGACGAATAGATAAGGTCGGAGTGTACGTACCACTTATCGTTTGAGTCAAGTCAAATGTCTGTGTGCGCGGCAAATATTTTGACAACACTTTCAACCAATATTGTTGCATCGGAAAAGACCAATTGCCGGGAGTATGCCTTAAAAGTGCCAGGATGCTATCAGTGTATGGACGGGGCCGTTTTGGATACTCCCGGGGGGTATGTAGGATTTCCTCCTATGGCAGGGATGCGCCGGGGAGCGCTGCGCGGGACCGGCCGGGGCGGGCGCGCAGGTGCCGGGAACAATACCAAAACCGGGGCGGGCTGCGGACCAGGCATCGGCCTCTAAACTACCCCGGCACGCGGGCGCACCTATGAGCTGGCGCAAAGAGTGCGTACAATTTGGGTTTCGCGTCATGCGCTTGCGTTTTCCGCTTGCGCCGCACGCTTCTTCTATTAGTGAAAGCATTGCCATGAGCACCCCCAATCTGAACGCCGACGATGATCAGATCATTGCCGCTACACAACAATGGCTGGAAAAAGCCGTCATCGGGCTCAATCTCTGTCCGTTCGCCAAGGCCGTTCATGTGAAAAAGCAGGTGCGCTATGTCGTTTCCAGCGCGACCACGCCGGAAGTCTTGCTCGAAACCCTGATGAATGAATTGCAACTGCTGTCCGATACCGACCCGGAAGACATCGACACCACCCTGCTGATCCATCCCTTCGTGCTGGGCGACTTCCTCGACTACAACGAATTTCTCGACGTGGCCGATGCCGCGCTGGAAGACATGCAGCTCGACGGCGAATTGCAGGTGGCCAGTTTCCATCCGCAATATCAGTTCGCGGACACCGATATCAACGACATCAGCAACTTCACCAACCGCGCGCCTTACCCCATCCTGCACCTGCTGCGCGAAGACAGCATCGAGCGGGCGGTCGAGGCTTTCCCGGAAGCGTCGGAGATTTTCGATAAAAACATTGAAACCATGGAAAAGCTCGGCCATGACGGCTGGGATTCGCTCGATGTCGGCCCCGCCAAATGATGGCGCCATGAAGGCCCCTGAACGGCCGGACACGCCCTGTGTCGCGGTCTGCTCGACCACGTTCGATGAGATTTGCCGCGGCTGCGGACGCAGCGTGGTGGAAGTGGCGCACTGGGTGTCGATGAGCGATGCCGACAAGGAAGTGGTGTGGGTCCGCATCCTTGCGCAAGGCTACCCTCGCCGCAATACCTGATCCTTGGCCGGCCCCGGGACGAAGCCAGCCTCGCGCTGTTGCCGTCGCATGCGGGCCGGGCAGCGTTCGGTACCGCACGGATACAATTCCCGGAAGAAGCAATACTTGAGGCGAGTCAATTTCTGACTCTTTGCCGACGCCTCGGCGAAAACCCCAGGCGGTACAGGATGCAAAGATGATATTGATAGTCGACGATGATATGGGCATGGCCGAAACCTGCGCGATGTTGCTCGAAACGCATGGATTTGAGGTGGGTATCGCAGCCAGTGGTGCTCAAGCGCTGGCCAGGATCCGGCAAGCGGCACCTGAACTTGTCATTACGGACTGTGTCATGCCGGGGATGAGCGGCCCTGAACTGAGCGCGCGTTTGAAAGCCGATCCATTGACAGCACGACTGCCGGTATTACTTATGAGTGGCTCCTTGCGATGCGAAGTCGGCAAGAATGCAAGTTATGATGGGTTTCTGAGGAAACCATTTTTGGCGGAAAACTTGCTGGCGGAAGTAAGTAGCTTGCTTGCCGCGGCACGCACTGCCGACGACCGTTATGCCAAGGTATAAATGCGTCTTTCCCTTTTTATTCATAGAAATCTCGACGCCATTCTCCAGGAGTGGGAAGATTTCGCGGTGACCCTGGCGCCCCTGGCGGACGCCGACCGGGTCGAGTTGCGCGATCATGCAACCGCGGTATTAAACGTCATCATCACCGATCTGGACACCGCGCAGAACGCCAGCCAGAGTATCGCCAAGTCCAAGGGGCACGGTCCCGTTGCGGCGGGCGACACCGCAGCCGAAGTGCATGCCGCCGCGCGCATGGCGTCCGGCTTGAACAGCGACCAGGTCATGGCCGAATTCCGCGCGCTCCGGTCGAGCGTTCTGCGCTTGTGGGCGCGCAGCGTGCCCATCACCACAGCGGAAGAAATCCAGGATATGGTCCGTTTCAATGAAGCCATCGATCAGGCGCAAAGCGAGTCGATGGCCCGTTATTCGAAACTGCTGCGCGATGCCCAAAGCTTGTTTTTAGCCATTCTCGGGCACGATGTGCGCTCGCCGCTGGGCGCCGTGAGCATGGGCGCTCAAGTCTTGCTGCATGACCAAACCTTGCCTGCCAAGGTACTCAAGGTTGGCCTGAGGATTTTTAACAGTGCAAAACGGGTGGACGAGATCGTGCGCGATCTGCTCGACTTCTCGACCTCGCACTTGGGCGAAGGGATTCCCATCGATCCTTATACGGTTGACCTCGATCAGATATGCCTGAATGTGGTGGAGGAAGCAAGAACCTTCCATCCCGAGCGTCACATCGAGCTTGTTTCCGAGGGCAATTTAGTCGGTACCTGGGATGGACCGCGTTTGGCACAGGCATTTTCCAACTTGATCTCCAATGCCATTCAGCATGGAAAACCGGAGGGCACGATCCGGATCGCTATCAACGGTAGCGCCGCTGACGTGTTGTTTGAGGTAAGGAACGAAGCGGAGGTGATTCCCCCGGCGAAACTGCGAACCCTATTCGATCCCGTGAAAAGCTTCGCCATCCGTCCGCCCAGCGAGCGGAGCATCTCCAGGGTGCAAAATCTCGGCTTGGGCCTGTACGTGGTAAAAGAAATCGTCAAGGCACATGAAGGCCGGATTTCTGTTTCTTCCACTCAAGAGGCTGGGGTAAGCTTTACGATCAGCCTGCCTCGGCTCACGCCCCATCGCAGAGATAGCGACGCGTAGTCCGGGCTTGGCCGGCGCCGCCGTCGCCCCCCCCGGATTGACGCTGCAGGCGCAGGCGCCGCGCGGCTCCCCCACCATCGATGGACCCGGCTTAAAACGCGCCGATGAAATCCTTCTTGCCCACTTCCACGCCGTTATGGCGCAGGATCGCGTACGCGGTGGTGGCGTGGAAATAGAAGTGCGGCAGCGCGTAGTGCACCAGATAGACCTGGCCCTTGAATTGCTTGGCGTTGGCGCCGCTGCTGGTGCTGATGTCGCGCTGGGCGCTCGCTTCGATGCCGTCCTGCGGCAAGCCGTCGATGAACTCCAGGGTCTTGGCGATGCGCTCTTTCAGGTCGGCGAAGGTGTGCTCGCTATCTTCATAGCGCGGCACGTCCACCCCTGCCAGACGGGCGCAGCAGCCCTTGGCGAAGTCGGCGGCAACCTGGACCTGGCGCTGGAAGGGGAACATGTCGGGGTACAGGCGCGCCTGCAACAGGGCGGCCGGTTCGATTTTCTTTTCGGTGGCGTGGGCTTCGGCCTTGTCGATGATGGCCGACAGGCTGGTCAGGATCTGCTTGAAAACGGGCACCGAGGCGTCGTACATGGAAAAAGTCATTGTGAATCCCTTTCAGAAAAATGCTGCGATGATAGCAAGTCGGCGGGTTTCACGCTGAACGGCTCGGATTGTACCGGTGGCGGGCTGTGCGCCATGTCCGCGCCTTGCAAAGCCATCGCGTCAACTGTTTTCATTTTCCCCGTCTGTAAAACGCCTCATCCTCCCGTGCAGTTGGTGACTTGAGGAGAGCTTCCGTGCATAATTCCGTATAGAAAACTTTTATTATCTAACTTTTCACTCAGGCATCTTCCCGTATGCTTTCCAACTTGCTGCATGCTTAGCACGGCCTACCAACGTTTCCGTACCAAGCTCAGCCAGCTGTACGGACTGTCGATTTACGGCGCGCTGATGCTGGTCGTTTTCGGCGGGCTGGTCATTCCTGCCATCATCGGCAGCTACGTGCTGATCGGGGTGCAGGAGCGCACGGCGGCCAAGGCGGTACTGAGCGAGTCGCTGCGCCGCAATGTCGACATCCTCGCCCTCGGCATGCAGGAGTCGCTGTGGAACATGAACGCCGAGTCGGCCCAGTCGCTGGTCGAATCGGTGATGCGCGATCCCTCGGTGCTGCACATCCGGGTGATCGGCCAGTCCGACGCCCAGTTCATCAACATCCATTCGGCCCAGCGTCCGGTAGGCCAGATCTACCGCGCCGAACGCGACATCCTGGTGCGCGGCGAGCGCATCGGCGTGGTCGTGGTCGAGATGGACGATGCCCGCAGCCAGCAGGAATTGCGCAACAAGCAGTCCAACTATGCCTTCGTGCTGGCGTTCCAGCTGACCGTGTCGCTGGTGCTGATCGTCCTGTTCCTCAACAAGCGCCTGCTGGTGCCGTTGCGCCAGCTGATGAAATTTTCCGACCGCCTCTCGCATGGCGACTTCGAAACGCGCCTCGAACTCGAAGGCAGCGATGAACTGGGCCGCCTGGCCAAGCAGATGGAGCAGATGCGGGTCGCCATCAAGCACCTGTTCGAGGACATCGGCCGGCGCGAGGAGCGCTTTCGCACCATCGTCACCCAGGTCCCGGGCGCGGTGTTTCGGGTGCGCCCGGGCGGCTCGATCGATTTCGTCAGCGACGCCATCGAAGACATTTCCGGCTATCCGGCCGCGCTGTTCTTGCGCAGCACCACCGATGCCTGGTCGGACCTGATCTGTCCCGAAGACCGGCGCATGCAGAGCCGCACCGTGCGCGAAGCGATGGCCAGCGGACGCCCGTACGAGATCGAATACCGCATCGTCGACGCCGCCGGCATCGAGCGCTGGGTGTCCGAGAACGGCCAGCCGCAAGCGGGGGCCGTGCCCGAAAAATCGTGGGTGGACGGGATCATCGCCGACATCAGCGAACGCAAAAGCAACGAGATGCGCATCGAAGCGCTGCTGACCGAGCAAAGCGCGATTCTCGACAACGTCATGTTCGGCGTGATGTTCGTGCGCGAGCGCCGCATCGTGTCGGCCAACCGCCGCTGCGAAGACCTGTTCGGCTACGCCAGCGGCGAGATGACCGGCAAGCTGGCCGACATCCTGTACCCGAGCCACGACGAATTCGTGCGCGCCGGCGAACAGCAATACGCGGCCCTGGCGGAGGACAACGACTACAACGAAGAGCGCCAGTACTTGAAAAAGGATGGCAGCGCCTTCTGGTGCCGCGTGAGCGGCTGCGCGCTCGACCCGGCCCGCCCCAACGGCGGCAGCATCTGGGTCTATGCCGACGTCACCGAACGGCGCGAGGCCGAGGAAAAACTGCGTCTGTCGGCCACGGTGCTCGAACATATCGCCGATGCCGTCGTGGTCATCGACGTCGACCTTGGTATCGTTGCCGTCAATCCGGCCTTCACCCGGATCACGGGCTTCAGCGAAAGCGACGCGGTCGGCAAGGATGTGCGCCTGACCCGCTCGCCCACCGAAAATGCGGCCGTGTACCAGCAGATGTGGGCCGAACTGGGCCAAGCCGGTTTCTGGCGCGGCGAGCGCTGGGACACGCGCAAGAACGGCGACGTTTATCTGCAATGGCTGACCGTGTCGGCGGTGCGCGACGATCACGGCGTCACCACCCACTACGTGGCCGTGTTCAGCGACATCACCAAGGCCAAGCAATCGCAGGAGCAGCTCGATCACATGGCGCACCACGATTCGCTCACGGCGCTGCCCAACCGCCTGCTGTTCCACGACCGCCTGCTGCATGCGCTCAAGCGCGCCGCGCGCGACGGCCAGCAGCTGGCGGTGCTGTTCATCGATCTCGATCGCTTCAAGAACGTCAACGACACGCTCGGCCACCACGTCGGCGACGAGCTGCTCAAGCAGGTCGCCGCGGCCTTGCAGGGCAAGCTGCGCGAAGGCGACACCCTGGCGCGCCTGGGCGGGGACGAATTCATCGTCCTGCTCGAAAATGTCAGCGGCCAGTCCGGCGCCGGCCAGGTGGCCGAAAAACTGATGGCCATGTTCGAGCAGCCTTTCATCGTGTCCGACTACGAGTTGTTCGTCACCGGCAGCGTCGGCATCAGCGTGTTCCCGGACGACGCGGCCGACCTGAATATGTTGATCCGTAATGCCGACGTGGCCATGTACCAGGCCAAGGCGCGCGGGCGCAACGGCTACCAGTTCTACGCGCCGTCGATGACCGGCGAAGGCGTCGAGCGCCTGCGCATGGAAGCGATGCTGCGCCGCTCGATCGACAAGAACGAGATCTTCCTCAATTACCAGCCGCAGGTTGAAATCGATAGCGGCCGCCTGATCGGGGTCGAGGCGCTGGTGCGCTGGAATAATCCGGAACTGGGCAACGTGCCGCCGGTGCGCTTCATTCCGCTGGCCGAGGACACCGGTTTCATCAACCAGCTCGGCAAGTGGGTGCTGGACGAAGCCTGCCGCCAGATGATCCGCTGGGAAGCGGCCGGCCTGCACGTGCCGAAGATCGCGGTCAACCTGTCGGTCAAGCAGTTCGAGCGCGGCAGCATCGTCAACATGGTGGCCGATATCCTCAAGGAGACCGGCCTGGCGCCCCAGCGCCTGCAGCTCGAAGTGACCGAGTCGGTGATCATGAATACGGGCGACGCGCTGGTCTTCATCAACGACCTGCACTCGATCGGCGTGGGGCTGGCGATCGACGATTTCGGTACCGGCTATTCGTCGCTGGCCTACCTCAAGCAGTTGCCGGTGCAGACCTTGAAAATCGACCGCAGCTTCATCAAGGATATCTCGACCGACGTGAACGACGAGGCGATCGCCATCGCCATCATCCAGCTTGGCAAGAGCATGAACCTGTCGGTGATCGCCGAGGGCGTCGAGACCGAGGAGCAGGCCGCCTTTTTGCTGCGCCACGGCTGCAACCTGGCGCAGGGCTACCTGTACAGCCGCCCGGAACTGCCCGAAACGATCCTGACGCGCTGGCCGGCACGCTTGCCGGCGTAAACACGCACTGCCCGCGCCGGGCGGCATGCTACAGTGCCATTCCGCGCGTACGCACGCCATGAGAATGCAATGAGCCAGACTACACCGAAGAACAAGACCCGCCGCCGTTTTCTGCTTGGCGGCCTCGCCGCCGGCGGCGCCCTGGTGGTGGGCTGGGGCATCCAGCCGCCGCGCCAGCGCCTGCACACGGCGCAGCCCTTGCCGGTGTCCGGCGGCGCCGTGGCGCTGAACGGCTGGGTGGCGATCGCGCCCGACGGCACGGTGTCGGTGGTGGTGCCGCGCTGCGAAATGGGGCAGGGCGTGAACACCGCGCTGCCGATGCTGCTGGCCGAGGAGCTCGACGTGCCGCTGGCGCAGGTGCGCATCACCCAGGCGCCGATCGACAAGATCTTCAGCAATCTCGAAGTGCTGCGCGAAAACCTGCCGTTCCATCCCGATGACCGCGGCAGTGTCAAGGAAGGCGCGCAGTGGATGCTCGCAAAAGTGGCGCGCGAGCTGGGGATCATGATGACCGGCGGGTCGAGCAGCGTCAAGGATGCCTGGCTGCCGATGCGCGAAGCGGGCGCCGTGGCGCGCGCCATGCTGATCGCTGCCGCGGCGCAGGAATGGGGCGTGCCGGCCGCGCAGTGCAAGGGGATGGGAGGCTTCGTGGTCCACCAGGGCGGCAAGCGCGCCTCGTACGGCAGCCTGGCCGCCAAGGCGGCGGCGGCCGGCCTCGATATCGCCGCCTCCGACGTGCGTCTCAAGGAACCGGGCGAATTCACCCTGATCGGCACGCCCCAGGCGCGCCGCGATTCGCCGGCCAAGGTCAATGGCAGCGCCATGTTCGGGATCGACGCGCGCCCGCCCGGCATGCTGTACGCGGCGGTGGCGATGTCGCCGGTGGTGGGCGGCACGGTCGCCTCGTTCGATGCCGCCAGGGCGAAGGCAATGCCGGGTGTGAAGGGCGTGGTCGACGTGTCGTCCGCGCTGTCCGGGCAAACCGGCGCCGGCGCCGGTGTGGCGGTGATCGCCGATTCGTACTGGCGCGCGCGCCAGGCCTTGGGTGCCCTGGCCGTCAAGTGGAACGAGGGCGTCAATGCCGGCTTGTCGAGCGCCGATATTTTCAAGGGCTTCGCCGGCGCCCTCGATACCGAATCGGGCTTCACCTATTACAAGCATGGCGACGTGACGGCGGCCGCGGGCGCGGTCAAGACCATCCGGGCCGAATACCGCGCGCCTTTCCTCGCCCATGCGACCATGGAACCGATGAATTGCACCGCGCAGGTCGCGGGCGGCAAGGTGAGGTTGTGGGCCTCGACTCAGGTGCCGAGCATCTGCGTCGATATGGCGGCCAAGGTGGCTAATGTGAGCCGCGCCGACGTATCGGTCGACGTGCTGCTGCTGGGCGGCGGCTTCGGGCGCCGCCTGGAGGTGGACATGGTGGCGCAGGCGGTGGCCGTCGCCATGGCGGCCGGCGGCAAGCCGGTGCAGCTGGTCTGGTCGCGCGAGGACGACATGACGCACGATGTGTACCGTCCGGCCGCGCTGGCGCGTTTCACCGGCAAGGTCGATGCCCGGGGCGGCATCGTCAGCTACGACAACAAGTCGGTCAGCGGCTCGATCGGGCATCAGTATTTTCCGCGTAACCTGGGCCTGCCCGGCGTCGGCCCGGACAAGACCACGGCCGAAGGCGAGTACGACATGCAGTACGAGATCGACAACCAGCGCGTGGTGCACGTGATCGTCGACAGCCAGGTGCCGCTCGGTTACTGGCGTTCGGTCGGCCACTCGCACAATGCGTTTTTCAAGGAGAGCTTCATCGACGAACTGGCGCATGCCGCCGGCCAGGATGGGGCGCCCTTCCGGCGCGCGCTGCTGGCGCGCCATCCGCGCCACCTGGCGGTGCTCGACGCCGCCCTGGCCAGGGCCGGCACGGCGCCAGAGGGCCGCGCGCACGGCGTGGCGTTGCACCAGTCGTTCGGCAGCATCGTGGCGCAGGTGGCCGAGGTATCGGTGACGGACAAGCAGATCCGCGTGCACCGCGTGGTGTGCGCGATCGATTGCGGCCTGGCGGTCAATCCGAACATCATCGCGCAGCAGATGGAGTCGGCGGTGGTGTTCGGCCTGTCGGCCGCGCTGGCTGGCGAGATCACGCTCAAGAACGGGAGGGTCGAGCAGGGCAATTTTGGCGACTATCCGGTGCTGCGGATCGACAGCGCGCCCGAGGTGGAGACGGTGATCATCAAGAGCGCCGAGCCGCCCGAAGGCGTGGGCGAGCCGGGCACCCCGCCGATCGCGCCGGCCGTGGCGAACGCGGTATTCAAACTGACCGGGCAGCGCTTGCGCAGCCTGCCGCTGCGCCTGGCGTAGCTGCCGTCGGGCGGGTTGATGGCGCGCACGTTATAGTGGTGACGCGTGCTCGCAGGAAGGCGATTTCGTCAGGGGGAGAGAAGGCGAATCATGTCGGCCATGCCGCCGCCGTGACGGACAGGGTGCTTACATGACGCCCGGCGTACGCTCTCGGAACTCCCGCTCGGCCTGGCGCACCTTGCGCAGCTGCGCCTGGCGTTCCGGACGCCGGTTGTCTTCGATGAGCAAGTTGATCTCGTCGGTGCTGAGCACATTGGCAAGCATGCGCGCCTTGAGGACGGTGATGTTGTCGAACGAGACGCGCTGCTTCACCTTGGCGACCGCGCGCAAGCGCCGGGTCCGGTTTTTGGTATTGTCGCCCCGGGCGAGGATGCCGGCCATCATGACCATCGGCGTGATGCGCTCCTCGAACTCTTCCCGGTCGCCAGGGATCTCGCGCAGGAAGGTTTGCAGCAACGCATCGTTCGGTGCGGGCGGCGGCATGGCAGGGATGGGCATGGGCGGCCCTTTGCCGTCGTTGAGCTCTGAAAACGCTGCCTTGACGTATTGCTGGATCGCCGGCAGGTGCGCGAGCAGCGCCGGGATCCATTTCTGGTTGGTCACTTTCCCGGCCTGGCTCCTGGCATGCGCGATCATGTCCTGCACATCGCTGTCGCTCAGCTCTTGCTGGTAGCTTGCGATGGCGAGCGGTGCCAGTTTCTCCCAGGTCAGGTCAGTGCTGGCCATCTCCTTGAAGAGGTCCATGAACAATTTTTTGCTTTCCTTTTGTACCGGATCGCGCTCGTTGCGCCAGGCTTCCTCGTGGCCCTTCTCGATCGCCTCGGTGGCAATGTTCAGGTGAGCCTCGGTACCGGTGACCTGGAAATACTCGCGGATGCGCGCTTCGGTGGCGGGAGCCGCCTGGGCGGCCTGGCACAGGACCAGGCTGGCGAGGACAAGGTGTCCGACGAAACGGACTGCGGAAGACAGGGATGCGTGCATCGAGGCTCTTTTTTGAAATCGTGGTGAAAGCTTACGGGCGCCGCGCCAGCGCCGTGTCGCGCATCCACTGGTTGGAGGCGGGAACGAACAGCAGGATGGTCCCGGCCAGCACGATGAGCTGGGTGAGCACCGCCAGGGAGCCGTACAGGGCCGACACCACAAACGCGGTTTTGAAGGCATTGATGGAATTGAGGAAACCGAAGACGGCCACCACGAGCCAGATCCAGCGTGCCACGTTCGAGGCGCGCGCGATAAAGTACATCAGCAATATCAGGAGAAGCGCGCCGACGACCAGACTGCCGTACACCGTATTTTTCACCCAGCCCGTGCCGAGCGACACGCTCTGGGCGGCCAGCACGTCGGGCATGTAGATCAGCGAGATGACCATGCCGGCAAGCGAGGAGAGCACGCACAGCGCCATGCCCAGGGTGACCGTGCGGGGGCGTGCCGGCAGTGCCACCGCGGCGGGCGCCGCGCCGGCCAGCGTGCCCGGCGGCGCGTACGGATGGTAGGCCTGGCCGTCGGCCGGGGCGGTGCCCTGGTAGGCCGCCGGCGTGGCCGCCTGCCGGCGCGGGTTGTCGCGCAGCTCCCTGAGCCGGCGGAACCACGCATTGCTCGAAGGCGCGAACAGCAGGCAGGTGAGCACGGCCTGCAAGACGAACAGGCCGCACTTCACCATGGCCGCGCCCGGTGCGAACAGGAACATCGGGCCGACCCACACCAGCGCCAGTCCGCTGCCGGCCAGCATGCACAGGAGCAGCCAGACCCAGCGCGCCCAGCTGTGTCCGAACGCGATCAGCGCCAGCATGCCGCCCGCCATCGCCGTCACGAACAGGATGGTGTTCATGTCGCCGGCGCGCATCGCCTCGTGGGGGAGCGTTTTGGTCTGGGTAAGACTGAGCATGTAATTCACCCGGTCGGACAGGAAGGCGAGGTCGATCGCGGTGATCAGCACGATGCACAGGGCCAGGAGCATCAGCGCCACCAGCAGCAGGCGCGGGCGTGGCGAGTTGACGCCATAGTTCGCCGCGGCCGCGAAAAAGCCGCCGGCGGGTACGGCGTCCGGGGAAGGGTGTGGGTTCATGGCGTTCTCGTCAAGAGGTTGGGGGGTGTGCCCCGGCATCGACACCGGCGGCCTGCATGATGCTGCCGCCCGCATAGTGACTGTGCAAGGCGGGCCATGATGGAAATGTACACATATCCGCGCGCCGGGTCCATCGGCGCACGGCGCGCTGGAGATTATTTCAGGAAAGCGGCAAGCGGCAGCTGGATGTCGCACGCCTGTTTCGCGGCCCTGGCCTTGCCCAGCCACAGCGCCGCTTCGTCGGCATTGGCGGCCACGCCTTCGCCATGGCGCAGCGCGCGCGCATAGCGGCACTGGCCCGGTGCATGCGCCGCGTCGGCGGCCTGCTTGTACAGCGCCACCGCCTTGTCGCGCTCGGCCGCGCCGCCGCGGCCCATGAACAGCATGTCGCCCAGGTTCACCGTGCCGTCCAGATTGCCGCCCTCGTGGGCACGCTCGAAGTACTCGCGCGCCTTTTTCACGTCTTTCGGCAAGACCTTGCCGTTCTTGTAGAAGGTACCCAGGTTGTTGAGCGAGGCCGGATTGCCCTGGCGCGCGGCGCGTTCGTACCAGGCCACCGCTTTACGCTGGTCGGCCGGGCCGCCGCGCCCGAACTGGTACATCACGCCCAGGTGGTGCTGGGCCTGGCTTTCCTCGCCGGCCGCGGCCAGGGACAGCCACTGGCGCGCCTTGGCGTAGTCGCGCGGCACGCCTTCCTCGCCGGTCAGGTAGATCATGCCGAGGATCGACTGGGCGCGCACGCTGGGCGTGTCGGCCTGGGCCGCCTGCAGCAGCAGCTTGAGGCCGCCGGGGCCGTCGCGCGCCACGTCCAGGCCGAAGAACAGGGCCTGGCCGGCGTAGAAGGCGCTGTTGGCGTCGCCCAGCGCGGCGCCCTGGCGCCACAGGCGCAGCGCTTCGGCCGGATCCTTGTTCACGCCGGTGCCATTGGCATGGCGCACGCCCAGCGCCAGGTAGGCGTCCGGATAGTTGGCGGCGGCCGCCTTGCGCGTCCATTCGAGCGACTTGGCGGGGTCGGCCGGCACGCCGAGGCCGTCGCGCAGCATCAGGCCCAGATTGAACTGCGATTCGCTATGGCCCTGTTCGGCCAGCGGCAGCCACTGGGCGTAGGCGGCGCCGTGGCGCCCGGCGGCCGAGTGTTCGAGTCCCAGGTCGCGCCGCAGTTCGCCTTCTTCGGTCAGCTTGCCGTTCTGGACCAGCACGCCGTACTGGGGCGCGGTTTTGGCGGTATCCGTGGCCGGCGCGCTGGCGCAGCCGGACAAGAAGAAGGCGACAGCGACGCTGGCGAGCAGGGGGCGGAGGGCGATGTTCATGGCGTGGGCGTGTGTGCTGATAAAGAGGGTGAGTTACTTGCTGAGGCTATCCGCGGCGGCGCGGTCGAGCTTGCGCAGGCGCTCGAGCGCCTTGCGCTTGGCCGGCTGGTCCTGGCGCAGGCTGTGCAGCACGACCAGGCTGGTCCATGCATTGGCCGAGCCCGGATCGAGGACGACCGATTTGTTCAGGGCGATCAGGGCCTTGGCGAAATTGCGCTTTTGCAAATAGCGCACGCCCAGCCCGTGCCAGGCGGCGGCGTAGGTGGGGTCGAGGCGGATTGCGCGCCGGCTGGCGTTGACGGCGTCGTCGATGCGCCCGATCGAGGCCATCGAATTGCTCATGCCGTGCCACACGGCCGGGTCGTCGGCGCGCTGCCGCACCGCGGTGCGGTAGACCTGCAGGGCGTAGGCATACTTGCCTTGCGCATGGAGCAGCGAGGCCAGCGCGACGGCGGTGTTTTCGCGGGCCGGCGCCAGTTCCAGCGCCTTGCGGTAATCCTGTTCCGCTTCCGCCATCTGGCCGAGCTTTTCGTGCACCGTGCCGAGGGTATGCCAGGCGAAGCTGCTGGATGGATCGAGTTCGATGGCGTTCAGCAGCGCCGTGCGGGCAGGCTGGTATTTGCCGGACGCGGCCAGTACCGCGCCCAGGTTCTCGGCCACCGCCGGCAGGGTCGGGTCGGCCTTGTGGGCGCGCTCGTAGTAGCCGATGGCCGCTTCGCGCTTGTCGCGGCTGTTGGCGATGATGCCCAGCTCGTTGAGGGTCTGGGCATCGTCCGGCGCCAGGGCCAGGGCGCGCTTGAGCGAGGTTTCGGCCTCGGCGGTCTTGTCGAGGTGGTGCTGGGCCTTGCCGAGGTAGTACCAGGCGCGCGCCGAGCCCGGATTGCTGCGGGTCCAGGCGCGTGCCAGCGGCAGCACCTCGGTCCAGCGCTGCTCGACGACCAGGGCGGCGATGGTGCTGTCGCCCAGGCTGTCGATCCGGGCGCGTACGGTGTCGTCGGCGGGCGGCTGGGGCGCCGCGCCGTGGGCGGCCAAGGACAAGGCCAGGCAGGCGGCGGCGATCGAGGTTTTCATGATGGCGGTGCGGGCGGAAAGGAGCATGGTGTCAGCGGGCAGTCAGGTGAATGAAGCTCAGGTCGATTCTTTGTTATCCGAAGTGTTCCTGGAACTGTTTTTGCGATCCTTCTTGTATTCCTTCTTGAAATTCAGGTAGGCGGGCGACTTCATGATGCCGGCAAACTGCGGATCTTCGTCGAGCGCCAGCTGGCGCTCATCGGCGCGGACCAAGGTATCGAACAATTGCTGCTGGTATTTGTTCTTGGTCACCGCATTGGCTTTGAGATACACCGTGGCGCGCGTTTCGTAAAAATTATCGAGCACCGAGACGTCTTCGATCGGCGCGACGGTCTTGAAGCACAGTTCGATCTGGGCGATGGCCGCTTCGTGCTGGGCGACGGTGGTGGCCACCGCGCTTTGCTCGTAGGCGAGCATGTTGTGACAGGCGCGGCGCGCGGCGCGCACCACGTTGAATTCGGCCAGGTAGGGCCAGTCGTTGGCGCCGAGCACGTCGACGCTTTGGCGGCAACTGGCCACGGCCGCTTCCTGGTCGCCCATCTCATACAGGACGAAGCGCTTGAAGTCGAGCACGTAAGCCCATTGCGACTTGTCGTCGTAGGCCGGGTCGACCCGTGTCAATGCCTTTTCGAGTTCCTGCACCACTTCCCTGACCTGGGCGTAGCGCTTCTCGCTCATGGCTTTCTGCGCCACTTTCATGCGGGCGTCGAACCATGCGTTGAAGTCGGCGCCGCCCTGGGTTGTCTTGGCACCGGTCGTGGCGGTCGCGGACGCGGCGGCCGCCAGGGTGGGGCCGGCCAGGGTGGCGATCAGGATCAGGCTCAGGAGTCGTTTAAGGTTCATTCGGGGGCGCGGTGATCCAATCGGGCAGCGGTATGGCGCGCCGGCTGGCTGTGGCCGGCGTCGCTCCCGATGTCGTTTTAGAAGAGTTTTAATCGTTACACGAGGGTCGACAGAATACCAGTAAATGGTGCTCTAAGGACAATATTCGCGCAAGTGCCATGTCATGCCGGGTCGGGGATAGGGGCGGACGCGGCTTTTGGGCGTAAAAAATCCCCGGCTTGCGGGGATGGAGCAGGGGTATTGGCAGGCTAGTTGATAAGTTTTGCTGCTGTAAAAGCCAGGCTTGCCAGCGCGATGGCAGTCCAAATGAACCATGTGAGCATGGTGGCTTCAAGCGACGCTATTGAGGCCCGCAGCGAGGCTTCCACCGCAGCCAGGTCTGCCTTGGTGGCGTAATTGGCGCGAATGACGGCAACGTCGCGCTCAACCGCCGCAAGACGCTCGAGGATTTTTTCTGTCACCGATTCGAGTTTGATCATTCGGGCTTCCATGTGGTCCATCATTAGCGCTTTCAAAAAAGTTGTCAACCGAGCTATACGATGGTCGGCTATCCCTCTTCCGGTGCTGTTGACTTGACTCAAACGAGCGTTCTTTGTTCCCTGTGTCAGGCGGGTCGCAGCAGCGCGCGCAGGTTGCATTGCTGCTGCCACAGGCGGCGCTCGTCGCTGCTGCGCGCCTGGACGGCCAGTTCCTCGTCCGATTGGGCCACCTGGGCCTGGATCAGCCGTTCGGCCAGGGCCGGGTCGGGCAGCATGGTGCCGAAAAAGGTCACCATGTCGTGGCGCTGGATCAGCAGGGTAGGGAAGTTATCGACATCGAGATCGCCCACCACCTCGGCCTGGTCTTCGATATCGATCCAGACGAAGTGCTTGTCGGGGTGGCGCGCGGCCAGGCCCTCGAAGGCGGCGCGGTAGGACGCGCACGTGCCGCACCACGCGGCGCACAGGCAGGCGACGATCCAACGGTCGCCGTCCAGCGCTTGCGCAATGGAGGCGCGGTTGTCGGAGCTGAGTGTGTGGCTGTGCATGTGCGGCATTCTACCTCGGCCGGCGATGGCCCGCTTGGCAAACCGCCAAGGCGGGGCGCCAAGGCGAGGCGCCAAGGCGAGGCGCCGTCAGGTTAAAATACGGCATGTCTATTATTCTCGCTATTGAAACCTCCTCCGAGATGGCGTCCTGCGCCTTGCTGCGCGGCGATGCCGTCCTGTTCCGCGAATCGTCGGGCGTGCGCACCCACTCGCAATCGATCCTGCCGATGGTGCAGGAACTGTTGGCCGAAGCCGGCATCGCGCTCAAGGAATGCGACGCCATCGCCTTCGGTGCCGGTCCCGGTTCGTTTACCGGCGTGCGCACCGCCTGCGGCATCGCCCAGGGCCTGGCCTATGGCGCCGCCCTGCCGGTGCTATCCCTGGTCACCCTGGAAGCGATGGCCGTGGCTTGCCGCCAGCAGCATGGCGCCACCGATGTCGTGGCCGTGCTCGACGCCCGCATGGGCGAAGTCTACTGGGCCCAATACCGCTACGACGATGCGGCCGCGCGCTGGGAGGTGCTGCACGCGCCGACCTTGTGCGCGCCCGGTGCCGTGGCGCCGCTGCCGGTGGATGGTCCGCTGGCGGCCTGCGGCAACGGCCTGGCGGCCTATCCGGACGCCTTCGGGTTCGCCCAGGCGTATCCGGAGATCATGCCGCACGCCGCCCAGATGGCCCTGCTCGGACGCGGCGCGCTGGCGGCTGGCGAGGCGCTTGGCGCGGCCCAGGCCCAGCCGCTGTACCTGCGCAACAAGATCGCCTACACCAGCGCGGAACGCAGCGTGATCAACGCCGCCAAGGCTGCCGCATGAGTGCGGTGCGCGACGACGACCACCTGCTTTACGCGCCGATGGTGGTGGCCGACATCGACGAGGTGTTCGCGCTCGAAAAGCAGGTGTATCCGCATCCCTGGACGCGCGGTAATTTCGCCGACTCGCTCGGCAGCGGCTACAACGCCTGGGTGCTGCGCGACCGCGACGGCGCGCTGCTCGGCTACTATCTGCTCATGGCGGTGGTGGACGAAGCGCATCTGCTCAACGTGGCCGTGGCCGCCGGGCGCCAGGGAGAGGGCCTGGGACGCTATCTGCTCGACAAGGTCGCCGCCTGCGCGCGCGGGCTGTCGATGGACTCGATCCTGCTCGAAGTGCGTCCGTCCAACCTGCGCGCGCTGGCGGTCTATGAAAAATATGGTTACGCCGAAATCGGCCGTCGGCGCGGCTACTATCCCGCCCATGACGGCAAGCGCGAGGATGCCATCGTGATGAGGTTTGTCTTATGAGTACCAGCGCGCGCGACAATGCGTTTTTGCAGGAGATGGGCATTGGCCCGCTGTGGACCTTGCGCGACGCCATGCCGGACGAGGCACTGCCCGACGAGCTGGAAGTGCCCGCGCCGCACGCTGATCCCCTGTCTGCCGCCGCGCCTGCCGCCGCGCCTGCCTCCGTGCCTGCCGCGGTGCCTACCGCCGTGCCTACCGCCGTGACCAAAGCCGCGCGGCCGGCGGCCAGCCCCGCCACCGATTCGGCCTGGGGCGAGGAGCCGCCCGGCCCGCCGCCGACCGAGGAAGAGATCGCCGCCATGGACTGGGCGCAGCTCAAGAACGCCATCGCCAACTGCACCCGCTGCGGCCTGTGCAAGGGCGGGCGCAAGCCGGTCTACGGCAACGGCGCGCAGCAGGCGCGCTGGTTCGTGGCCGCCGGCGCCTCGACCGTCTCCGACGAAAAAGAACGCCAGCCAGTCTCTGGCGAGCCGGGCAAGCTGCTGGCCAACATGCTGGCCGCGGTCGAGCTCTCGCGCGAGAGCAATGTGTATGTGACCAACCTGATCAAATGTCGGCCCACCAGCGCCAACGGCGGCGACCGCGCCCCGAGCGCCGAGGAAGCGCTGGCCTGCCGTCCCTACCTGGACCGCGAGCTGGCCCTGTCCGGTGCGCCGCTGGTGCTCACGCTCGGCCAGATCGCCGCCAACGCCTTGCAAGGTAAGCCGCTGCAGGAGCCGCTGGCCGGCTCGCGCGGGCAGGTGCACGAGGTGGGCGGCGTCAAACTGGTGGCCACCCTGCATCCGGGCGAGCTGCTGCGGCGTGGCGCCGACAAGGCGCTGGCCTGGGCCGACCTGTGCCTGGCGCGTGCGCACGATGGCCGCCCCGGCTGAGAACTACCAGGCTGGTTTCGAGCGCCGCTGGGGACAGCTGGCGCAGCCGCACGTGCGCGCGCTGGCCTGGCTGCTGCATGCGCCCGACCTGCTCGATCCGGCCGACCCGCACTGGGAAGGCAAGATCGCCAGCCTGGGCGTGCTGCCGGCGGCGGTCGACGACTGGCTGCTGCGCCTGGACAGCAATCCCGCGCCCCTGTTGGCGGCCCTGGGTACGCGCAACTACACGCGCCTGGGCCTGTATGCGGAAAAGCTGATGGCCTTCTATTTCCAGGAACATGGCTTGCTGGTGGCGCACGGCCTGCAAGTGCGCGCCAGCCGCAACGATACGGTCGGCGAGTTCGACTTCCTGCTCGATCATGGCGACGGCGGCCTCGAACATATCGAATTCGCCACCAAATTCTATCTGCTTGAAGGGGAGGCGGCATCGGGCTTCGATACCTTTGTCGGCCCCAACCTGGCCGACAGCCTGGGCGCCAAGATGCGCAAGATTTTTGAGAAGCAGCTGGCGCTGGGCACGCATCCGGCGGCACAAGCCGTGCTGCCGCGTCCGGTGACACGGGCGCGGGCATTGGTCAAGGGATGGCTGTTCTATCCGGGCGGCGCGGGGCAGGCGATGGAGGGTATCTCCGGCCAGCATTGCCGTGGCTTCTGGTGCGCGCTCGACGAGGTGGCCGCCCTGGCGCCGGACGCCTTTGTGATCTTGCCGCGCCTGCAATGGCTGGCGCCGTTCCGCGCGCGCGACGATGCCGCTTTACTCAGTCGGGAACAATTGCAGGCCGCCCTGGCGGACAAGTTCGCCACGGTGCCGATGCCGGTGCTGGTGGCCAAGGTGCGTGCGGTGGACGGCGGCCTGGTGGAAACGGGACGCGGTTTCATCGTCCCCAACGACTGGCGGGGGCGCGCCGCTTTCCGCCAGCAAATGAGCGGGCAGCCCGCCTGATCAGTGCTTGTGCTCGCCGATCAGGGCCAGCGAATCGTGCTCGGCCTGGTTCACCTTATGCTTGCGCATGATCAGGTACATGATGCCGGCCACCGACAGGCCGAAGCCGACGATCACGATATTGAGTTCCACATTGAGCGTGATCAGGATGGCGTAAATGGCCAGCATGGTCAGGATCGACAGGTTCTCATTGAAATTCTGCACGGCGATCGAATGGCCGGCGCTCATCAGCACGTGGCCGCGGTGTTGCAGCAGCGCATTCATCGGCACCACGAAGAAGCCGGACAGCACGCCGATCAGCAGCAGCAGCGGGTAGGCGATCAAGACCGAATGGACCATGGTCATGCACATGACCACGACACCCATGGCGATGCCGAGCGGGATCACGGTCAGGGATTTTTTCAGTGGAATCATCTTGGCCGAGGCGGCGGCGCCCACGGCCACGCCGAGCGCGACGATGCCGATCAGGGTGGTGGCTTTGTCGAGCGGCATGTGCAGCGATTTCTCGGCCCACTTGAGCACGATGAACTGCAAGGTTGCGCCGGCGCCCCAGAACAGGGTGGTCACGGCCAGCGAAATCTGGCCCAGCTTGTCTTTCCACAGCAGGGAAGAGCAGTTGGCGAAGTCGGCGATGAGCCTGGCCGGATTGCGCTCCTGATGGGCGTACTTGGCCAGGGTGTCGGGAATGCGCAGGTTGAAGATGGTGGCCAGGATGTAGACCGCCACCACCACGCACAGCGCCGCTTCGGTGGTGGTGTCGATGCCGGTATCGACCATCGGTACGTCCAGGCCCAGCATGAAGGCCGAGGCCTTGGCGCTGACCAGCGCGCCGCCCATGACGGTGCCGAGGATGATCGACATCACGGTCAGGCCTTCGATCCAGCCATTCGCGGCGACGAGTTTTTCTGGTGGTAACAATTCAGTCAGGATGCCGTACTTGGCCGGTGAATACACTGCCGCGCCGAAGCCGACCACCGCGTAGGCGAGCAGCGGGTGGACGTGGAAGAAGATGAGGGCGCAACCGGCCACCTTGACCAGATTCGCGATGAACATCACTTTGCCCTTGGGCATGGAGTCGGCGAAAGCGCCCACGAACGGCGCAAGGAGCACATAAAAAAGGACGAAGGACAGCTTGAGCAAAGGCGTCAGCGAAGCTGGCGCGTTCATGGAGATCAGCAGGTCAATCGCCACGAAGAGCAGGGCGTTGTCCGCCAGCGACGAAAAAAACTGCGCCGCCATGATGGTGTAAAAACCACGATTCATTCGAGATGTCTAAAAGCTAGTGTGGGTTGCTTTATACCATGAATGGCTGGGAAGCCAAAGAAATCGGCATGTCGTGGCGGGCTGCGTCCGGTAAAATGGCAGCTTGCCAATCACTCCATTCCGCACCATGCCGCGCCCGCTTATCGCCACGATTCATATAGATTCCATGCAGCATAACCTGATGCGGGCGCGAGACTGCGCACCGCACGCCAAGGTCTGGGCGGTCGTCAAGGCCAACGCCTACGGCCACGGGCTAGAACGCGGCATGCGCGGCTTCGCCGATGCCGATGGCCTGGCCCTGATCGAAACCGAGAACGCGGTGCGCCTGCGCGAACTGGGCTGGACCCGCCCGATCCTCTTGCTGGAAGGGATCTTCGATGCCAGCGACGTCGACTTGCTGGTGCGCCACCAGCTCAACAGCGCCGTGCATGCGGTCGAACAGATCGCCATGCTGGAACAAGCCAGCTTGAGCGGTCCCATCGACGTACACCTGAAAATGAACACCGGCATGAACCGGCTCGGTTTCCGGCCGGAAGCGTTCGGCGCCGCCTACGCCCGTCTGCGCGCCATCCCGCAGGTGCGCGAGATCACCCTGATGACCCACTTCGCCAACGCCGACGAACTCGAACATCCGCGCCTGACCGTGCTCGAACAGGTGCGCCGCTTCTGCCTTGGCGCGGATGGCTTGCAGGGCCAGCGCAGCCTGTCGAACTCGGGCGGCGTGCTGCACCAGGCGGCGCTGGCGGCCGAATTGTCGAACGACTGGGTACGCCCCGGCATCATGTTGTACGGAGGCACGCCCGGCGGACGCAGCGCGGCCGCCTTCGACCTGCATCCGACCATGACCCTGGCCAGCGAAATCATCGGCGTGCAAGATCTGGTGGCGGGCGACTCGGTCGGCTATGGCAGCGGCTTCCAGGCCGAATGGCCGATGACGGTCGGCATCGTTGCCTGCGGCTACGCCGACGGCTACCCGCGCCACGCCCCGCACGGCACCCCAATCATGGTCGATGGCATCCTCACCAAGCTGGTGGGGCGGGTTTCGATGGACATGATGGCGGTCGACCTGACCCACGTGCCGCATGCCGGCGTGGGCAGCAAGGTCATCTTGTGGGGCGCCGGGCTCCCGATCGATACCGTGGCCAACGCCGCCGGCACCATCGGCTATGAATTAATGTGCGCGCTGGCGCCCCGCGTGCGCGTCGTGGAAGGCAACCTGGATTTCAATGGCTAAAGCTAAAACGCAATACACCTGCAGCGACTGCGGCGGGATCAGCAGCAAATGGACGGGGCAGTGCACGGCTTGCCATCAGTGGAACACGATGGTCGAGACGGTGGTCGACACGCCGGGTGTGAACCGCCTTTCGCAAACCCAGCACAAGAGCCTGGCGCAGACAGCGCCGGTGTTGTCGCTGGCCGACATCGAGGCGGTCGACGTGCCGCGTTTCGGCACCGGCATCGAGGAGTTCGACCGCGTGCTGGGCGGCGGCCTGGTGTCGGGCGGGGTGGTGCTGATCGGCGGCGACCCCGGCATCGGCAAATCGACCCTGCTGCTGCAGGCCTTGGCCAATATCTCGCATAGTAAGAGTACCTTGTATGTGAGCGGCGAGGAATCGGGCGCCCAGATCGCCCTGCGCGCGCGCCGCCTCGGGGTCGATGGCAAGGAACTTAAACTGCAGGCCGAGATCCAACTCGAGAAGATCCTCGGGACCCTGGCCGACCTGAAGCCCGAGGTGGCGGTGATCGACTCGATCCAGACCGTGTATTCCGACGCGCTCACCTCGGCGCCCGGTTCGGTGGCGCAGGTGCGCGAGTGCGCCGCCCAGCTCACGCGGGTGGCCAAGCAGACCGGGGTGACCATCATCCTGGTTGGCCACGTGACCAAAGAGGGTGCGCTGGCCGGTCCCCGCGTGCTGGAACATATTGTCGATACGGTGCTGTATTTCGAGGGCGATCCCCAGTCCAGTTTCCGGCTGGTGCGGGCCATCAAGAACCGTTTCGGCGCGGTGAACGAGCTGGGCGTGTTCGCGATGACGGAAAAAGGACTGAAAGGGGTGTCCAACCCGTCGGCGCTGTTTTTGTCGCAGCACGACAACCAGGTGCCGGGTTCGTGCGTGATGGTGACGCAGGAGGGCACGCGCCCCTTGCTGGTCGAAATCCAGGCGCTGGTCGATACCAGCCACCTGCCCAATGCGCGGCGCCTGTCGGTGGGGCTGGAGCAAAACCGGCTGGCGATGCTGCTGGCCGTGCTGCACCGGCACGCCGGCATCGCCGCCTTCGACCAGGATGTCTTCATCAATGCGGTGGGCGGGGTCAAGATCACCGAACCGGCGGCCGACCTGGCGGTACTGCTGGCGATTAACTCGTCGATGCGCAGTAAGCCATTGCCGCGCGGGCTGGTGGTGTTTGGTGAAGTGGGGCTGGCGGGCGAAATCCGGCCGGCACCGCGCGGCCAGGAACGCTTGCGCGAAGCGGCCAAGCTGGGTTTTTCAATCGCGATGATTCCCAAGGCGAATGTGCCGAAGCAAAAAATCGAAGGCATGACCATTGTCGCGGTCGAGCGTATCGATGAGGCATTTAATAAACTGCGCGAGCTCGATTAGTTAACATTTATTGCCATTTGGCATTACAATGTAAATATCGGATATGCCAATGGGTGCAATGTGCTTAATGAACAACGACAGTCACAGCGAAAAATTTTGAAGGTCAAGGCCGTCGTGGTGGTGGACGGCTTTGCGCCGGTGACGGTGCGCACGGTCGATATCGGGTCGAGTGGCATCTGCGTCATGTCGCCCGATCCGATCCAGGTGGGCGTGGATGCGCTGCTGCGTTTTAACCTGCCGGTAGAGGGCAGCGTGACCGCGATCGAGGTGCGTTCGCGCGCCTCGTATTGCATTCTCAGCCATGGTGACTTCAAGGTCGGGTTCAATTTCCTTAATCTCAGCTTGTCGGGAATGACGCAGCTGGCCAAATTCATGCGCTGAGCGCGGTCGTTCGCCGGGGGGCTCCTGAGCCGGCACAAGCTTCTTCCCCGAAGCCCTTGATCTGCCTCACGTCTCCGTCAGGAATTTGAACGCGGCGCCGCAGGCGAGTGTGTTACCTTTACGTTAAAACGTACACAGAGGTACCTCGCCATGGCGCTGCCCATCAATTCCAACAATGTGCTGAACGGGCTCAATGCGGGCAGTGCCAGCTCCGCCGAGATGGTCGGACGGGTCAGCAAAACCTTGCTGGCGCAAAATGCCGGCATCCAGAAACTCAGCGGCCAGCTCACGCGCGACCAGACCCGCCTGTCCGGCCTCGGCCAGCTGCAAAGCGCCCTGGCCAGCTTCCAGTCGCTGACCCAGTCCTTGTCCGGCGCGGGCATGCAGACGGGGGCCACGTCCTCCAGCCCGAGCGTACTGACTGCCCTGACCATGACCGGCGCCAAAATGGGCACGTATGCCATCGATGTCCAGCAGCTTGCGCAGTCGCAAACCCTGCTGGCGCGTCCGCAGAAAGACAAGGACGTGGTCATCGGCAGCGGCGCGGCCACCGCCATCAAGGTCGAGTTCGGCACGGAATCCGGCAGCGCATTCGCACCCAACGGCAGCGCCCGTTCGATCACCATCGACAGCAGCAACAATACCCTGCAGGGCATGGCCGACGCCTTCAAGGCGGCAGGCATCGATGCCACCATCGTCAAAAGCAGCGCCGGCTACGCGCTCGAGCTCACCGGACCGGAGGGCGCGGCTGGCAGCATGCGCATCAGCGCCGGGGGCGATGCGGCGGTCGAGAAACTGCTTGCCTACAATCCGGCCGGGCTTAAAAATTTGACGGCGGGCAGTGCCGCCCAGGATGCCGTGCTCAACATCGACGGCAAGCGGATTACCAGTTCCAGCAATGTCATCACGGGTCAGATCGGCGGCACGGCGCTGGCGCTCGCCGGCAAAGGCAGTTCCAAAGTGGTCGTGGCGCAGGAAAATGGCGCCATCGCTAAAAATATCGGCAATTTGATCGATGGCTATAACAAGGTGACGTCGACCTTGCAAACCTTGCAGCAGGGCAGCCTCAAGTCCGACCCGGCATTGCGCCAGGCGCAGGAAGAGTTGACCAATATGGTACGCAGCAACAGCGCCGCGCTGGAAAAAGCCGGCATCACGCTCGATAAAAACGGCACCCTCAAGGTCGACGCAAAGGCGCTGGACGCGGCAGTGCTGGCCGACCCCGCGGCGATCGGCAAGTTGTTCACCGATGGCGGCAAGGGCATTGCCGACAAGCTCGACTCTCAACTTGGCCAGTTGCTCGGCGCCGGCAGCAGCATCGGCAAGGAAAAACTGATTGCCGATCGCGGCATCGCTACCCTGGCGAGCCAGAAAACCGCCCTGACCAGCGCGCTGACGGCGCAGGCCACCAACCTGGTAGCGCGTTACACGGAAGTGAGCCAGGGTGGCGGCGCCAACAGCGCCTTGCCGGGCTTGCCGGGAGGGGGCGCCAAGTCCTTGTTCGATTTCCTGGCTTGAGGAGATGTGGAATGGCAGTACGCAAGAACTTTACGTATAGCGATATGGACCTGTGGCTGAACCAGCGCCAGGTCACCGAAATCGAATGCCTGGTACCGGACCTGACCGGCGTTGCGCGCGGCAAGATCCTTCCGCGTACCAAATTCACCGACGAACGCGGCATGCGCATGCCCGAAGCCGTGCTCGGCATGACTGTCACCGGCAACTTTCCGGCCAACGACGTCGCCTATTTCCGCGCGATTTCCGAGACCGACCGCGACATGGTGCTGCGGCCCGACCCGTCCACCATCACCGTGGTGCCGTGGGCGCTCGATCCCACCGCCCAGGTCATCCACGACTGTTATTTTTCCGACGGCAGCCTGGTCGATTTCGCCCCGCGCAGCGTGTTGCGGCGCGTGCTCAAGCTGTACGCGGACAAGGGCTGGTCGCCTAATGTGGGGCCGGAACTGGAGTTTTACCTAACCGCGCGCAACAACGACCCGGACCTGCCGCTGCGCTCGCCCATCGGCCGCAGCGGGCGGGCCGAAACCAGCCGCCAGATCTACAGCATCGATGCCGTCAACGAATTCGACCCGCTGTTCGAGGATATCTACGATTTCTGCGACCTCATGCAGCTCGATGTCGACACCCTGATCCACGAAATTGGCGCCGGCCAGTTCGGCATCGACCTGCTCTCGTGCGAGCCCTTGACCATGGCCGACAATGTGTTCTTCTTCAAGCGCACCCTGCGCGAGGCAGCGCTCAAGCACAATATGTACGCCACCTTCATGGCCAAGCCGCTGGCCAACGAACCGGGCTCGGCGATGCATGTGCACCAGGGCGTGACCGACAGCCGCACTGGCTTGAATCTGTTCAGCACGCCGGAAGGGGCGCCGTCGCCCGCTTTTTATCACTACATCGGCGGGCTGCAGCGCTACATGCCGGCGGCGATGGCGCTCGCGGCGCCCTATGTCAATTCCTACCGGCGCATCGTGCGCCACACCACCGCGCCCATCAATGTGCAATGGGGGCTGGATAACCGCACAGTCGGGTTTCGGGTGCCGGAATCGACGCCGCAGGGCCGCACGGTGGAAAACCGGGTGATCGGTGCCGATGCCAATCCATATCTGGCCTTCGCCGTGACCCTGGCGTGCGGCTACCTTGGCATGACGGAGGAAATCGCACCGAGCCCGATGACGGCCGGCAGCGCGCACGCGCTCGACTTCGAGCTGCCGCGGGGCTTGCCGCAAGCGCTGCACCTGCTGCGCGCCGAGGACAAGCTGCGCGCAGTGTTGGGCGAGCGCTTCGTCGACGTGTATGCGGCCATCAAGGACCAGGAACACCTCGAATTCATGACGGTGATCAGCCCCTGGGAACGCGAGCACTTATTGCTGCACGTGTAGGACAGAAGCCGAGCGCAAGTGTACGCCTGCCTGAATTCGATGTGCGGATCGTGCTATGCACGCGCGTCCACATACACCCAAGCCGTTCGTCCGGAGGAGAGTAAGGCCGAGACGCGCGTGTAGTCTGATACTTCATACTGATCCGCATGCACGAGTTCATCATCCGTCACCTCGAAGGCGGTTCCAGCAACGCGGTTTTCCGCGATACCCGTCTGTTTAACGATGGGATGGTGACTCTTCCCACTTGTCTTGACGACCTGCGGGTCTTCAATTTTCACCATTGATGCATGAAAACCTGGCAATTGGTCGGCCGTGCCGTGGAGCTCCCGGCCAAAGGTGGCCAGTTGCACATCACGCTGCTGAAGCGTTCCATACGAAAAGAGAAGTTGCGTCATAGGTGGGAGTTTTTATTGAAGTAAGTTCGCCATGCTCAACGTTGATGTGAGCGGATTGGCGTCATGCGGTATGTAGTATGCACTTGAAAATCCGTCGGCGTACGGGCCGGGGAACACGGACCTTCTTGCGATGGTCGATGCCAGTACCCCAAAGTTCTACGCACAATTGCCTTGCGACTAATTGCTCCAGTGCTTCGCAGGCACGCCCGGCACGGACGACAACATGTTTGACGACCCGGATGCCTTGTTCTTTTCAAGATGTCGCCTTTCGAAGACGCGTTGTACGCTATCTTTGAGGTAACCCGCCTTCTCGCTCGAGAGAAGCGAACGCTGGGCAAGCCGAGCCATCGAATTCTCCTTGGGCGAGGTCGTCGCGGGTCTGCCGTGGGCAGCGCCAAATGAGCGATGGACGGTCCGTGGCTGGCGTCGGCGTCCCTCATCCCATGGGGACGCTACAGGGCGTCGTCGACCTCTTGTTCGTCGCCGGGCAGATACTCCAGCAAGTCGCCCGGCTGGCATTCCAGGAATTCGCAAATCAGCGCCAATGTGGCGAAGCGGATGCCGCGTACTTTTCCGCCCTTTAAGAGCGATAGATTCTGCTCCGTGATGCCGACATGCGCGGCGAGTTCGCGTGAACGTACCTTGCGCTTTGCCAGCATCAAATCAAGTCGAACGATGATTGGCATCAGATGATTTTTTCGTTATCGTCGGCAACAACATAGGCAGCGGCCATGATGTGCGACATCAGAAAGAACAAGAAGGTGATCAACAGCACATGCACGGTGCTGGAATCGATACGAATGCTCAGCGGGCGGGAACTGTCGCCCATTCCCATTGTTAGCAGCGGTAGCGCCAAGGTGTCCAGCAACTCGCGCGCCACAATGCACACGGCAAACGCCGCCAGGTGAGCAGGCGCGCGCCGATCAAAGATGGCACCTGATTCGTACATTCGCATCAAGCGCAATAGCCGCAGAACGCCGTAGCCAGTGATGCCGAGCGCCAAGGTGCCGTACCCCCACAGAAGCAGGGGATGGGCGGCGAGCAGTTGCTTGTCCAGATCGCTGAGCAATCCAACACCAGAGGCCAGGTGGATGCTTGCCGAGGACAAGGATCCAAATTGGCCGTCAATGACCAGCCAGGTGAGGGCACCCCACATCAGTGCGCCACAACCCAAGGCCAGGGTCAGTGCCCAGCGCGAGTAGCGGGCCAGGCGGCTGATTTTTGCGTGATTCGACGTCATCTTTATACGATCAATTATGAATGTTTTGCAATAAATTTTTATAGCATAGCATACCGCGGCATGGCGTATCAAGCGGTTTGACGTCCTTGTTTTTTGATAATAAATGACTGTTGCGTAAATATTTTTTATCGTGTTACGATAAAAAATGGGGTGCGGCATGGTCGCCGGCCAACCATTGCAACCAGATGCGCTGGCCAAGACTAAACATGAATGGAGTGATGAAGATGAACATGCGTTTCAAACGTGCGGCAGCAGCACTGTCGAAAGTCGTGCTGGCAGCCACTATCGCCGCGCTGCTCTTGCCTGCAACCGCGGCGCCGATAGTCGATACCGTCTACGGCGAGAAGATTGAGTTATTACGAAGCGATGTGCCGCAATCGCCCGGCGTTGTCGTGTTCGAGAACGGAGCACGTGAAACGCTCGATACATGGAATAAAGTCACAGCCGATATCGGCAAGGAATCGACGCTGTTTGCCTACAATCGGCCTGGCTACGGGCGCAGTGGAGCCACCTCCGCCCGGCGCGATGGCCGCACCATTGTAGAAAGGCTGCGTCAGGTTTTGCAGAAGCAAGGGCTGAGGCCGCCGTACCTGCTGGTCGGGCATTCGATGGGTGGTCTCTATATGCAACTGTTTGCGCGAATGTATCCGCAAGAAGTGCAGGGCGTGGTGCTGGTGGATTCCTTGTATCCAGGCGTTATCAAGCGGCCCGAGGATTTTCCACTGCACACCCGCATTGCCAAGCGCCTGTTCCTCAGCGACACCGTGGGGCGCGAGATCGATGAAATTCATCACACGGGAGAAATCGTTCAAAGCCTGCCGTTCCCGGACGACATTCCCATGGTGCGCTTGTTCAATGTGCCAAAGTCGGCCGGCGCGATCGGCGTGGACTTCGGCGTCATGAATGACGACCCGCGGACCGTTGCGGCGCTTAAGGCCATGTACCCGAAGGCGCGCAAGGTCATCGTTGATTCCGACCACCGGATTCAGGATGCGAACCCGGAACTGGTCGTCGCCGCAATTCGCGAGCTCATGGCGCAAAAGCGGTCGGGGAGCCGGGAGTAGACGATGCAAATGGCCTCGGCAGGTTGACGTCATCGGTAGCTGGAATGGGTGTCATCCGCGTGCTTACCGGCCTGGTCGGGCAGCGCCGGAAATAGCCGGTCGTCAGCGGGACTGGCTCGCAGATCCAGTACAGCAACTCATCAGGTCCGCGCGATTGCGCTGAAAACGCCATCGGAGCACGGGCCATGGCGAACGGGAGGCTCACCGGTCGTTGAGTCCAATGCCATCGAGGATCAGCGGTATGCAGTTTTCGACCCTTGACGCTCGGGTTGTCGACTGCTTGGCGCCGGCAAAATGCAGCAGGTAGGCGCGCTGGCGGCCGGGTGTCAATGCTTCGAAGGCAGTCCTGAGCGCCGGCAGCTGTGCCAGCCTGGCCCCGAACTCCTCCGGCAACGGAAACTCGGCCGTCTCCCTCAAGGCGACCTTCAGGCCCGCGCGTTCCACCTCGATCGCATCGAGGATGCAGGCCGTCAAGGCCTTGCGCTGCCGCGTGATCTGCGCGAGGCTGGTGAACCTGGCTTGGCGCGCGGACTGCACGTTCTCGGTCTGCTTGACCAGCATGCCCTTGGGGTCGGCGAGCAGCGCGCCCTTGAAGAACAGAACGGCACAATATTCCTTGAAGCCATGAATGAGGACGATATTCTTGCCCTCATGCGCGTAGCAGGGCTGGCCCCACTTCAATTCTTCCGTCAGGCCGCAGTCGAGCGCGATCGTTCGCAATAGCGCGAACTCGTCGCGCCAACTGGTCGCCCCTTGCAGCATCGCATCGACATTGGGATTGGTGCCGGTTACCTGATTCATCGCCGCATTCCTCCTGGTTTTCCCGCTCAATCAGTCTACCGTGGACAGCACATTTTCCAGCTCCTCCATGAACTTCGGCCAGCCGTATTGCGCGCCGCGGTAGGCTTGTTCCTGCTCCGGACGGAAGCCGCTCTGTTCCATCCGCAGCTCGGTTCCGGTGCTGGTGGGGCGCAAGGTCCAGGTCACCACGCTCTCCAGTCCCATGGCGGACCAGGTGTACGACAGGGAGCTGTTGGCTTCGATAACGATGACTTCGCACGCCACCGAGCCCCAGTCCGCATTGAAACTGAAGCGGTGACCGGGCACGGGGGCGAAATCGCTCTTCATCAGCCAGGCTTCGATCAGGTGCGGCTGGGTGAGCGCGCGCCAGATCTTCTCGGCCGGATGCGGAAAGTCGCGTTCAACGATAACGGTGCGGGTTTGAGTAGAGGCGTCGTTCATTGGTCCATCCTTTTTAAGAGGTCGTCAAGGGAGTCAAAGCGGCTTTCCCAGAAAGCGCTCATCTGGGCCGTCCAGTCCAGCAAGGGAGCAAGTGCCTGCGGCTGTGCGCTGAAGTGCGTCTGCCGCCCTGCGGGCCGGTCGCGGACCAAGCCTGCTTCTTTCAGATTCTTCAGGTGCTTCGACACGGCCGGCTGGGAGATCCCCGCCTGCGCCGTCAGTGCACCCACGGTCAGCTCGCCATCCCGGCACAGCCTCTCGAAGATGGCCCTGCGGGTCGGATCCGCAAGCGTCTTGAACAGCACCTCACTCGCATTATTTTGCATGTAGAACTCATAACTGGTTGGCTATGGGTCTAATTATAACCACGCGGTTATGAATAAGTCAAGCGCTCGTGTTGTTGTGCTGCCGTGACGACAATAACGCCTTTCCGTCATGTTCATCTGGCACGAGCATGGACAATATTGCAATAAAAAATTGTCGATATCGTGTCTTTAAAGTCACATATCCAAATGACATTAAGAGTAGTAAAATGCGAATTGGTCAGGCCGAAAATAAACTGGTATGACCGATGATGTTCAAGTGGGCGTGCACCTTCATGGAGTGGCAAACCACCGCTTGTTCGACCGGGAATTTTTGAAAGCAGGGGCAGCATGAATTCAATTCCACGCCGGCAGTTGCGCGGCCTTGTCGCCGGCGCCACGCGCTGATCCGCCCGTGCGCTTCGCGATTCGTGCTGTAGGGCCCGACAACCGGGTCCAGATGCTGGAGCTGGACGCCAGCGACGCCACCGCGGCCTCGCGCGCCGCCGTCGAGCGCCGCCTGACAGTCCTCGACGTGCGGCCGGTGGCGGTCAAGGTCCAGCGCCGTGGCAAAACCTTTTCCCTGGTGCTGTTTACCCAGGAGCTGCTGGCCCTGCTCGAAGCGGGCCTGGGCCTGGTCGAAAGCCTGGAAGCGCTCGGCGAAAAAGAATCCCATACCGATACCGGCGCACTGCTGGCACGCCTGCTGGCGCGCATGCGCGACGGCCTGCGCTTTTCGGTGGCGGTGGCGGCCGAACCGGCATCGTTCCCGCCGCTATTCGGCGGCATCGTCAAGGCGGCCGAGCGCACCAGCGACCTGCCGCGAGCGCTGACCCGCTATATCGAATACCAGGTGCGCGTCGATGGCGTGCGTAACCGCCTGGTCAGCGCCTCGATCTATCCGGTGATCCTGCTCACGGTCGGCAGCGCGGTCAGCATGTTCCTGCTCGGGTACGTGGTGCCCAAATTCTCTGCGGTCTACCAGGGCAGCGGACGCGAACTGCCGATGCTGTCGCAGTGGCTGATCAAGTGGGGCGCCGCCGTCGCCGGCCATGGGATGGCGATCATGCTGACGATGGCCGGCACCGGCGCGGCGCTGTTCTTCTGGCTGCGCCGCATGCACCGGTCGGGCGAGTTGATGCGCCTCTTCTCGCGCCTGCCGGGCGTATCGCAGCGCATGCATATCCTGGAGCTGGCGCGCCTGTACCTGACCCTCGGCATGCTGCTCGAAGGCGGCATCGCCGTGGTGTCCGCGCTGGAGATGGTCAGCGGCGCCATTTCGCCGGGGCGGCGCGCGGCGCTGGCTGCGGCGCGCCACGCCATCGCGCAGGGCGGCAGCTTTTCCGAGTCGCTCGAACAGAATGGCCTGACCACGCCGATCGCCCTGCGCATGCTGCGCGTGGGCGAGCGCTCCGGCCAACTGGGGCTGATGCTCACGCGCGCCGCGCTGTTCTACGATGCCGAGACCACCCTGTGGATCGAAAAATTCAGCAAGACCTTCGAGCCGGTGCTGATGGCGGCCATCGGCGTCGTCATCGGCGCGATCGTGGTGCTGCTGTACATGCCGATCTTCGACCTCGCAGGTACCTTGCAATGAACCCGATGGAGATGGCGCCCATGATGGAGTCCCTGCGCACGGCGCAGCACAACGCGCGCCAGTCGGGCCGCGCCTTTTTCGCCGAACTCGAAGCGCTGACCCAGTCCGAACCGCGCCTGCTGCTGGCGCAGGCGGCCGACGTGTTTCGCCTGCCCGCCATCGACATGGCCGCCATGCTGGACTGCACACCGGTGTTCGAGCGCTTGCCGCTGGCGCGCGCCCAGCAGCGCCAGTGCGTGCTGCTGCGCGATGGCGCCGGCCTGTGCGCGGTGCTGTGCGACCCCTACGCGCAAGACCTGCAGGTGTGGGTCGAAACCCTGGCCGGCGCCCCGGTGCGCTGGCGCCTGGCGCTGCCGGCCGACCTGCACGCCTACCTGTCCAAGCAGGAGGAATCGGTGCGCTCGGTCGATTCGCTGGTCACCGGTGAAGCGGGCGAGGGCGATTCCGCGCGCCTGATGGAGAGCCTCAGTTACGCCTCGCTCGGCGACGCCGGCAGCCCCGCCGTCAAGCTGGTCAACTCCACCTTGTACGATGCGCTCAAATCCGGCGTTTCGGACATCCACTTTGAGAGCACGCCGGGCGGCATGCTGACCAAATACCGCATCGACGGCGTGCTCGATCAGGCCGCGCAGGTCGCCGGCACGGCGCTGGCCGAGCAAGCCATCTCACGCATCAAGGTACTGGCCGAACTCGATATCGCCGAACGTCGCGTGCCGCAGGACGGCAGCTTCCGGGTCGAGGCGCAGGGCCGCGAGATCGACCTGCGCGTCTCGATCATGCCGAGCGTGCATGGCGAAGACGCCGTCATCCGCATTCTCGACAAGCAGTCGATGATCAGCGCGCACGGCACGCTCACGCTCGACTCGTCCGGCTTCGCGGCCGACCACCTGGCCACCATGCGGCGCCTGGTGTCGGAGCCGTACGGCATGGTGCTGGTGACCGGGCCGACCGGCTCGGGCAAGACCACCACCCTGTATGGGGCGATCACTGAAATCAACAGCGGCCACGAAAAAATCATCACCATCGAGGACCCGGTCGAATACCAGTTGCCCGGCATCCTGCAGATTCCCGTCAACGACAAGAAGGGCCTGTCGTTCGCGCGCGGCCTGCGTTCGATCCTGCGGCACGACCCGGACATCATCATGGTCGGCGAGATCCGCGACAAGGAAACCGGCGAGATCGCGGTGCAGTCGGCCCTCACCGGCCACCTGGTGCTGTCCACCGTCCATGCCAACAATGTGTTCGACGTGTTCGGCCGCTTTGCCCATATGGGGATCGACCCGTATTCGTTCGTGTCGGCGCTGAATGGCGTGATCGCGCAGCGCCTGGTGCGCCTGTCGTGCCGCCAGTGCAGCGGGCCCTATACGCCGGACGCCGAGGAACTGCTGCGCAGCGGCCTGACGCGGGCGTCGGTCTCGCACTACAACTTCCGGCGCGGCGTCGGCTGCGGCGAGTGCCGCGGCACCGGCTACAAGGGACGGCGCGCCGTGGCCGAAATCCTGATTCTCGACGATGCGCTGGCCGAACTGGTGATCGAACGGCGCCCGCTGCGCCAGATCAAGGAACTGGCCCGTGCCGGCGGCATGCGCAGCCTGTTCGACGATGCTCTGGCGCTGGTGACCAGCGGCGAAACCACCTTGGAGGAGGTAAAACGTGTCACTTTGGCAGGCTGAAAACATCGGCGTCGACATCGGCGCCCACACGATTGCGCTGCGGCGCGGTGCGCAGCGCAGCACGCTCAAGGCGGCTGGCGGCGACTGGGCCGCGATGAAAGCCGAGCTGGCGCAACTGTTGCCGCCGCGCGCGCGCCTGGCGGTGCGCGTGGCCGATTGCTGGAGCCGCACCTTTTTGCTTGAGCCGCCGGCCGGTATCAAAGGCCTGCGCGACTGCCGCCTGCTGCTCGACGCCCGCTTCGAAACCTTGTATGGCCAGGCCCCGGCCGACTGGCTGCTGCAGGCCGACTGGCAATCCGACGCGCCGATGCTGGCCTGCGCGATTCCGCGCGGCCTGCGCCAGGCGCTGGCCGGCTTTTCGCTGGCGCGCGTGCTGCCGGCGCTGCTGCATGACTGGAACCGCCACTGCGCGGCGCTGCCCGCCGACGGCGTGTGGTGCGCCGCCGCCGACGGCGTGGTCAACCTGCTGCTATGGCGAAAAGCGAGGCTGCAACTGGTGCGCCAGCAGCCGGGCCAGGACGTGGACGGATTGCTGGCGCTGGAACTGGCGCGCCTCGGCGCGGCCATGCCGGCCGCGCGCTTCTGGTCCGGCCCCGCCATGCCGGCGGGCTGGATGCAGCTGGAGGCGGCCGCGTGAAGCCGATGATGATCGATTTTGCCGACCAGCGCAGCGTGTGGCGCTGGGACCGGCGCATGCGCGGCACCCAGCTGGGCATCGCCTTCGCGTTGCTGGCGACCCTGCTCGGCGTCCTTACCGCCGAACGCGCGCTGCAAGTGCGGCGCGACCTGGAACGGGCGAGGGTAGCGCAGGCCGCGCGCCTGGACGCCAGCGAGCAGCGCGCGCGCGCCGAGCGCAGCAGCCTGCAGCCGCTGGCCGAGGAAGCGCAGCTGCTGCGCCAGTCGATGCTGCAGCGCGCGCAGCCCTGGGAAGAGATTTTCCGCGCTTTCGAACGCGCGCCGCAGGCCCGCCTGCAATCGTTCGAGCCGGACCCGGCGCGCGGCGTGGTGAAGGTCCAGGCCAATATGGCCGACGTGCCGGCGTTGCAGGAGTACCTGCGCACCTTGCGGGCAAGCCCGGTCTTTGCGCGTCTGAGCCTGATGCGTCATGAAGCGGCGGCCGAAGGCGGCATCAACTTTCATTACGAAGCGCAGCTGGCGGCGCCTTACCGCCTGCCCGATGCGCAAGCGCGGAGCGCCCCATGACGCAATTGAACGCGATGCGCTGGCGCCTTGAAATCCTGGCGCTGCGCCACGGCCTGTGGATGCTGCCCGGCGCAGTCTTGCTGCTTGGCGCACTGCTGGCCTGGGGCTGGTGGCTGCCGGCGCAGGATGCCACCTTGCGCGAGGCCCTGTCGGTAGCGGCGGGCGAACAAGCGGGCGCCCGTGCGCGGACGGCCGCGGCAAGTGCGTCGGCTGGCGCGCCGCACGCCGCATTGCCGCCGGCGGCGCGTGCCGATGCGGCGGTGCAGCGCCTGTTCGTCCTGGCTGCGGAAAACGGCTTGACGATCGCGCAGGCGGACTACCGGCGCCAGGAGACCGGCCGTGTCGGCCGCTGGCAAGTGCAGATGCCGGCCACCGGCACCTATCCGCAGGTGCGGCGCTTCCTGCGCGCGGCCCAGTCCATTCCCGGCCTGTCGCTCGACGAACTTGGCATCCACCGCGCCGCCACCGGCGCCGGCATCGAGGCGCGCCTGCTGTTTTCGGTGTGGTTCGCGGCGGACGCGCCGGCGGGACGGACACCGTGATGTCGACCCGTCTCAAGATCATGCTGGCGGTGATGCTGGCCGTTGGCCTGCTGATGCTGTTCGACAGCGCGCCCGAACCCGAGGTGGTCGGTGTGAGCGAGCGTCCGCGTCGCCCGCAAGCGGTGGCGGCGGTGGCGGCGCCGCCAGGTGTGCCGCCCATCGTCGCCAATCCGTCCGATCCGGTGCCCGACCTGTTTGCCGGCGGCCCAGTGGAGGCGGTGGCGCAAGACCCGCAAAGCGCGGCCGCGGATGCGGTGGACGCCGGTGACAAGCCGGCGGCGCCGTTCGTGCTGCTCGGTTTCAAGGTGGAAGACGGCGTGCGCGAAGCTTATTTGCTGCGCAACGACGCCGTGCTGCTGGCGCGCGCCGGCACCGTGCTCGAAAAGCGTTATCGGGTGCTGGCCTTGCGCCAGGAATCGGTGAACATTCAGGATCAACAAACCGGCAAGGAACACCGGATCAGTTTCGGGACAGAAGAATGAGAAACATCGCACGCAATGTGGCATTGATCTGCAGCCTGGCCGGCCTGGCCGCGTGCGCGGCCGGACCGCAGCCTGCCCCGCCGGACATCCGCATCCTGCTCGACGCCGGCAAGCTGGAAGAGGGCATGGCGCGACTGGAGCAGGTGCTGGCCGCCACGCCAGGCCACATCGAGGCGCGCGTCCTGCTGGCCAACACGCGCATCGAGCTGACTAACCGGGTGCTGGCGCAGGCGGCGCAGGACGTGGCGCGCGGATCGTGGGATGCGGCGCAGGAGGGTTACCGCCGCGCCGCCGCCCTGGGCGCGGTGGACCAGTCCATGATCGGCATGCGCAGCCTGGCTTCGGCGCAAGCGCAGGCGCAGGCAATCGCCGGCGCGGAGCAGCTGCTCGCCGCCGGCAAGCGCGAGGAAGCCGGCGAGGCCTTGCGTGCGTTGCTGGCCAGGCACCCCAAGAACCAGCGCGCGGGCAAACTGCTGCAAGCCTTGCGCGAGCGCGCGGAGTCTGTACCGGGCAGCACGGCGCTGGGCAAGGCGTTCCAAAAGCGACTGAGCCTGCGCTTCCACGACGCGCCGCTGCGCGCGGTGCTCGAATCGATGTCGCGCACCTCGGGTATCAGCTTCACGCTCGACAAGGACGTGCCGGCCGACCTGCGCGTCACGCTCAACCTGCAGGACACGAGCATCGAACAGGCGCTGCGTAATCTCTTGATGAGCGTGCAGATGGAGCAGCGCATCGTCGACGAACACACCGTGCTGCTGTACCCGAACGACGCGGCCAAGCAGCGCGAATACCAGAAGCTGACGATCCGCAGCTTCCGCATCGCCAACGCCGAAGCGAAGACCGTGGCCAACAGCCTGCGCACCTTGCTCAAGACGCGCGACCTGGTGGTCGACGAAAAGCTCAACATGCTGGTGCTGCGCGATACGCCCGAGACCATCCTGATGGCGGCCAAGCTGGTGGCCCTGCACGACGTGGCCGAGCCGGAGGTAATGCTCGAAGTCGAGATTCTCGAAGTGCAGCGCAGCGACCTCGAATCGCTGGGCGTGAAGTGGCCGGGCAATGTCAGCCTGACCCCGCTCGGCGCATCGACGGTGATGTACGACGGCAGCGTCACCACCAACCCGTTCACCCTCAACGACCTGAAAAACCTGACCTCGCGCGGGCTATTGGCCAGCGTCGACCCGATGCGGCTGTCGGCATCGGTCAACCGCGATAACGTCAGCGTGCTGGCCAATCCGCGCATCCGCATCAAGAGCCGCGAAAAGGCGCTGATCCGGGTCGGCGAGCGGGTGCCGAGCGTGTCGGCCAACGTCACCTCGACCGGCGTGACCTCGCAGTCGGTCAATTATCTCGACGTCGGCCTCAAGCTCGAAGCCGAACCGGTTGTGTATATGGATGATGAAGTGTCGATCAAGCTCAATCTGGAAGTGAGCAGCATCCTGGGCACGATCTTCGACAGTCACGACCAGCCGTATGGCTACCGCATCGGCGCGCGCAACGCCAGCACGGTGCTGCGTCTGCGCGACGGCGAAAACCAGGTGCTGGCGGGCCTGATCAGCGATAACGAGAAGCGTTCGTCGAGCGCCGTTCCCGGTCTGGGCGAGCTGCCGGTGCTCGACCGCCTGTTCGGCAGCAAGGGCAGGGAGCGTACCAAGACCGAGATCGTCCTGTCGATCACGCCCCACGTGTTGCGCAACCAGGCGCGCGGCGCCGGTGGCGAGGTGGAGTTCGATGCCGGCACGGACGGCAGCCTGCGCGGGCAGGGCGGCCATGCGGGCCAGCCCGGCCAGGCGGCGCCGCAGGTGCCGGCGCCGCCGGTGCCGGCGCCGGCACCGGCCAGCACGCTGCTGCCTGAACGGGCCGGCGGCTGATATGCGCATGCGCGGCTTTACGCTCATCGAGCTGATGGTGACCCTGGCGATCGTGGCGCTGTTGTCCACCATCGCCTTGCCGTTGGCGCAGGTGGCGGTGCAGCGCCAGAAAGAGCAGGAGCTGCGTGTGGCCTTGCGCGACATCCGCACCGCGCTCGACGAGTACAAGCGCGCCGCCGGCGAGGGCCGCATCGCCAGCCCGCTCGATGGCAGCGGCTATCCGCCCAACCTGCAGGCGCTGGTGGGCGGCGTGCCGGACCAGCGCAGCGCCAAGGCGCGCAGGCTGTTCTTCCTGCGTGCGCTGCCGCGCGATCCGTTCAATGACGATCCCTCCGTGCCGGCGCAGCAGACCTGGCGCCAGCGCTCCTACCAGAGCGACCCGGACGACCCGAAGCCGGGCGAGGATGTCTACGATGTGCATTCCAATTCCGAAAAGGTGGGCCTCAATGGCATTGCGTACCGGCGCTGGTAAGCGCGGCTTCACCCTGATCGAACTGCTGGTGGTGCTGGCGATCCTGGCGCTGCTGCTGACGATCGCCGCGCCGCGCTTTTTCCGCAGTATCGACCAGTCGAAAGAGACGGTGCTCAAGGAGAACCTGCACATCACGCGCGAGGTGATCGACAAATTCTACGGCGATAACGGGCGCTATCCGCAGACGCTCGGAGAACTGGTGGAGCGCAAATACCTGCGCACATTGCCGCTCGATCCTCTGACCGAAAGTACCTCGACCTGGATTCTTATCGCGCCCGACAGTGGCGCCGGCGTCTATAACCTCTACAGCGGGGCCCCCGGCAACGCGCGTAGCGGCATGCCTTTCAGCCGTCTCTGAACAGACTGATCGCCTCCTGTTTTTGGTCAGGCCAAAAATCGCAATTTCCTGCATAAACTACAGATAAGTTCAATTTTGGACTGACCAAATATGATTGTGGATCGGCCAATAATGGTCACAGGTCAGGCCAAATGTTGTTTTTTGAGCTGGTATTTTACATTTTTAATCAGCATGAGGTCTTATCTACCTTGAAATAATGTGAGATTTGCCCAGCCTGCATCGAAATTCAAGTCTTGGCGACGTTCGCGTACGTTAACTGCATATACGAGGACGTTATCTGAAAGATAATGTCCTTCACTATCGCAATCTCACCATGTGGCGCTCATTCCGCGGCGCGGCGTGTAAAAATTGGTATCTTAATAATGCTTTCAATCATTTAACATGATATTGACATGTCAACGTAAAAACGAGCATCCTCGCAGCAGACCTAGCGAACGTTGATTTGTTTGCATTATGGCCGACCCGCAGGACCGTTTATCCGGATTCTTGTGTATGCAATACGGCAACAAAGCGGCGCTCCGTTCGGTCAACATCGCCGCTGGCGTGAACATTCGGCTGGCCAGGCGTTTTAAAAAATACTAATACTTACGGAGTAAACCGCATGAACGTATCGACATTGAAACTCACCCTGGCAGCGGCCGCCGTGCTGGCCGCCACCCAGGCGGTTGCCGGACCGGTAGGCTACGGCGCCGCCACCACGGGCGGCGGCAGCAAGGCTGCCGTGAATGTATCCTCGCTGGCCGAGATGGCCGAGAAGATCAAGGCGTATTCGGGCAGCGGCGGCCTGGTATTGAATTACACCGGCAAGTTCGACTTCTCCAGCATCAAGGATGTCTGCGCACAGTGGAAGAAGCCGGCCCAGACCCTGGAAATCAAGAACAAGAGCGACATCACGATTCGCGGCGCGGCCGATTCGTCCGCCAACTTCGGCATCCACATCGTCAGCGATTCGCACAATGTGATCGTGCAGAACATGACGATCGGCCTGCTCCAGGGCGGCGAAGCGGCCGACTCGATCTCGATCGAAGGCACGTCGAGCGGCAAGCCATCGAATATCTGGATCGACCACAACACGGTCTTCGCATCGGTGACCATGTGCCCTGGCGCGGGCGACGCCTCGTTCGATGGCGGCATCGACATGAAGAAGGGCGCCAATCACATCACGGTGTCGTACAACTACGTGTACGACTACCAGAAAGTGGCGCTCAATGGCTACAGCGACAAGGACACGCTCAACGCTGCCTCGCTGACCACTTACCACAACAACCGCTTCGAACACGTGAAGTCGCGCCTGCCGCTGCTGCGCTACGGTAAAGCTCACATTTTCAACAACTACTTCGGCAACGTGGAAACCTCGGGCATCAACGTGCGCATGGGTGCGATGGCGCTGATCGAAGCGAACTACTTCGAGAATGCCCGCAATCCGGTGACCTCGCGCGAGAGCAGCAAACTCGGTTACTGGGACCTGCGCGACAACTTCGTCGGCAGCGGCATTACCTGGGGCGCGCCGGAAGATGGCGCTTACGCCAACGCCACCGACTGGAAGACCACCAAGGCCTACGGTCCTACCGGCTACAACTACACCGCCAGCCCGGCCGCTGGTGTGAAAGCGAAAGCCATCGCCACCGCCGGCGCGCGTACCAACCTGGCCCGGTAATTTCGCTCCGCATATCGCTGTATTTCGGGCCATCCCCTGGCGGGGGTGGTCACTTCATTCATCTATCAGGAGTCATCATGAAACGATTCAACGCCCTTCTTTTCGCAGTCATCGGCCTGTTTGTCGCCACCAGCGTATCGGCCGCCCCCGGCAAGCGTCTCGTCCCGTCGTGCACCAAGGTGCCGGTCACGCAAACGACCGAGGTGCCGGCCAATACCGTGTTCGATGGCCTGGTCAAATACGGCAAGATGGTTTGCCTGGTTGGTAATGCCAAGAATATGAATGGCAGCCAGTCGGAAAAACAGATCCCTCACTTCAATCTCGGTGTCGGCGCCACGCTCAAGAACGTGGTGCTGGGCGATCCTGCGATGGGCGCGGGCCGCAACCTGCTCGCCGGCGGCGCCGATGGCGTCCATTGCGAAGGCAATTGCAAGATCGAGAACGTGTACTGGGGCGATGTGGGCGAAGATGCAGCCACCCTCAAAGGCGCCGGCACTATGACCGTTAGCGGCGGCGCGGCGTACAAAGCAGCCGACAAAATGTTCCAGAATAACGGCGCAAACAGCAAGATCGTCATCACCAACTTCTACGCGGAAGAAGGCGGCAAGCTGTATCGCTCATGCGGCAACTGCTCGAAGCAATACGCGCGTAGCGTCACCATCAGCGGCGTGACGATCTATAACCTCAATGCGGGCGTGGGCGTAAACAGCAGCTTCGATGCATCGAAACTGCCGGCGCTGGCCAATGCTTACGATGTGGCGACCATGAGCGATTTCGTGTCGAACAAACCGTCGTCGCGCTGCGCGACCTTCATCGGTACCTCGAAAGGCCATGAACCGGGCAAGGACAAGAACGTCGACAACATCGCGCGTGCCTGCATTTTCAAGTAATCAACCGATCAGGTGAAGTAGCGGCCCTTGTGGCCGGTTTGGCCACGCGCAAGGGCAACCTTGTGCGTGGCTATTTTTTTCGTTCGCCCGCCTCAGTCCTCGGGTTTGAGCGTCTCTTTGCAGTTGCCGCCGCACGCCATCACATACGCGAACTGCCAGTCGCAGTAGCGCTTCTGGCCATCGAGGTACATCCAGTCGCCGTCGGGGAAGCTGCGCCGTATCGTCGGCGCGCACGATGCGCTGCGCACGCCCATCACGCCGCCGCCCGGCGCGCGCACCAGCTGCCAGTCGGCCTTGCCGGTGATCGGGTCGGGATAGAGCTGGCGCAGGTAGCGCTTCATGCCGGGCTGGCGCGGGTCCTGCAGCAGATCCTCCAGGCGCGATGGTGCATGGCTGGCATGGCCTTCCGGCGTATTGAGTTCGTATTCGAGAAAGGCGCGGATGTACTGCTTGCCGACGAACAGAAGCTCGTTTTCGGCCTCGCGCCGGCGTGCCAGTTCGCCCACCGACACGGTGGCCGCCGTCGCCACGCCGATCACGGCGATCATCACCATCAATCCCACGTAGGTAAAGCCGGCGCGGCGCGGCGCCATGCTCCGCCTACGCACGGGAGAAGGTCCGGGTGACGCGATCAAGGCGGGGGGGGGCCGAATCGGTGGCCATTCTGGCGGCCACCACCCGGTCCATACGCGGTTCCGGGGTAGTCCCGCCGGGCGCCGCAGGGGTTGTTTTCATCGTCGCGCATGGTCCGGGAAGGGAAGAAGCGGAAAGGATACCGCAAGAGGGCCGCTGCGAGCTAGTCCGGCATGCGCGGCGGCGCTTGCCAACGGGGCCGCAATGCCCGATGATTCTGGCAGTGCGCCCCGATATGCGGGGCTTTCATCTACTTACGGAGGCATCAATGGTGGCAGTCAATCGGCAAACGCACGCACAACGCCGGCTCGGGCTCGGCCTTGCCGCCCTGGCCGCGGTGATCTGGTCGGGCGCTCCGGCCCAGGCCCAGCAAGCGGAGGAAAAGGTACTGAACGTGTATAACTGGTCCGATTACATCGGCGACGACACGATCAAGAACTTCACCAAGGAGACCGGCATCACGGTCCGTTACGACGTCTTCGACAGTAACGAAGTATTGAATGCCAAGCTGGTGGCCGGGAAGTCGGGCTACGACGTGGTGGTGCCGACGGCGCCCTGGGCGCGCCAGCAGATCGACGGCAAGCTGCTGCGCAAGCTTGACAAGTCCAGGCTGCCGAACCTGGTCAACCTCGATCCGGGCATCCAGGCCAAGCTGGCCACCCTGGACCCGGGCAACGAGCATCTGGTGGACTGGATGTGGGGGTACACGACGGTCGGCATCAATGTCGACAAGGTCAAGGCGGCGCTGGGCACGACGCCCCTGCCGGCCAATGTGTGGGAGCTGATTTTCAATCCGGCCTACACGGCCAAGTTGAAATCGTGCGGCGTGTCGTTCCTCGATTCGCCGTCCGAGGTGTTCCCGGCGGCGCTGCATTACATGGGCAAGAGCGCGTACTCGAAGAACGCGGCCGATTACGCCGAGGCGGGCAAGATGCTGCAGGCGGTGCGCCCGAGCGTGACCCTGTTCAGTTCTTCGGGGTATATTAACGACATGGCCAATGGCGCCATCTGCGTGGCCTTCGGCTGGGCGGGGGATATCAATATCGCCCGCCAGCGCGCCATCGACGCCAAAAAAGGCGTGAAGATCGAGGCGCTGGTGCCGAAGAATGGCGCGCCGCTGGTGTTCGATACCATGGCCATTCCGGCCGATGCGCCGCATCCGAACAATGCGCATCTGTGGATTAACTATATCCTGCGTCCGGACGTGCAGGCCGGGCTGACCAACAAGGTGTTTTTCGCCAATCCGAACAAGGCGGGCATGAAGTTCGTGCGCAAGGATATCGCGGAGAACAAGAGCGTGTTCCTGCCGGATGAGGATCTGAAGAAGATGCTCCCGCCGGAAGCGGTGCCTCAGGATATCCGCAGGGTGATGACCAGGACGTACACGAAGTTCAAGACAGGACGCTGATCTCAAGACCCGCTTGCCGAAACCGGCCGGCCGTTTACCGGCAAGAGAAAAAGCGCCACAGGTCGTCACGGCGCTGACGGCTCCGGCGCGGCCTGCCCGGCCGGCCACCGGCATCGCGCGGCTGCGGGAAGAAACCGTTATGATGGTCCATCGGAGGAACCATGACGCAGCAGATCGATGACGCATCGCAGGACGCCTGGATCAAGGCCTGGCGCTTTGCGGCCGAGGCGCACGCCCAACAAAAATTTCCCGGCACCGACATGCCCTATCTCGTGCATCTGGGGATGGTGAGCATGGAGCTACTGGCCGCCCATGCGCAGGAACCCATCGACGGCATCGGCGTGGCCATGCAGTGCGCCATCCTGCACGATGCGATGGAAGACCAGGATGTCCCGCACGCCACCTTGGTGAGCGAATTCGGCCTGGCCGTGGCCGATGGCGTTGCCGCCCTGTCGAAGAAGCCCGGCTTGCCGAAAGCGGAGGCGATGGCCGACAGCCTGGCCAGGATCGGGCGTCAGCCGAAGGCCATCTGGTGTGTCAAGCTCGCTGACCGCATCAGTAACCTGGACGCGCCGCCGCATTACTGGCCACCTGAAAAAATCAGCGCCTACGGCAAGGAGGGCAGCCTGATTCTGGCATCGCTGGGCCAGGCGCATGGCTATCTGGCGCGGCGGCTTGCCGCCAAAATCGCCGCCTATCCGTCCTGACGCGCGTTCTTCAGGTTTTCAGCCAGCATATTGCAGAACAGCGCACCCTGTTCGATGGCGTCGTCGAGCGCCACATGCGAATGGGGCAGGGGATCGAACCAGCGCCCGGGCATATTGCGCTTGGTGCTGTCGCGGTAGCCGCGTTTCAGGACCGCCATGGCGTATGACTTGATGTCGAGCGCCGAGTGGCTGAACGGGCTCTCGCCGGTAAAGCGGATCAGGTACCAGTACACGAACAAAAAATCGAAGCCGGCAGGGTAAGCCACGAACACCGGTTTTCCCGGCAGCGACTTGACCCACGCCAGGTAGCGCTGCATGGCCGCCAGCGGCGTTTCCAGGTCTGCGCGGCAGGCGGCCCAGGCCTCGGGCTGGGTCAGCCACCACGCTGCGGTGGCCGGGTGCGCCGCCGCCTGCGGCAGGCATTCCAGGTTCGCGCTGAAGGTCGCGACGCAGAGCGCGTCGCTTCCACCTCCGCCTTGGCGAAGAGAATGGCCGCCGCCAGCGCGTCGATCGCTATCCACAGGGTGAGCTGGCGCGCTGTCATGGCGGGCTCGCTGGTGGGCGCCGCGCCGGCCAGCATCGTGGCGATGCAGACGACGGTGCGGCGCTTGCGGTTCCCGCTACAGGCCTATTTCGTGCTTTCCAAATAACTGTTGAACACCTCCTTGATGTCGTCGCGCGATAGCGCTTTGGACTTGAGGATCGATTCCAGGTCGCGTTTCGACAGCGGATAATCGCGCAGCACCCGCCGCAGGTCGCCTGCATCGAGCGCGTGCGCCGTCAGGGGGTCGACCATGGTCGGATCGGCCAGTTCCTTCAATGCCAGCGGCATGCGGTCGATATTGATATAGACCTTGTAGCGGCTAAACCCTTCGGGAAAACTGGTGTCGTAGTACAGGGTCGTCCCTTTCGGCAGCAGGTGGAGGTAATCGTTCATCTCGTTGCTCTGCAAGAGCAGTGGCGCTTCAAGTACGTGGACTTTAGTCATTTTTTGTCGGTTCCAGAAAAACAGTGCAATGGTAATGATCAAGGCGCCGGCGGCCAACCCGAGCAGGAAGGCGAAGGCGTTGCGTTTCACTTCCCGCCGCCGTAGACATCCGTGCGTATCGGCTTCTCAAGCGAGCCGCCGGACAGGAATTTGAGCAAATTATCCGGTAAAAACAGGCGCGGTGCGCCGCCCTTGGCAGTCAAGGCCAGGCGCTCGCCCATGCTGAGCACGTCGGCCGGCTTGTTGTATTTCTCCGACCCGTCGTCGATTTTCGGCAGTGCCTTGGTGGCGCCGTCCAGGCTCAGCGTGGTGCAGTTTGGCCCCAACGCGTGGTAGTCGGTATTGAGCCGGTAGACCTTCATCGCGGTGCGGTTCTTGTTGGGGTAGGCGGTACCGCTTTTGATCAAGCTGTCGAAGTGGGTGGTGACGGCCGCCGCCTGATGGTCGAAAATTGCGTAAACGAAGCCGGTCGTCTTGCGCTTGAGGGCATTTTCGCTGGCGATATATGGCTTGAAGTCCGTCCACACGCGCAGGATGCCGTCACCGCTCTCGCCGAAGGTGCCGGTGACCTTCCCATACCGCCCGAAGTCATATGTGGTATCGACGCCCTTACTGATGATGCGCAGCGCGGTGTGGCCGTAACGATGTTCTTCGCCGTCGACGGTGTAAGGGCCGCCCACCAGAATATGCATCTCGGCAGTCGGCTTGAGCTTATCGTCGACCACGGGCTTCTTGGCGTCGACGGTGCTGGTCTTGAATGGAGCAGGTGTCGCCATGTCAGATCGCCTCCCCGGCGCCGCGCGGCGTTTCGCCCCACGTTACTTTGATCGACTGCGGCGAGGTGGTCATGACGCGCAAAGTCCTTCCTTCTTCATCGGTGGTGCCAAAATAAATATCGCCTTCCGCAGTTTCAAGCTTGTAGGGCAGGTAGGGAATCGGCTCCCCCGTTAGTTCGTTCATCGCCCGTATCTGCTGGTTGTAGGGCTTGACGCGCGTATCGGGCAAGGGTTCGAGCCGCGCATTGCCGCCACCGGCGCCGTGGAACGGGTGCAAGCTGCCCTTGACCGAAAACACGCCCGGGCAGCGGAACGTGATATCGGCACCTTCCAGCGTGACCGAGGCCTGCCCGGCCTGCATCACGATTTTCTGCTGCGCGTCGATCGTGATGTTGTTATTGACCGAGATGACCTTGATCGCCTGGTCGGCATGGATTTCCAACGCATCGGTATGGGCTTGCAGCGATACCTGGCCGCTGGCGGCATATGCCTGGATGCCGCCAGCGTGCGCGAACAGATTGGCAGCGTTACCCGCGACCGACGAGAGCGTGTCGCCGGCGCTCATGTGCATGTCGCCCTGGGTGGTCCAATGCAACTGTTCGCCCGCGTACAGCAGGGTCGATGCCGGCGTCGCCCAGTTGATGCTGGCCGCCGATTCCATCAGTACCACCGGCTTGCCGAAGTGTTCCACCGGCTGGTCGCTGTCGAGTTCGCGTTCGCCCGGCCTGGCCTTGAGCGCCTCCTGGCCGTTCACCGGCGCGTCGAACTTGCCCTCGCGCTGAGGATCGATCTGGTCGATGAAGTCGGCCTGGGCATCCATGGCGTCCCGGCTGAATAGCGCGTTCTGGTGCCGGGCTGCGCCGCTCAGCTTGTCGCTGGTATCCTGGGCGCGCTTAAGCATGTCGATTGCCCCAGCCGCGTCCAGTTGGGTCGAGGCGATGCCGCTGCCCTGCATCGGGCGCGCACTGGTCGTGAGCAGCACGCCTTCGGCGCCGCGCACCACTGCCCAGGCCTCGGTGCGCAATTCAAAACCGCTACCGCGGTATCGGCCGCGCTGGGCCGATGCGGCAGGCTGCGCGATAAGGTAGCCCAGGTTCAGTTGGGTGCTGGCGCTGCTGCTGGCCAGGCGGGTGCGCACCTGGCCTTGCGTATCGTCGATCTGCCACTGGCTGAAGCCCTGACCGTCGAAGTTGTGGCTGTGAATGCCCGACAGCACGCCGGCGTGGTTGACGCCCGAATCAACGCCGGCGGCGAACGGCGGCAGGTCGTTGCCGGTATAAAGCTGGGCCACCACCACCGGGCGATCCATGTCGCCTTCGATGAAGTCGACCAGCACTTCGGTGCCGATGCGCGGGGTGAAGTTGGATCCCCAGTTCGGTCCGGCCAATGCCTCGGCCACGCGTACCCAGGTGCCCGAGGTTTCATTGCCGGGCGCGTTGCTGTCTTCATCGGTATGATGACGCAGGCCGCCCGCATTGGCGCGCAGGCCACGCTGCCACGGGAACTGGATGCGCACGTGGTGCTCGCGCGCCGTGGTAGAGACTGCGTCGTCCAGTCCGACAACCAGCGCCGTTTGCGGTCCGAGTGCGGTTATCGCGTGCGGCAGGGCGGTGGCGCGCGGGACGATCGCCACCACGTCGCGCACGCAGCCGAAGCGGTTGCGATAGGTACCCGCTTCTACCGCGGCGCGGCTGGCGGTCGCGATCGAGGGTTGGTAATTGTTGCGGGCCGCATGCTCGACCCATAGCGTGGTGAACGCATTGGCGCCCTCGCCGTAGCGCTCGTGCTGGGTCAGGATAAAGGCGTGCCCGGCAGCCAGGCGACGCACCGCGCCTTCGCCTTCGCACAGCTTGTTATCCAGTTCTAACGCCTGCAGCATCAACTGACTGTGCGGGCCGGCCGCGCCGCTGGCGGTCACGATGCGCTCGCCGCTGCCGTCATACACCGGCATCGGCGGCAATTCTCCCGCGCGCAGGGCCGAGTCGCAACTGGCGGCTGGGGCGACCACCTGGGCCGGGTCCCAACTGCTGATCGTCACTGCGTTGGCCTGCACCTGGCGCCGTGCGCGGAAGGCATCGATGGCGTCGTCGCTGTCGGTGGCGCGCACGCCGTGAAAGCGCAAGGTGGCACCGCCCGGCGTGGCGGGCGGGCGCGCGCGGCTGTCGAAAATGACGATGCTGTGGCGCGCCTGGCCGTCGCTGCTGTCTTCATGGGACTGGTCGTGCTCGAAACGCCATGATAAGCCTTCGGTGGCCAGCACCCGTTCGAAAAAGTCAAAGTCGCTCTCGCGGTACTGGGTGCAGATGGGGCGCGCCGCCAGCGGCTGGGTCACGTCGAAGCCGAAGCGCACTTGCGGATAATCCGATAGCAGTTCGGTCACGATTTGCTGCACGTTCTTGTGCTGAAAAATGTAACTGTCGCGACGCAGGCGCAGCAGCGCCATGGCCGGTTCCAGGTGCAGGCGGTAGCGCGCCACCCCGCCGTCGGCGCCCAGCCAGGCCGCGTCAGTGCAAATGCCGTGCCAGTAGCGCCGGGTCGAATCGGGCTGCAGCAGGCTGATGGTCAGCTCTTCGCCGATGAACATCGTCAAGTCAAGGTCGGTCGAGACGCTGAGCGCGTCGACGCTGAACGAAAACAGTTCGTTGACGGCTTCGCGCCCGGTAAATTGCTCGGCCATGAGTGATTCGGGCAGCGCGCTGCCCTGCGCGCTGGCCAGGGTAATGAGGCGTGCGTGCTGGCTAAGTCCCGTGCCGAACGCGGCGCGGGAGACTATCTGGTCAAGTGGTGTCATCAGGGCAGGGTAATGGTCAGGGTGGCGGCGCGCGGCGCCAGCTTGACCACGTCGTTGTACGCGGCCATGCGCGCATCGGTGGTCTTGGTGAGCGAGGCGCGCAGGCCGATGTAGCCGAGGATGCAGATCAGCCCGAACACCGAGCACAGCACCCACAGCGGCAGGTCGCTGCGCAGCTTGTGCGCGATCTGGTCGGGACGCTCGGCGTGCGGTGCGAAGCCGCCGCGCTTGCCCTTCATGTTGGCGATTTCATCGCCCAGGCGCGCGGTCAGGTAGTTCAGCTTTTCCGACCCTTCCAGGATGTAGCGGCCCTGGAAGCCCAGCAGCAGGCACATATGGAATACTTCCAGCGCCTGCAGGTGGGTGCTGCCGCGCGTGCGCAGCGCTTCGAGGCGGTGATAGAAATTTTCGCCGGCCAGCTGGTCGCCGAACAGCACCAGTTGCAGCGGGCGGCGTTCCCATTCGTCGCGGATCGAAAACGTCGAGCGCAGGATGATTTCGTCGACCGCCGCGCAAAAGGCGTACTTGGAGGCGTCGATGTCGTCGGCCGAGGCGCCTTGCTTCTTGGCGCCGCGCGTGAAATCTTCGAGGAACTGGGTGGTCTTGCGCTGGAAGTCGGCGTTGTTTTGCGGGCCGCTGCCGTTCTTGAGCATGAACAGGGCGTAGAAGCCGTCGTACATCAGGTCGAGCAAGGTTTGCGGGGTCGCGCCCGCGGCGGCCGGCACGGAGCCGCCGGCCATCAGGGAAGGTGCGGTGGTAGTCATCTGGGCAAATCCTTCGGTCAGGAGGTTACGGCAATCAGTTCCAGGGACAGCTCGCGCAAGCCTTCGGGAACATAAATCGAAATCGACTGCGCCTGCATCATGCGTTCATACATCTGGCCCTTGGCCTCGATCGTGAAGTAGACCGTGTCGGGGCGCACCGGCACCGCCGGCGGCACCTGCGGCGCGTGCTGCAGGCGCACGCCAGGCATGGCCGAGAGCACGAATTTCTCGACATCGTCGGGGGCGCCGATCTTGAAGCGCAGCGGCACCACGTCGACCAGTTCGATGGCCGGCAGGTTGGCCGAGACGGCCAGGTAGAAGGCGGTCTTGTCGTCGATCTTGCCCGATTCGAGGGAGCCGAGGTAGTAGGATGGCTTGATCAGGTCGAGCGCGATGGCGAAGTACTTCGACGAGATGACCGTGTCGAGCAGGTCGCGGATGATCATGTTCAGTTTCGCGAACGCCGGTCCCGGATCGGCATGCAGGTAAGGCGGCAGGTCGGCCAGGGTCCAGCTCTTGGAAAACGTCATCAGGGCGCCGGCCACGCCGAGCAGCGCTTCGTACAGGCGTTCCGGATGCAGCGCCGGGTGATGGAAGTAGTGGGTCAGCGAGGCGTAGGCGCTGCTGGCCGTGTGCAGCAGCCAGAACGAGGACATGTCGCCGGAGCGAAATTCAATCACGTTCTTGCTCGGTTCGCGGTGGTGTCCGTACAGGGCGCTGACCTTGGCTTGCAGGGCGTCGATCAGGCGGCGCAGCTGCAGGAACAGGATCGGGGCGCTGCGCACCGACATGCTCGGCGGCACGAAGGCCGGGTCCATCTCGAAGCCGCCGGTGGCCACGCGGCGCAGGCGCAGCAGCGGGAAGTGGGTGTACGAGTCGCGCGGCTCGAACTCGGAAATGAGGCGCACGCTTTTCTTCAGGTAGGTCAGCTGGGCTTGCGCAGCCTGGGTGTACAGGTCGGGCGTGTCGGCATTGGCCTGCACGAAGCGGGCCGCGCTGGCGGTCTGGCCGAGCGGAGCGAAGTTGCCGCCGAACGGCTTGAACGCGGGCAGGGCGGCGTAGAAGGTGACGGTCTGCTGCGATTGCAGCAGCTGGCTCAGGTCGACCGTCTCGGGCAGCGCATCGGCGCCGGGCGCATCGACCAGCTCGCCATCCTGGAAGCGCAGCGACAGCTCCAGCACGCGCAGGGCATTGTTGGCCAGGGCGTCGCGGTCCACTTGCAGCTGGTCCACTCCCCAGGCGTAGGGATGGATGGCCTTGACGCTTTCGTTGAGACGGTGCTCGTGGTACTGGTCCTGCTGCTGGAAGTGCTGGGGGCGCAGGAACAATCCTTCGCCCCAGAGGACTTTACTTGACATGCTGTTGGCACCCTTCGGAAAATTTTGCGCTAATATGAAAAACTAATTAGCGGAACAATAACATTCATGAGAAGATTTGTCTGCGGTCCTAATGTAACGTGCGCGCTTACTACAAAGTGAGAATGTGTGATTTTCAATTGAACGCTGTTAAATTTCAAACTCTGCTAACGTTGTTCCAGTAATAACTGTTACAATATACACATTATTTTTTTGTTACCGTTTTTGAGGATAGCGCATGACCACATTTTCCGATTTCAAGTTTCTGTTTGGCATCCTTGCCTGCGCCGCGGCATTGAGCGGCTGTGCCAGCGCGCCTGCGGTGCCCAAGGGGCCGGCGCCCCTGGCCGACCTGCTTAACCAGGGCAGCCAGTCGGCCGCCACCGGACAAAAGGAGCAGGCCATCGGCGTATGGAAGCAGGCTGCCGCCGCCTATCCGGCCGACAAGACGCCATGGGCCAATATCGCCCAGAGCCGCTACGATTCGGGCCAGTATGGCGAAGCAATCGTCAACGCGCAGGAGGTTTTGTTGCGTGATCCCAACGATAAGGCGGCCAATGCCATCATCGCCGTGGCCGGCCTGCGTTTGTCGAACCGCGCCCTGGGCGACCTGGGCCGCCAGAACGGCATGACCCCGCAAGTGCGCGCCGACACCCAGGAGCAGGTCAAACTGTTGCGTGAAAATATGGGCGACGGCCCGAGCGCGGTGGCGCCGGTCCGGCGCACGTTCACGCCGTCGCGCACCACGCCGAAGGATGTCAAGGAAGCCACGGTCAAGGAAGGCAAGCCCGACACCCCGGCCAAGGGCAAGACCGACGGCGACAAGAACGATCCTTTGTACCTGCTCAAGTAAGGTCAGTACAGCTCCACATACGCTCCCATCATGTAGAAGGAATTACCATGTCAAAGAAACAAAGTGTCCAGAAGAAGCTGCAAAAAGTGCGGCCGCCACGCATCCAGATGACGTATGACGTCGAAATCGGCGATGCGATCGAAAGCAAGGAACTGCCGTTCGTGATGGGCGTCGTGGGCGATTTCGGCGGCACTTCCGAAGTCGAGAAGAAGCGCCTGAAAGACCGTAATTTCGTCGGCATCGACCGCGACAATTTCGATGAAGTCATGAAGGGCATCGAGCCGCGCGCCGCTTACCGCGTGAACAATACCCTGACCGGCGAAGGCGGCAAGTTCGCCGTCGACCTCAAGTTCAAGTCGATGGAAGACTTCCGTCCGGAATCGGTGGTCCAGCAAGTCGAACCGCTGCGCAAGCTGCTCGAAGCGCGCACCAAGCTGGCCGACCTGCGCAACAAGCTCGCTGGCAACGACAAGCTGGAAGACATCCTCAACGACGTGCTGTCGAACACCGAGAAATTGGCCGAACTCGGCCAGCAAGCCACCGCCAAGAAAGACTGACCATGTCCGCTCAACTGACCCCTGCATCCGGCGCCGCCGCGACCCATGAAACGGCCCTGCTCGACCAGATCGTCGAACAGAGCAAGGTGGCCAAATCGAGCGTCGAGCACGCCCGTGCCAAGGACTTGATTTCCGAACTCGTGCACCAGGTGATGGATGGCACGGTGATCGTATCGGACAATCTGTCGGCCACCATCGACGCCCGCGTTGCCGAACTGGACCGCATGATTTCGGACCAGCTCTCGGCCGTGATGCACGCGCCTGAGTTCCAGAAGCTCGAAAGCAGCTGGACCGGCCTGAACTACCTGGTGAAGAACACCTCGACCAGCACCACGCTCAAGATCAAGATGTTCAACGCGACCAAGCGCGAGCTGGTCAAGGACTTCCAGAGCGCGCTCGAATTCGACCAGAGCTCGATGTTCAAGAAGGTCTACGAAGAAGAATTCGGCACCTTCGGCGGCGCCCCGTTCGGCTCGCTCCTGGGCGACTACCAGATCACGCGCCAGCCGGAAGACATGTATTTCGTCGAGCAGATGTCGCACATCGCCGCCGCCGCCCACGCGCCCTTCATCACCTCGGCTTCGCCCGAGCTGTTCGGGCTGGAAAGCTACAGCGAACTGGGCAAGCCGCGCGACCTGGCCAAGATTTTTGATACGGTCGAATACGCCAAATGGAAATCGTTCCGCGAATCGGAAGATTCGCGCTACGTCGGCATCACCCTGCCGCGCTTCCTGGGCCGCCTGCCATTCCATCCGGCCGATGGCGCCACTACGGAAGGCTTCAATTTCGTCGAAGACGTGGACGGCACCGACCACCACAAATACCTGTGGTGCAACGCGGCCTATGCGTTCGCGACCAAGCTGACCGGCGCGTTCGACGACTTCGGCTGGTGCGCGGCGATCCGCGGCGTCGAAGGCGGCGGCCTGGTCGAAGACTTGCCGACCCATACCTTCAAGACCGACGAAGGCGAAGTGGCGCTCAAGTGCCCGGCCGAAATCGCCATTACCGACCGCCGCGAAAAAGAGTTGTCGGACCTGGGCTTCATCTCCCTGGTGCATTGCAAGAACACTGACTACGCGGCCTTTTTCGGCGCCCAGTCGGCCCAGAAAGCCAAAAAATACAACACCGATTCGGCCAACGCCAACGCGGTGTTGTCGGCCCAGCTGCAGTACATCTTCGCCGTGTCGCGGATTGCCCACTACATGAAGGCAATGATGCGCGACAAGATCGGCAGCTTTGCCGCCGCATCGAACGTCGAAGACCACCTGAACCGCTGGCTGACCCAGTACGTTTTGCTGGACGATAACGCAAGCCAGGAACAGAAAGCCCAGTTCCCCCTGCGCGAAGCGTCGGTGCAAGTGTCGGAAGTGCCGGGCCGTCCGGGCGTGTACCGCGCCGTGTCGTTCCTGCGTCCGCACTTCCAGCTCGACGAGCTGTCCGTTTCACTCCGACTGGTCGCGGAGCTTCCACCATCGACCAAATCGTAGCACCCCGTAGTACCTATAAACCACTGAAAGGAACACAATGGCAATCGACGTCTACCTCCAAATCGACGGCATCAAAGGCGAGTCGGCTGACTCCGCCCACAAAGACTGGATCGAATGCCAGTCCGTTAGCTGGGAAGTGCTGCAGCCTAAATCGGCTACCGCATCGACCGGCGGCGGTCATACCGCCGAGCGCACCGAGCATCGCGATATCGTGATCGCCAAACTGGCCGACCTGGCGACCCCTCTGCTGCTGCAGAACTGCTCGTCGGGTAAAACCCTGGCGAAGGCCAAGCTGGAATTCCTGCGCGCCGATGGTCAGGGCGAGCGTATCAAGTACTTCGAAATCGAACTGGAAAACGTGCTGATCTCCAGCGTCGCTCCAGCCGTATCGACCGGCGACATCCTGACCGAACATCTGTCGCTCAAGTACTCGAAAGTCAAATGGAAATACACGCAGCAAAAAGTCGGCGGCGGTTCGGGCGGTAACACCTCCGGCGGCTGGGATCTGGCGACTAACAAAACCGCGTAACAGCAGTAACGCATCGGGGTGCCAATGAAGGGTTTTACGCCAGGTTTGTTTGACCGGTTGATGGATGTGCCGGTCAATGGTTCCTCCAGCGGCACTGTCACCCGGATGTCGATCGAGGACTTGAAGGACTCGGTCGCACGCGATCTCGAGGCGCTCCTTAACACGCGCACCGTGATTCCGGAGGATTTGCTGAAACGGTACCCCGAATGCGGTCGCTCGATCGTGACCTTTGGCCTGAATGATTTTGCGGGCCGGTCGCTGTCGAGCACTGACGACCGGGCATATATTTGCCTGTGTCTGGAAAAAGCCATCGCGCGCCATGAGCCGCGCCTGCGCAACGTCAAGGCTTCGCTGGAAGTGCGCGAAGACTCGGTGAACCGCCTCAATTTCGCCATCACGGCGCTGCTGGTCGTGAGCAGTTCCCAGGAACCCGTCAATTTCGACGCCATCTTGCAGCCATCGAGCCTGCACTACACCATCAGCAAGGCGCGCCGCGTCATGTCCGGGGGAGCCTGAGTTTGGAAGACCTATTACCGTATTACGAACGCGAACTGGGATTTCTGCGCCGCTATTCGCGCGAATTCTCCGAGCGCTATCCGAAGATCGCCGGGCGCCTCCTGATCGCCGGCGAGGTGTGCGAAGATCCGCACATCGAACGCATGATCGAATCGTTCGCGCTGCTCAATTCGCGCATCGCCAAGCGGCTCGACGACGACTATCCCGAATTTACCGAAGCACTGTTCGAAGTGCTGTACCCGCACTACCTGCGCCCGTTTCCCTCGTGCTCGATTGCGCACATGGACTTCGCCGGCGTGGCCGCGCAGCTGACCACCGCCACCGCGATCCCGCGCGGCACCCAGCTGACCACGCGCCCGGTGCGCGGCGCATCCTGCACCTTCCGCACCTCCTACCCGGTGACGGTGGCGCCGGTGGCCCTGTCGGCGGCCTCGTTCGCGCCCATCATCGACACCCCCGAAGCGATCCGCCCGCCGCCCGGCGCCACCTCGAGCGTCTCCTTGACCATCACCAGCACCTCGGACCAGGTGTCGCTGGCCAGGCTGGGCCTGACCAGGCTGCGCGTGTTCATCGACGGCGAACCGTCGTTCTGCGCGGCGCTGCGCGATGCGCTGTTCATGCGCACCGTGGCCGCCTATGCCGAAGGCGACGACAGCGGACGCTGGATGGCGCTGCCGGCCATTCCGGTGCACGTGGCCGGCTTCGAGGAAGACGAATCGCTGATCGACTTCGAAGCGCGCTCGCACACGGCTTACCGCCTGCTGACCGAGTATTTCTGCTTCCCCGAAAAATTCAACTTCTTCGATATCGACATGGCCGCGCTGACCGCGGTGCTGCCGATGGGATGCCGCTCGATCACCCTGCACCTGGCGCTGTCGGGCATGCGCACCGATTCGAACGCGGCGCGCATGCTGGGCACCCTGACGACCAATAACGTGCTGCTCGGCTGCACCCCGGTGGTGAACCTGTTCCGCCAGCGCGGCGAGCCGATCCGCCTGACCCACACCACCGCCAGCTACCCGGTGCTGGCCGATGCGCGCCGCGCATTCGCCTACGAAGTGCAGGCGATCGACTCGGTCAAGCTGGTGCGCCAGACGCCGCAGGGCGAATCGATCGTCGACTTCCGCCCGTTCTATTCGCTCAAGCACGGACAGACGCCGGAAAAGAAGGGCCACTACTGGGTCATGCGGCGCGATGAAACCATCGCCGAAAAAAGTCCCGGTTTCGAGACCGAGATTTCGATCGTCGACATCGACTTCGACCCGGCCGAAGTGGAAACCGATACCCTCAGCCTGGAGCTGACCTGCACCAACCGCGACTTGCCGGCGTCCTTGACGTACGGGCTGCGCGGCGGCGACCTGTTCCTCGAGGGCGGGTCCACCGTGCGCCAGATCAGCTTCCTGCGCAAACCGACGTCCTCGCAGCGCTTCGAGCGCGGCCGCGGCGCGCACTGGCGCCTGATCTCGCACCTGTCGCTGAATCACCTGTCCCTGGCCGACGGCGGCCTGGATGCCTTTCGCGAGATGCTCACCCTGTACGACCTGCCGCGCTCACCGTCCTCGCAGCGCCAGATCGGCGGCATCGCCGAGGTGGCGTACAAGGCGGCCAACACCTGGCTGCCGGGGAACCCGTTCGCCTGCCTGGTGCGCGGCATGGAAGTGCGCCTGACGATCGACGAAGAAGCCTTTGTCGGCAGCGGCATCCACGCCTTTGCCCACATCATCGACCGCTTCCTGGGCCTGTACGTGCACGCCAACAGCTTCACCCAACTGGTGATCGTATCGAATAAAAATGGAGAAGAGCTATTGAAATGCTTGCCACGAAGCGGCGATTTGAGCCTGCTGTAATCGAGCGCCTGTTCGAGGAACCGTACCGCTTCCAGTTCTTCCAGGCGGTGCGGATGCTCGAGCTATGGCTCAAGCGCCACGGCTCGCCGCAGCAGGGCGCGATCGCCAACTTCCTGCGCTTCCAGAACTCGACCTCGCTCGCTTTCCCGCCCAGCCAGCTCGAAAACATCGAAACGGTGCCGCGCGAACTGCCGCGCCAGGCCAGGTCGCTGGGCGAGGCGCTGCAAGCGAACACGCTCAAGTACATCCGCATCACGCCGGCCTTCATGGGCCTGCTGGGCGGGAATGGCGCGCTGCCGGCCCATTACACCGACCGCATCTCGGCCCATATCATCTACAACAAGGATGAGGGGCCGCGCGCGTTTCTCGACACGTTTTCGAACCGCTCGCTGGCGCTGTTCTTCGAAGCCTGGCGCAAGTACCGGCTCGAACTCAAATATGCGATCGACGGCAAGGACAGCTTCTTGCCGCTGCTGCTGTCCCTGGCCGGGGTGGGCAACGAGTCGCTGCGCCAGCGCCTCAACGACGACCTCGGAGGCGGGGTGCTGGACGAGTCGCTCGGCTATTTTGCTTCGGCCATGCGGCACCGGCCGCCGTCGGCGGTGCAAATGTCGCGCGTGCTGTCCGAGTATTTCGGCCAGCGGATCAAGGCCGAGCAGTTCATCGGCTGCTGGTACGAAGTGCCGGCCAGCCAGCAGACCATGCTGGGCGCGGCCAACTCGATGCTGGGTGGCGGCGCCATGGCCGGCGAGCGGGTATGGCAGCGCGACCTGCGCCTGCGCCTGGTCATCGGCCCGCTCGACCATGACAGCTTCAACTCCTTCCTGCCGGGAGGGAGAGCGGCGCGCGCGCTCAAGAGCATGATCACCATGTTTACCGGCGTGACCTTGGAATACGAAGTGCAACTGGTGCTGCGCGGACCCGACGTGCACGGCATGCAGATGGACGAGACGCGCACCGGCGGACGCCTGGGATGGGACAGTTTTCTGGTGACCGGCCCACTCCAGGAAGACCGCAGCGATGTCCGCTACGATATACACGCGCTGTGATTGACAAAACGAACACCCTTAAAAGGAACCCTGCATGAGCATCAACCTGAAAACGCTGATCGGCAAACTCAATGAGACCAGCCGCACCGCCGCCACCCGCGCGGCCAGCATCTGCGTCTCGCTCGGCCAGTACGAAGTCGATATCGAACACTTGTTCCTGGCCCTGCTGGAGCAGCCCAAGAGCGACTTTGCGCTGATCGCGCGCCAGTGCGGCATCAGCGCCGGCATGCTCGAAGCGGACCTGCAGGCCGAGGTCGCGCGCCTGAAGGCCGGCAACTCGCGTACCCCCGTGTTCTCGGTGCGCCTGCCGAAACTGTTCGAAAACGCCTGGCTGATCGCCTCGCTCGACATCCAGGCCGGACGCACTGCCGAAATCCGCAGCGGCCATTTGCTGCAAGCGCTGCTGACCGATCCGGAACTGGCGCAGCTGGCCTTCCGCGGCTCCAAGTTGTTCGGCAAGTTCGACGTCGAACAGATCAAGCATAACCTCGACAAGCTGGCCGCCGGCTCGCAGGAAGCGGTGGCCTCGCAGTCGAGCGCCGGCGCCGGCGCCAACGATGGCGACGGCCACGACCCGGTCGGCGACATGGCCGCCAAGGCCGCGTCAAAGACGCCGTCGCTGGACCAGTTCACCACCAACCTGACCGAGCGCGCGCGCGCCGGCAAGGTCGACCCGGTGATCGGACGCGACACCGAAATCCGCCAGGCGATCGACATCCTGATGCGGCGCCGCCAGAACAACCCGATCCTGACCGGCGAAGCCGGTGTCGGCAAGACCGCCGTGGTCGAGGGCCTGGCCTTGCGCATCGCCATCAACGACGTGCCCGACGTGCTCAAGGGCGTCGAGATCCACACGCTCGACATGGGCCTGCTGCAAGCCGGCGCCAGCGTCAAGGGCGAGTTCGAGAACCGCCTGAAAAACGTCATCGACGAAGTCAAGAAAAGCCCGCACGCGATCATCCTGTTCATCGATGAAGCGCACACCATGATCGGCGCCGGCGGCACCGCCGGCCAGAACGACGCGGCCAACCTGTTGAAGCCCGCATTGGCGCGCGGCGAACTGCGCACCATCGCCGCCACCACCTGGGGCGAGTACAAGAAATACTTCGAAAAAGACGCCGCGCTGGCACGCCGCTTCCAGGTGATCAAGGTCGAGGAACCGAGCGAAGAACTGGCCTGCGCCATGTTGCGCGGGATGGCGCCGCTGATGGAAAAACACTTCGGCGTGCGCGTCTACGACGAAGCGATCACCGAGGCGGTGCGCCTGTCGCACCGCTACATCATGGGGCGCCAGCTGCCGGACAAGGCCATCAGCGTGCTCGATACCGCCTGCGCCAAGGTTGCCCTGGGCCAGAACGCCACCCCGGCGCTGATCGAAAACCTTGCGCGCAAGCTCGAACGCATCGACATCGAAGCGGGCGCCCTGCAGCGCGAGGAAAGCGCGGGCGGCTCGCACGTGGCGCGCCTGAAGGAGCTGGCGGCGCAGCGCAGCGCCGCCGCCGAACAGCACACCGCGCTGGCGGCGCGCTGGGAGCAGGAAAAGCAGCTGACCGAAAAAATCATGGAAGGGCGCCGCAGCCTGGAAGACGCCGGCCAGAAGGATGCCAGCAAGGGCAAGGATATCCAGGCCATGATGACCGAACTGCGCACCCTGCAAGGCGAAACGCCGATGGTGCCGGTGCAGGTGGACGGCCATGTGGTGGCCGAAATCGTCGCCGGCTGGACCGGCATCCCGCTCGGCAAAATGGTCAAGGACGAGATCAAGACGGTCTTGAAGCTCAAGGACTTGCTGGAAGAGCGCGTGCTGGGGCAATCGTATGCGATCGAAGCGGTGGCGCAGCGCGTGCGCACTTCGCGCGCCAACCTGGATGACCCGAACAAACCGAAAGGCGTGTTCCTGTTCGTTGGCCCGTCCGGCATCGGCAAGACCGAAACGGCGCTGGCGCTGGCCGATGTGCTGTACGGCGGCGAGCGCAAGATGATCACGATTAACATGAGCGAATACCAGGAAGCGCACAGCGTCTCGGGCCTGAAAGGCTCGCCGCCGGGCTACGTGGGCTACGGCGAAGGCGGCGTGCTGACCGAAGCGGTGCGCCGCAATCCGTACAGCGTGGTGCTGCTCGACGAAGTCGAAAAAGCCCACCCGGACGTGATGGAGCTGTTCTTCCAGGTGTTCGACAAGGGCGTGATGGACGACGCCGAAGGGCGCGAGATCGACTTCAAGAACACCATCATCATCCTGACCTCGAACGTGGCCTCGAGCCCGATGATGCAGGCTTGCCTGAACAAGGCGCCGGAAGAAATGCCGACGCCGGAACAGCTGGAAGAGATGATTCGTCCGCACCTGATGAAGCAGTTCAAGCCAGCCTTCCTGGGGCGCCTGAAGGTCATTCCATACTACCCGCTGGGCGACGACGCGCTGGTCAAGATCATCGAACTGAAGATGCGCAAAATTGCCCAGCGCATCGCCGCCAATCACAAGGCCGAGTTTGCGTACGACGAGGCGCTGGTCGAAGCGGTGCTGGCGCGCTGCACCGAAGTCGATTCGGGCGCGCGCAATGTCGACAATATCCTCAACGGCACCTTGCTGCCGGAGATCGCCGAAACCGTGCTGGCCAAGATGGCCGAAGGCGTGGCGATCGCCAAGATCAAGGTCAGCGCGGACAAGAAGGGGCAGTTCAAGTACACCATCAAATAAGCGGCCGCGATCGGAGCCGCGGATGTGTCGACCGGATGTCGGCGGCACGGCATCCTCCGGCGCCGGTTTTCCGGCAGTCAAGCGGCATCTGGGCAGCGGGATGATCGCGCCGGGCGTGGCGCTGGCGCTGCCGGGGGGGCGCGGGGTTCGCCGGAATATTTGTTTTTTGCTATTGCATTATGATAAAGTGAGGACCGGTCCGCGATGGTTTGATACCGCTCACGCGGGGCCCGAAGGCGGGTACCGGGCGCCAATTGCAGTTTCTACGTGGCTGGACCGAGATCGTGTCGAGCCGCATTAATCAATACTACCTCGGGAGGAGTTGGAATGAGTATCGTTGCACAGAGAACCTGGACCTCGGGACCAAACGGACCAAAAACGGTTGAAGAGTTGCGCAAGGCAATGGCCAAGGCGGCGGGCAGTAAATCCGGCAAGGACCTGATCAGCACAAAATTTACCGATGACCATATTTTCATCGGTCACAGCGGCGATGCGAAGACCTTGTCCATCAAGCTGGCCAAGCTGCGCGAGCGCCCCCTGAGCACCTTGCTGATCAGCTCGATGGACGCCTCGGCCCAGCGCGAAGTGCTGAACTGGATCGCCAATGTTCCTGCGGCCCGGCTGACCTATCAGCACGGTGTCTGGACGATCGCCAATGCCGGCACCACCGTGCAGGCGGTCAACAGCTACAAATGGCTGACCGTGGACATGGACGAGTTGGAGAACATGAATGCCGACGACGTCGACAAGAAGAAACGCAAGTGGCTCAAGGAGTCGACGAAGACGCCGCAGATCGCTTGCATGTTCAGCCCTAACGGGACGCCGCTGATCTACCACCTGGACTACTAAGCAGCATGCCGGAACGGCCGCGCATGCGCGCGGTTCGCTGCGGCGTGGGTGTGAGCGCATCCCTCACGGCTTCGCCGCCGTCGTCAGAAACTGCTTGACCGATTTGATATCGGCCAGCTGCCCCTTGCTGGCGGCTTGCGCCGCCAAGCCCTTTTCCGCCTTGATCACGTTGTGGCTGACTGAAAACAGCGCCAGTTGGCGCTTTTTTTGCGGGCCGTCGAACAGGCCGATGTAGTACGCGGTGGCCCCTTTGTCGAAGCGCGACGATGCGACGAACGTGCTGCACGGCTGGCCCGGTGCAAAATCCTCGTGCTTGAAGGTCGCCCGCGTGGTTGCGGCATCGACCACGAAGGTGCAAGCGTTGGGCCTGGACAGCACGCCGAACGCGCCATCGTCGTCGCCGATGAAATCGCGGTACAGCATCTGCTGGCCCGGGAAGGATTTGGCCATGTCGTTGGCGCGCACGTTGCGGATGCTGTCCTTGATGTTGCCGGGCATCGTGTCTTCCTTGGCGCGGTCCGACACGTCCTTTGCCTCCTGCCAATAGCCGGCATCGTCCCTGCGCACGTAAAAGAAGTCGTCGAACGCCTCGTCCCTCAATGCCTGGTGCCAAAACTCGAATGCCAGGTAGGACTTGCCGGCCAGCTTGAATGCGACCACCTTGCTGACATTGGCGCAGTAGGGGTAGTTGCCGTCGTCCCCAGAGAGGATATCGAAAAACACCAGCGACTTGGGGCCGCGCGCCAGCAGGCCGCAGGCCGGGCCGCCCGACTTGGGAAGCGAGTAGCTGATGGGGACGATATCGTCCACCGGCATCTTGAGTTTGGACCGGTCTGCTCGGCGTCGTCCCAATGTTGCGTGCTGCCGTACTTCTTCACATCGGCGGCAGTGATGTCCGCCGTCGCGTGTTGGCTGGCCAGTGCAAGGGCCAGGAGGAGGGAAGTGCGTAGTGCCTTCGTCATGGCGTGGTGTCCTGTATTCAAGGGGGAGCAACGTTTATTGCGGCGCCGGGTGTTTGGGAGTCGATTAGGAAGAGCTGCGTTTCCGGAGCATCTTCGTCGGCTGCTATCCAAAGGCTGGCCGGCATGGTGAAATTGGCGCGGCCATCTACGGATGGACGGTCCCGCGCGCCCTGACACCTAAGTGAGTACGGCCAAGCGCACCCCGCGCGCCGAGTTTAAGGACTGCGATACGGTCTTGAACCGGAGGCAGAAAACTCTCGGGCATTGCCAGACTTGTCCACTGCCTCGCGCCACGTGCGGATCATGAGCCGGTATCGGCCCGATGCTGTTCTTCCTTCTTTTATTGTCGGGCGCATATAGCGGCTGTCTTATGCCTTCTTCGGTCGGGCGAACCCCTGGTGTAGTGCATTGTAGAGTCCACTTTTCATGGCTTCCTCAGCAATCGAACAGATGTCGTCATCATGCGGTCAGCGAAAACCGTAGCGCTACCGCATCATTCTGTCTTACCGGGTGATGCGAATCCGCACTTGATTGCGTAGAGGAATTTTTCGTTTTGCAACCGGTATCAATTCGCAAAAACGGGCCTCCAGGCTTTCTTTTTCTCCCTTGCCGATATCGGCAGCTTTCACCACGCCGTCGTCGATTCCCATGCTGTAGAGGCGTGGGGAGGGCTTATCCGTATAGACCATGATTCCGTCGAAGCCCCCTATGGCATCGGCGCCGAAGGGAGTCTTAAGGATGGAATTGAGCTTGTCTTTTGCTGCTTCGTCTTTGTTGACCAGTGCGCGCACGACCAGCTCGTCGCTGATGGCTTGAGGCTTCTCTCGAATGAAGAGAAGGGAAGTGGGTTTATCCCAGCATGCGGTCCCTATAGTGGATCCACATTTTGAGACAGTGGCCACGGGGTAGTTTAAGCTATCGTCCTTGAAAGGATGACAGCAAATGGGTGAAGCAAAAAAGCGCAAGGTACACACGGCCGAGTTTAAGGCGAAGGTCGGCCTGGAGGCGGTTCGCGGGGTCAAGACAATCAGCGAGATCGCGCAGTCATACGCCGTGCATCCGCAACTGGTCGGGCAGTGGAAGAAGGAAATTCTTGAGTCCGCAGGGGCGCTGTTCGAGGGTAAGCGCGGGCCCAAGCCGGCCGAGGACAAGGGCGACGAAGAGCGGCTGTATGGCGAGATCGGGCGGCTGAAGATGGAAGTCGATTGGCTCAAAAAAAAGTTGGGGGTGTGAGCCAGGAAGCCAGGATGAACTGGATCGACGGCGCCGAGGAACTGCCTCTGAGCCGACAGTGCGAGCTGGCCGAAGTGCCGCGCGCGACGGTGTACCGGCGACTGACTGCCAAGGTGCCGGAAGATGCTGGTGCCGAGGACTTGCTGTTGTGCCGGCTGATCGACGAGCAATACACGAACCGGCCGTTCTACGGCAGCCGGCGCATGGTGGTGTTCCTGCGCGCGGCGGGCCACGTCGTCAACCGCAAGCGCGTGCAGCGACTGATGCGCCGCATGGGGCTGGCCGGGATGGCGCCGGGGCCGAACACGAGCAAGGCTCATCCAGAGCACAAGGTGTATCCGTATCTGTTGCGGGGCGTGCCGGTGACGCGGCCCAACCACGTGTGGTCGACAGATATCACCTACATCCGGTTGGCGCGGGGATTCGCCTACCTGGTGACGGTAATCGATTGGTACAGCCGCAAGGTCCTGTCCTGGCGGCTCAGCAACAGCATGGATGCGTCGTTCTGTGTGGACTGCCTGGAGGACGCCCTACGCGAGCATGGCAAGCCCGAGGTGTTCAACAGCGATCAGGGTTCGCAGTTCACGAGCAAGGCGTTCACGGACGTGCTCAAGCGCGAACGGGTGGACATCAGCATGGACGGGAGAGGGCGGGCCCTGGACAACATCTTCGTCGAGCGCCTGTGGCGCAACGTGAAGTACGAGGACGTGTACCTGAAGGGCTACGCCAACATGGCCGAGCTGATGGTGGGATTGGCCCAGTACTTCGCGTTCTACAACGCGGAGCGTCCTCACCAGTCCCTTGGCTACGAGACGCCCGCCAGCGTCTATCGCAGCGGGACCGGCGGCGGAGCGCTGATCGTCGACAAGTATGGCGACGCCGAGGCGGTCGTTGAGGGAACGGTGTGCGGGTAGAAAGCCCTGCCGGGGGCGGCCACTGGAGGATGATGCCCTCCAGCGGCATGATTAGAGAATCACGGGGCAGCGCCGACCAGCTGCAGCGGTGGAAACGGACACAGCTTAAACTTGCTGAATAATTGTCTTGACCGATGGGTCCACTTTACCCCTCGCTGCTTATATGCGAGCGGATCTTGAGATTCGCCGTCCCCGGATTCTGCCCCAGGTTGATCCACACCACATACGGCCCCATGGCCGCTGACGTTGCCGAGGTCATGGTAATCAAAGCGGTAAGAAGTGCAATTTTGATGTTCATATTTTCTGGAGAAAGATGAATGACCCCACGGTTTTTCGTGGCAGGGACTCAATTTCACGGGCGTCGTACGATTGGCGGAGACACCCGGCAAAATGCGTACTCCAGCCATTCCTCGCTTTCTGCGAGCGATTCGACCATGTAGGTTTTCACTTTGCTGCGCCCGGTCGTAAGGCTGGACATACGCGGTGCCGATACATCGTCGTACACCACAATGCCGTCGAATCCCTTGCGTGCCTCGTCGTACGGACGCTTGAGCAGCACATTCAGTTCTTTAATGGCAGCGTTATCGTGTTCGATGATTGCCCGTTTAACCAGCTCCCTGGTAAATTCTTTAGGCTTGTCGCGCATGTAGACGATCGATTCTGAATCCCAGCAGAAGTCGCGGCCGCTTTCCAGAAAACTGGTGATCCTTTCATTGACCGCACCAGGTTCCTTGGCGAGATTAAACCAGACGATCCGCGATCCACCGGCCGAGCCAGCCAGCGCATCCGTATGTGCGAAAAGGAACGCGCCACAGAGAAGGATCGCTTTGATAACCATTTTACTACCTCGTGCTGGGTGAGGGATAAAGTGGGCCCCACTGTCAAGACAATTTTTACCGGAGTTTAAGCTATGATCATGCCAATCCTCACAGCTGCACAGACAGCATCGCCAGGAAGCGTCCGCCAAAAAAATATTTTCGCGATTGATTAGCTTTCATGTCGACTTCATGCCGCAGCCATAACGGCGATTGGCAGCGTCTAGAGCGCCCACTCGAACACTGGAGCCATTCCACTACAAATAATACATCCCGCGCTTTTTCGCGCTCGCGGCGCCGGCGTCTGAATTGGCGCGATTGCACGATCGGGCGAACGACGGTACTGCGAGTTTCAGCCGGAAGAATCCGACACGGTATATGCAATCATTGAATCCGATTTACCATGCGCCTTTGAAAGGAGAACTTGCTTTTCGCTGTTCCGGACTTGACGCCGCCGACCCGCATTACATTTTTTCCAAGGCTTTTTGCAGCTGTTGCCTAGCCGTCTTCATATCCGCAGTCTTCCCGCCGTTGTTGGCCGAGAGCGCCAGCTCTTTTTCCGCGGCAATATGATTTTCCTTGTCGACGGAGAAAACTGCAAGGTGGCGAGATTTGTCTTCCGCGGCAAACATCCCAAGGTAAAATGACTTGCCTTTGCTTTCCAGCCGCGTTGAGGCAAGAAAATCAGCACACTTTGCGCTCGTCGCGAAGTAGTCTTGCGTAAAGGTGGCGCGCGTGCTGCCCGCATCGATCACGAATGTACAGCGCCCCGCCTTCTCGTCTTTCAGAATGGCAAAAGCGCTCCCCACATCCGATATAAAGTCGCGTTGAAGAAAAGCGAGGGAAGGGTACGATTGGCGGATATAGTCCGCTTTCGCAACCTTGATGCCTTCTTCGATGTCTGTCGGGCGGCGTTTCAGTGCACTCATCGATATAGTGTCCCGTTGGCCACCGGCGCTGTTGAGCCGCTCATCCACCGTATATTTGCCGCTCCCGTCCTTGTGGAGATAATAGTAATAACGGTACGTTTCATCCTTGGTATCCCGATCCAGGTATTCCACGACAACATAATTTTTGGATCCAAGATTGAACGAGGCAGACGCGTTAATGGACAGGCACTGCGGATAGCTTTCGCCTTTTTCAGGCGTTAGGATATCGAAGAACAAAGGGCCCGCAACGCCTTGCGCGAGCAATCCGCAACTGGGTGCGTTCTGGCCCTTTGCCACGTACATGACCGGCGCAAGATCGGCAAAAGGCATGCTGGCGCTCTTGCCCTCGTAGGGAGTCCAGCCTTGCTGCGCAATATATTTTTGAATGTCGACGCCGCCCGCCTGGGACGATGCCGCCTGTCCAACGCACGTCAGTAAAAATGCCGCGCTCATCGCCAGCTTGTTCATTTTGTCTTCTCCGTTGCTAATTTAATCATGTCGGCGGTTGACTTGAAGCCGAAACGCGTCTTCTTAATCGGGTTAGCCTTGTTCAGCTCAAGAAAGCGCTGGTAGGCAGCCTTGCTGACGGCGGCATCCTTGGTCAAACCGTGTTTCTTAGAATCAGGATCGCTCCATACAGCCCACGCAAACGCGACGTCGCGTTTGTTGTAGGCCAAGCTTTTTTCAAAGCTCAGGTAGTCGGCACTACGGTTTTTCTCCACCTTGCATTTGGGTGCGTTTAATGCTTTGTGGGCGCGCTTGAAAATCGCGACGCGGTCATCGAAGCCGTTGAATGCACCGTTGATCGAGGTCGAAATCTGAATCAGATCGTTATCGTCCGCGTACGTGTTCAGGTCGGTAGCATAGCCGTGAACCCAAAACCATCCGGCCGAATCCGTGGCAGCGTCAACCTTTTCGAGGTTGCCGCGGTTATCTCCCAAAAAATCCTTGCCGACGAATTCACCGTACTTGACGTAGTTGGTCTTGAAGGTCAGCTGGATCAAGCCGCGGCCTTTGTACCCATCATACACATCGGCCTCTTTCACGCCTTTCGGCAATACCTCGGCAGTATAGCGAAGCTGGCCCGATTCGTGCCCGATCTGGGCCAGGGCGTGGCTCTTCCGGAGGCAAGAGTCGATGTTATAGCTCTTCATCATCTTGTTCATTGGCTCGACAAATTTCTCGACGATCGCCTTTTTCTGGGCAGGAAACGCCGCGAGTAACTGTTCGAGCGTCAGGTCCTTTCCGCATGCGCAGTCTCCTGGCAGGAGCTTGTGCTCCGGCTTGCCCTGTGCATTCTCGCCTTTCTTGTTCGCCTGGCCCTGGTCGACATTCGCCGGCGGGGTGGCCGGTTTTGCGGCCGGTTTCGATGGCGGAGCCGGTGCAGGCTTCGCCGGTGCGGGCGGCCCAGCCGGTTTCGGCGCGGGCGCGACAGGTGGCGACGACGGCTTGGGCGGCGTCGCGGCAGGGGCGGCAGGCGCTGGCGCGGCGGGACCGGGCTTGGGCGGCGATGACGTCGGCGCCGGTAGCTTATCCGGTGTTTTCGGGTGGGGCTCGGTCTTGCTTGGAATCTTTGCACTGTTGACCTGCACGACCAAGACCGGCTTGTCGCGCGTCACGGTCCAGTTGGCGACGAGCGCCATCTCGCTTTGTCCGATCAACTGTGCTTCAATTTTGACGACATCGTCCTCGGAGACATGCAGCGTGACTTCGTATTTCTCATCGGTGACCTTATCCGTGGCGAGCACTTTTTTGCCTACCGACAGCTTGTACCGAACTCCGGTAGGAGGTTTTTTCAACAGATTCAGGAAACGCACCGTGAATTCCATCAGCCGGTCGGGGATTGACAAGGACTGACCGATTGAGAGATGATCGCCGCTCCCGATCTTGGGATTGAGCGCCCGGATTTCACCGACGGTGCAGCGGTTTTCTTTGGCGATCCGCCAAAGCGTATCTCCATGCGCAACTTCGTAGTCGCGAACTTTATTCGTCATTGTCTGGGTCTCCATGTCCTGCTGGCGGTACCGGAAGCTCAGGCGCGAACACTTCCCAGCTTGCGTCACCGATAATAATAGATATGTCTTCGCCTTGCTCCGTAAACAGGCGCGTTGACAATCCGTCCGCATTGAGTTGTCCGGCGGCCAGGCAGACCTTGGCGCCTTTTTTCCATATCTGGTATGGCATGCCTTCGTAATCGGCGTCGATTTCCAGCACCTCTTGCGCATTGATCTGCTGACTGAACCAAGACTTGTCGCTGGCGTCGATGAGCTCCTGGCTTTTCGGCAGGTTAGGCACTTTCAGCGGCAGCGACGCCGGTACGGTCAGATCGATAAACCCGGCGCTGAAGGTAATCACGCCCGGTCCGTGCAGCGAAATATCGCCGCCCTCGAACAGCATGAAGGCGCCGGCGGCGTTCATCAGGGTATGGGTCGAGGCGGCCACCGTGACGGTGCCGGTGTTGCTCGCCACGGTAATGTCGCGCTCGGCCGTCAGGCGCGTCTCGCCGGTCTGGCTCTGGCTGCTGAACTTGCCGCTGGCCGCGTGCAGGCGGATCCCGGTTTCCTGGTCCGGCTTGCCGGGACTGCCGACCTTGCCGTAGGTGAACAGGCTGATGCCATTCTTGACGCTGTGCAGGTAATTGCCCTGGATCGCGCTGTTAATGTCATGCACGGCCACGATGCTGGTGCTGTTGTCGCTGCTGAGGATCGCGTCGCGCGGCGTGGTGGCCACGATCCCCGCCGGGCTCGACAACTGCATATGGGTTTCGCTGTACGCCGTCACCTTGCCCTGGCCGCCGGCCGGGCCATGTGCGGACGGCGCCAGGGTTGTCGCTTCCTCGGTGCTTTCCAGTACCGCCATGCTGTTTTCCATGCCGACGATGGCCGGCAATTTTTCCGGCTTCGGCTCGGGCGCATCGAGCGCATCCTTGAGCATGGCGTTGTGGTTTTGCGCCAGCTCGGCCAGCGACACTTGCAAGGTGCGCGCGCGCGTGATCTCCGCATGGGCCGGCAGCGATTCGAGCATGTGCCCGTGTTCGCCGGTGGTCGAGTCGGTCGAGAGCAGCATGCCGCGTCCGGCCCGCAAGGCGGCGCTGTGCTCGGTCTTGAGTTCGGCGCCGAAGCCGGCCGGCGCCAGGCGCTGGTTGTCGGTCTGGTGGCGCAGGTGGCCCAGGTTCAGTTCGGCCGTGCCCTGGTGCGCACCGGCGTGGCGCTGCAAGGAGACGCGCGACTGCTGCGGGCTGTCGTCGAACACCAGCTGGCTGTACGCACTCACGCCGGACTGGCTGGCCTGCATTTCCTGGCTCTTCAGGCCGGACAGCACCGCCGCATGCGCGTGCGCGCCGCTGTTACCCGGGAACCAAGACGCGGCATTGCCGGTCGCGGCACCGCCACCGCGCGCCACCTGGTTGTGCTGGGCGTCCTCGCGGCCGATTCCGTTGTACAGCGCGCCGATGATCACTGGACGGTCGATATTGCCTTCCAAAAAATCCACCAGCACTTCCTGGCCGACCCGGGGCAGGGCATTGCCGCCCCAGTTGGCGCCGGCCACCGGTGCCAGCGGCGAGGCGACGCGCACCCAGGTGCCGGCCAGGTCGTCGGCCGGTGCCCCGCTATGGCCTTGCGGATGGGGATGGGCCAGCCGGCTGTGGCTGGCGTCGCCGCGTTGCCAGTGGAACTGGACCTTGACCCGGTGGTCGCGGTCGGTGTGGATCACGCTGCCCGGCGGGCCGACCACGATCGCGCTTTGCTGGCCGCGCACGCTAGGGCGCGGATGCAGCAATTGCCCGTGGCCGTCGCTGCGGCTGGCGCGGAACGGCACCCGCACCGGAATCGCATCGATGCGGTTGCGGTACAGCGGCCGCTGGCCCATGGCGCTGCCGACCGCATGCAGGCTGCCGGCCTGTTCTTCGGCAATGGCCGCGGCCAGCCCCGCACCGCCGAGCTGGCGCTGGACGTCGGCCTGCAGCTCGGCGCTCAGGTTGTTGTGCATCAGGTGCATTGTGCGCGTGATGGCGAAGCTGCGCTCGTCTTCGCTGGCGGCGCGGTCATGCACCGGATGTCCGGACAGGGCGAAGGTGGTGCCGGGCGCCAGGGTGCGCACGGTGCCGGCGCCGGTGAACACTTCGCGCTGGGCGTCCAGCGCCTGCATCTGGTTGTCGGCGATGCGCTGGCCCTGGACCCGGCTGACGTAGGCGTACGCGCCCGGCACATCGCGTACGGCCAATTCGGCATTGCCCGGGCGCGCGGCGGCGGCCGAGACCGGGCGGGTGTCGAGCGCGCGGTAATCCCAGCTCATCAGTTCGACGAGATTGGTCTGCAGCTTGCACTCGCTTCTCCAGCGGTCCAGGCTGTCTTCCTTCATCACCGCGCCGGGCTGGGTGAAGCGCACCCGCGCCTGCGCGTTGGGCTGGAAGGCGCCGTTGTGGTCGGCGATCACCATTTCGTGGCGGCCCAGGTTGTCGCTGGCGGCATCGCCCACATGCTCGTAGAAGTAGAACAAGCCTTCTTCGCTCATCAGGCGTTCGCAAAAGGCCAGGTCGCTTTCCTGGTATTGCGTGGTCAGGCTGCGGCGCGGATAGACGTCGCGCTCGGCAATCTCGAAGCGCCAGGCGGGAGCCAGCTTGCCCAAGCCTTGCCAGGAGGCGAACACGGCATCGAGGATGTCGAACACTGTCATGTCCTGGAACACGCGGCTGTCGCGCCCGCGTGCCAGGAACACGCTCCACGGCTGCAGGGTAAGGGTGTAGCGCGCCATGCCGCCGTTGGCGCCGTTGAGCTCGACCGCGGTCAGATGGCCGTGGAAGGGGCGTGGGCTGGCGCCGTCGACGGTCAGCAGTTGCAGCAGGGCAGGCTGGCCCAGCAGCGCGCTCAATGCGAGGCTGGCGTCAAGCGCCAGCGCGCTGATGGAAAAGCTGAAGCCGGCGCTGATGGTTTCTTCGCCGCGCACGCATTCGGCCAGCAAGGTATCGGCGCCCAGCGGCGTGGTCAGGCGCAGCAGGCGCGTGGTTTGGGTGAAGCTGCCGGACAGGGCTGCGACATGGTTCGACATGGTGGTGGATTTCCGCAAAAGGCCGACCTTAGGCAATGTGCCCGGCTGGGATGCTCTGGATGGTATTCAAGGGATGTCAGTTGTAATAATGTTATGCTTGGCTAGATGATACACCGGAAACGTCCAATGTTTCCATGAAATATTATTAGCCGATGAGCGGAATGGGTTGATGCCGCACGCCGGCCCCGACCATGCCCCGGAAAGCCCGGGCGTGGCGCCGGTTTTTCGTCGATGTGAAGCGGGTCGGGACGGGCCGCGCCGTGGCGGAGATACAACGCCAGGCACGGGCCAGCCAGCCTTTAGTCGTCCTGCGGCGGCTTGATGCCGAGCAACTCTTCGATGTGGGCCATGGCGCCCGCATCCTTGACCACCGTGCGCAGCCAGACGTGCAGCTCGGTGTTGGCGGCGTCGGCCGCCTTGTCGGCGAAATACGATGCCGGGCTGTGCGGTTCGGTGCGGCGGAAAAATTCCGCCACGTTGCGCAGCTGGGTGACGGCTTGCTCGCGCGTGCGGATCACCCCGGGCGGCCCGGACGGTACGGGCGCGCCCGGCGGGCCCTGGTCGTTTTCGGGCTCGGCGTAATAGAAGTCGCCCGCTACCGGCTCGGCGGCGGCCTGCGCCGCGGCCGGGGACGGCATCAGGCTGACCATGTTCTGCAGCGCTTCGCGCGCGTTCGAGAAACCGGGGCTGTCGCGCCCGAGGCGCTCGTCGGCGGCCTGTTCGAACTGGCGCAGCGAATCCAGGCAGTACTGGGCGTCGGCAGTGAAGGCGTCGCGGAATTTGGCGGAGCTGGCGCTGCGCGCCTTTTCCAGGTCGGCCAGCTTGAGCGGGGCGGCGCCGCCGCTGTTGTTGGTATTGTTGTAGCTGGTGCCGCTGGCATTGGCCAGCTTGCGCGCCACTTCGAAGTCGATCGTGGTGTAGCCGCGCACCCCTTCGGTGATGCGCATTTCGCGCACCAGGGCCGGGGTGCGGCCCAGGATCCAGGACAGGTTGCCGATGCGCTGCTCGTGGTCGTCGTCCTCGGCTTCCGGGTACAGGCCCTTGTCCCAGAATTGCTCGATCAGGCCGGCCACCACGCGAAAGCTCTCGCCCAGGCCGCGCAGCTGGTGTTTTTTGGCGGCCGCTTCGGCCAGCCAGACCGCCAGGCGCAAGTCCTTGCTCTGCGTTTCGAGCAGGGCGGCGCAGCGCGTGACCACGAAGTCCCAGTCCGCTTCCTTGATATCGGTGACCCACTCGCCCTGGTCGAGCGAGGGGTCGTCGGCCTTGCGCGCCAAGTTGATGGCGTCCAGTTCAGGCGAAAAAGCCAGGTCCTCGCCGGCCGGCTGGTCCTCGCTGATCGGGTGTAAAAGCTGTTCTGCTGCAAACATGTTGTCCTCGTAGTGGGGAGGCGCTTATTGCGCCATCCGGAATTCGATGCGGCGGTTGCGCGCGCGGCCGTCGGCGCTGTCGTTGCTGGCGACCGGGCGGTCGGCGCCCTGGCCGGAGGGGCTGAGCAGCTCGCCCTTGATGCCGGCGCCGATCAGGTAAGTCTTGACCGCCTCGGCGCGCGCCTGGCTCAGGTTCTGGTTGGTGATCTTGTTGCCCTGGCTATCGGTGTGGCCGATCACGTCGACCTTGCGGTCCTTGAGCTTTTTCATCGCTGCCGCCATCTCGTCGAGGATCGCGCGCCCGGTCGGGGTCAGGGTGGCCTTGCCGCTTTCGAATTCGACGATGCGGTTGCCCAGGGTGGTGTCGAGCACGCTCTGGTCGGCGGCCGACACGCGCAAGGTATTGTTGACCGTGTAGGTCGGGTTCAGGCTGGCCGCGACGTTGCCGGAAATTTTCTGGCGGGTCGCTTCGCTCGCCACTTCGCCCTTGATGCTGACGGTGCTGCCGTCGATCTTGAGCTGCCCGTGCGAGATCGACTTGAGGTCGGGTGTGATCAGTTTTTGCACATAGCCGTTCCAGTTGGCCGGCGTGGCGACCTGGCCGACCGAGATCTGGTCGACCACCAGGTCGGCGCCGTAGACTTCGCGCAGGCGCGCCAGCACGGCCTGTTTGCTCGCTTCATCGGGCACGGTGCCCGAGACGAGCACCTGGCCCGGCTGGGGGGCGGCGGTTTGGGCGCCGGCAGGAACTGCGCCGGCAAGCAGGATGAACAGGGCGAGAAGGTGGCGCATTTTCTAGGATCCGATGAACGCCGCGCGCAATGATTCCAGCGCGGATTTGAGTGACAAATTGGCTTGCGCCAGATAGGTGGACAGTTTCTTGACGGCGTAGTCGGTGTCGGTCTGTTCCTCGACCCAGTCCAGATGGTCAAAAGTGATGTGGCGTTCCAGGCCGGCGCCCGGGTCCATGATCGCCTGCAGGGTTTGCGGCGAGGCCCCGGAAAAACCGATCACCAGCGCCGGCCTGGTGTTGATGCGGGCCACGAACAAGGCCAGCTCGAAGTCGGCGCGCGCCAGGAACGGGGTAATCAGGTGCATCCAGAAGGCCGCCACCAGGTTACGGTACATCGGGTCGACCGGCAGCGGCAGCACCAGGCTTTTTTCCAGCCGGCTCGAACTGCTGGCCATCACCGGCTGCATCAGCATGCCGATCGCCAGCAGTACCTGGCGCGCCGAGCAGTCGTAGCCGGCCTGGGCCAGCAAGGCGTCCAGTGCGCCGACCGTCTGCATGTCGAGGAAGTCTTCGAAGGCCGCTTCGTAGGCCGAGGCGCGCAGGTCGACGTCGATCATGTGGGTGGCGGCCGCCTGCAGCGGGGCGGCGGCATCGGCCGCGCCGATCACGCCGGCGCTGAGCGACTCCAGACGGTTCCACAGGCGGCTCAAGACCAGCGGGGCGTCCGGCACGAAGGTGGCCGGGTCCGGCACTTCCATCGCGCTCATCATCAGGAACGGGAAGCGCCGGTTCGACTGGTCGCTGCTGGCCACGATATGGCCAGCGATCGCATTCCTGCGGCGCGGGCCGATGAAGGCGAAGTGCAGCGGCGCGACCGCGTCGTAGCTGAGCTTCCAGCGCGCGTCGGCGCTCATCAGGTCCATGGCCTGGGCCAGCCAGTCGTCCAGTATCTTGATCAGGGCCGGGCTGTCGCTGCCCTTGACGAAGTCGCCGCGGCTGGGAATCTTGCCGAAATAGCCGACCGGGGTCGGGGTGGCGGCGCGGTTCATTGCTGCGCTCCGGCGGCGGGGGCGGCCGCTGGTGCCGGCCCGGCGGCCGGCAAGGTCGAGCTGATGATCGAGTCGGGCAGGCGCAAGCCCTTGAAGCCTCTGCCGGGGGCCGGGGCCGGGGCCGCTGCCGGGCGCGGGGCCGAACCGGCCGGGATGATCTTCAGGTTCGAGGTCACCTTGACGCCGCTGCTTTCCCAGCTCAGCTCGAACGCGCCGTCATCCTTGCGCTTGCGCTGGGCCGATTCGACCATCTTGCGCAGGCCGAAGTGGCCCGGTTCGTTGAGCAGCACCACCGTCTGGCCGGCTGGCGTGATGGCGGTGATGCGCGTGCCCGGCGTACCTTGGGGGTTCGGCCAGACCATGCGTACGTAAGGTTGCGGCTGGCCTTTCCAGCGCAAGGACTGGCCATCGATCTCGATGGTGAATTCGGTCGCGCCGGTCGCGCCCAGCGCCTGCAAATCGAACTGGGTCTGCGCTTCGGTGCTGGCGCTGCTGGCGGCGGCCGCGTTGGCCACGCCGCCGGCGCTCAGCGGTGCGATCCAGCCCGGGAAGCTGTTGACCGCCGATGGCGACAGGCCGATCCCCATATTGGCCCAGGTGCGGGCCGCCACCACATCGCCGCGGCGCACCACCAGCGGGCCGATGGTGGTGTCGAAGAACTTGGCGATCGCGCCGGCCGGCCCGAACATGAGGCCGATTTCATCGTTGGTCGCTTCCGAGCGCGAGTCGGACGCGAAGGGATACTTGCCGGCCAGGTTCTGGCGGAACGGCTGCAGCACCTGGGCCGCCCAGACCTTGTCGATTTCAGCTTCGGTCGGACGCACGATCACGGCGAAGGTTTGCATCAGCGGACGCACCAGGATCGGGCGGATCGCCTGCTTCTGGATGTCGCTCATGCCGGTCAGCATCTGCTCGTCGACATACTTGAGCGCTTCGGCCAGTTCGGAGCCGCTGCCATCGAGCGTTTGCTGCATCAGCTGCTTGGCGCCCGGACCTGGGTCGCCCTGGTTCTTGATGGTGTTGAAGCGGCTGCGCAGTTTCGACAGGTGCTCCATGTAGCCGCGCATCAGCGAGGCATTGTTGTCCTTGGCCGCCACCAGGCGCGCCACACCGGAAAATTCGCGTCCGACCGGGCCCAGCGGCAGCGCCGGGACGCTGCTGCCGGTCGGCGTGGGTGGAATGTCGACCGTCAGGTGCGAAGGCTTGCGGCGCAGGATCACTTCGCGGAACCAGCCCATCAGGTCGCGCTTGGCGCTGGCCAGGCCCTTGTCGGCCAGGCTCGGGTTGTCCCACGAGGTTTGTTCGTAGACGGTTGCGATGAGCTTGTTGATGGGCGAGGTTTGCGGGTCGCCCAGGCGGTTCATGGCGGCGGCGGCCGCTTCGAAACCATTCAGGTCGCGGATGGTCACGCCCTGCACGAACTTTTGCCATTCGCGGGCGTAATCGTTCTTGTACATCTCGACCAGCGCCTTCTGGATCTGTTCCGGGCTGCCTTCGAGGGTCAGGTCGCTGGTCGAGGCGGTGCGCAGCACCCAGTCGGCGCTTTGCAGTTCCTTGTTGGCGGCATCCTTGAAGGCGGCCTGGACGAAACCTTCCCAGGCTTCGCGCGTGAAGCTGCCCGGCACCGCGTAGCTGCCCAGCACCAGTTCCTTGTCCTGGTCGCCGACGATGCGGCCCACCGTCATCGACGGGAAACGGGTGGCGGCGCGCGCCTTGACATCGGCGTATACGCGTTCGCGCGCCGGCATGCCGCGCACCACCTGGCGCAGGGTGTCGCGGGTCTGGTCGACCAGGGCCAGCTTGTTCTCGATGCGCGGCCAGGACACGTCTTCCATCTGGGCCAGGTAAAAGGCGATGGTGCGTTCGGCGCTGCGGATCATCTGCTCGCGCGGCATGGCGCCGCGGTTGGCGTCGAGCCAGCCGCGCCAGAAGCGGGTCAGCTGGTCGTTCAGGTGGCCGCTTTCGAAGCGCGATTTATCGGCCAGCATCAGGTAAGTCTTGAGGGCGTTGTAGCCATCTTGGGTACTGGTCGGCGAGGAATCCTTGAACTGGGTGCTGGCCGGCACGGCCGCCGCCACCGCTACCGCCGCCGGTGCCGGCGTGGCGGTACCGCTGGCGGGCGGCACGACCGTGGCGCCGCCCGGCGCGTCCGGTGCGACCGGCTTGACGCCGGCCTGCAGCTGGGCGGCGTTGGCGTTGACTTCGGCCAGGAAGGATTCGAGCGCGCCGGCGACCGGCTTGAGCATGATTTCGCGCACGCCGCTGAAGTATTCCTCGCGCAGCTTGCGTTCGAGCAAATCGCCCTGGTACAGGCCGAGGCTGAGCGAGAGCGGACGGTCGTCGCGGTATTTTTCCAGCTGTTCGATGCGGTCCTGCAGGATTTGCAGGGCATCGAAGCGCGATTGCAGGTCGATCTTGTTGGCCTGGATCTTGACCACCTGGTCGAGGTCGGCCTGGACGTTCTCAACCAGCTTGCGGTTGCTCATGTACGACCAGCTCCAGCCGCCCAGGGTCAGGCCGACCATGGCGGTGGCCAGGAAGAAGGCGGCGTAGCGCATGCGCGTCTTGTTCGGGCTGGCGTACTGGGCGACCAGGTCCTTGTCGGCGAAGATCACGTTGCGGAACAGGTTGAGCAGGAAGAAGCCGCTCTGGGTCTGGGTTTCGGCGTGGTGCTGCGGCTGCAGCTTGATGTCGAACAGTTGCGCCACGTGCTGGGACGAGGCCGAGATCGATTCGCCTTCCTGCAGCGCGCTGGTGAAGTAAAAGCCGCGGAACACCGGCTTGAACTGGAATGGGTTTTCCTCGAACAGGGTGGCGATGAAGGTGCGCAGCGGCTGCTTGATGGTGGAAAACTCGAGCGGGAAGGTGAATACGCCTGGCGGCATGCGTTCGCGCCACTGCAGCGCCATATTGGCCGCGCTCATGTCTTTCAGGCCGTCGTACAGCTCGTCGAAACGGGCGTCGAACTGGGCCAGCGCTTTTTCGCTGCCGGTGGAGTGGCTATAGGGCAGGGTGGCGCCCCAGACCCTGTCGCGTTCAGTGCGTTCGGTATCCTGGAAAAATTCGTTGAAGCCGGCGATCAGGTCGGCCTTGGTGAAGACCACGTAGACCGGCGCGTGCACTTCGAGGCGCTCGGTCAGTTCCTGCACGCGCATGCGCAGGTTCTTGGCCAGGTTGATGGCGAACTCGGGGCGGTTGCCGGTCAGTTCGGCCACGCTGACGGCGATGATGATGCCGTTGATCGGGGCTTTTTTGCGGTATTTTTTCAGCAGCGACAAGAAGCCGAACCACTCGGTGCGGTCTTCGTCGACCACCGAATAGCGCCCGGCCGTGTCAAGCAGGATGCCGTCGGTGGTGAAAAACCAGTCGCAATTGCGGGTGCCGCCCACGCCCTGGACGATCTTGCTGTCGGCGAAAGGGAACTGCAGGCCGGAACTGGCGATCGCGGTACTCTTGCCGGCCGCCGGATTGCCGATCACCATATACCAGGGCAATTCGTACAGCGCGGCATCGCCCGACAACTGGCCCAGCTTGGAACCCTTGATGGTGGCGATCGCATCGAGCATGCGTTTCTTGATGGTCTCGTGTTCCTGGCGCTGGGCCGGATCGGCGCGCACCGGCGAGTGGCTGACTTGCTGTTCGAGCATCTCGCCGAGGTTGCCGGCGGCCTGCTTGCGCTTGTGGCGGCGCCACAGCCAGACCAGCAAGCCGAAGAACAGGGCCACCCCGAGTACGGCGAACGCGTATTCGATGGGGAGGTCCAGCACCGCCGCCCCGATCAGCAAGATGGCGGCAAACGCCAGCCACCCCATCACGATCAGGGTGCGACGGCTCGTCAGGAACTGCCAGATTGATTGCATCATTATCAGAAACTCAGTTTAGAAAACGTTTACGACAGGACCGTCGCGGGCCGGACCAGGGCGGCGCAGCGACGGAAAGGATCTTCATTGCTCAGGCATAGTACAGGGGCGTTCAGTGTCGCGGCCTGGTGCGCGGCCACGGCCAGCGCGGCCACGAAGGGTACCGCGCCGCAGGTGCCGCTGGCGCTGCCGACCTGGAGCAGCTCGTCGGCGCTGTCGAGTTCGGGCAGCAGGGCCCCGGCCAAGCTCATTGTTTCCATCACGCGGCTGCTGCGGTTACCGGTGTCGGCCACGACCAGTTTGACATGCTCCGCGCCGACGCCGCCTTCTTGCAGCACGCGGGTGGCCAGCGCGCGCAGCACGCTGGCGTCGGTGCGGCCTTTGGCGTCGGCCGACGCCTCGCGCTTGCCTTCCAGTGCGCTCAGCTGCACTGGCGCACTGTGCTCGATCAGGGCGGCCTGGACCTGATCGGCCAGCAGCAGGCCGGCTGCTCCTTCGCCCGGCACCTTGCCCTGACCCTGCTTTGTGGTCAGCAATTCATTCTTGGCGGCCCAGTCGTCCACGCTCGCTTCGCTGATGTGCGAGCCGAACGCCAGCGCGATCGCCAGCACCGGGTGGCCGGCGGCGCTTTGGCGCATCAAGCGCTGGATCAGCGCGGCCGGGGTGGCGCTCGATGCGGTGCCGGCCAGTTCCGGGTCGAGCGCGACGGCCTCGCGCGGCCAGCCTTCGCGCGCCACCAGTTCGCGCAGCCACAGGCTGGCGGCGCTGCGCTGTTCGACGTTCCAGCCGGCTTGCCACAGCAACAGCAGTTGCAGCGGCGGTGGTGCAGCGAGTCCGGAACCGGAGCCGAGGCCGCGGTGCAAGCTTGCGTGGGCGGCCAGTTCGGCCAGTGCCGCGCCGGCCAGGGTCAGGGCACGCCATTGTTCGGCGTTGTACTGCAGCGCTGGAAAGCCGTTGTCCGGCAGCCAGGCTTGCATTTCTTCCTGCATGGCGCGATCGTCGGCGTCGGCCACGCGCGCGCTCATGACGGGAAAGCCTTCGTCGTCGACCAGCTCGGGGTCGAGCGCGGCGCGGATGCTGTGCTCGGCCAGCGCCTCGGCCAGGGCGGCCGCGGACTGGCCGAACGGCACTCGCAGCGCGCTGGCCAGCACGCCCAGCGGCGGCAGCGCGGGTGCCGGCGGCGGCGCTGCGGGTGCCGCAACATCGGCCGCCACGGCGGTCGCCGGCGCGGCCATCAGCATGCCGACCAGGAAGTTGCCGAGCCAGATCAACAGCAGTATGAGAAGCGGCAAGACCAGCAGGTAGAGGAGCAGCGCGTCGGTGTCGGGCGTGCGGTCGTGCTCGCGCCAATACCAGATGGCAGCGGCCCAGGTGAGACCGAACACGAGCGCGACCAGCAGCGAACGCTTGAGCAGGGTGCGCATCAACGCCCCGCCGCCATTGACACAAGCAAAGCCATGCGCATCAGACCACGTCCACCGTGATGGCCTGGCTCGGAATGAGCTTGGCGCCGCAACTGGTCTTGTCGCCCAGGCGCGCAACCGGACGGCCGTCGACGATCAAGCCATCGTCGCCGGTGGCAATGATGCCGTCGCCGTGGATCGGACAGGTGATCTTGTCGAACTTACGGGCGATCGGCAAGCCGAGCACGAAGCTGGCCGGCGCGCCTTCGACCACCTCGCCCCCGTGGCTATGCTTGTCTTTGAAACGGATAAACGGTTTCATGATGTTCTCACTGCCTTGTATGAAAGAATACGGTTGCTTGATTGTGTTGCTGCTTCTCAAAGGCGCTTAACGGCGCTTCATGACTCCCGGAAGGCGCAGTTCGGTATGGCCGAAGTCCATCATTTTCCAGCGCCCGCCCCAGGTCAGCCCGAGCGATTCGGCCACTTCGCCGTACAGCTCGTAGCCACGCATGGCCCAGGGATCTTTTTCCGAAATAACAATTTTACCGTTACGCACGAATGCGCAGTCGGCTGCCAGACCGTACTGGTGCCAGCTCTGGAAGGCGGCGGCGTTGGTGACGGACGAGCCCATCGCGGCCAGTTTATTCTGGCGTTCCGGACTGCGGTAACCTTCCAGGATCGCCATATCGTAACCGTGCCGTTCTTTCATTATTTTAAACGCTTGGAGCAGGCGCTGGGTGTACGCAGGGTTCATCAGGTTCCAGTCGCGGCTGGCCGAGACGATCATCGGGCGCTCCTGTTCGACTTCCACCGTGGCAAACAGCATTGGCGGCAAGGGCGGCGGTGGCACCAGGTTTTCGCCTTCCAGCAAGTCTGCCACCTGGGTATCGACCTGGCGGGTCGACTCTTCAAAGCCGCCCAGCGACGAGCCGCCGCTGAACAGCGCCACCAGCGGCGGTACCGAGACCAGGACCAGGCCGCCTATCACGAGCAAATAATGGCGGCGCAGAAAATTTCCCGCTTGGTGGGCGGATGCACTACTGCTTTGTCGTATTGCAGCAACACTTTGTCCCTTGACCTGCGCCGCCTGTCCGAACCAGGCGCGCAGGCGCTTGCCGGCACGCGCCAGTATCCGCAGCGCGAACGCGCGTCCGGCCGGAAACAGGACCAGGAAGCTGATCAGGCACGCCAGCAGGAAGTACAAGGCTACTGCAAGGATCAGCAAGGGGACCTCATCGAGACATTCAAAACAAAAAGTGCGATACTGACATAAAGGATTGCTTCGGAGTATATCTTACTGTTCTAACAATCCGGCACAGGAATTAACGCTCTGTTGTGTGTGGTGATGCACTGTTGACATGCTAAAAAAACCTTCACGTTTTTTTTGAATAGCGTAAAGTTATGTAGAAATCAACAAGGAGCAGCTTTTGCAACATCGCGAAGATCCGCCGCCAGCGTTCCGTCGGCCCAGTTTACTTTCTGAAGAGCAACAAGAGGCGGCAGCGCGTGCCGGTGCGCAAGCGCGCAAGGAGGCCGAAGCGGCTGACAGCGCCAGGCTCAAGGCCGACCAGGCCAAGCGCAGCAAGACGCGCTGGATGACTGGCGCGGCAGCGCTGCTGGCCGTGTGCGCCGGCGGCGGCGCATGGCTGGCCTTGGACGCCGGCAAGCCGGCCGCCGTCGTCACCGTCGCGGCAGCCCGGCCTGATCCGGCGCCCGCGCTCAAGCCGGCCGCGCCCGCCGTTCCGACGGAATCCGAAGTCTCCGCCGCGGCCATCCTCGGCCATGGGGCAGCGCCGCCCGCGCCCGCCAAGGGGGAGTCGCTGAAGGACATGCTCAACGCGCCTGCCGCGCCCAAGGCCAAGGGGGACGAACTCGACCAGTTGCTCGCCGGCAGCCCCGCCGCGCCGATGTCGGGCGAACTGAAAGGTGCTCTGCAGGCGTCGGCCAAGGGGGCTGTGCACGGGCGTCCAGCCGCGGTTTCCAGGGAAGCAAGCAAAAAGCCCGTGCTGCTGGCCAAGTCCGCGCCCGTCAAGGCGCTTCCATTAAAGGGCGCGCCGGCCAAGCCGGGCCCGCTCAAAGCGGTACCAGCCAAGGCTGCCCCTGGCGACGATGCCAGCTTGCTGGCGGCGCTGGTGGCCCATTCCAAGGAAGGTTCCGGCGGTACCGCCAGCAACGCCGGTGCCGCGCAGACTTCTTTGCGGCAATGCAAACAGCTCAATGCCGCCCAAGCCGAGCAATGCCGGGTCAGGCTGTGCGCTGGCACGGCCAAGGATGATCCTCAATGCAAATCGCCGCGCGTGACCAAACCGGCGGCGGATTGATGCATCCATGCTGACCGGCCCCTTGAGCGAGCAATGCTTCTTCTCTTGATGGGTTAACGATTTGCAACAATGTGTGCTTGCCGACGGTTTCGCCGCTGGTAGGCGTAAAATCGCGATATCATACCGTCTGTGAACGTTTTGACAATCTCCGCGCCGAAAGTAAAGCCAGTAATGATGTTTTCCATTTCCAGTGTTCAGGCAGGGCATGACGCCCTGCAGCAGCAGGGGCCCGCAGTGCCGGTTGGCGCGCGGCCATGAGTGTTGACCGTTCCGTACTGACCGAACAGGTGATGGCCGTGCTGGCCAGATTTTCCAGTGACTCGCGCCTGTACGGCCTGACCATCGGCGATGGCAAGGCCGACCTGGGTTCGGGCGGCTTGCTGGTCGAAGCGTTTGCCGCCGACGATGCGGTGCAGGGGATCGGCGGGCGCGACGTAATCGTGGTGTCGACCGATGCGCATGTGGCGCTGCCCGCGTTGCTGGGCCAGGCGGGCAAGCTCGACGTCACCCTGGCCGACGGCAAGCGCGTGGTGTTCGCGGGCGACGTGACCGAGGCGGCGATGCTCGGCAGCGAGGGCGGACTGGCGCGTTACCGGGTGCGCCTGTCGCCCTGGGTCTGGCGTCTGAGCCAGGTGCGCAACAGCCGTGTCTGGCAAGACCAGTCGGTCATCGCCATCGTCGACCAGGTGTTCGCGGCCTACATGCCGCTGGCGCGCTGGCGCTGGAGCGAGGAAGCCGGCCCGTTCATGGAGTATGCCGTGGCGCGCAGCTATTGCTGCCAGTACCGCGAGACCGACCTCGATTTCGTCCTGCGCCTGCTGAGCGAGGAAGGATTGGCGTGGCGCTTCGACCAGGATGGCGATGGGCCGGAAATGGTGCTGTTCGCCGACAGCCGCGACCGCAGCGGCGTGCCCGACGATATCAGCAGCGCCGCCGCCGGCGGCATCCGCTTCCATGCGGTGCGCTCCGGCGAGCAGCAAGATACGGTGCAAGCCTTGCAGGCGCAGCGCAGGGTGGTGGCGACCCTCTCGACCGTGCTGAGCTACGACTACAAGGCCAAGCAGGTGGTGGCGGCGCATTCGCCGTCGCGCCTGCTCAGCGGCAGCAAGCTGCCGGCGCTGGAAAATTTCGACCATCCCGGCCAGTATGCCTACACCAACGCGGCGCAGGCGCGCCGCTACGCCGACCTGCAGATGCAGGCGCGCGAGGCGCGCAGCGCACTGTGGCGCGGACGCTCGACGGTGCGCACCTTGCGCGCCGGCACCCGCATGACCATCCTCAACGGCCCGCTGCAGCAGCATGGCGATTCGCCGCCCGCATACACCATCTTGCGCGTGCTGAGCGTGGGCGTGAACAACCTGCCGTCGCCGGCCCAGCAAGCGCTGGCCGAATTGTTCGGCCCGATTCCGGAATTGCTGCAAGAGCGCATCGACAGCCGTCCTGAGGATTTCGCGCTGGCCATCGCCGAGGCGCGCAAGTCGGGCTACGCCAATTGCTTCGAGGCGATCGCCAGCGAAACCACGTGGCGCCCGGAACTGCCCGGCAGCGATGCGCGCAGCCATCCGCGCCCGACCGCGCCGGGCGCGCAAAGCGCCATCGTGATCGGTGCGGACGGCAACGACCGCCCGCACGGCGCCGACGAACTGTATTGCGACAAGCTGGGCCGGGTGCGCATCCGCTACCACTGGCAGAGCGAGGCCGATGCCACCTGCTGGGTGCGGGTCGCCCAGCGTTCGGCGGGGGGCGGCATGGGCCTGCAGTTCCTGCCGCGCATCGGCCAGGAAGTGCTGGTCCAGTTCATCGAAAACGACATCGACCGGCCGCTGATCGTAGGCGCCCTGTACAACGGCCAGGGCGAAGGCGGGATTGCGCCCACCCCGGGCGGCGACATGGGCGGCGAGAGCGAGCCGCAGCGCTTCCACCCGGCGCACGACCACGCCACCTCGGCCCAGGGCAACCTGGCCGGCGGGCATAGTCCGCTGTGGCACGGGGCCTCCAACACCAGCGCCGGCCACCGCAACAGCGCGGCCCAGTGGGGCGTGCGCAGCAAGGAATTCGGCGGACCCGGTTACAACCAGCTGCTGTTCGACGATACCGATACGCAAGGCCGCATCCAGCTCAAGAGCAGCCACGCGGCGAGCGAACTCAATCTTGGCCACCTGGTGCACAACGCCGACAACTTCCGTGGCAGCCTGCGCGGCAGCGGGGCCGAGCTGCGCACCGATGCCTACGGCGCGGTGCGCGCCCGTTCCGGCCTGCTGGTGAGCAGCTACCGGCTGGCGCACGCGGCACCGGAGCGCGACCCGGCCGGCGACAACGCGGCCGGCATCGCCATGCTCAAGCATGCCGTGAAACTGGGCGAGACCTATGCCAAGGGAGCCATGGCGCACCAGAGCATCGGCTTCGGCGTGCATGGCGGCTCGTCGGCGGCGGACAAGAGCGTGATGGACAAGGAAACGGCGCCGCTCAAGGCGATGCTGGCGGCGGTGGCCGGCATGGTCGGCGATGGCAGCCAGCCTGGCGCCGTGGGCGGATCGAGCGGACGCAGCACCGCGCCGGACAAGGGCACGGTGCCGCACGTGGCCGACCCGATCATCAAGGTGGCGGCGCGCGGCGGGCTGGGCGTGGCGGCGGCGGGGGATTTGCAGCTGGCCAATGGCGAAAGCGTATCGCTGATGAGTGGACAGGATTCCCAGTACGTCACCGGCGGCCAGCTGCGCGTACACAGCAGCCAGGCGATCGGCATGGTGGGCGGGCTGATCCAGCCGGGCCAGGACAATATCGGCCTGCAACTGATCGCGGCGCAGGACGATATCGATGTGCAGGCGCAGTCCGACGAAATCAAGGTGCGCGCGCGCAACGATGTCGACATCATCAGTGCGAATGCGCATATCGACTGGGCGGCGGCGACCAGCATCAGCCTGACGACGGCGGGCGGGGCCAACATCACCATCGCCGGCGGGAATATCACGGTGCAGTGCGGCGGCTCGATCTTTATTTACGCGGGGATCAAGGATTTCACCGGGCCGGGTGGGGCGGGTTATCCTATGCCTAAACTGCCGGTGGCCAATCCACCCGAGGACTTGAGCAACCGGCTTGACATCCACGATCTGTTCGTGCTGCACGAATTCGGCGATATTCGTTACGCCGCGCGTCTGCCCAACAAGCGTGTGCTGGAGGGAACCCTGGATGAACATGGCCGCTCGGTCCAGATTTACGCGAAAGTGGGCGAGAAGATCGAGATATTGACCGGTCAGACGCTCGATGAATGGGATCTCATCTACGACTATGACGACGATGAAGACCAGACCCATGAGCCAACAGCTGTCGATACGGACGATACCGACGACGGTGAAAATAGTGACGACAGTGACGATACCAACGTGAAGCCAGAGTAAGAACCGAAACATGAAAAATCCGGATACAACGCCTGACGACATCATCAGTCAAGTCAGGGTGAAATTGCTCGATCCTTTAGGCAAGAGCATCGAGGGACTGAAGTATCAGATCCGCGAAGGGCAGAAGATTGTTGCCAAGGGTGTGACCGACGGCAAAGGGCAGATCGCATGCTTCACCTCGCGCGTCGGCGCCGAATTGACGGTGCACGTCGAGCGCTTTGCCAGCGAAGAAATGAAGCAAATCAAGACGCTGTATCCATGGAATGAAAATTTCAAGGTCAAAGTCGTGAGCGGGAAGGTCAAGGAGGAAATTCCGCTTGAAAAATCCAAAGGGCCACCGGGTCAGTACCAGCGTAAGACGCACACGGTGAAAAAGGGCGAAACGCTGGGCAGGATTGCGATCAAGTACCACACCAGTGCCGAGATCCTGGCGCGGATGAACGGCATCGAACTTGAATCGATTATCCATATTGACCAAGTGCTTAAAGTGCCGCTCGAAAAAAACGGTGCAGGTGGGAGCGCCCCTACGCCGACGTCCACCCCGGCTCAGGCTCAGGCTCAGGCTCCGGTTCCGGCTCACGGCCCGACTCGGGCTCCACAGCCAGCACCGGCTCAGAAACCTGCACCCGCCCCTAACGCTGAGCAGAGGCAAGCGCCTGCATCGGCATCAGCTGCAGCTCCAGCTCCAGCTCCAGCTCCAGCTCCAGCCCCGGCTCACCCGCCGTCGCCAGCGCAGGCTCCCCCAACGAAAGCGCCCGCACCTCTACCGACACCTGCACAACCATCCGGTCCTTCGCCGAATGGTGTCCCGATAAGCGGACCGGTTCCGACGAAGAAGGTAGATGATCGGGGGGAGAATGGTACGCCCAAAGCGACGGTTAACATGCAGTGCGACCAGACTGGGTGCATCAAGCTGGGCGATACCGGAGTGATCGTTGAAGAAATTAACCTGCGCTTGATGGGGTTTGGAGGCACGGTCAGCAGCCCGGCACCGTTAAGTAAGTTCACGGCCGCTACCGAAGCGGCAGTGAAACAATTTCAACGAGATTTTATGGGAGTCGCAGAAACCGGAAGAGTCTGTGGCGCTGTTGTTCGGGCGCTCGACCAGTTCCGACAGGAGTATACGATTAACGTTAATGCGATGAGATGCCCCTGCGGAACGTGTACGGGGTTCGGCACCGGGTTGCGCGATTCATCTACAACCGGGATTCGTCGGGCAGGGCATGTTATTGTTGGGGTGGAGCACCCGGGTATGCACCGTGGAATTATTTGGATTGCTCGTGCAGCTCTTTTTTATATCAGTAAAACGGATAAGGCACTGGGTTATAGATTTTGTCGTGTTGCCTCGGCCTATCGTTGTTGGCATGAAAACGTCCGACAAAATAATCGGAAAACGGTTAACCACATGGGACTTGCTTTGGACTTGCAGTACTTCAAAGGAAACTCCACTACTCGTTGCGAAGGTAGTGATATCGATAACCTGCGGCGGGATGTTTTTATCAAGAGGCTCGGCGCGAAGCTGGGGCCGCGCGTTCCAAACGCTGCTTGGCTAGAGCCTCGTGTATTCGCAAACGGCGACCAGGGAGCGTTCAGCTGGGTCCATGTCGACATCACCGGGATTGCCGCACAATACCTGGACACGCGTTTTTTTACCAGGACGACTGAGGGCGCCAACGGTGACACTTTAATGCGCATGGTGGAGCTCGAAAGCCGTTTCGGCTTGAAAAACTGCGGTGGCATACCGCCTAGACCTCCCGCAGTAAAAACCGACCGGCTTCCGATATTGTCATTGAAGCCGTCGAAAAAGCTCTTCGATTTTATTATCGGGTGGGAGAAGTTTAAAGAAAGCGCATATAACGACAACAAGAAAAATTGCACGATTGGGATTGGTCACCTTATCGGCAATAAGACATGCGAAGCTTTGGCTGCTGAGCGCGATCCTAAATATGAGAAATATAAAAATGTAGTTCTTTCCGAAAAGGAAGGATTGGAGTTGTTGCTTTCCGACATGCAAGAGGCAATCGGTCAAGTTCAAAATGCTGTGAAGGTACCGATGTACCAGCATGAATATGATGCCCTGCTTAGTTTGATTTTTAACGCGGGTCGCCCTAAAAAATTTCCTAAGCTGTTCAATAAGTTAAATACTTCGCAGTATGTAGAGTGCACCGCAGAATTTTCTGATATTACCAGCGGCGGCGATAAGGGATTGCTTAAGCGAAGAAAGTCAGAGGTAAACTTGTTTTTACACAATATTTACGATTCGACTCATTGATAAGGTGAATTATGCGGTTTTTCAAATTTTTTGGTTTAATGCTATTTGCTTTGTTTGGCCTTCCAGTGCACGCCGATGAAGTATCGGGAACATGGAGACGAGATAAGTCCGCGGAATATTTTGGCTCCAATGAAGATATTATTAAAAATAAATACGACGATCTGAAGATTGTCAATGAGTCAATGATGCTTGGCGCCTGCAAAGGAACGCTAGAGCAGAAGGAATATCGGTTTGATATCGCTTTTCAGGGGTTGATCAAGGAGAGGCAGTCGAGCCAGATGGTATATAGTTTTATGAGGCGTCGGCTTGGAATCGATATGTCACAACTGAAGACATATTATACATTTCGTGATTCCGACTGTACTCTCCCTTCCGGGTCGATTTTTGTTTCCGGCGATCGACTTGCGCTGATTCAGGCAAGTAGTATTTTCTACGCTTACACGCGAGTTAAGCAGGATGCGAAGCCCGGCGAGCGGGCAAATACCATCAGTTTGAGTCAAAAACTGTCGCGCTTGCCGTTGGATACGACTGCTTTTTTTGAAACGTGCGCTGAACGTATAAAGTGGATTAAGGGCGTACCTCAGGCGACTGATAAATGTGGCCCTGCATATTTTCCATATATTGCTACCAAGACCGATACCGATCCGTTGGTTCGGCTGATTGGGACGCATAGATTTGTGAAGGATCCTTCCAGCCCATATGCGTATTACGACAATCCATTTGCCAATGGATTGCACCCGTTATTTATGATATTTACGCCTCTGAAAGACGTACTGTTGGTGCGCGTTGATGACTTTGATAAAATCGTGAACGAGGAGCGTGAGCGGTTTGGCGGTAGCTATCTCGCAATCAAAAACGGGAAGATCACTGACCAGCTTGACGACGGATGTACGATGAATCTCGAGTACACTTGTCTGGATATGCGTGGAAATAAACAATACCAACTCCTAGAAAGCGGCAAGTTTAAGAAATTTTAGCCATCGCGATTATATGGACGACGGCCTCCGACGTGCGTGCGAAGCCCTGGTTGCTAACGTAATGCCAAATCGCACTATGACGATGACAGGGCGCCGCTTCTCCTTCGAGGAACTTGCAAAACTGGCCGTGTGTGGGGATTTAATCGCGTGATGCGGGAATGTGGAGGGTGTGGGCGCCCATTGCTGGCATGATGTAGTTTCTCAAGACAACATCAAAACGCCCACCCCATGGATGCTACCCGACGCGACCTGATACTGCAACGCTGGAATGTGCTCCAGCACGAACTGATGCCGGAACTGGGGCGCGACTGCGGCGCGCTAACGCCGAAATTGGAAAAGCTGGTGCACATTCTAGACTGGGTCCGTATCGAAGAATGGATGCAGAGCTGGGCCCAATGACGTTTCCGGTGAAACTTGACATCGGCTATGCTGTGAGGTTCTACCGTCCCGGAGTGCGGTCAAGGGCGGCGCGCGCTGCGCGCGTGCCGGCGTAGCGCACCCTTGACGGCATGCAGGGCGCATACGCTGGTCCATGGCCGCCGACGCGGCAGGCCGCGGCGGCGACCTTGGACAACAGGCGTGCTGGCGTTTCCGGCTGGAGAGGGCAGTTTGAGTATTGGCATGGAAACCCTGTTCACCACCGCACTGGGCTTGCAAGCCCCGTGGGAGGTGAGCGAATTGAAGCTCGACACGGGAGCGAAACGGATCGACTTTGAAGTTCGCTATCAAAGCGAGGAAATGGCCTGCCCCGCCTGCAAGGCGCCGGCGCAGAAGATCCACAGCCGCATGCAGCGCAGCTGGCGGCACCTCGATTTCTTTCAATTTGAAGCTTGGGTGCACGCAGAAGTACCGCGCGTGCGCTGCCGCTCCTGCGGAAAGACCTCGCGCATCGAAGTGCCATGGTCGCGCCCTGGCAGTCATTTCACCCTGCTGTTCGAGGCTCTGGCCATGTCCTTGTGCCAAACAATGACTGTGGCCGAGACCGCCCGGCTGCTGCGTGTGACGGCGCATCGCCTGTGGCGCAGCGTCGGCCATTACGTCGCGGTGGCGCGCGGCAAGGATGACATGAGCGAGGTGAAGCTCATCGGAATCGACGAAACCAGCCTTCGGCGCGGCCACCAGTACGTGACGGTCGTTCACGACCTGGATGCCAAGCGCCTGCTGTTCGCCACCGAAGGCCGCGACCATGAGACGGTGGTCGCTTTCAAGGCCGATCTGATCGCCCATGGCGGGCAGCCGCAGCGGATCGAGCACGTCTGCATGGACATGGGCCAGGCCTACATCAAAGGCGTCACCGAGCAATTGCCGCAGGCCCAGATCAGTTTCGACCGTTTCCACGTGATCGCCTTGGCCAACGATGCGATGGACAAGGTACGCAAGCTGGAAATGGCGGAGTATCCGCGCGTCGTTCGCAGCGCCTTGGGGAGCGAACGCAAGACCGTCCGTGCGTTGATGTGGGGCATGCGCCGCGACGCGCACAGCTGGACGGCGCGCCAGCGCGACACGATGTATCTCTTGCAGCGTTCCCGGCTCAAGACCGCAAGGGCGTGGCGGCTGAAAGAAGCATTGCGGGACACCTATCGGCACGCCGCGGCCGCCAACAGCGCGGAAGCGGCGCAGGCGGCGCTGGAGCGTTGGATATCGTGGGCCCGCCGAAGCCGACTCGAACCGTTCAAGAAACTGGCGCTGACGCTGCGCGAGCGCCTGCCAGGCATCGTGCGCGGCATGCTCGATGGCCGCAGCAACGCCTATGTCGAAGCGATGAATGGCATGCTTCAGCAAGCCAAGCGAGCAGCGCGCGGCTTCCGGACCGCCGCCAACTTCATCGCTATCGCCTATCTGCGCATGTCCAAACTCGCTCATTTACCCGACAATCCCTTGCAGGCCGCCGTGAAGCGGTCGGTTTCAATTAGGCGATACCGCGACGGTCGTCAAGTTTCACCGAAAACGTCATAGAGCCGGGGCGTTTCTGACCAAGTGAAACTGACACAAAAAATCTCACGCTTGCCTTTTGATGGCGGAAAATTCTTTGAAGTATGTTTAGATCGCATTAAATTTGTAAAAAAAGTGCCGCAAGCTACCGATAAATGCGGTCCTGCGTACTACCCGTACGTGGCGAAAAAAACCGATCCCGACGCCTTGGTTCAGTTAATCGGCACACATAAATATATCAAAGTCGGTCCGAAATTCTACGATGCCTATGATAACCCCTTCGCAAATGGCCTGCACCCGCTGTTCTTGGTTTTTCCACCGTTAAAGGATGTAGTGCTGGTGCGGGTTGATGATTTCGACCAGATGGACAACGAAGAGCGTGACCGGTTCGGCGGCGCTTATTTGGCAATCAAAAATGGCAAGGTCATCGACCAGCTTACAGACGGCTGCATTATGAACGCAGAGTATGCATGCTATGATCTGGATGGAACCAAGCGCTACCAACTCCTCGAAACGGGCAAGTTCAAGAAAATGTAACTTGTTTCGTGCTGGTTCGCCTTTCGGCATCGCCGGCAGAGCGAGGCCGATGCCACCTGCTGGGTGCGGGTCGCCCAGCGTTCGGCGGGGGGCGGCGTGGGCCTGCAGTTCCTGCCGCGCATCGGCCAGGAAGTGCTGGTCCAGTTCATCGAAAACGACATCGACCGGCCGCTGATCGTGGGCGCCCTGTACAACGGCCAGGGCGAAGGCGGGATTGCGCCCACCCCGGGCGGCGACATGGGTGGCGAGAGCGAGCCGCAGCGCTTCCACCCGGCGCACGACCACGCCACCTCGGCCCAAGGCAACCTGGCCGGCGGGCATAGTCCGCTGTGGCACGGGGCCTCCAACACCAGCGCCGGCCACCGCAACAGCGCGGCCCAGTGGGGCGTGCGCAGCAAGGAATTCGGCGGACCCGGTTACAACCAGCTGCTGTTCGACGATACCGATACGCAAGGCCGCATCCAGCTCAAGAGCAGCCACGCGGCGAGCGAACTCAATCTGGGCCACCTGGTGCACAACGCCGACAACTTCCGTGGCAGCCTGCGCGGCAGCGGGGCCGAGCTGCGCACCGATGCCTATGGCGCGGTGCGCGCCCGTTCCGGCCTGCTGGTGAGCAGCTACCGGCTGGCGCATGCGGCGCCGGAGCGCGACCCGGCCGGCGACAACGCGGCCGGCATCGCCATGCTCAAGCATGCCGTGAAACTGGGCGAGACCTATGCCAAGGGAGCCATGGTGCACCAGAGCATCGGCTTCGGTGTGCATGGCGGCTCGTCCGCGGCGGACAAGAGCGTGATGGACAAGGAAACGGCGCCGCTCAAGGCGATGCTGGCGGCGGTGGCCGGCATGGTCGGCGATGGCAGCCAGCCTGGCGCCGTGGGCGGATCGAGCGGACGCAGCACCGCGCCGGACAAGGGCACGGTGCCGCACGTGGCCGACCCGGTCATCAAGGTGGCGGCGCGCGGCGGGCTGGGCGTGGCGGCGGCGGGGGATTTGCAGCTGGCCAATGGCGAAAGCGTGTCGCTGATGAGTGGACGGGATTCCCAGTACGTCACCGGCGGCCAGCTGCGCGTACACAGCAGCCAGGCGATCGGCATGGTGGGCGGGCTGATCCAGCCGGGCCAGGACAATATCGGCCTGCAACTGATCGCGGCGCAGGACGATATCGATGTGCAGGCGCAGTCCGACGAAATCAAGGTGCGCGCGCGCAACGATGTCGACATCATCAGTGCGAATGCGCATATCGACTGGGCGGCGGCGACCAGCATCAGCCTGACGACGGCGGGCGGGGCCAACATCACCATCGCCGGCGGGAATATCACGGTGCAGTGCGGCGGCTCGATCTTCATTTACGCGGGGATCAAGGATTTCACCGGGCCGGGTGGGGCGGGTTATCCTATGCCGCTGCTGCCCGTGGCGAATCCGGAAACGCCGTTCAGCAACCGCCTCGATATTCACGATGTGTTCGTCAAGCACGTTTTTGGCGATGTGAGCTACAAGGCGCGCCTGCCGAGCAAGAAGGTCATGTCGGGTTCGCTCGACGAACACGGACGCACGGTGCAGATTTACGCCGAGGATGGCGACAAGATTGAGATTCTCAGCGGCGTTTCGCTTGACGAATGGGATTTGATATATGACTACGACGATGACGATGCAGACAATGCCCAGTAACGTGTCAGTATTGCCGACTGTCTACCTTAACGATATTTGCTTTAGCATGCCATGACTACACCTGAAGATTTACTCTCTGCAGATTTACCAGCTGAAGATTTACCAGCCGAAGATTTACCAGCTGACGAGCTACCAGCTGATGATCTACCTGCCAATGGTTTGCCCGCCGATGATTTGTCCTGTGCCGTACGAGTCAAGTTGCTTGACCCTTTGGGCGAGTACCTTCAAGGGTTAAAGTATCAAGTCCGCGAGGGACAGAAGATTGTCGCAAAAGGAACGACTGACGCCAAGGGTAACATCAAGGCGTTTGATTCGACCGTGGGCGCCGAACTGAGCGTGTACGTGGAACGCTTCGCCAGCGATGATATGAAGCTGATCAGGATGTTGAGTCCGTGGTCGGAAGATTATCGTGTCAAGATTGTCAGCGGCAAGGTACTGGAAGAGCTGACAGTGACCGAGGACAAGGGGGCGCCAGGCGAATACAGACGCAAAACTCACAAGGTTGTCAAAAACGAAACCTTGGGCCAGATTGCGGTACTCTACGGTACAACGGCGCAGGAAATTGCTAACCTGAACGGCATTAAACTCGAAAGTATTATCCACATTGACCAAGTGCTAAAGATTCCGCCCGAGGCGAAAAAGGCACAAGGTGCGTCTCAGAGCGGCGCGCCCCCAGCATCTCGCCCGGCCACGCCATCGTCAGTACCGGCACCGTCAGCCAAGCCACTTCCATCGGCTTCGGAGGCGATACCGCCGGTGCCTGCGCCCGCATCGAAGCCCGCTGCGCCAGCGTCTGCGCCGAACACTCCCGTGGCGGCCCCTGCGCCGGCCCCGCAAGCTGCACCTTGGCCGAAACCCAAAACCATACCGATCAGCGCTCCGGTTCCTACCATAAAAGAGGAAAGTCGCGGGGAAAACGGTACGCCGAAAACCACGCTTGGATTGGATTGCAATAAAGCCGGCTGCATCAAGCTCGGGGATACGGGCGATCTGGTTGAAGAAATCAACATCCGGTTGATGGGCTTTGGTCAAACAATCAAATATCCCTCACCACTCACCGAATTTACTATCGCAACTGAAAATGCGGTAAAGCAATTTCAGCGAGATTACATGGGTGTGGCGGAGACTGGCAGGGTTTGTCCATCGGTGCTGGCGAGCATTGACGAATTCGGAAGGAAGCACCTGCTGCCAGGTGGAAACGGTGGTTTCGATCAGATGAAGTGCCAATGTCAGACGGAAGCGAACCCAGGTCCGCATGTGTGTTCTGGATTTGGCATGGGTAGAACAGAGTCAGCGTCGATCGGCTATTTCGTGGACATGAAGAAGCACACCGGCAGTAAGCCAGGGGTCGAACGGCGAGGCATACACCGTGCCTTGTTTTGGAGCCTGAAGGCTGCCATTTTTTATCTTCATGTCAAGGAATCTAACCTCGGCTGCAAGGTTGATAAAATTTCTTCGGGATTTCGTTGCTGGCGGCGTGCTCAGCAGATGAAAACATTTACAACCAATCACATGGGTGATGCAGTTGACTTTTGGATTAAAGATAAAACCGGACACGTGTGCAATAGTGATTTGGAGAAGGTTAAGAATAAGGTATTTGTAGCACATATGAAGGCTCGCCCGACGTGGGATACGAAGAATGCAATTTCACTGGAGCCAACCAAAAAGGCAGGCTCCTGGGTACACATGGATGTGCGTGAATTCGCATCAATGTACAAACCTGATCGTTTCTATTCTAGAAATCTTGCTGACGCAAACGGTGTCGAGTTGATGACTTTGGCCAAACAAAAGTCGTTGTTTGCGTTAGTAAATTGTGGGGGAGTCGCAGCCAAGTTACCGGTGCAGCCAAGTGCCGGTCCGAAGTCGGCTGCGCCAAAGTCGAGCCCGGGTAACGCAACGCCGCCATTACCTCCGGTATCGTCAACGCCGAAGCCTTCGCCGGCTTCCACGCCTGTGCCTAAACCGAATCCATCTGGTCAGAAGTCTCCGACTGCCGGAAGTGGTAAAATCGGCCCGGTCATTGGGGCCCCATCAGAGGTGCGTCGTGATGCGAAGAGCTTGCAGGTTTCGCAAGCGGGGATCAACTTTATCCGAATCTGGGAAAGTGGAAATCTTACGAAGACGCATCTCACACCATATAACGATAGCAAAAAATTGTGCACGATTGGCGTTGGCCATTTGATCGACGGCAAGGTGTCATGCGAAGTGTTAAGGCCCTATGACGTTTCCGGTGAAACTTGACATCGGCTATGCTGTGAGTTTTTGCCGTCCCGGAATGCGGTCAAGGGCGGCGCGCGTTGTGCGCGTGCCGGCGTAGCGCACCCTTGACGGCATGTAGGGCGCATACGCTGGGCCATGGTCGTCGACGCGGCAGGCCGTGGCGATGACCATGGATAACAGGCGTGCCGGCGTATCCGGCTGGAGAAGGCAGTTTGAGTATTAGCATGGAAACCTTGTTCACCACCGCGCTGGGCTTGCAAGCTCCGTGGGAGGTGACTGAATTCAAGCTCGACACTGGGGCGCGACGGATCGATTTTGAAGTACGCTATCAAAGCGAGGAGATGGCCTGCCCCGTTTGCGAGACACCAGCACAGAAGATCCACAGCCGCATGCGGCGCAGCTGGCGACATCTCGATTTCTTCCAATATGAAGCTTGGGTGCACGCCGAAGTACCGCGCGTGCGCTGCCGCTCCTGCGGCAAGACCTCGCGCATTGAGGTGCCGTGGTCGCGACCTGGAAGTCATTTCACCTTGCTTTTCGAGGCGCTGGCCATGTCCTTGTGCCAGACGATGACGGTGGCCGAGACCGCCCGGCTGCTGCGTGTGACGGCGCATCGCCTGTGGCGCAGCGTCGGCCATTACGTCGCGGTGGCGCGCGGCAAGGATGACATGAGCGACGTGAAGCTCATCGGCATCGACGAGACCAGCCTTCGGCGCGGTCACCAGTATGTGACTGTTGTTCACGATCTGGACGCCAAGCGCCTGCTGTTCGCCACCGAAGGCCGCGGCCACGAGACGGTAGCCGCTTTCAAGGCCGATCTGATTGCCCATGGCGGGCAGGTGCAGGGAATCGCGCATGTCTGTATGGATATGAGCCAGGCCTACGTCAAGGGCGTCACCGAGCAATTGCCGCAGGCTCAGATCAGCTTCGACCGTTTCCACGTCATTGCCATGGCCAACGATGCCATGGACAAGGTCCGCAAGCTGGAAATGGCGGAACAGCCGCGTGTCGTTCGCAGCGCCTTGGGCACCGAACGCAAGACCGTCCGCGCATTGATGTGGGGAATGCGTCGCGACGCGCGTAGCTGGACGGCACGCCAACGCGACACGATGTATCTCTTGCAGCGCTCCCGACTCAAGACTGCAAGGGCGTGGCGGCTGAAGGAAGCATTGCGGGACGCCTATCGGCAGGCCGTTACCGCCAACAACGCGGAGGTGGCGCAGTCAGCGCTGGAGAGTTGGATGTCGTGGGCTCGCCGGAGTCGACTCGAGCCGTTCAAGAAGCTGGCGTTGACGCTGCGCGAGCGACTGCCGGGCGTCGTGCGCGGCATGCTCGATGGCCGCAGTAACGCCTATGTCGAAGCGATGAACGGCATGCTTCAGCAATCCAAGCGTGCAGCGCGCGGTTTCCGCAGCGCCGCCAATTTCATTGCCATCGCCTATCTGCGCATGTCCAAGCTGACTCATTTGCCTGTCAATCCCTTGCAGACAGCAGGAAAAAGGTCTGTTTCAATTAGGCGATACCGCGACGGTCGTCAAGTTTCACCGAAAACGTCATAGAGCCAGTGTTAAAAAATTCGGATAGTGCCGAGTATAAGCGGGTTGAAAAAGGAATTACGGCAGAGGAAGAAAATCGCATGTTCGCAGAAGATGTTGAGAAAATTCGCCTGCGTGCGCTGAAGAGTATTCACAAGCCTTTGCATCAATACGAATTCGATGCGTTGATGAGCCTCGCATTTAACACTGGCGGGCTAAAAAAATTTACGAAACTTCTGGCTAATTTGAATACCGGCTTGTATGGCGAATGCTGCAAAGAGTTTGCTGATATAACATCTAAAGGCGACAAGGGCTTGAAAGCGCGACGGAAATCCGAAATGGATTTATTTACGAATAATGTTTACAACGCAGATCATTGACGGAGTTCTCATGCGGGATTGGACGATAGTTGCATTTCTTTTGTGTTATTTTTTTTGTGTTGACTTACATGCGGAAAATTCCGATGTGACTTGGAAGTATGAGCGCGCAGTCGATTACGATTACCCTGAAAATAAAGTCAGCGCGCCCCAAGGTATATCATTCATCTTTAAGGATGACGAACTGAAGATTTCATCTGCTTGCACGGGGCGCGTTACGCAAAAGGACTATGCTTTCTCGGATGTATTCCAGCCCTTGTCAAAAGAAGGGGTGACTGGTAAGCAACTGGATGTATTTCTTATGAAAAACTTTAAACTTGGCTTGTCAAAAGTCAAGAGAGTTTACAAGGTAACATCACCCGGGAGGTGCAGCAAGCCGCTGACGGAATTTTTCGTGTTTGACGATAAAATTTTGGCAGTAGATGCAATGGTGTTTTACGTCTACGGCAAAGCTAATGCCGATGCACGGGCAGAGGCCGAAAGCTATGCTGGCTATAAGTTATCGCAGTTGCCGATGAATTTTGATCACTACTATGCAGTATGTGAAAAGAAGATCCTGGATGCCCACCAGCGACCACGGACAACGGATAAATGCGGGCCTAAGTACTATCCATATGTTGCCGATCCGAAGAAGAACGACCCTATCATGAGTCTTGTGGGGAACCATGATTTTGCTAAATTCGGCGCCGAATATGCAAATGGTTTCTCTCCAGCATTTGCCCAAAAAACCCGGGCCACTTTTATGCTGTTCCCGCCTATGAGCAATGTGCTTCTGATTCGCGTGGATGATTTCGATCTGGTTCGGAGCGAAGAGCGTGACGTGATGTCTGGCGCATATATCACGGTCGTCAACGGAAAAGTGATCGGTCAAATACAGGGATGCAATATGAATGAACGCTACGAATGTATTCTTGATCAAAAAGTGGTGGCCAAGGTGCTGCCAAGCGGCAAAATTCAGAGCATTATTCCATTCTGATTCCCGTGAGGTGTTCTGGTGCCGAAGCACTAGCCGAAGCTCATCTCCATCCAGACGAGCAGGTCTGGGGGCACGTCAAAGCGCAAGGTGTCGCGCAAGCTGGTCGTCGATAAAACCGACATGAAGCGATTGGCGCACTGCATAGCTTGCAAAAACTACCCGCCACGGTAGCAGGATTCTTTCGTCAGCCCGAATGCCGATATATTTTTTGTGACTTTATTTTTCTGAAAGAACAATTCAAAAAAGGGCGTACCGAGGCGGAGGCGCTCAAGATGTAAAAAACCAGTTTGAAGACGACGCTTGCTCGGTTCGCGCCTTCCGTTCATGCGCCGCGATACCAGCAAGAGCATGATGCCTTGGCGTGTCTGGCGTTCAATTGCGGTGGTTGAAGAAATTTCCTAACCTTTGAGATAAGATCCACACCGGAGACGATGAAGGGTGCTGCCGCGAGTTCGGAGATAAGGACTGGTCAAACGGAGAAAAACGGAAATGGCTATTTTTCGGCATGGCGTGTATGACTCAACTCACTAACTGGACGATAATGCGTTTTTTTCTTGGTACTTTTTTTCTTGTATGCGGACTGTTCGGCAGCAGTGCGAGCGCGGATGAGCTGTCACGGGCGTGGAAGCTCGATAAGACGGTCGAGTACTTCGGTGATAAGCAATCCATTCCTGCAAATAAGTTTGATTCCGCGCAGATCGTCAACAACGTTATCATGCTTCCTGGGTGTACCGCTAAGTTGGAGAAAACACCGTACTCTTACTCCCGGACATTCCAATCCCTGCTGAAGGAACACGTGGGAAAGGAAGCCTTCAACAATTACGCATGCTATGATCCGCATGGAAAAAAGCGCTACCAACTTCTCGAAACGGGCAAGTTCCAGAAACTGTAACTTGTTTCGTGCTGGTTCGCCTTTCGGCATCACTGGCAGAGCGAGGCCGATGCCACGTGCTGGGTGCGGGTCGCCCAGCGTTCGGCCGGGGGCGGCATGGGCATGCAGTTCCTGCCGCGCATTGGCCAGGAAGTGCTGGTCCAGTTCATCGAAAACGACATCGACCGGCCGCTGATCGTGGGCGCCCGTACAACGGCCAGGGTGAAGGCGGGATTGCGCCCACCCCGGGCGGCGACGTGGTCGGCGAGAGCGAGCCCCAGCGCTTCCAGCCGGCGCACGGCCACGCCACCTCCATCGACCCGGAAGAAGCCATCTAGCCTTTGGGTGTCGAAAGCGGGGATGGACTTTATTCGTATCTGGGAAAATGGCAACCTGGAAGATGATTTTCTTGAGCCGTATAACGATCATAAAAATTACTGCACCATTGGCGTTGGGCATTTAATTGACGGGCAAGTGAGCCAACTGCAAAACGATTTTTCTGAACTGGCCGACATCAGGAGAGCACGATTTTTCATCGCTTTTTAGTGATGCCGGACGAAATCTGATCGGTTACGGCGGCGGAATCATGGCTAAGTGTCAAGACCCGCTTGGTTATATACGCGTTTTAAGAACAGATCCGGCTTTTCTTCATGCCATTTCTTGAGTGCCTGAACCGGCGTTTGATGGTTTAACGCACCTCGTTATACACAAGTGTTCAGCGCGCCAATTCCCCGTAGCGCGCGTATCGTTTCGACCGCCACGTGAACATCCTTCAGTCCGAGCCAGATGGTCTTGACGCCGGGCTCGCCATCGCTCTTGCGGGCGAGGAAACCGCCGATGCAGGCGATCTGGCGCAGAACGTCGTTCAGACGCGGCTTCTCCGGCGGCGTCTTTTTGCGCAGCAGGTAGGCTGCTTGAATCTCGTCCGGGTCGAAGAACAGTTCCGCATCCAAATCCGGACAGGTCCTGCCCAAGCGCATCAGGCGTGCGATGCGCCACGCCACCACCATGAACAGCGCCAAGGCCCGTTCAAGCTGCGTGATCGAGCCCAGTTGCAGCGCCTCGACGCGGCAGGCGTTCTTGAGCACGTCGAACAGCATCTCGATTTCCCATCGCGCGCGGTACCAGTCGATCAGCTCGACGACCGCCTCGGGCGTGGCGGCCTTGCGGTTGGTCAGCAAGCGCCACTCGATTGGTTTGACGCCGTCCGGCGCGTCGATCTCGCGCGCGATCACGCACGTGGCGAGGACGCTCTTTCCTTTGCCCGCAGGCAGGGCGACCGTGCGTGCCCACAGTTGCTGGCGCACGGTGCGCGCCTTCACCCCGTGCCGCGCGGCCATCGCGAACGTCAGCTCGCCGATCGGCGCGCCCGCACTCGTGTGCTGCCACAGCTTCTCGCCGTCGGGCAGGCAGCGGTTGTGCTTGGCGCGCACCAGCCAGTCGGCCGGCGTGGCCAGTTCCTGGGCGCGCAGCATCAACGGCACCAGATCGGCCTCGCGGTCGGCCACATACACCAGCCGTGTGCCGGGCAACTGCGCCGCCACCTCCGCGATCCGCTCGTAGCCCTCGATCCAGCGCAAACTCTCCTTCGGCCCGCCGCGCGCACCTGATTTGTCCTTCTTTTCGCGCGCCCACATCCACGCGTCGATGATGCCCAGCGGCTCGCGCGCAGGCGTGACTGCGTAGGTCGGGTGCAGGTACATGCCGCGCTGGGCTTCGTAACTCAACGGGCCGAGGCCGAACGCGCCTTGGCCGTTGAAGTCCAGTTCAGTCGTGTCCTGCAGGCACAGCACAACCGGCAGCGCGGCCATGCGTTGCTGCGTCTGCTGCCAGTGCGGCGCCATGATCGCCTCCCAGTCGACGCTGTCGTTGTCGAAGAAGCGATACGCCGCCATCGTCTCGCCCCAGCCCTGACACGCCTTTGGCACGCTCGCCGTCGGGTCAGCCGCAAATCGCTCCATCAAGATCCTCGCTCGTTTGTTCAGGCGCGCATCGCCCAGGTCGAGTTGTTCAAATTCCGTCTCGGTCCAAGGTGCAGGTACTGTCGCCAATTCGTCCACGCAAAAGACGAGAGTAAACCTGAAACGCGGCGAGTTTACAAGGGGGCGCGTTAAGCCATTGAATGTAAACAGATTTTCAGAACGGTCGGCGCCGCGCAAGATTTGTGTATAACGAGGTGGGTTTAACGCGCGCTGAGGAATGTTGGGGTTGTAAATTTTGGCGTAATTGCGCAGCGTTGCTTCGAGCTCGGCTGCGCAACCAAACCGGGTTTGATTAACGATCTCACTGATGCGGCCATTGAAGCGCTCCACCATGCCGTTGGTTTGCGGGTGGCGTGGCGGAATGAGCCGGTGCTCAATCTTGAGCTGCTTGCAAAGGATGTCGAACACATGCTTGCCACTGGGTATCCGGTTGCCCTCGGCGTCTTTTTTCTTACTAGTAAAACGGTCTGTAAATTGACTGCCGTTATCGGTGAGCAGCTTGACGATCTTGACCGGACAGGCTGCCGTCACCTTCGCCAGGAAATCGACACTGCTGCTGTCGGTCTGATCGGCGTAGATGTCCATGTAGACCCAGCGCGTTGCACGGTCGATGGCAACGAACAAATAGCGACGCGCTGTTTCGTCCGGCATCTGCGGCAAGTACTTGATATCTATGTGTAAAAAGCCCGGCTCGTAGTCCTTGAAGGACTTTTTTTCGACCGGCTTTTCAGGCTCCTGCAGAGCGACGAGGTCACGCAGATCCGACACGCCGTGGCGACGCAGGCAGCGCCCCAGACCGGCTCTGGAGACTGCCGGATTGATGAACTCACGGGTGACCGCCAGCAGGTCGTCAGTGGGCAGCAAGAGCGTCGTGCGCAGCTCCACGACGATGAGTTCTTGCGCCGGCGTGAGCGTCGTGTTCAGCGTGAGCGGACAATGCGAGCGGTCGACAGGACTGTCGCGATCCTGCCACTTGCGAATCGTCTGGCGCGAGACATTGTAGAGCCGGGCAAGCTCGGCCTGGGACAGCGTGGAGGTTCGAATTTCCTCGCGTGTCAGATGGGTGGTACGAGCTTGGCTGTGCAGGGCTTGGGTCATGAAATCGGCAGTCGGGTATCGTTGATGAGCAGTGTACGCAAAACGTGCCTGGCTTTGAAGAGCGGCCAGCTACGGATGGGTACATGATCCCACGAGTCCCCACAAGTAGTTATGAGGCATGCGTATAACGACGCTTTACTCAATCTGACTTTTAATTGCGGGGATATTTCAAAACTTGCCCTTTTTGCTGAGTTGCCTGAGTATGCAAAATACAAGGAATGTCGTCTGGAATTTGCCGGTGTCACAAATAAATAGACCGAGGGATGGTCAAGCGGCAGCAGGTTTATGGGACGGTATATGTATCTACAATTATTCAAGTTTTTCGGTTTGTTACTGCTGGCACTGGTTTGCTTTCCTGTGTGCGCCGATGAAGCCTCGGGAACATGGAGGCGGGACAAGTCCGCAGAATATTTTGGGCCCAATGACGTTTCCGGTGAAACTTGACATCGGCTATGCTGTGAGGTTCTACCGTCCCGGAGTGCGGTCAAGGCCGGCGCGCGCTGCGCGCGTGCCGGCGTCGCGCACCCTTGAGGGCATGCAGGGCGCATACGCTGGTCCATGGCCGCCGACGCGGCAGGCCGTGGCGGCGACCTTGGACAACAGGCGTGCCGGCGTTTCCGGCTGGAGAGGGTAGTTTGAGTATTGGCATGGAAACCCTGTTCACCACCGCACTGGGCTTGCAAGCCCCGTGGGAGGTGAGCGAATTGAAGCTCGACACGGGAGCGAAACGGATCGACTTTGAAGTTCGCTATCAAAGCGAGGAAATGGCCTGCCCCGCCTGCAAGGCGCCGGCGCAGAAGATCCACAGCCGCATGCAGCGCAGCTGGCGGCACCTCGATTTCTTTCAATTTGAAGCTTGGGTGCACGCAGAAGTACCGCGCGTGCGCTGCCGCTCCTGCGGAAAGACCTCGCGCATCGAAGTGCCATGGTCGCGCCCTGGCAGTCATTTCACCCTGCTGTTCGAGGTTCTGGCCATGTCCTTGTGCCAAACAATGACCGTGGCCGAGACCGCCCGGCTGCTGCGTGTGACGGCGCATCGCCTGTGGCGCAGCGTCGGCCATTACGTCGCGGTGGCGCGCGGCAAGGATGACATGAGCGAGGTGAAGCTCATCGGAATCGACGAGACCAGCCTTCGGCGCGGTCACCAGTACGTGACGGTCGTTCACGACCTGGATGCCAAGCGCCTGCTGTTCGCCACCGAAGGCCGCGACCACGAGACGGTGGTCGCTTTCAAGGCCGATCTGATCGCCCATGGCGGGCAGCCGCAGCGGATCGAGCACGTCTGCATGGACATGGGCCAGGCCTACATCAAAGGCGTCACCGAGCAATTGCCGCAGGCCCAGATCAGTTTCGACCGTTTCCACGTGATCGCCTTGGCCAACGATGCGATGGACAAGGTACGCAAGCTGGAAATGGCGAAGCATCCGCGCGTCGTTCGCAGCGCCTTGGGGACCGAACGCAAGACGTCCGTGCGTTGATGTGGGGCATGCGCCGCGACGCGCACAGCTGGACGGCGCGCCAGCGCGACACGATGTATCTCTTGCAGCGTTCCCGGCTCAAGACCGCAAGGGCGTGGCGGCTGAAAGAAGCATTGCGGGACACCTATCGGCACGCCGCGGCCGCCAACAGCGCGGAAGCGGCGCAGGCGGCGCTGGAGCGTTGGATAGCGTGGGCCCGCCGAAGCCGACTCGAGCCGTTCAAGAAACTGGCGCTGACGCTGCGCGAGCGCCTGCCAGGCATCGTGCGCGGCATGCTCGATGGCCGCAGCAACGCTTATGTCGAAGTGATGAATGGCATGCTTCAGCAAGCCAAGCGAGCAGCGCGCGGCTTCCGGACCGCCGCCAACTTCATCGCTATCGCCTATCTGCGCATGTCCAAACTCGCTCATTTACCCGACAATCCCTTGCAGGCCGCCGTGAAGCGGTCGGTTTCAACTAGGCGATACCGTGGCGGTCGTCAAGTTTCACCGAAAACGTCATAGAGCCCAACCGCTTCAACGATGTCGAAAACCACCCTGAGGCAAGCGCCCGACGACGACAACCCTCGTCGGCGCCGTGATTTTCGTTCACAATGTCCATTTTCCAAACTGCTGGAGCATGACATGCTGAACAAGATCGTTTCCCGCCGCACCTTGCTGGCAGGCGCCGCCCTGTGGCTGCTGGGAACATCGGCCGCGACGGCCCAGACCGACAAGGTGCTTGATGTCGTAATCTTCAATTATTCCAACCGCACCTTGCTCGACGTGACCGTCGGCGGCGTGCGCGTGGGCGGCGCCGGGCCGTACCCGTACAGCGGGCGCCGCAGCAAGGTCGGCGCGCGCTTTTCCAACGGCCCGCAGACGGTCAGCTGGCGTGTCGGCGCGCTCGAGGGCCAGGAAAAGGACGAGGAGGACGGCCAGGTCGTGCGCTCGTCCAACACCCCCACCATGGGCGAGATTCCGTCGGACGCGCACTACCTGTCGGTGCACATCTATCCGGACGCCAAGGTCGAGTTCATGTTCTCGCGCAGGGTGCCGGTCCTGAGCAAGCGCGGCGAAAGCATCGACGCCGACTACCGCCGCCGCAAGGCGGCCGCCCAGCCAACGGAATCATGAGCGCGGCCGTCACGGTAGCCGTCGTCAGCGGCCACACCCAAGGCTTGGGCGCCGCCCTGGCGGCCGAACTGATGACGCGTGGGATCACCGTGCTGGGACTGGCGCGCGGCACGGCGCCGCAACTGGCGGCGCGCTTCGGCCCGCTGCTGCGCGAACACCAGGCCGACCTGGCCGACAGCGCCGCGCTGGCCGCATGGCTGGCCACCCCCGCCTTGGGCGAGTTCCTCGGCGCCAGCACCCAGGTCTTGTTGATCAATAACGCCGGCACGGTGGAGCCGGTCGGCGCGCTGCACGAGCAGGACCCGCTGGCGGTCGCGCAAGCGGTGGCGCTGAACGTGGCCGCGCCGCTGATGCTGGCCGCCGCCGTGGCCGCCGCCGCCCGCCAGGCCGACTGTCGCATCCTGCACGTGTCGAGCGGCGCCGCGCGCAATGCCTACACGGGCTGGAGCGTGTACGGCGCCACCAAGGCCGCACTCGACCATCATGCGCGCGCGGTGGCGCTTGACCATCCGCCGCCAGCGCATGGCGCCGGCGTGCGCATCTGCAGCCTGGCCCCGGGTGTCATCGATACCGCCATGCAGGCGCGGATCCGGGCTACACCAGAGAGCCGCTTTCCGCAGCGCGAGCGCTTCCTGGCCTTGCAGCGCGATGGGGCACTCAGCTCGCCCGAGCAGTGCGCCGCCGGCGTGGCCGATTACCTGCTGGCGCCCGGGTTCGGACGCAACGCCGTGGACGACCTGCGCGCCTCGTCCAGCTCATGACTGAGCCGGCAAGCCGCAGTACCGCCCGTTGCGCAGCACGTCAACATGCGTCCGGGCGGAAACCGCGTTAGCTCACCTCCCTATACGCAGCCATCGCAAACCTCATCTCTCCGGCGCCAGTGCGCTGCCCGCCATCATGCCGGCAGCGCTTGGCCGAGGCACCGGCACAGCAGATTCCATCAATACCTAAAACCCGCAGTAATGACGATGTCTTCGGATGAGCGAATGGGTCAATCCGCGCCCGCACGCCTGCATATACCGTAGTCGGGATAGCCGATGACCTTGAATGGCTTATCTGAAACAGGTGACGCTGTGCAATCTAACTCGCTGCGGAGGGATGAATCATGTGTGCTTGCAAGAACAGGAGATGCAATAGCCCGGAGATAGCGCGGCCGATAAAAATCGTCGCAACAAAATGCGCCTGCATGCTGATCGCGCTTGTTGCCGGCACCTACCATCAACATGTCATGGCGCAAAATTTTCCGTCGTCCAACGATAAAATTCCTGCCGGCTGGACAGGTCCGGTATTTAAACTCAGCCAGGATTATCCGGCGACGCTCCCGCAAGATCCGCTTCCCTGGCAAGCCATCGATCCCACCGTGGAGCCAGAGCTGTATGCCCGCACGGTGTACCAATACGTACTAAACGGCAATGTCCAGGCGGCCTGGGATGTGCGCAACAACACCGTCCGCAAGTGGTATCACGCGCCCTGGATGCACTATGGCGATACCGGTCGGGAGTTCATTCGCGGACTGACCAGGGAAAGGACCACCCCGGCCCCGGGCTCAGCCGGAACAGGGGAATTGGGTCCGGCCCAGACCAGGTGTTTTCAGAATTGGGCAGTCGGATTCTACAACCCTCCCGGCGGATATCAGGTCGGCAAAATCTGGGCAAAACCTGGCAGCCCGGACCCGGCATTGTCGCAATTTCCCGATGGCACGGTCATCGCGAAGTTATTATTTACCACGGCACCGGACACGGAAGTTCCCTATCTCAAGGGCACTGTCGAATGGCGCGCCAATGTGCACGTATTTTCCGGCGCCACCTGTCCGAACGGCGCCCTGGTCCGCCGGCCGCAAACCGTGCGGCTGTTGCAAGTCGATATCGCCATCAAGGATGCGCGCGCGGCGCAGACGGGATGGGTATTCACCACGCTGTCGTACAACGGCAATGCGCCCGGCGCCACGCCATGGGAAAGAATGCAACTAGTGGGCGTCATGTGGGGCAACGATCTCGCCAAAAACCAGCAATGGATCAACAAGATGAATGACACGCCGCAGCATCTGGGCGCGCAGGGAAGGCTCAACGGCCCGGTGGATAATCCGCGCTCGTCCTGCATTTCTTGCCATGCGACGGCGCAAACGCCATCGCGCTCGCCCATGATCGCCCCCTCGCAAGCCGATGCGCCGCGCTGGTTCGCCAATTATCCGGGCAGCCGCGCCTTCGATGCTGGGGCTACCGCGACCGATTACTCCCTGCAGATCGCCATGGGAATCCAGAACCTGAACCGCTCGAAAACGCCGGTACGCAGCACCAGCAACAAGGATCGCTGGCCTGTCGTTATCCCGGCGGAAGACATCAAGCTCATGAACCGTGCATTCGATTCCGGCAGGGATGTGCCGCTGCCGATCATCATCAACAAGGCCCTGGAATATCCGGTTGGCCGTTGATCGATGGTGCGCATGCCGGTGGCGCCGCGCCCACTGTCCCGCCCGCCCGCGATGCGGCGGGACGATGCCGGCGGCCGCGCGCGCCAGGCTTTCCCCGTCTGTTGCTTTTTTAACTCCTGACAAAGTCTCGTTGACATTGAAAAACATTGAGTGATATATTTTGCTCATCGATTGGGAGCGTTTCCAATTTATGTGGAGGTGCAGCAACAGCCGATCATGGAGGTGTTGCCGAGGCGGCAGCAGGGGTGTAGTGGAGTGAAGACGCGGCGCCGTCCCGGCCGCGGACTAAAAACGATAAGCATAAAAATCAACGAGGAGACGCAATGTTGTATCCGAAGACAAGAAGGACCCTGGTCAGCCTGGCCGTTGCCAGCGCGTGCGGGCTGATCGGCATGTCCGCCCATGCCCAGGCGCCCGCCGCGGCCGGCGACAGCGATAAGGAATTCATTCCCGAAGTAAAGGTCACCGCCACCCGCTACTCGACCTCACTGCTCAAAACCCCGCTGGCGGTGACCGCCTTCAGCCAGGATAACCTGAACCGCATGGGCATCACCAGCGCCAAGGATCTGGCCAACGAAATTCCCAACGTCACCTTCCAGGCCACCGGCGATTCGGCGGTGCAAATCACCATCCGCGGCATCACGTCCTCGAACACGACCGAAATCGGCGACCCCGCCGTCGGCTTTCACATCGACGGCCTGTACTCGCCCCGTCCGCAGGGCGCCCAGGCGCTCATGTTCGACGTCGACCAGGTGGAAGTGCTGCGCGGCCCGCAGGGCACCCTGTTCGGACGCAACTCCACCGGCGGCAGCGTCAACGTCATCTCCGCCAAGCCGGACTTTTCTGGCACCTACGGCAAGGCTGAAGTCGATATCGGCAACTACCGCAAGAAGCAGGTCAACCTGATCCAGAACATCGCCGTCAACGACAAGCTGGCGCTGCGCGGCTCGTTCACCAAGGTCACCCGCAACGGCTGGGCCAACCAGATGTCGGACACGCGCGAAGCGAACGTGCCGTCCAGGGGCTGGATTCCGGATGGCATTCCCGACGTCGACCAGCGCTACAACCACCCGGTCGGCGCCAAGGATTTCTACACCAACCAGGACGAGTATGCGGCGCGCCTGGCGGCCAAGTTCAAGATCACCCCCGACCTGACCCTCAACGCCGCCTACGAGCTGTTCCAGGACAATGGCGCCGGCAACACGAGTTTCCGCGACTGCGACCAGGGCGCCGGCACGCGCTACGCCTGCAGCGGCGGCCAGTGGGACCTCCTGATCAACGTGCCCGGCAAGACCGACATGACGATCAAGTCCCTGCGCGCCGGGCTGAGCTGGAACGTCAACCAGCACACCAGCATCGATTACAGCTTCATGCTGGCCAACCAGCAGCGTTCCCAGCTGTACGATGCCGACAAGGGCTTGACTGCCGCGCTGCCATTCCAGGTGACGGCCGACTACCCGAACCGTCCGGACGCGGCCAACTGGAGCACCTGGCCGCTGGATGATCGCTACCAGGCCACCTGGGACTCGAAATACAAGTCTTCGGTGCAGGAATTGCAGCTCAAGCAGCAGTTCGACACCCTGCAATACGTGGCCGGCCTGTTCTGGATGCACGAGAAAAACCAGATCAACTACGAAGTCGTCGATTTCTTCCGCAAGCCGCACGGCATCGCTTCCGGCTCGTTTTACTCGCAGCCGGACCGCCAGGTCGACGCCAAGGCCGTGTTCGCGCAAGCCGACTGGAAATTCATCCCGAACTGGACCGCCACCGCCGGTGCGCGCTACAGCATCGACTCCAAGGAAGACAAGAATGGCTTGAACCTGGGCGGCTGGGCCGGCGACACGGCGTTTTACCGCGGCCAGTACAACGGCGGCACCCCGAACACCCCCGGCTACCGCTTTCCGCAGTCCACCGACCTGAAACCAGGCATGGGCGGCAGCGTCGACGCCTATTCCGGCTACGGACGGCCGTCGCCCAACGACCACAAGGATGAATGGAAGAAAGTCACCTGGCGCCTCGGCCTGCAAAAACAGGTCACGGACAACCAGATGGCCTACACCGCGTTGTCGACCGGCTACAAGGCCGGCGGCTTCGGCGACAAGGTCGACAGCTGCGGCGGCCACACCTGCGTCGATGGCAAGAAAGGTGTGGAAACCTTCCTGCCCTACCGGCCGGAGCTGGTCACCAATCTTGAATTCGGCTACAAGGGCAAGTTCCTGGAGAACCGCCTGAGCGTGTCGGCCGTCGCCTTCATGATGCGCTACAAGGATCAGCAACTGACCAACACCTATTTCGTCTCGAAATACCGGCCGGACGACGGCAAGCCCTGCGCCAGCGACCAGCCCAAGTGCGACGTGTACGAAACCTGGCGCACCATCAACGTCGGCAACACCCGCATCTCGGGGATCGAAGTCGAGTGGGATTACAAGCCGTGGAAGGGCGCCAAGGTCGGCGGCGCTTTCTCGAACCTGAACACCTCGATCCGCGATTACGGCGCCTACAGCGACGATTACCTGTGCGACGAGCGCGCCGAGTTCAAGCAGACGCGCTGCCCGGCTCCCTACGCCGGCGCCGGTCCCGACAACGGCAAGCGCTTGTACGACGTGACCAACAACCGCTTGCCGAACGCGCCGAAATACACGGTCATGCTGCACGCCTCGCAAGCGTTCGTGCTCGACGGCGGCTACAAATTGACCCCGTACTTCAAGGTCAACTGGCGCGACAAGGTCTACTTCGACGTGCGCAACGACGAGTTCGAGCACATCGGACGCTTCCAGAAAGCCAGCGCGATCGGCGACGCCTCGTTCCGGGTCGATGCGCCGAACGGCAACTGGCATGCGGAACTGTATGTGCGCAACGTGTCGGACAAGCGGGTGAAAACCTCCGGCAACAGCGGCCTGGGGGGGCAGATGATCGCCAGCTATATCGAGCCGCGCATGTTCGGCGTGCGCGCCGGCTTCAATTATTAAATGCGTAACTGACATCCACCGTTTGGCGAGCCCCGCGTGCCGCAAGGCGCGCGGTGGACCGGTGTGACCTGTCCCCAGGCCACGCCGGTTTTTTTGCATGGGTACTCAGCATACATACTTACTTCGTCAGCATTGACCGGAGAACCAGATGACAGACCAAGGCATCAAGCAGATCGTGATCGTCGGTGGCGGCACCGCCGGCTGGATGAGCGCCGCGGCGCTCTCGCAGCTGCTGCCCGTGGGCCACCATTACCGCCTGATCGAGTCCGACCAGATTTCCACCATCGGAGTAGGGGAGGCGACCATCCCCAGTATCCGCAATTTCAACCTGCACCTGGGCATCGATGAGAACGACTTCATCCGCGCCACCCAGGGCAGCTTCAAGCTCGGCATCGAATTCATCGACTGGGGATATAAAGGCAGCAACTACATCCACGGTTTCGGCTCGGTCGGACGCGACCAGCCGACCGCCAATTTCTTCCACTACTGGCTGAAAATGCACCAGGCCGGGCAGGCCGACAGCCTGGAACCGTACTCGATCAACACCATGGCCGCGCGCCTGGGCAAGTTCAGCCGCGGGCGTCCGGACTTGCCCAATTCGCCGCTGGCGGACCTGTCCTATGCCTTCCATTTCGACGCCGGCCTGTATGCGCGCTACCTGCGCACCTACAGTGAAGCGCGCGGCGTGCAGCGCACCGAGGGGCGCATCATCGACACCGAGCTGCACCCGGATGGATCGATCGCCGCGCTGCTGATGGAAAACGGCGAACGCATCGGCGGCGACTTCTTCATCGATTGCTCCGGCATGGCGGGCTTGCTGATCGAACAGGCGCTGCACACCGGGTATGACGACTGGAGCGATTGGCTGCCTTGCGACCGCGCCATTGCCGTGCCCTGCGAAGCGCACGGCCCGATGGCGGCGCTGACCCGCTCGACCGCGCACACGGCCGGCTGGCAGTGGCGCATTCCGCTGCAGCACCGCACCGGCAACGGCCACGTGTTTTCGAGCAAGTTCATGAGCGCCGACGAAGCCCAGGCCATCCTCATGCGCAATCTCGACGGCCAGCCGCTGGCCGAACCGCGCCTGCTCAAGTTCACCACCGGCAAGCGCAAGCGCGCCTGGAACAAGAACTGCGTGGCGATCGGCTTGTCGGGCGGCTTCATGGAACCGCTCGAATCGACCAGCATCCACATGGTCAAGACGGCGCTGATGCGCCTGATCAGCTTCTTCCCCGACAAAGGCTTCGACCAGGTCGACATCGATACCTACAATCGCCTGTGCGACAAGGAATACGATCAGATCCGCGATTTCCTGATCCTGCACTACAAGGCGAGCACGCGCGACGATTCGCCGTTCTGGCGCTATTGCCGCGACATGGAAGTGCCGGCCGCCCTGCGGGGTAAACTCGACCTGTACGCCAGCCACGGGCGGATTCTGCGCGAGAACGAGGAGCTGTTTCCCGAGGATAGCTGGCTGCAGGTGATGCACGGGCAGGGCTTGCGCGCGCGCGGCTACAATCCGGTGGTCGACCAGCGCACCCCGGACGAGATTGCCGATTTCCTGCAGGGGACGCAGGCGGTGATCCGCAAATGCGTGGACGCGATGTCCAGCCACGAGGCCTTCATCAAGGCCAATTGCCAGGCGCCGCCGATGCGGCGCGCGGCATAAACGCGGGACATAAAAAAACCGGCACGCAGCCGGTTTTTTTGTGGAACGGACAGCTTAGAACGAAAAACGCATGCCGGTCGACAGGATCGTCGCTTTCAGCGAACCATTTTTGCCTTTTGCGACGGTGCCGTAGTTTTCGTATTCGACAAACGCGGCGATGGTCTTGGTCACAGCGTAGTTTGCGCCAACGCCCAACAGCGCATCGGCCTTTTTCTGCTTGTCGTCACCTTCGCCAACCACGAGCTGCATGGTGCGGTTCTTGGCGATACCGAGCTTGCCGGTCAGGGCCCACTTCTCGCCCAGCGGCAGGGTGACGGTGCCGGCGGCGTAGAACGAACGCGCGCGCGAACCGCTGCGGTTGCCGCCGGTTTCGGCTCTGCCGAAGTGGGTAAAGCCGGCTTCGACGCCGAAGTTCTTGTCGAAGTTGTAACCGGTGAACAGCTTGACGCCAGCAGCGCGGTCTTTGAAAGTGCCTTCGCTGATGCTCAGAACTTGTTCTGCGGCACCAATACCGGCGCCAACGTAGGTGCTTTCGGCATGTGCTGCCATCGGAGCGCCTACGGCGGCCAGCATGGCGATAGCGAGTGTGTTTTTCACGTGAAATCCTGTAGATGGTTTGTAAAAATATGTCGCCAAATGTCGCCATTTAGCAAACGCAGGCGAAATTATATATCCATCAAGTTTATAAAATGCTTCCGGGTATCGTTATGGGAACAAGTTTGGCCGATATTTGCTGTAAAACAACGCCTCCCTCGCCGCATATGCATGTTCACGGGGTGTCAGGCGCTGCGTTGACGGAAGCGGAAAAAGCCATTCATGGTGAGCCGGCCGCGGGCCGGGTCGCCGTGGAGCAGGGCGGGCACCTCGATCTGGGCCGCGTGGAAAATGGTGCCATCATAGAAAATGGCCCGGTTAAAGCACGCGGGAATGGTGCACAATTGCTCGAAGTGGGCATTCGATGCGGTCAGATAGCCGCTGGCGCCGGTGTGCGCTGCCGTGCCGGCATGGGCTGCGCGCAGCACGCGCGCGGTCTCTTCCAGCGAGCCGGCGGCGCGGTAAAAGCTGGTGCCACCCAGGCGCGGATCGTCGAACAGGTACACCACGGCCGCCGCCGCGCCCACACCAGGCGCCAGGTCGGCGCAGTCGCGATGGCACAGGCGCTGCAGCGGATGCAGGCGCTCCGGTGGCAGGGTGGCCAGCGCCAGACGCGCGGCCACGCTGATGGTGCGCTGGGCGCCCAAGGCGCGTCGCACATGCTGGATGAAGAATTCGTCCAGGCGCAAGGCCGTTTCCCGGCCCAGGTCCAGTTCCGGGCCGGGATAGTAATTGGCCGGGTCGACGGCAAAGCGGTCCTGGGCGGCGACGGCGTGCGCGACCACGGCATGCGGGTCGAGCAGAAAATCGTCCACGATGACGCACGGCGCCTGCCCGGCGATGGCGACGTAACGGACCTGCGGACGCGGATTGAACACGGCGGCTCCCTGCAAAGTGGGGTGAAAACGATGTCACGCAGCGCCACGATGGCCTTACGCGTTGACACTGAAATTCGTTGAATGATATAGTCAACCGACAAGATTGGAAAGCCTTCCAATCCAAGGCGGACGCAGACCCGCTTTCACAGGAGACCATGTTGAAACAACGAATTCTGGCCGCCGCGCTGGCGCTGGCAAGTGCGGGCGCCGCCTTTGGCGCCGCTCCCAAGACGGAAGTGATCCACTGGTGGACTTCCAGCAGCGAAGCGGCCGCGGTGCGCACCATCGCCGACGCCTACCGCGCCGCCGGCGGCGTCTGGACCGATACCGCGATCGCCGGCGCCGACCAGGCGCGCGCGGTGGCGATCAACCGCATCGTCGGCGGCAATGCGCCGATGGCGGCCCAGTTCAACACCACCAAGCAGTTCACCGACCTGGTGGAGCAGGGCATGCTCAATAACGTCGACGACGTCGCCCTCAGGGAAGGCTGGGACAAGTTCCTGCCCGAGCCGGTGCTGAGCGTGATCCGGGTCAAGGGCCATTATTACGCGGTGCCGGTCAACATCCACATGCAAGCCTGGATCTGGTATTCCAAGGCCGCCTTCCAGAAGGCCGGCATTGCGAAAGAGCCGGCCAGTGTCGACGAACTGTTCGCCGCGCTCGACAAGCTCAAGGCGGCCGGCTTGATTCCGCTCGCGCACGGCGGCCAGCCGTGGCAGGAAAACATCCTGTTCCTGTCGATGCTGGCCCACATGGGCGGCACCGAGCTGTATCTGAAAGTGCTGCGCGACCGTGACCCGGCGGCCATCAATTCGGAGGCCTTCCGCCGCGTCCTGCTTAATTTCAAGCGCCTGCAATCGTATGTGGACGCCGGCGCGTCGGGCCGCAACTGGAACGACGCCACCGCCCTGGTCATTGCCGGCAAGGCCGGCATCCAGGTGATGGGCGACTGGGCCAAGGGCGAATTCGGCGCGGCGCACCAGAGCGCCGGCAAGGAATATGGCTGCATCGCCGGCTTCGGCCCGCGCTCGCCGTATCTGATCCAGGGCGACGCCTTCGTCTTCCCCAAGACCGACAACGCGCAGCAGATCAAGTACCAGAAGCTGCTGGCCAGCGTGATCGTGGCGCCGCGCACCCAGATCGCCTTCAACAAGTTGAAAGGCTCGATTCCGATCCGCGGCGACGTCGATGCATCCGGCATGGACCCCTGCGCCAAGGCCGGCATGGCGATCATGAAGGACCGCACGCGCCACGTCGGCATCGGCGAGGTCTATCTCACCCCGGACCAGAATGGCGCCATGCAGGACGTATTGACATCGTTCTGGAATACCAAGATGCCGGTCGAGAAGGCGCAAAAGCTGATCGCCGCCGCCCTGCGCAACGAGCAGTGACACGGCGCGCGCGGCGCGCGCTTGTGAGAGGGCGCCCGAATGCAGTATGCTGCGATTTTTGCAGTTCCCATTTTTGAACGGAAGAAGCGCGCGTGGCAACTCTCAAAGACGTAGCACTGCGGGCCGGCGTCGGCCTTGGAACGGCATCGCGTGTCGTCAGCGGCAAGGGGGCGGTGTCGCCCAAGACCCTGGCGCGGGTCCAGAAGGCGATCGAGGAACTCGAATTCCATCCCTCGTACGCGGCCCGTTCGCTGATGCTGGGCAGCTCGCAGATGATCGGCGTGTACATTCCCTACCTGAGCGGCACCTTCTATACGCCGATTCTCAAGCTGATTTACTCGGAATTGCGCGCGGCGGGACTGAACATGGTGGTCGGTTTCGGCATCGGCAGCGACGACGAGCGCACCCAGGCCGTGCAGGGGATCGATTTTCTCAAGGAGCGCGGCTGCGACGGCGTGCTGGTGATGAGTAATGTGCTGCGCGATGAAGACATCGAGGCGCTCGGGCCGCGCAAGGCGCGCCTGGTGCTGCTCAATCACAGCGTGCCCTCGATCGCCGCGCAGAGCTTCACCATCGACCATTTGTACGGAGGCCGCCTGGCGGCGCAGGCGCTGCTGCGCGAGGGTCACCGCGATATCGCCGTCATCGCCGGGCCGCGCGGCGCGCCCGACAACGTCGAGCGCATCGATGGCTTCTTGAGCGAGCTGGCGCAAGCCGGCATCGATATCGGCGGCCTGTGGGTGGCCGAGAGCGATTTCGCGCCAAAGGGCGGGTGGGAAGCGGCCAGGGAGCTGGCCGAATCGGGCTATCCGTTTACCGCCGTGTTTTGCGCCAATGACGACATGGCGGTGGGGGCGCTGTCGTATTTCCAGCAGGCCGGGGTGGCGGTGCCGGAGCAGGTTTCGGTGCTTGGATACGACGACACCAACAGCGCCGAATACACGGCCCCGCGCCTGACCACGGTGCACATGCCGTGGACCGAGATGACCTTGAATGGCTTGAATTGCCTGCTCAATCGCTGCTACGACATGGAGCGGCCGGTGACGCATGGGTATCCGGTGACGATTGCGATGCGGGCGTCGCTGGGGAAGGCGAAGGATATTTAGGGGGGGGGCAGGCCGGTAGCGCCGCGGGTAACCTTGCACCCGTCGAGCCGTCGAGCCGTCGTTCCCGCCACTGGCCGAACCGTCGTCCCCGCGCAGGCGGGGACCCAAGTTCGTCGAGCCTCCGGTGGCTGCGGCACAGACTTGGGTCCCCGCCTGCGCGGGGACGACGGTTCAGCGGTTCAGCGGTTCAGCGGTTCAGCGGTTCAGCGGTTCAGCGGTTCAGCGGTTCAGCGGTTCAGCGGTCAGCGGTCAGTGCCCACTGCCCACTGCTCAAAACAGCACGACTGAGCGATCAAATAATCCCCCCCATCGTCCTTGCCGGGGCTTTTTTTTGTGGTAAAGTGGAAGCGATTCCAATTTCTCATCGAGCAACTTTAACACTGACCGATCTCTCTATGACCAACCAGAAAAACGACCCGCACCAGCCCCTCGCACGCGCCAGTTTCGGCGACGACTTCCTGTGGGGCTGTTCAACCTCGGCCTTCCAGATCGAGGGGGCGGGCAGCGCCGACGCGCGCGCGGTGTCGATCTGGGATACCTTCTGCGCCACCCCCGGCAAGATCCGCGACGGTTCCAACGGCGCCGTGGCGTGCGACCATTACCACCGCTGGCCGGAGGACTTCGACATCGGCCAGTCGCTCGGCCTGAACGCCTACCGCTTCTCGATCGCGTGGCCGCGCATCGTCAGCGGGGTCGGGGCCGCGCCCAACGAAGCGGGACTCGACTTCTACGAGCGGCTGGTGGACGGCATGCTCGAACGCGGCCTGCAACCGTGGGCTACCCTGTACCACTGGGACTTGCCGCAATACCTGCAGGACCAGGGCGGCTGGGCCAGGCGCGATACCGTGGCCGCGTTTGTCGACTATGCCGACGTGGTCACGCGCCGCCTGGGCGACCGGGTGCGCCACTGGATCACCCACAACGAGCCATGGTGCACCGCCATGCACGGCAATCTCGATGGCATGCACGCCCCGGGCCTGCGCGATGCGCCGACCGCGCTGCAGGTGTGCCACCATGTCCTGCTCTCGCACGGCCTGGCCACGCCGGTGATCCGCGCCAACGTGCCGGACGCGCAGGTCGGCATCGCCCTCAGCCTGCACCCGATCCGGGCCGCCTCCGCCAGCGAAGCGGACCGGCAAGCCCTGCTGCGCCACGACGGTTTCCGCAACCGCTGGTTCCTCGATCCGCTGTACGGGCGCGGCTATCCGCAGGAAACCCTGGCGCTGCTGGGCGACGCCGCGCCCGTCGTGCTGGAGGGCGACATGCAGGCCATCGCCGCGTCGACCGATTTCGTCGGCCTGAACTATTATTTCCCCGAAGTCGTGCGCGACGCGCCCGGCGCCGGCTTCCTGCGCACCGAGGTGGTTTTGCCGCAAGAGCGCGAACGCACCGATTTCGGCTGGGAAGTCGCGCCCGACGGCCTGACCGAACTGCTGCTGCGTATTTCCCACGAATACCAGCCGGCCGAGGTGTACGTCACCGAAAACGGCTCCTCCTATGACGATGTGGTGCAGGCCGACGGCAGTGTCGACGACGAGGCGCGCCGCAGCTACCTGGTGCGCCACCTCGCCGCCCTGCGCGCGGCCCAGGAGCAGGGCGTGCCCGTGAAAGGGTATTTCGCCTGGAGCCTGCTGGACAATTTCGAATGGTCGGAAGGCTATCTGCGCCGTTTCGGCATTGTTCACGTCGACTTCGAGACCCAGGCGCGCACCGTGAAAAGCAGCGGACACTGGTATCGGGAGTTTTTGCACGGACGCAACGAGCGCTGAGCGTGCTTGAATGCACGGTTTTTCGTGCAGTTCGCCGACACGCCAATGAGGCGGCGTCCTACGCGCAGAGGAAGCGGGCGTCTTTAAGATAAGGGCACGACTTTTCAGGAGAAACCATCATGTTTTCTTTGAATAAATTGAGCCCTTCCGTAACCGACATGATCCGCTTCGATCACTCGCACGTGCTGGTCACCTTCCACCAGTACACGAGCGCCGCTCGCGCGAGTGTCAAGAAGGCCTTGGCCGAAACCATTTGCGACGCGCTGGAAATCCATGCGACTCTGGAAGAGGAAGTGTTTTACCCGGTGCTGCGCCGCCTCAACGGGGCCGAACCGGTGATCCAGAAGAGCGAGCCGGAACATGATGAGATGCGGCGCCTGATCGCGGAGTTGCGCGCAACCGCGCCGACCGACCGCCGCCACGATCAATTGCTGCATGAATTGATGCGCGACGTGATGCACCACGTGGCCGATGAAGAAACCGTACTGCTGCCCGAAGCCGAACGCATGCTGGACAAGGACCGCCTGAACGAGCTGGGCGCGCAAATGACCAGGCGCCGGCTGGAATTGCTCAAACCAAAAGTCGGCAAGATCGCCGCCAACACGGCGGTCGGCTTTTCCGGCAGTACCACGGCGATCGTGGTCGGACTGGCCAGTGCGCTGCTTGCGGCGCGGGTCGTATCGAAAAAAGCGGCGGCCTGAGGGAGCATCGTCCCGGCCCCGCTGTCCGCCGAAACGGGCGGCGTGCCGGCCGCCGCATGGGCTGCCGGCGCGGCCGGTTCGGCCGTCAGCGCCCGGGCGCTCACGGCATCAGCTGGTGCTTGCGCACGATGGCGCCGATCGGTTCGCGGTCGCGCGCGACGATCTCGTACAGCTTTTTGTAGTGATCATTGCTCCAGTAGGCGAGCAGGCGCTCGCGTTCCGCCTTGCCCAGCACCCGTTCCACCCCGTCGAGTTCCAGGTAGATCACCAGCAGATGCTCCTGCGACGAGGCCAGGCTGTCGGCGCCGTCGGGATAGCCGACCGCCAGCACGGGGTAGCGCTGCCTGATCTCGCGCAGCGCCAGGCGGGTCTGGCTGCGATGGCGCGACAGCCACCAGTGCATCTGCTCGTGGATGAAGGTCGAAACGAGGGCACCGTCGTCGTTGTAGTGCCTGGTGTGGAGGGTGAGCACCGGATGGCTGTGAGGAATCGTTTTTTCGTCGACGACGATCTTGTCGGTCTGGATCCACGTGCTCAGATCGTGGGCGGCCGTCAAGCGTTCGAGCTGTTTTTTCAAGTCCTGCTCGTGCGCGCTGCCGTGTTTGAGGGAAATGTCCAGGCTGGCGCCGGAGGCGGGCAGGGCCAGCGCCGCGGCGATCAGGAGGGCGAGCATGCTGCGTACTGATGAAATCGACATAAAACTCCGCAAAAGTGGCCCCGGCCGCAAGCAGGCAGGCAGACGCGCGAGTGCGCGCCCCCGCATCCTGCCATATGCTTGCAAACTTGCAAAGCTTCCTGCCGCTACAACTCTTCCCACGGGTCGGCGCCACCGTTGGCCGGCGCGGGCTGCTCGCGTCGATGCCACAGGTGGGGCGATGATTGCGCGTGCGCCGCAGGCTTGTAAGGTCCGGTCTCATCCATTGCGTCGTATATAATCGGATACAGCGCTGTCCGCGGCGTCTCTCTATCCCCGACCGGAGTGTTGCATGAAACGATACGCCAAGGTGTGGCTTGCTTTGATGATGGCCGGCACGGTCCACGCCGAGGACGTGCACGTTGCCGTGGCCGCCAATTTCAGCGCCCCGATGAAAGAGATCGGCGAGCGCTTCGAGCGCGAGACGGGGCACAAGGTGCTCGCCACCGCCGGCGCCACCGGCAAGTTCTACGCCCAGATCAAGAACGGCGCACCGTTCGAGGTGCTGCTCGCGGCCGACGACGAGACCCCGGCCCGCCTGGGCCAGGAGGGCAGCGCCGTCGCCGAAACCCGTTTCACCTATGCCATCGGCAAGCTGGTGTTGTGGAGCACGCAAGCTGGCGTGGTGGACCCGCAGGGACGGGTGCTCGCGCAAGGCAGCTTCGCCCATCTGGCCATCGCCAACCCCAAGCTGGCGCCGTATGGCGCGGCCGCGATGCAAACCCTGGACAAGCTCGGTGTGCGGGAGCGCCTCGCGCCGCGCCTGGTGCAGGGCGACAGCATTGCCCAGACCCATCAATTCATCGTGTCCGGCGCCGCCACGCTCGGCTTTGTCGCCATGTCGCAAGTGTTCAGCGGCGGCAAGCTGCAATCGGGATCGGCCTGGGTTGTGCCGGCCGGCATGTACTCGCCGCTCCGCCAAGATGCCGTGCTGCTGGAGCGGGGCAAGGGCAAGCCGGCCGCGCTCGCCTTCCTGCGCTATCTCAAGAGCGAGCCGGCGCGCGAGGTGATCCGTTCCTATGGCTACGACCTGTAGCGCCGCATGCTGAGCGCGGACGACTGGGGCGCGGTCTGGCTGACCCTGAAACTGGCGAGCACGGTCACCGTGCTGCTGCTGTTGCTGGGCACACCGGTCGCATGGTGGCTGGCGCGCACCCGTTCGCGCGCCAGGAGTGTGGTGGGCGCCATCGTTGCGCTGCCGCTGGTGCTGCCGCCGTCCGTGCTCGGCTTTTACCTGCTGGTGGCGATGGGGCCGAACGGCCCGCTCGGGCAACTGACCCAATGGCTCGGCCTGGGTTTGCTGCCCTTCACCTTTCCCGGGCTCGTGATCGGCTCCCTGCTGTACTCGATGCCTTTCGTCGTCCAGCCGCTGCAGAACGCCTTCGAGGCCATCGGCCCGCGTCCGCTGGAAGTGGCCGCCACCTTGCGCGCCAGCCCGCTCGACACCTTCTTCTCGGTGGTACTGCCGCTGGCCCGGCCCGGCTTCATCACCGCCGCCACGCTCGGCTTCGCCCACACGGTCGGCGAGTTCGGCGTCGTCATGATGATCGGCGGGAACATCCCGCAGCAGACGCGCGTGGTGTCGGTGCAGATTTACGGCCATGTGGAAGCGATTGAATATGCGCAGGCCCACTGGCTGTCCGGCGGCATGCTGGTGATCAGCTTCATCGCCCTGCTCTTGCTGTACCGCTTCAATCCACCGCGCAGGACGCTGTGACGGCCGCCCCGATGATCCGGATGCGCTTCGACATCCGCCGCAGCGGCTTCGCCATGCAGGTCCAGCTCGACTTGCCGGGACGCGGCGTGAGCGCGCTGTTCGGACACTCCGGCTCCGGCAAGACCACCTTGCTGCGCGCCATTGCCGGGCTGGAGCGCCACGCGGGCGGCTACCTCGAAGTCAACGGCCAGCTGTGGCAGGATGATGCGGCCGGCGTGTTCGTGCCCCCGCACCGGCGCGCGCTCGGCTATGTCTTCCAGGAAGCCAGCCTGTTCCCCCATCTATCGGTCCAGGGCAATCTCGATTTTTCCCGCCAGCGGGCGCGCGCCGCCGGCGCCGACCAGGCGATGGCGCACGCGGTGGCGCTGCTGGGCATCGGCCATCTGCTGGCGCGCCGTCCGGACGGCCTGTCGGGCGGCGAGCGCCAGCGCGTGGCGATCGCCCGCGCCATGCTCAGCGCCCCGCAACTGCTGCTGCTCGACGAACCGCTGGCCTCGCTCGACGGGCGGCGCAAGGAGGAAGTGCTGCCCTACATGGAGCGGGTGCAGGCCGAGCTGGCCATTCCCATGCTCTACGTGAGCCACTCGACGCAGGAAGTGGCGCGCCTGGCCGACCACATCGTGCTGCTTGACGGCGGCCGCGTGCTCGCCAGCGGGCCGGCGGCCGACACCCTGGTGCGGCCCGAGGTCACGCGCGCCATGCAGGACGATGCCGGCGCGCTGGTCGACGCCGTGGTCGAGGCTATCGACAGCGTCTACGGCCTGCTGTGCCTGAAGGCGGCCGGCGGCGCCATGTTCATCGCGCACACGGCGCTGGCGCCGGGCACGCGGCTGCGGCTGCGGGTGCTGGCACGCGACGTCAGCGTGACCTTGCTGGCGCAGGCCGGCAGTTCGATCCTCAACCAGTTGCGTGCGACGGTCGCCCAAATGACTCCCGGCAACGATCCAGCCCATGTCATGGTGCGGCTCGACGCGGGCGGCACGACGCTGCTGGCGCGCATCACGCGGCGCTCGCGCGACCAGCTGGGGCTGGAAGTGGGCATGCAAGTGTGGGCCCAGGTCAAGGCAGCGGCGCTGGTCTCGGGCGGCTGAGGCGCTATGGACGACAAGGACGACAAGGACGACAAGGACGACGACAAGGCGGGGCGCATGGACGAGGGTATCGCCGTCAAGGTGCGCCTGCTGCGTGGCGGCAAGATCGCCATGGGGCCGGGCAAGGCCGACCTGCTCGACGCGATCGGGCGGACTGGCTCGATCAGCGCAGCGGCGCGGGCGATGGGCATGTCGTACCGGCGCGCGTGGCTGCTGGTGGACATCATGAACCGCAGCTTTGGCGCGCCCTTGGTGCGCAGCGCGGCCGGCGGCAGCCGGGGCGGTGGCGCCAAGGTGACCGCGACGGGCATGCAAGTGCTGACCCACTACCGCGCCATGCAAGCCGCCGCCAGCGCCGCCGCCGGCCCGCACGCCGCCGCCCTCAGCAAACTCCTGCGCCCCGGCGACTAGTCCCACAACCGGGGTCTGACCTCTGATTAGAAATGTTTCGAACCAGACGTCTCACTCCGCTTGTACCGCCACCTTTCAACTGGCAATTCACACGAGCTCCCCCTATGATGCCGGCGCTGCTTGTGCCGTTCATCCAGGTTGATGGAACCACATTGTTGCGTGATTGCACGTAGTTCTGCCCTCAAATGCATAAATGTTTCGAATCAGAGGTCAGACCCCGGTTGTGCTCTCGGGACCACGGATCGGCCGCAGACGCGATATAGTTGGCGTTCATAGAATAAACAATCCGACCCGTACCAATGACCGTATCCATAACTCAGCAATTTCCTCCTTCCACCACCGACGATAGCGACGATGATGCCCTCATCGCCGAACTGGGTTTCGCCGACCAGCAGGTGCGCCTGGTAAAGATGGAGGGGCGGGTCTTCCTGCAATTTTCCGGCGAGGTCGATGAAGGCGGCCTGAACGTGCCTTATCACCTGGTCCCGGCCCAGGGCGTGCTGGCCAAACCCGGCAAGTGGCGCAAGATGGATCCGGATGCCCGCCGCGCCCTGCTGCGCGAACGGGTTACCCCGCGCGCCATCGACGAGCTGCACCAGAGCGTGCGCGTGTTCGTGCGCGATATCTGCGGCGAGTGCGAGGACCACAACCTCGATGCCGCGACCTTCCTCGGCCCGCTGTTCGAGGTCGATACCTCCGAGCCGGCCAGCTATCTGTTCGAGCGCATCGCGCAGCGCGTGGCCCACGCCGTCGAGCGCGCCCAGGAGGAGCGCCACGCCGAGCGTACCCGCGCCAGCATCAACCTGGCCGAATATCCCGATTCCTTCGAGGTGGCGCGCCGCCTGCCGCGCAAGTTCATCGCCTTGCTCGGCCCGACCAATTCGGGCAAGACGCACCGCGCGATGGAGGCCCTGGCCAAGGCCAAAAGCGGGGTATATCTGGCGCCGTTGCGCCTGCTGGCGCTGGAAAATTTCGAGCGCCTGCAAAGCGCGCGCCCGCACGGCAAGCCGCTGGCGGTCAGCCTGGTCACCGGCGAGGAGCGCCGCATCGCGGACGACGCCACCCACGTGGCCAGCACGGTCGAAATGCTCGATACCCGCACGCCGGTCGAGGTGGCGGTGATCGATGAAATCCAGATGCTGGCCGACCGCGACCGCGGCGCGGCCTGGACCGCGGCCGTGTGCGGTGCGCCAGCCTCGGTGGTGTATCTGGTCGGTGCGCCGGAAGCGCGGCGTGCGATCGAGGCGCTGGCCGAACGCCTCGCATGCCCGCTGGAAGTGCACGTGCTCAAGCGCATGGCGCCGCTGTCGATGGAGCCGGCCGCGGTGCGCAAGTTGCGCAACCTGAAGCGCGGCGACGCGGTGATCTGCTTTTCGCGGCGCGAGGTATTGATGTGGCGCGACATGATCACGGAGATGGGCTTGTCGGTGGCTACCGTGTACGGCAACCTGGCGCCGGAGGTGCGGCGCGCCCAGGCCGAGCGCTTTCGCGAGGGCAAGGCCGATATCGTGGTCGGCACCGATGCGCTGGCAATGGGTTTGAACATGCCGATCGAGCGCATCGTGATGACCACCAGCGTCAAGTACAACGGGGTGGAGGAAGAGGAAATTTCCGCCTCGCTGGCGCGCCAGATCGCCGGCCGCGCCGGACGCTACGGGGTGCACGAGGAGGGCAAGGTGGCCGGTTACGATGATGAAACGCACGAGGTCATGCGCGCCTTGCTCAAGGAAAAGCTAGCGCCGCTCAACGCCACCGGCTTTTCGGTTGCGCCGTCGGTCGAGCATCTGCATCGCATCGCGGCCGTGACCGGCGAAACCTCGCTGGTGCGCCTGCTCAGACGCTTCGTCCACAATATCGATGTGCCGGACGGCTTTTTTTATCCGCGCATTACCGAGGAGCAGTCCGAGCGCGCCGTGTGGCTCGATACCTTGCCCTTGTCGGTGGCGGAGAAATTCATGCTCTCGCTGGTGCCGGTGTCGACCAGGGTACCGTCCTTGCAGCGCGCGTGGGAAATGTGGGCGCAGTCGCTGGCCAAGAAAAAAGTGTGCAAGCTGCATGAGGACAGCGGCCAGCTGGCATGGCAGAACCTGCAGGAAGTCGAGGATAGCTGCCGCCTGTATTCGGCCTACGCCTGGCTGGCCTACCGCGCGCCGGAGTTCTTTCCCAGCGTGGCGCTGGCGCAGGAGTTGGCGCGCAGCGCGTCGGAACGGGTCGATTCGATCTTGCAGTCGCAAAACGCGGCGGCCCGCAAGCGCCACGATAAAAAATTCCGCTAAATCCCTGAAGGAAACATTATTGTTGTGCCAAGATTATCAAAATAGGGTATTGTTGCACCACTGACATTATTTAATGCAGGAAATCTTGCCGAAATGGCAGAATTTCGATGCGTAACGATCCCTATGCTGCTTTTCTTTCAGCGCTTGTTCGGCAGGCGTGATCTGCTGATACCGCACTTTGAGTTCAATACGATAGCGCGGGCCGCGCCGGGTTCGGAATTGCTCACACGCATACACCGCCTCCGTTACGAGGTGTACTGCATGGAGCGCGCCTTCCTCGATGCTGCCGCTTATCCGGACGGAATCGAGTCGGACCATTGGGATGGACACGCGGCGCACGTGGCCGCCCACGCGCGCGATGGCGATATTGTCGGCACCGTGCGCCTGGTGTGTCCCGCCGAGGGGCAGGCCTTTCCGTTCGAGGCGCAGTGTGAGGTGTTCGACGAGCTTGTCTTGCCGCCGCGCGCCGAGTCGGCCGAAGTGTCGCGCCTGATCGTCCAGAAGACGTTTCGGCGCGGCGCCGGCAAGGGCGGGGCCGACTCCCCGGATGGCGTGGAAACAGATGCGCGCGCCCGGCGCCACGGTGGCGCGAGCGGGAATGCGGGCCGCGCCAACGATTCCTTGCTGTTGCTGGGCATGTACCGCGCGCTGTATCGCTACAGCGTCGCCAACGGCATTCGCTACTGGTATGCGGCCATGGAGCGCTCGCTGGGGGGCTCGCTGGACAAGATGGGTTTTCCGCCGGTGCCGATCGGTCCCGAGGGCGACTATTACGGCCCGGTGACCCTGCACCTGGTGGACTTGCGCGACCTGGAGCGCCGCGTCGCGGCGGCCAGCCCATTCATGATGGCCTGGTTCAGGGACGAGAAGATGCCGTTCTGGCTGGTCGTCAAGACCCTGGCCGGGCGCGCGCTGCGCGGCGCAGCGCGCTTCTGAGGCAGTTCATTCGCTGATGTCGATCAGCCTGGTGGTGTGGTTGCGGAAGCTGTGCACCACCATCCGTGGCGAGGCCGGCACGTTCATCCCGGCCAGCATGTCGTGCATCATCGACAGCGCCAGGGCGGCCACAGTGAAGCTGCCCACCGCGATCTGCGAGGCCGGGCAGGGCCGGCCATCTTCCATGACCGTCAGTGCCTTGCCAACCTGTTCCACGACTTGCGGGTCGAGGTGGGCGCCGATGCGGCCCATGATCTTGCCAAACACGGCCGCGTAGCTGGCCTCGCCCGGGCTCTCGCTGTGCGCGCTGCGCAAGTCGTGCGCGATGATGGCGGGCAGCGACGCGGTCGAACCTGGCGGAAAATACAGGACCCCGGCGCCGAAACCGATCGACAAGGCGGTGAAGACGGGCTTGCCCAGTGCCTGCGCCGTGCTGTGCAGGCCGAGAATGGCGTCCAGGTCGAGAAAGTCGATGGTATCGAAGACGATGTCGGCCTGCTCTACCAGGGCATGGACATTGTGCTCGTCCAGATTGGCGTGCACGGCCTCGACCTGCGCCTGCGGATTGATGCGCAAGATGTGTTTTTTGAGGGCAGCGACCTTGGCCACGCCGATATCGTCGAAGTCGTAAAACTGGCGGTTCAGATTGTGTGCGTCGACCGTATCGCCATCGACCAGCACGAAGGACGTAAAACCCATGCGCGCGGCGGCAATGGCGGTCGAGGCGCCCAGCCCGCAGCCGGCGATGAGCAGGCGGCGCGTGCGGATGCGGTGCTGGGTGTCCTGGGCGACATAGCCCGCGTTGCGCGTTACAAAAGTGTCGTAGTCAAAGCCAGCAGTCATGCCATCCCCGGGGAAAAGTTAGATTCCAGGCATGGTAGTGCATTTAGATATGATTGTCTCGTTGGCAATTAAAATAGCCTGCGCGAAGGCAGGCTATGGTCCACTTCCACTACCCCGCACGGGCGGGGCAGGGCATGGCGGGATTACTTGGACGTTTTGCTGCCCGAGCTGGAGCCCGAACCGGAACCCGATTTGGAGCCGCCCGAGCTGGCGTTGGAGCCGCCCGACCGGCCGCCCGAGGACGAATCGTCGTCCGAGGAGCCGCTTTGCTTGTTGCCGCCGCGCGAGGAGCCACTGTCGGAGTCGCTCTTGTTGCTGGCCGACGAACCGCGCGATGATCCGCTGTCGGAATCGCTCTTGTTGCTGGCCGAAGAGCCGCGCGACGACCCGCTGTCCGAATCGCTTTGCTGGTTGCCGCCGCCGCTGTGGCTCAGCTTGCCGGCTTCGCGGGCTTCTTCGGAGGTGAACTCATGGGCATGGCCGGAAGCATGGGCTGCACGGCCGCCTTCGGCAGCGATTTCACGCTGCTGTTCAGGATCCATCGAGGCAAAGCCGCGGTTGCTGGTGTCGCTCTGGTTGTTGCCCTGGCCGCCCTTGCTGCCGCTTTGCGCGCCGCTGTCCGACTGGTTGTTACCTTTGTTGCCACCTTGATTGTTGCCGCCTTGATTGTTGTTCGATGCCATGGTGATTTCTCCTAATGTTTTAATCGAAGGAACTGCAAGAACTACCTTGTTTCCGCCGCCGGACTGGTGTGTTCGTCAGCGAGTAGAGACATCTTAGGTCAGCGCGCCGAACGTTGGAGTAGGAGCACTCGCAAGCATCGTGTAGGACTAAAGTAAGTAGGGCCCGCCGGGATTGGCTGACCAAATTTGTTGTCGGAAAGGCCTCTGTTCCCGCGTACATATTTCCCGTCACGCGTCGAGGCTGGCGCCACTTCAAGCTTCGTTTCCGTATAGCTTTTTATATTTACGTTGACGCCGCAAGGCGAAGCCAATACCATCGACTGCACGGTTTGGGAACGTTTCCATGCCAAGTGACGCATCCTTTGTCTTCCCCCGGCTGCGCGGCATGCCAGCGTGCCGCCTCTTATAACAACAGGAGACTTTTCATGGAATCTACCCTTCACAGGGATGTCAGAATGGCGTTACCGGCCTTGGCCGGCACCCTCGCCGCCGCCTTGTTCAGCACCGCGTGCGCGGCCCAGACTGCCTTGCCCGGCAAGCTCGAAGCGGAAAGCTACGCGTCGATGCAGGGCGTGGCCACCGAGGCGACCTCGGACGTGGGCGGCGGCGCCAATGTCGGCTGGATCGAGACCAACGACTGGATGAGCTATTCGGTCAACCCGGCTACCAGCGGCTGGTACACGGTGCAGTACCGGGTGGCCTCGGCCGCCGCCACCGGCCAGCTGGTGCTGAGCCAGAACGCGAAAGACATCAGCGATACCGTAAGCGTGCCCAACACCGGCGGCTGGCAGACCTGGTCCACCATCAGTTCGCGGGTCTACCTCAATGCCGGGCCGCAGAACCTGGCCGTGTTCGCCAAGGGCGGTGGATTCAACCTGAACTGGATCAACTTCACTGCCGAGAACACCCCCGTGGCCTTGCCGGCGATCCGCCAGGACGGGCGCTACTGGGTCGACAGCAGCGGCAAGCGGGTCAACCTGCGCGGCGTCAACCTGGGCAACTGGCTGCAGATGGAGTTCTGGATGCTGAACAACAGCATCTCCAACAGCAACGGAGCGGTCAATGACCAGTGCACGCTCGAAGGCACCCTGGCCGGGCGCTTCGGCAATGCGGAGAAAGAACGCCTGATGGGCGTGTACCGCGATAGCTGGATCACCACGCGCGACTTCGACCTGATGAAGGGCATGGGCATGAACGTCATCCGCGTGCCGTTCTACTTCAGTCTGGTGGAGAACGAATACAGCCCCTACAACTTGCGCGCCGACGCCTGGAAGCATCTGGACTTCGCCATCAACGAGGCGGAAAAGCGCGGCATGTATGTGATCCTCGACCTGCACGGCACCGTCGGCGGACAAGCGGCGGCGGGCGAGCAGCACGATGGCTGCATCGGCGCGGCCCAGTTGTGGACGAACGCGGGCTACCGCGACCGCACCAAGTGGCTGTGGGACAAGATCGCCGAGCGCTACAGGGGTCGCAACGCCGTGGCCGCCTACGACTTGCTGAACGAGCCGTGGGGGACCGACGCGACCACCCTGGCCAATTACGCCTACGAGCTGTTCAACGTGGTGCGCGCGAAAGACCCGAACCACATGATCCTGCTGCCGGGCCACAACAGCGGCATCGATGCTTACGGCAATCCGAACACGCGCGGCCTGAGCAACGTGGCGTTCTGGATGCATTTTTATCCCGGCCTGTGGGGCTGGAATGAAGTGCCGGGCGCCGTCAACCAGGCGAACATGCACGCCAACTGGCTGCACTGCAATGCCAGCGGCACGGGCGAGAGCTGCGACTGGAATACAAAGCTGACCGGCTTGAACACACCCTTCCTGATCGGCGAATTACAGCCCTGGACTTTGCTGGGCAGCTACGGTGGACAGATCACCCGCAAGACCTACGATGCCTACAATATGTACGGCTGGGCGGCGACCAGCTGGGCGTACAAGAACGTCACCTACGGCGGCTCGAATGGCGATACCAATAGCTGGGGTTGGGGCATGGTGACCAACAGCAGCAATGGCGGCGGGATGGGAAGCCTGAATGTCAGCACCGCGTCGAACGCGCAGATCGAAAGCTATTTCCGCGGTTTCGCCACCCAGCCGCTGGTACGCAATGAAAGCATTGCCTACTGGATGAACTGGAAACCGGCGGTGGGGGCGCGCATCGAAGCGGAAATGTTTACCACGCACAGCGGCATGCGCATGGAGACGACGTCCGATGCGGGCGGCGGATTCAATGTGAGCAATGTGGATAACAATGACTGGATGAGCTATCCGATCAATGTGCCGAAGACCGGCTGGTACCAGCTGCAATTCCGGGTTGCCAGCATCTATAACGGTGGGCAATTCGTGTTGAGCAAGAACGGCAGCGACCTGGCGACGGTGACCGTGCCCAATACCGGTGGATGGCAGAACTGGCAGACGGTGACGGCGCGGGCGTATCTGCAAGCCGGACAGCAGGACCTGGCCATTTTCGCGCGCGTGGGCGGGTGGAACATGAACTGGTGGCAGCTGAACGCGGAGTAAGCCGGAGGGGGCCGCGCCGCCAGCCGGCGTGCCTCCTAAACAAACGATTCCCCGACAGCCAGCGCTGACACTGGCAGGCTGTGGGGGAACCGGCTGCCATCCCGCCGGGGCGGGGGACTATCTCGATTACACGGTAATCTGCGCCTTGCGCTCGGCAATTTGCTGCCCCAGCGCTTCCAGATCCAGGCCAGCCTCTCGTGCCTTCGGAAACATCTCGTTCTCTTCTTCCTCGACGTGGTGCTCGATCATTTCGGACAGTACTTTGACCTTGGCATCGAACAGCTCTTCGGTCGCTTCCATCTCCATGATCTGCGCGATCAGGTCTTTCGCTGATGCGTGCTCGACAGTTGCTTCGTCCACCAGATCTTCATTGCTCTTCGTCGCGGCACGCACTGCCGGGTAGAAAATTTCTTCCTCGGCCGTCGCATGCTTGGTCAGTTCAGTGCAGATCTGCGTGGCCAATTTTTTCTTGGTCGCATGTGCGCGGTCGCCCAGCCCTTCAAACTGCTCGAACATTTGCTTGACGTTCTCGTGGTCTTCGGTCAGCAGCGCAATCGCGTCCTGGGCTTCCTGGCCGCCTGGCATGGACTTGGGCGTGGTACGGGTGGTCGACGATGAAGTTCTCATAATGTGCTCCTGATATTTTTTGTGGTAACTATTGCGCTACCGGGTGGCTGGGATCTTTCCTGGCTGCCTGTCTTGTAGCAGAGAACTCATGATAGGCGGCTTCAATCGTGCGGGGAGTAGGCGCACTGGCAACATCGGCGTAGGACAAAACCACGTACGGCTATCAGGAACCATCCCTATGCGCGCCGCCACCGCCGATGGATGCGTGCGCCCCAGTCCCCTCGGATATACTGTCAGGCAAGTTAATGACTATTAAGCAAGGAAGTGACAGTGGGTGACGATCGCAATCTGGCAGGACGGCTGGGACAGGGCTTGCGCGCCGCCGGCGAGCAGCTTCGGCGCGGACGCGGCTATCTGATGGCGCAGCCGCCATATAAACGCATCGCTCTGGCGCTGCTCTGGTGTGTGGCCGCCCCCCTGTTGCTGCTGCTGGTGTGGGTGCTGATCTTGCTGCCGTTCACCCCCGGCGTGGCGGACCTGAAGCAGGCGCGCGCGGCCAAGGCCTCGATCCTGGTCTCGGCCGACGGCAAACAGCTGGCCAGCTTCGAGGAAGGCTTGCAGGAGCGGGTCAGCCTGGCGCAGATTTCACCGCACATGATCGCCGCCCTGATCGCCACCGAAGACCACCGCTTCAAGGACCATCACGGCATCGATTTCAGGCGCACCCTGGCGTCGGTGTTCTACACCCTGGGCGGCGACGCCCAGGGCGGCTCGACCATTACCCAGCAGCTGGCGCGCAATATGTTCCCGGAGGAGGTAGGCCGTGCGCGCAACATCAACCGCAAGCTCAAGGAAATGATCACGGCGCTCAAGATCGAATCGGCCTACAGCAAGGACGAAATCCTGGAAGCCTATCTGAACACGGTGCCTTTCCTGTACAACACGTTCGGCATCGAAATGGCGGCGCGCACCTATTTCGATACCACCGCCGCCAAGCTCGACATCCTGGAAAGCGCCACCCTGGTCGGCATGCTCAAGGGGACCAACTACTACAATCCCGTGACCAATCCCGGGCGCTCGGTACAGCGCCGCAATGTGGTGCTGTCCCAGATGCGCAAGCACGGCATCCTCGATGACAAGCGCTACGATAGCTTGCGCCGGCAGCCGCTGCGGGTCTCCTTCTCGCGCCAGGCCGAGCGCAACCTGACCGATACCCACTTTACGGCCTATGTGCGTAAATGGCTGATCGACTGGGCCGACGAGAACGACTACGACGTCGAGCGCGACGGCCTGGTGGTCCACACCACGCTCGACTACGCCTTGCAGGAAGCGGCCATGAAGGCTGTCGAGCGCCAGGGCAATGCCTTGCAGATCATTGCCGACGTCGAATGGGCGCAGCCCGACAGCGGCAACTCCGGCTCGGCCGGCGCCTACGCCGGCATGCACGGCTCGGTGACCCCGTTCGAGTATTTCTGGCGCTCCAAAGGGTCCCTGGTGAATGCCTTCATCCGCGAAACCCGCGAGTACAAAAAAGCCATCGACAGCGGCGACACCAGCGCGGCGGCCCTCAAGCGGCTCAAGGCCGACCGCCCCTTCATCGCACGCTTGCGCGCCGCCAAAACGCGCCTGGAAACGGGTTTTGTGGCGATGGATCCGGACACCGGCCACATCAAGGCATGGATCGGCAGCCGCGACTTTCATAAAGAACAGTACGACCACGTGGTGCAGGCCGCGCGCCAGCCCGGCTCGACCTTCAAGCCGATCGTCTACGGCGCCGCGCTGGAAAAAGGCTTCGCGCCGAATCGTCCTTACCGCGATGCCGTGACGAATATCAAGGCGGGCGACGGCACCATCTGGCGCCCGACCGATATGAGCGGATCGAGCGGCAACATGATGACCATGCGCGATGGCCTGGTGTTTTCCAAAAACACGATTACCGCCCAGGTCATGCAGGATGTCGGGCTGCCCGGCATCATCAAGCTGGCGCGCGACCTCGGCATTCGCAACAGCAAGCTCGAACCGGTCCCTTCGCTGGCCTTGGGCACCAGTCCCGTAACCCTGCTGGAAATGGTGAACGCCTACAGCAGCATCGCGGCCCAGGGGCAGTACCGCAAGCCTGTGTTTGTCACCAGCATCACCGACCGCTCGGGCAAGGTGGTGGCGCAATTTTCCGACCCGAAGTCGGAGCAGGCGATGTCGGCGCAGAACGCGGCCGACCTGATCGACATGATGCGCGGGGTAATCAATCGCGGCACGGGCACGGCCATCCGCTATCGCTTCGGCATCAATGGCGACGTTGCCGGCAAGACCGGCACCACCCAGAACAATACCGACGGCTGGTTCATCATGATGCATCCCAAGCTGGTCGCCGGCGCCTGGGTCGGCTTCAACGATAACCGGGTCACCATGCGCAGCAGTTACTGGGGGCAGGGCGGGCACAATGCGATCCTGGTGGTCGGCGACTTCTTCAAGGCCGCGATTGGCGAAGGCAAGGTCGATGCGGCTGCCGTGTTCCCGGGCGGACGCCGCCCGGCGCCGGTGCCGCAGGGAGAAGTACCGGGTGATATCGGCGAGGAAGCGGGCGAGATGCAGCAAGAAGGCGTGGCCCCAGCGCCGCCGCCCGCACCCGACCCGGACGATACGGAAGAGGGCGGGCAAGGGCCGATCGATGGCGAGCACGCCGATCCGCAATCCGGCTTGCCACCGTTGCCGCAACCGATGTCGCCACCCGCGCCGCCTGAACCCGATTCCGGCGGATCGCAGCAGCAGCGCGAATAGGAAAAAACCAGCGGGCAAATGATGCCCGCTGTGTCAAGGTGGCGACGAAGAAAAAGCAATATTTCCTCTCGGCTATGATAATCGCGCATATTTACGCTATCATCGACGTTTCCGTCGGAGACGCTGCACATGAAACGAACGCTGTACACCATTCTGGGTGTCGATCCCCTCGCCACTTCTGAAGAGATTGCTGCAGCGTACGCGCGTTTGCATGCCGCGTTCCAGAGCGGTTCCTACGACCGCAACGACTGGGTACTGGTGCGCGAAGCGTATGCCGTGCTGTCGAACACCGACAAGCGCGCGATGTACGACCGCAGCCAGATCGCGCCGCCGCTCACGCGCAGTGTCGAGCAGGCGCCCGCGCAGCAAGGTTTCAGCCTCGACTGGCGCTATGGCCTCGCCGCCGGCCTGCTGGTGGCCGGGCTGGTGTACTTCGCCAAGGGCCGCGCGCCGGCGCCGCCGCCGGTCATGGCCAGCCAGGGCGTCAGTCAGGGCGCGACCCCGGTGCTGATGCAGGACAGCGGCGGCCGCGCCGATCAGTTCGCTGCCCAGCCGCAGGCGATGCAGGCGCCGGCCTCGGGCGGCTCGTCCGGCGCGATGAGCATGGAAGACCTGTTCGCCAAATTGTCGCCGTATGTCGCGCGTATTAATATGTACAAGGGCAGCAGCCTGGTCGGCACCGGCAGCGGCGTGGCCCTGGGCGGCGACGCCATCATTACCAATTGCCACGTGGCGCTGGCGGGTTCGCGCCTGCAAGTCAAGCTGGGGCAGGACAGTTACGAAGCGACGGTGGTCGTGGCCGACGAGGAACGCGACCTGTGCAAGCTGTCGGTCAGGGGCCTCAGTGCCCCGGCCGTGGTGATCGGCGCGTCGAGCGAGGTGCGCACCGGCCAGCGCGTGATTGCCATCGGCGCTCCGCACGGACTCGATCTGACGCTCAGCGACGGCATCGTGTCGTCCTTGCGCCCGCTCGACGGCGGCACCCTGATCCAGACCACGGCCCCGGTGTCGCCCGGATCGAGCGGCGGCGGCCTGTTCGACAGTTCCGGCCGGCTGGTCGGGATCGTCACCTTCCAGATGCGCAGCGGACAGAACCTGAATTTTGCCGCGCCGGCGGAATGGATCGGCAGCATGCGTACGCGCAGCGGCGGCGGGCTGATCGGCAAGATGAGCGCGGAACGGGCGCAGGACAATCCCGGCCAGAGCGCACAGAATGGCGACATGGTGGTGGGCGCCTGGCATTGCCACGATACGATAGGCGGGACCTCGGTGCTGATTTCCTTCCAGGATGACCGCACCTTGGAAATGCGCTATGAAAACAGGGTGTCGCCAGGCCGCTGGATGTACCGCGACGGCCAGCTGGGCATTCAGTTTGCGAACGTGGCCGATACCTTGAGAGTGGAAGAGCTGTCGCGCGACAAGATGATCCTCAAATTTAACGTCGGCCAGCGCCTGGTCTGCGCGCGGCGTTAAGCGCCACCTCCACCACCGGCCGGTGGCATGCCGCTATTGCGCGGCGGCCGGCCGGTTTCCTCGATACGCCGGCCCGGGCCGGCTGTCGCGGACACCTCAGCGCAGCAGGAAATTCCCTTTTCCGGCGCTCAGCGCAAGGTCATCGGCCACCGTGTCATCCTTGAGCAAGACACCCGACATCCCCCGCTGGCGCGCCTGCGTCAGCAAGTAATGCAATCGGTACGCCGCCTCGTCATAGCCCAGTCCGGCCGGCCGCACATTGGAAATGCAATTGCGGTCGGCATCGCTCAAGCCCACGTGCGGCGCCCAGCTCATGTAGATGCCCATGCTGTCCGGCGAACTGAGCCCGGGACGCTCGCCGATCAGCACGGCCACCGCGCGCGCGTTGAGTAATTGCCCGATCTCGTCGCCGATGGCCACGCGTGCCTGGCTGGCAATCACAATCGGTCCCACCTTCCATTGCTCCTGTTGCAGCCGCGCCAGCAGGACCGCCAGGAAGGGCTGTGCATTTTGCTCGATGGCCAGCGCCGACAAGCCGTCGCCAATGACCAGCGCCAGATCGCAGGAGGCTGGCCCCGCGGCGGCCAGCGCGGCACGCGAGGGCGCATCGAGCATCCGGCCCAGGTCCGGACGCTGCAGGTAAGTGGCGCGGTCAGGGCAGGCACTGTGCGCGGTGAGGCAGGCGTACCCGGTCGCTGCCAGCGCTGCCGCCAGCGCATCCGTGTCGAGCGCCATGTGCACCGCATCGCGCGCACGCGCATGCGCCAGCTGGAAATCGAGCTGGGCCGAGGTGGGCACGCTCACGCCGCTGCGCCCGAGCGCGATGCGCGCCTGGGTCAGTCCGCGCAGGGCTTGCCAAGGGTTGGACAGAACATGTTTGGGATCGTTCATAAGCGCAGCAAGGCTTGTTGAAAGGCCGGCGCCAGGGCCTCCGGCAGTTGGGCGGCGCCATCGCCGCAAAAGATCTGCATGCGGTGCAGCCAGGCTTCGAATTCGGGTGCGGCGCGCAATCCCAGCACCCTGCGCGCGTACAGGGCGTCGTGGAAGGACGTGCTCTGATAATTGAGCATGATGTCGTCCGACCCCGGCACGCCCATCACGAAATTGCAGCCGGCCGCGCCGAGCATGGTGAGCAGCACGTCCATGTCGTCCTGGTCGGCTTCGGCATGGTTGGTGTAGCAAACGTCGCAGCCCATCGGCAAGCCAAGCAGCTTGGCGCAGAAATGGTCTTCCAGGCCGGCGCGGATGATCTGCTTGCCGTCGTACAGGTATTCCGGGCCGATGAAGCCGACCACCGAGTTCACCAGCAGCGGCTTGAAGGCGCGCGCCACCGCGTAGGCGCGCGCTTCGCAGCTCTGCTGGTCGACGCCATGGTGGGCATTGGCCGACAGCGCGCTGCCCTGGCCGGTTTCAAAATACATGACGTTGTCGCCCACCGTGCCGCGCCCCAAGGACAGGGCGGCGCTGCGCGCTTCGGCCAGCAGCGCCAGGTCGATGCCGAAGCCGCGGTTGGCGGCCTCGGTCCCGGCCACCGACTGGAATACCAGGTCGACCGGAGCACCGCGGTTGATCGCCTCGATGGTATTGGTGACGTGGGTCAGCACGCAGGACTGGGTGGGAATCTGGTACTGGGCGATGACAGCGTCGAGCATGCCGACCAGGGTGACGACCTGGGCCACGTTGTCGGTGGCCGGATTGATGCCGATGACGGCGTCGCCGCTGCCGTACATGAGGCCGTCGAGCATGCTGGCCGCGATGCCGGTGGTGTCGTCGGTCGGGTGGTTCGGCTGCAGGCGCGTGGCCATGCGGCCTTCCAGCCCGAGCGTGTTGCGAAAAGCCGTGACCACGCGGCATTTGCGCGCCACCAGCACCAGGTCCTGGATGCGCATGATCTTCGATACCGCGGCCGCCATCTCGGGCGTGATGCCGGGTGCGGCGGCGGCCAGGACGGCACTGTCGGCAAGGTCGGAGAGCAGCCAGTTGCGCAGGTCGCCCACGGTCAGATGCGCGATGGGAGCGAACGCGGCGGCATCGTGGCTGTCGACGATCAGGCGCGTGACTTCATCGTCTTCGTAGGGGATCAGGGGATTGTCGAGGAGTGTGCGCAGCGGCAAGTCGGCCAGCGCCATCTGGGCGGCCACCCTTTCCTCGGCGCTGGCGGCGGCCAAGCTGGCCAGCAGGTCGCCCGCGCGGGCCGGCGAGGCGCGCGCCATCAAGTCCTTGAGGTCGCGAAACGCGTAGGTGCGCGGCCCGACCATGTGCGAAAACCGCTGTGTTGTCACGGGGATATCCGGCGGTGGTTAGCTTGGAAGCAGCATAGCACGCTCCGGTATTACAGCAGATCCGCACGCGGATAGCCCCAGGCCGGCACGCCGCCGGGGCAGGGCTGGCTGTTGGCGCCATCGATGGGCAAGGTCGTGAAATTGCCGGCCGGGGTGTTGCTGAAGCGGACGTCGAATCCGGTATCCGGACCCAGCGCGGGCATGCGCGCGAAGCGCAACCAGGCGTCGATGCGGCAGTTGCCGGCCCGCAGCGCGCGCAAGCGTGCCAAGGACATTTCCTGGCTCCAGTTGATGACGATCTGCGCCTGCCGTTCGCGCGCGCCTTCCGACAGTGCCGCGGGACAGGCATCGAGCGCGAGCACGTCCGGCGCCACGCTGACCATGCCGCGCCGCATCCGGTAGGTGCCGGCAACGGCGTCGCGTTCGGCCGACACGAACATCCAGCAGGCCGGGTTGGCGGGAAAGGCTGTCATGGCGGTGTCGAGCAGGGTACTGGCCGGGTCGAGCAGGCGCAGCCGGTCGGCCACGATGGTTTTGCCTCGCTGCATCGCCGCGCCCTGCATGGCCACAAAGGCGACGGCGCCCAGCAGGCCGGCGCACAAGGCCCGCTTGCCGTTCTTGCCGGCACCTCGCTGCAATAGCGCAAGCCCGGCGCCGAACGCGAGCAGGGCGATCAGCGAGCCCCAGTGCAGAAAGCCGCGCGCGGTGAAGAAGACGAGCAGGGCGGCCAGCGCGGCCAGCAGCAGTCCACGCCGGACGCGGCTGCCCAGCATCATCGCCAGCGGAACGGCGCCGGCCACCCAGAACACAGGTTCCAGGATAAAGACCATGTCGCCGTAAATCCAGCGCGGATCGACAGGATAGAAGGGATGCACGCCGTACGAGTTCAGCGCATCCATTCCCAGATGCAGCAGGAAGCCGGCGCCGACGGCCGCGAGCAGTCCGGCGCGGGCCGCATTGCTCGCGCGCAGCAGGGTACGCGCCCCCGGCCACAGTATCCACAGCAGCGCGATCAGCAGCAGCGCCTGCGGCACTCCATACAGCAGGGTGTGAGTATGGCCGCGGTGATGCAGCAGGTAGCCCAGCGGCTGGGGCAGCAGCCCGCTGAGCACCAGGTCGAGGTCGGGAAAATTGCTGGCGGCACAGCACGCAACGAGCATCAGGCGGCGCCGGATGCCGTGCTGGGCCGGATCGGCTTCGGCCGGCAAAGTACGGTGAACCAGTTCGCCGACGGCCAGTCCAACCAGGGAATGACTTAAATTATCCATGGCGGCGATCTTACCGTGCCTGCATCATTCACGCAGACGAGTTTGCCAGCGGAGGCGTTTTCATGGCGGGATCAACGCAGCATCAACCGGGGAAACAGACAATGAAACGATCCATCGCATTCGTGGCAGCAGCCCTGCGTGGGCGCGGATAAGTTCCGCGCAACCGGGCGAACGCGTTTGACAGCGCGCAAACGGGGTTACGCGTACAAGGCTAGTCTGTCTTTTTGTGGCGTTGGCCCGGTGCCGCATAGGTGCGGGTAGGCGGGCTGGCGTACAGGCCCGGCATGGTTGCCGGATTGGCGTGACGGTGGTTCACGCACCCTTTGCCGGACGCGATTGTTCGCGAAGGAAAGCCAAACTCCAGGAGGTCAACATGGAGTACAAAACGATCCTGGTGCATGTCGACGAGTCGACGCAGGCCGCTGCGCGCATCGACACCGCAGCCCGGCTGGCCACCGAGCACAATGCGCATCTGATCGGCACCGCGCTGACCAATGTGCCCCCGCGCCTGCTCCTGCTCAGCGGGCTCGATCCCAGCTTGCCGCCGATGCAGGCTCCGCTGGCCGAGTTGCGTCGGCTGGCGGACAGCGCGCTGGACGCTTTCGAGCAGCGCGCTATCGGGCTAGGCGTGCTGTCGGTCGAACGGCGCCGGATGGAGGAAGAAATCGGGCTTGGTGTGAGCCTGCAGGCGCGTTATTGCGACCTGGTCGTGATCGGCCGGCATGATGCCGCGCATCCCTCGCCGGGTGTGCGCGCCGATTTTCCCGAGTATGTCCTGCTCAACTCCACCAAGCCGGTGCTGGTGCTGCCTCCGACCATGCAGGGGCCATCCCTGGGGCAGCGGATTGTGGCCGCCTGGAACGGCAGCGCCCCGGCCAGCCGCGCGATCGCCAGTGCGATTCCGTTGATGCAACGCGCGCGCCAGGTCGACATCGTGGTGATCGATGCGCGGGCCCAGGGCGACTTGCACGGTGCGATGCCGGGGGCGGACCTGGCCTTGTATCTGGCGCGGCACGGAATCCGGGTCAATGTGCGCGAAGTCGACAGTCACATCGATCCGGGACCGGCGCTGCTGGGGGCGGCTGGCGAGGCGGGCGCCGACCTGATCGTGATGGGCGCTTACGGCCGCTCGCGCTTTCGCGAAGTCTTGCTCGGCGGCGCGACCAGGACCTTGCTCCGGACATCGACCTTGCCGCTCTGGATGGCGCATTAACGGTGAGCTGGCGGACCGTCGCGGCAGCGGTGGAAAGTGGATAGTACGGGCGGCGGGCCGGGGTGTGCCGCGCTTGCGTCGCGACGAACAGGTGCGCGCCAGCGACGTCCCTGGCTTGCACCAACTTGCCGCATCGGTGCCCATCCTGGCGGCGTTGCAAGAGAATCAGGCAAGCCTGCGCGAGGATTCGGTCTTGGCGCGCCGGCGTTTTGGGGCTTACACTGGCGGCTGACGAACCCGCCACAGAGGAGCCGATGCCCACGCCGCCGAGCAGACAAGACCGCATGATCGCCTTGCTGGGCAGGCTTGCGCCGTCCGAGGGCACCACCGGATCGGCGCTCGGCGAGGTACGTTTCATGCGCGCGAACCGGGCCATGCCGCGCGGGCCTGTGCTGTACGAGCCATGCATCGTGATCGTGTGCCAGGGGCGCAAGCGCGGGTATCTCGGTGAACGGAGCTTCATTTACGATGCCCAGCAGTTTCTGGTGCTGTCGGTGCCCTTGCCCTTCGAGAGCGAGACCGACGCCAGCGAAGCCGAGCCGCTGCTGGCGCTGAAGATGGACATCGATCTGGCGGTTGCTGCCGAGCTTGCGCTGGCGCTCGGTTCCGCCCCGTCGGCCCACAGCGCGCCGGTGAGCATGTGCTCGACCGCCATGGATGACACGATGGGCGACGCCGTGCTGCGCCTGCTCGAAGTGCTGCTGTGCCCGGTGGAGGCGCGCGTGCTGGGGCCTGGCATCGTGCGTGAAATCCTGTACCGCGTGCTGACCGGGGAGCAGGGTGGGGCGGTGCGCGCGGCGCTGGCCCAGCACAGCCAGTTCGGCAAGATCGGCAAGGCCTTGCGCCGCATCCATGCCGGTTTCAGCGGCGAGCTGGACGTGCCGACATTGGCGCATGAGGCGGGCATGAGCGTGGCGGCTTTTCACGCCAACTTCAAGGCGGTGACGCAAACCTCGCCGATCCAGTATCTCAAGAGCACACGGCTGCACAAGGCCAGGCTGCTGATGGTGCAGGAAGGCATGAGCGCCTCGTCGGCATCGAATCGTGTCGGCTACGAAAGCAGTTCGCAGTTCAGCCGCGAATTCAAGCGCTTTTTCGGCCGCAGTCCGGTGCAGGAAGCAGCAGTGATGAAGACGATGCTGAGCCAGGCGCCAAGCGAGCCGCAGGGCTACGTCAGCGCGCATTAATCGCCAGGCCGCAAGCTCTGTCAGCGAACGCTGCAGGCGGGCCTCGCATCATGGCGTCAATCCGCGTCCGTCAAGGCGCCACGGAATGCAGCAACACGGTTGTCACCTGGCCATCTTTCTCGACGATCAGCTGATACAGCCGGTCGAATTCATCCTCCCCGATATCGCTACCGGGTTTGCCGCCGAACAGGCGCACCAGTTCGGGCACGGTATTCGAATGGCCGACCACCAGGGCAGTACCTCCCGCCGCCTTGACTTCACCGACCAGTTTGGCGCTCTGCGCTGGGTCGTACACCTGCACCTGCAAGCCCAGCTCGGTGGCAAGTGGCTGGGCGGTCTGGCGGGTACGCTGCGCCGTGCTGCTGTAAATATGCGCGATCCCGGTCGTCTTGAGCATGGCGGCGATATTGCGCGCACGCGCCTGGCCTTGGGTTGTCAACGCGGGATCCTTGTCGACCGATCCCTTTTCTCCATGCCGGACCAGATAAATGATGGTCGGGTCGGCCGATGCCAGACCGGGCGCCAGCAGGGCCGCGGCCAGGAACAGGCCGCCGAAGAGGGAAGAACGCATGCGCATGGTGGGCTTTCAGAATGGTAGGGATATAAAAACAGCAATGTATCCCAGGCAGGCGAGGCAGCGCAACTGTTCCCGCTCCATGATCGCCTGCGTATGTTGGTGCGTATTTTGGCACGTATTTTGCTTGTCTCGTAAGGACATGGCCTCACTCTCAAGCAAAAAAATGCCCAAAACCCCCGCGCAACCCCCACGCAAGCTGCGCATTGTCGTCGTCAATACGATCGTGCCGGAAGGCGGCGAGCACGACCTTGCCCTGGCCGCCCAGGTCTTGCGCGGCAATGCGCTGCGCATCGGCCTGCTCGAATCGGGCTACGATATTGTCGCTTCGCTGCCCGCCGATCTCTTTCTGCCCGAAAGGATCGCTCAGCTGCAACCCGACATGATCATCATCGATGCCGAATCGGACGCGCGCGACGTGCTCGAACACATCGTCATCGCCACCCGCGACGAGCGCCGCCCGATCGTGCTCTTCACCGAGGACACCACCACCAGCAGCATGGACGCGGCCATGGCCGCGGGCGTGTCGGCCTACATCGTGGCCGGCTTGCAGTCCGAACGCATCAAGCCGGTGCTGAACGTGGCGTTGGCGCGCTTTCGCCAGGAGCAGAAGTTGCTGGCCGAACTGAGCGAGACGCGCCACAAGCTGGCCGAGCGCAAGGTCATCGACCGCGCCAAGGGCATCCTGATGACCCATCACCGGCTGACCGAAGACCAGGCTTACCAGAAACTGCGCAGCATGGCAATGAACAAGAATTTGAAGCTGGCGGAGATTGCCCAGCGCATCCTCGATGTCGAGGATCTGCTCGGTTAAGCCGCCGCATGGCCACAGAAAAGCAAGGAGTTGTATGGCAGAGACAAAAATGAATCAATTGCGCACGGTCAGGATCGGCTTCATGCCGCTGAGCGACTGCGCCTCGCTGGTAATGGCGGCCGAGTGCGGTTTCGACCGTCAATACGGCATCAGGATCGTGCTCAGCCGCGAAACCTCGTGGGCGAACGTGCGCGACAAGCTGGGCTCGGGCGCGCTCGACGCCGCCCACGTGCTGTACGGCCTGATGTACGGCGTGCAGCTGGGCATCGGCTGCCAGCAGCAAGCGATGGCGGTGCTGATGAGCCTGAGCCGCAACGGCCAGGCCGTGACCCTGTCGCGCGCGCTGGCGGAGCAGGGCGCGCTGGATGGGGCGAGCCTGGCGCGGCACATGCGCGACGTGGCGCGCGGCTATACCTTCGCCCACACTTTCCCGACTGGCAATCACGCCATGCTGCTGTATTACTGGCTGGCGGCCTACGGCATCGACCCCTTGCACCAGGCGCGTGCCTTGACGGTGCCGCCGGCCCAGATGGTGGGCAGTCTGAGGGCCGGGACGATCGATGGTTTCTGTGCCGGCGAGCCATGGGGCCAGCGCGCCATCGACGAGGGCGTGGGCGTGACGGCCGTGACCAGCCAGCAGATCTGGCCCGATCACCCGGGCAAGGTGCTGGGAACCACGGCGGCGTTTGCCGCGGGCGATCCGGGCACCTGCCGCGCGATGATCGCGGCGGTGCTCGATGCCAGCCGCTGGATCGAGGCATCGCAGGCCAACAAGGAGCACACGGCCACGGTGCTGGCCGGGTCCGCGTATTTGAATACGGGCAGGCAAGCCATCGCGGCGCGCCTGATGGGGCAGTACGACAATGGCGTGGGCGGCCAGTGGGCCGATGAAAGGGCGCTCAGCTTTCATGGCGACGGCGAAGTGAATTTCCCGTATCTGTCCGATGGCATGTGGTTCATGACGCAGCAGCGGCGCTGGGGATTGCTCAGGGAGGAGCCCGACTACCTGGGACAGGCGCAGGCGGTCAACCGGATCGATCTGTACCGTGGCGCGGCGGAGATGACAGGGACCCCGCTGCCATCGTCGCCGATGCGCGCGTCGACCCTGATCGACGGCGTGCGCTGGGATGGCAGCGATCCGCGCGGGTATGCGCAATCGTTCCGGATTCATCACTGACCCCGTCGTTCATCTGCTTTAACCACCGTCGTCCCCGCGAAGGCGGGGACCCAAGTTCGTCGCTCAGTTTGTGGCCGCGAAAGAAACTTCGGTTTTCGCCCTCGCGGGAAGTCGTTTCTGGCATTGCTAGGAACAACGGCGTGCCAGAGAGACGACGTGACAGACACGAGGCGGCGCACCCTCCCGCGCATCATTTTCGGGCATTTGTGCACCGCAATGTAGCGTTCGCCTCAACTCCCCGCCTCACCCCTCCCATTGCGCCCCGGCGCGCACCTGGCACGGCGTTTGCTAAACAGTACCTATCGGATCAATGGCGATCCCCTGAACAACTTGCGCTGATCTAACGACGGATCGGCAGGACAACGGCGTCCGCCCAACCTGGTTTTTACAACCGGGTCTGGTCGGACGCCTTTTTGTTTTTAACGGGATAAACAATGGCCACCAAAGCAAACACCATCGACCTTTTCAGTATCAGCACACCGCAGATGCGCGCCTTCCACCTGACCTGGATGGCTTTCTTCGTCTGCTTCTTCGCCTGGTTCGCCTGCGCCCCGCTGATGCCCATCATCAAAGGCGAATTCGGCCTGACCCTCGCCCAGGTCGCCAACATCAACATTGCGGCCGTCGCCATCACGATTCTGGTACGCCTGATCGTCGGCCCCATGTGCGACCGCTTCGGCCCGCGCAAGGCCTACACCGGCCTGCTGCTGCTCGGCGCCATCCCGGTGCTTGGCGTGGCGGCGTCGCAAAGCTACGAAAGCTTCCTGTTCTTCCGCCTCGGCATCGGCGCGGTCGGCGCCAGCTTCGTCATCACCCAGTACCACACCTCCGTCATGTTCAGCTCCAAGGTCGTCGGCACCGCCAACGCGGCTGCCGCCGGCTGGGGCAATGCCGGCGGCGGCGCGGCCCAGGCGCTGATGCCCCTGCTGGTCGGCGCGCTGCTGATGCTGGGCGTGAGCGAGGCGGCCGGCTGGCGGATGGCGCTGCTGGTTCCCGGCGTGCTGATGCTCGTCATGGCGGGTCTCTACTGGAAATTCACCCAGGATTGCCCGCAAGGTAATTACGACGACATGCAAGCCGCTGGCATTCCCATCGAAGGTGGGAAAAAAGGCGGCTGGGAGAGCTTCAAGGCGGCCAGCGCCAACCACCGCGTATGGCTGCTGTTTGTCACCTACGGGGCCTGCTTCGGCATCGAGATCTTCATCCACAACATCGCCGCCGTGTATTACGTCGACCACTTCAAGCTGACCCTGAAGGAAGCCGGCATGGCCGCCGGCAGCTTCGGCCTGCTGGCGCTGTTCGCCCGTGCCCTGGGCGGCTGGGTCTCGGACAAGATGGCCATCCGCGGCACCATCAACAGCAGGGTCACCTTGCTGTTCGTGATGATGATCGGCGAAGGCGCCGGCCTGCTGTGGTTCGCCAAGGCCGACAGCGTCACCTTCGCGGTGATCGCCATGCTGGTCTTCGGCCTGTTCACCCACATGGCTTGCGGCGCCACCTACGCCCTGGTGCCTTTTGTGGACAGCAAGGCGCTGGGCGGCGTGGCCGGCATCATCGGCGCCGGCGGCAACGTGGGCGCGGTCGCCGCGGGCTTCCTCATGAAAGGCACCGGCGACATCGGCCAAACCCTCACCATCCTCAGCGGCCTGGTGCTGCTGTCGGCGCTGTGCGCCATCGCGGTCAGGCTCAGCGCCGCCGTGGACGACCGTCCGGTCGCCGTCAATAACGCAGTCGCGTAAGGAGAACCAGCATGAAGATCATCGTCATCGGCCACGGCATGGTAGGCCACAAATTCCTCGAGTCGCTCGGCGCCGCCGGTGCGCCGGCGCTCGACGTGACGGTCCTGTGCGAAGAACCGCGTCCCGCCTACGACCGCGTGCACCTGTCGGAATTCTTTGCCGGTAAATCGGCCGAGGACCTGTCCCTGGTGCCGGCCGGTTTCTTCGAGGGCGGCAATATGCTGCTCAAGCTGAATGCGAAAGCGGTCGCCGTCGACCGCGAAGCGAAGACCGTCACTGTCGGCAGCGGCGAAGTGCTGGCCTACGACAAACTGGTGTTCGCCACCGGCTCCTACCCGTTCGTGCCGCCGCTGGCCGGCAAGGACCGCAAGGATTGCTTCGTCTACCGCACCATCGAAGACCTGGAAGCGATGCTCGAATGCGGCAAGCGCTCCAAAACCGGCGTGGTGATCGGCGGCGGCCTGCTCGGCCTGGAATGCGCCAAGGCCCTGCGCGACATGCAGTTGCAGACCCACGTGGTGGAATTTGCCCCGCGCCTGATGGCGGTGCAGGTCGACGATGGCGGCGCGCGCGTGCTGCGCGCCAAAATCGAAGACCTGGGTGTGACCGTCCACACCCAAAAGAACACACTCGAAATCGTCGACGGCGAAGAGGGCACGCACCGCATGCGCTTTGCCGACGGCAGCCATCTGGACACCGACATGATCGTGTTCTCGGCCGGGATTCGCCCGCGCGACGACCTGGCGCGCCTGTGCGGCCTGACGATCGGCGCGCGCGGCGGCATCGCCATCGATAACAGCTGCCTGACCTCGGACCCGGATGTCTACGCCATCGGCGAGTGCGCGCTGTGGAACGGCCAGCTGTTCGGCCTGGTGGCGCCGGGCTACGACATGGCCCGCGTGGCCGCGCGCCACCTGCAAGGCGAAGGCGCCGCCTTCACCGGCGCCGACATGAGCACCAAGCTCAAACTGATGGGCGTGGACGTGGCCAGCATCGGCGACCCGCATGCGGTGAGCCCGGGCAGCCGCTCTTACCAGTTCACCGACGAGCGCAAACAGGTGTACAAGAAAATCGTCGTCTCCGACTGCGGCAAGTTCCTGCTCGGCGGCGTGATGGTGGGCGACGCCAGCGAGTACGGCACCCTGCTGCAGATGATGTTGAATAAAATCGAGCTGCCCGAGTCGCCCGAATTTCTCATCCTGCCGCAAAGCGACGGCAAGGCGCGCCCGGGCCTTGGTGTGGACGCCTTGCCCGACACGGCCCAGATCTGCTCCTGCAACGATGTCTCCAAGGGCGACCTGTGCGCCGCCGTGTGCGGCGGTGCCACCACCATCGGCGCGCTGAAAAGCTGCACCAAGGCCGGCTCCACCTGCGGCGGCTGCGTGGCCCTGGTCACGCAGGTGATGAAGGCGGAAATGAAAAAGCAGGGCATGGCCGTCGACAACCACGTCTGCGAACACTTCCCGTACTCGCGCCAGGAGATTTATCACCTGGTCAAGGTCGGACGAATCACCTCCTTCGAGGACCTGCTGGCGCAGCACGGCACGGGGCGCGGTTGCGACATCTGCAAACCGATGGCCGCCAACGTGCTGGCGTCGACCTGGAACGACTTCGTGCTGAAACCCGAACACGCCAGCCTGCAGGATTCGAACGACTACTTCCTCGGTAACATCCAGAAGGATGGCACCTATTCGGTGGTGCCGCGCATGGCGGGCGGGGAAGTGACGGCCGATGGCCTGATCGCGGTCGGCACGGTCGCCAAAAAATACGGGCTGTACACCAAGATCACCGGCGGCCAGCGGGTCGACCTGTTCGGCGCCCGGGTCGAGCAGCTGCCGTTTATCTGGGAAGAACTGATCGAGGCCGGTTTCGAGTCGGGCCATGCGTACGGCAAGTCGCTGCGCACCGTCAAATCGTGCGTCGGCTCGACCTGGTGCCGCTATGGCGTGGCCGACAGCGTCGGTTTCGCGATCGAGCTGGAAAACCGCTACAAGGGCTTGCGCACGCCGCACAAGATCAAGTTCGGTGTGTCCGGCTGCACCCGCGAATGCGCCGAAGCGCAGGGCAAGGACGTCGGCCTGATCGCCACCGAAAAGGGCTGGAACCTGTACGTGTGCGGTAACGGCGGCATGAAGCCGCGCCACGCGGAACTGATCGCCTCGGATCTGGACCAGGAAACCGTGGTGCGCTACATCGACCGCTTCCTGATGTTTTATGTCCGTACGGCCGACCGCCTGCAACGCACCAGCGTCTGGCGCGACAACCTCGAAGGCGGCCTCGATTACCTCAAATCGGTCGTCATCGACGACAAGCTGCACCTGGCCGCCGAACTCGAAGCCGATATGCAGCACGTGGTCGACACCTACGCCTGCGAGTGGAAGCATGCCGTCAACGATCCGGCCACGCGCCAGCGCTTCCGCCATTTCGTGAACAGCGACCAGGCCGACCAGAACGTGGTCTTCATGCCCGAGCGCGGCCAGATTCGTCCGGCCACGATCGAAGAGCGCAAGCGCGTCATTCCACTCATCGTCAAAACCGCCTAAGGAGAAGCTCATGCACCGCGATATCGAACTGACCAACTGGACTGCCGTCTGCTCGCTCGACGAGATCGTCCCCAACACCGGCGTGTGCGCGCTGCTCGGCGGCGAGCAGGTCGCCGTGTTCCACGTGGCCGACGCCGAAGAACGCGTCTTCGCCATCGGGAACTACGATGCGAACAGCGGCGTGTCCGTGCTCTCGCGCGGGCTGGTGGGCAGCCTGGGCGAGCGCATCGTGGTGGCCTCGCCCATCTACAAACAGCACTTCGACCTGTTCACCGGCGAATGCCTGGAAGCGCCGGAACATTCGGTGCCGAGCTACCGCGCACGGGTCCAGGACGGCAAGGTGTGGGTCTGCGCATGAGTGCGGGCGTGAGCATGAAGCCGGCCATAGCGCCCGTCGCCAGGCAATCGCTGGTTGTCATCGGCAATGGCATGGCCGGCATGCGCACGGTCGAGGAAATGCTCAAGCTGGCGCCGGAGCTGTACGACATCACGGTGTTCGGCGCCGAGCCGCATGGTAACTACAATCGCATCCTGCTCTCGCCGCTGCTGGCCGGCGAAAAAAATATCGACGACATCATGCTGCACACGCGCGAATGGTATGCCGCCAACGGCATCACCCTGCACGCGGGCGACCCTGTGGTGCACATCGACCGCCGCAAGCGCATGGTACGTTCGCAGTCGGGCCGCGAAGTCTGGTACGACCGGCTGCTGCTGGCCACCGGCTCCAAGCCGTTCATCGTGCCGGTGCCGGGCCATAAACTGGCAGGGGTGATCGGCTTTCGCGACATCCAGGATGTCGATACGATGCTGGAAGCGGCCCGCGGCGGCGGCCACGCGGTCGTCATCGGCGGCGGCTTGCTCGGGCTGGAGGCGGCCAACGGCCTGCTGCGGCGCGGCATGCAGGTCACCGTGGTGCACATGATGGATAGCCTGATGAACCAGCAGCTCGACAAGCCGGCCGCGCTGCTTTTGAAATCCGCGCTGGAGCTCAAGGGCCTGCGCTTCCTGCTCGAAGCGCACACCAGCGAGATCGTGGGCGACACGCGCGTCAAAGCCGTGCGCTTCAAGGATGGCAAGGAAATCCCGGCCGACCTGGTGGTCATGGCGGCCGGCGTGCGTCCGAATATCGAACTGGCCCAATCGGCCGGCCTGCACTGCGAGCGCGCCATCGTGGTCGACGATACCTTGCAGACTTACGATCCGCGCGTCTACGCGGTGGGCGAGTGCGTGCAGCACCGCAGCGCCACGTTCGGCCTGGTGGCCCCGATCTGGGACCAGGCCAAGGTCTGCGGCGCCCACCTGGCGCGCAACGGCCATCGCCGCTACGTACAGCAAGCCACGCCCACCAAGCTGAAAGTGACCGGCGTCGACCTGTATTCGGTGGGCGACTTTATCGGCGGCGAGGGCAGCGAAGACCTGGTATTGCGCGATCCGCGCCGCGGCATCTACAAACGCCTGGTGCTGGCCGGGAACCGGATCGCGGGCGCGGTCCTGTACGGCGACGTGCAGGATGGCCCGTGGTACTTCGGCCTGATCCAGAACCGCACCGACATATCGGCCATGCGCAGCCGCCTGCTGTTCGGCGAAGCGCTGTGCGCCCAAGCCGCCTGACACGGAGTCCGATTTGAACCTTTCCCCTTTCCCGGGCGGACCCATTCCTCTCGCGGTGCGCAGCACCTGTCCTTATTGCGGCGTAGGTTGCGGCGTGACCGCCATGCCCTTGCCCGATGGCGCCATCGCCATCGCTGGCGACACGAGCCACCCCGCCAACCGCGGCCGCCTGTGCGTGAAGGGGGCGGCACTGGGCGAAACCATCGGGCTGGAAGGCCGCCTGCTGCATCCGGCCTTGCGCGAAGACGGCGTGCTGCGCCAGGCGTCGTGGGACGAAGCGGTCGAGCGCGTCGCCGGCGGCCTGCGCGCCATCATCGACGAACATGGCCCGGACTCCGTGGCACTGTATGTGTCGGGCCAGCTGCTGACCGAAGACTACTACGTGGCCAACAAGCTGATGAAAGGGTATATCGGCAGCGCCAACATCGACACCAATTCGCGCCTGTGCATGTCGTCGGCCGTGGCGGGCCACAAGCGCGCCTTCGGCGCCGACCTGGTGCCGGGCTGCTACGAAGATTTCGACCTGGCCGACATGGTGGTGCTGGTCGGCTCGAACACGGCGTGGTGCCATCCGATCCTGTTCCAGCGCATCGCGCGCCTGAAGGAAGCGCGGCCCGAAGTGCGGATTGTCGTCATCGATCCGCGCCGCACCGCCACCTGCGAGCTGGCCGACCTGCACCTGCCGGTGAAACCCGGTACCGACGTGTGGCTGTTCAACGGCTTGCTCAGCTACCTGGCGCGCGCAGGCGCGGGCGACACCTCCTTCATCGAGGCCCACACCAGCGGCCTGGAACAGGCGCTGGACGCGGCGCAGGTCGATTGCGCCGATCCGCTGGCGGTGGCGCGCCACTGCCGGATCGACCCCGACGACCTGATGGCCTTTTACGGCGGCTTCGCGGCGACCACGAAAGTGATCACGGCCTTCTCGCAAGGCGTGAACCAGTCGTCGTCGGGTACCGATAAAGTCAATAGCATCATCAACTGCCACCTGCTCACGGGCCGCATCGGCCAACCGGGCATGGGACCGTTTTCGATCACCGGCCAGCCGAATGCGATGGGCGGGCGCGAAGTGGGCGGCCTGGCCAACATGCTGGCCGCGCACATGGACCTGGACAATCCGCAGCACCGCGATACCGTGCAAACCTTCTGGTCGTCGCCGCGCATCGCCGCCAGGGGCGGGCTGAAGGCGGTCGACCTGTTCAAGGCGATCGAAGAGGGCAAGGTCAAGGCGGTGTGGGTGATCGCCACCAATCCGATGGTGAGCATGCCGGACGCGAACCAGGTCCAGCGCGCGCTGGAAAAGTGCGAGCTGGTGGTGGTGTCCGACATTATCGCCAGCACCGACACGAATGCCTTTGCCGACGTGCTGCTGCCGGCCCTGGGCTGGGGCGAGAAGGACGGCACGGTCACCAATTCCGAGCGCCTCATTTCGCGCCAGCGCGCCTTTTTGCCGGCGCCCGGCGAAGCGCGCGCCGACTGGCGCATCCTGGCGGACGTGGCACGGCGGATGGGCTTCGACGGCTTCGATTTCGCCAGCGCGCACGAGGTTTTCGACGAACATGCGCGCCTGTCGGTATTTCGCAACGAGGGCCCGCAACGGCGCGTATTCGACCTGTCCGGCCTGTGCGGCTTGCAGGCGCCGGATTACGACAAGCTCGAACCGATGCAGTGGCCGGTGCGGCGCGGCGCCGATGGCGCCCTGGAAGGCAGCGCGCGCCTGTTCGCCGACCGCCGCTTCGCCCACGCCGACGGCAAGGCGCGCTTCATCCCCACTGCGCCGCGCGCACCGGCCAACCCGGTCGATCCGGAGTATCCGCTGGTGCTCAACACGGGCCGCGTGCGCGACCAGTGGCACACCATGAGCCGTACCGGGCGCGCGCCGCGCCTGGCCGACCACACGGCCGAAGCCTTCATCGACATGCATCCGCAGGACGCGCTGCTGTACGGCGTGCGCGAAGGGGAGCTGGCGCGCGTATCGAGCCGGTGGGGAGCGATGGTGGCGCGCGTCCAGCACGGCGGCGGCATCGCGCGCGGCTCGGTGTTCGTGCCGATTCACTGGAACGGCCAGACGGCATCCGACGCGCGCGTCGGCACGGTGGTCAATCCGGTGGTCGATCCGGTGTCGGGCGAACCGGAATTCAAGCATACGCCGGTGCAGGTTGAGCGCTTCGGGGTGGCCTGGCACGCCTTCGTGTTGAGCCGCGGCGAACTGGCGCTCGACCACGTCGCGCACTGGACGCGGGTGCAGGGGCGCGGCTTTGCGCGCTACGAGATGGCGGGGCGCGGCCAGTTGCGCGACCGCGCCGCCTGGGCCCGCGCGCTGCTCGGCGTGGATTCGATTGATGCCGACTGGCTCGATTACGAGGACGCCAGCGATGGCGTGTACCGCGCCGTGCACGTGGTGGGGGAGCGCATCGAACAGTGCATCTTCCTGTCGCCGCGTACCGACCTGCCGGCGCGCGCTTGGCTGGCCAGCCTGTTCGCCAGCGAATCGCTGACCCAGCTCGACCGTGCCGGCCTGCTGGCCGGCCAGGCGCTGGGCATGCCGCTTGATACCGGGCCGACCGTGTGTTCCTGCTTCGGCGTGGGGCGCAATACGATCTGCGAGGCGATCGCCACGCGCGACCTGAAGACGGTGCCGGACGTGACGGCCTGCCTGAAAGCGGGCGGCAACTGCGGCTCCTGCGTACCCGAAATCAAAGTGTTGTTAATCCAGACAAGAGCGCGGGAAACCGCCTGAAAAAGTTGTCTGTCTGTGTGATGAGAATGATATTATTGCCCGCCTAAAACAATATTATCTGCGGGAACACAACGATGGCGATGGAACTGGAAGCGGTAGGCGGATTGGCGGTAGCGTCCGTGGTAGTGCACGAGGTCGATGGTGCGCAGGCGGCCGCGCAGGGCGCTCATGGACACGCGACGAGCTGTGCCAACTGCAACGCCACTCTCGCGGGCGAATTTTGCCATCAGTGCGGGCAGCATGCGCACGTGCACAAGTCCTTGCTGCATCTCGCGGAAGAGGTGTTGCACGGCATCCTGCACTTCGACACAAAGGCATGGCGCACCATTCCGATGCTGGTCGCCCGGCCGGGTCAGCTTACCCGGCGTTACATCGATGGCCAGCGCACCCGCTTCGTGTCGCCGCTGGCCTTGTTCCTGTTCCTGGTGTTTTTTCTGTTTTTTGTCGCCTCGCTGACCGGCGGCAAGTCGGGCGTGAACCTGTCCGGTTCGCCCGAAGCGAAGGCGCAAGCGCGCGCCGAGCTGGTGCGTGATGTGGAGCACGCGCGCGCCGCGCTGCGCACGGCCGAGGCCAGCGGGTCGGACAAGGAAACGCTGGCGGAAGCCACCGCCGAACTGGCCACCGCGGAAAATGTGTTGAAAAAATTTGAGCAAAGCGGCGTCGTCGCAAGCGCCAACGGCGTGAGCTTGAAGGCGGATAAATTCAACGTCGAAACCAGCTGGCCAGCCATGAATGCCGCCATCAAGCACGCGGCCGACAATCCCGATCTGACGATCTATAAGCTCAAGAGCAGCGGCTCCAAGTTTTCCTTCTTGCTGGTGCCGATCTCGCTGCCGTTCCTGTGGCTGCTGTTTTTCTGGCGCCGTGGCGTGACGATGTACGACCACGCGGTCTTTTCGCTGTATTCGCTTTCGTTCATGGCGCTGATGTTCGCGCTGGTGTTCGTGATCAGCTATGCCGGCTTCGGCACCCTGGCCGCTGCGCTGGTGGTGTGCCTGCCGCCGGTGCACATGTTCCTGCAACTGCGTGGCGCTTATGCGCTCAGCCGTGGCGAAGCCTTCTGGCGCACCCTGGCGCTACTGGGCATCGCTGGCGTGGTGTTCCTGCTGTATATCGGCTTGATTCTGATGCTCAGTGTCGCATGAACAGGCACACCATCATGGAATGGGCGGGATATACCGGCAGCATCGCCGGTTTGATGATGCTCTTGCTGACGTTCGACCGCCCCGGATGGCGCTGGCAAGCGGGCGGCGCGGCGCTGGTCCTGACCGGCATCGTGCTGATTTACCGCTCGCGGCACCTGCGCCGCCGCGATGACGATGGGTTCGACGGCGGCGAGGGGTTTGACGTTGACGACGGTGTCGTCGATGCGTTCAGCGACGATTAGCCCGCGTCCGAGCCAAGCGGAGGGCTTGGCGGCGGCCTGCACTGCGCCACCCCCGCCCGCCATTACACCTTCTTGACGAACTCCGACTTCAGGCTCATGGCGCCGAAACCATCGATCTTGCAGTCGATGTCGTGGTCGCTGTCGACCAGGCGGATATTCTTGACCTTGGTGCCCATCTTGACGGTGCCGCCCGAGCCTTTGAGCTTCAAATCCTTGATCACACTGACAGTGTCGCCGTCCTGCAACACATTGCCCGCCGCGTCGCGATACACCTTGGGGCCCTCAGCGGCCGCCGCCGCACCTTCCTGGGCGCTCCATTCGTGGGCGCACTCCGGGCAGATCAAATTGCTGCCGTCTTCATAAGTAAATTCTGAATTGCATTTAGGGCAGGGGGGAAGTGCGCTCATAGGAATTGTCCTGTTTTAGCTTGAAAGGGCTTGAGTATACAGGGTGGCGTCGCTTACCGGACTGTTGCATGTTGATTTGAGGCAATGCTTCCCGTAAACAGTGATGTAAAGATGGCTCTTCTTCCAGCTTCGAATCCGATGATAACTCTGATAATTGCCTTAGAGAATCAATCGATTCCCACAAGAATAAGGAGCACGACAATGGCACACATCGCTTTCAGCAGCACCCGTCAACCGGCAGCCAATGCCATCTTCAGCCGCGCCGGCATAGGTGCCCCGGTCGCGATCGAATTGCTGCCGTTCACCGTGCGGCCGGTCCTGACCGAGGCCGACCTGCACAAGGCGGTAGCCGTGCGGCATGCCGCCTACGCGCGCCACCTGCCGGACTTCGCGCGCTCGCTGGAGCAGCCCGAAGCGGCCGACCACGATGCCGACACCATGATCCTGCTGGCTGAATCGAAGGCCGATGGCACGGTCCTCGGCAGCGTTCGCATCCAGACCAACTTTCGCCAGCCGTTGCACATCGAAGCGTCCGTCGATTTGCCCTTGTGGCTGGCAACCCAGCGGCTGGCCGAGGTGACCCGGCTCGGCATCGTGGAAGGGCGCATCGGACGTCAAGTGAAGCTGGCCCTGATCAAGGCCTGCTTCGACCATTGCGAGCAGAACGGCGTCGACACGGCCGTCGTCAGCGGCCGCGCGCCGATCGACCGGCAATACGAACAATTGCTGTTCACTGATGTGTTCGCCAGCCGCGAACCCGTGACCCTGCGTCACGTCGGCAACCTGCCGCATCGCATCATGTACTTCGACATCGCCAGCGGCCAGGAACGCTGGGAAGCGGCGCGCCATCCCCTGCTTGATTTCTTTTGCCGCACGCGCCATCCGGATATCGATCTCGGCCGCCACGTTACTTCCGTCTGGAAACATGGCTTGCCGCGCGGTCAGCAGGCCGCAGGCGCTGTTGTTGTTGGGCTCGCCGCGTAGGCAATCAAAGCAGGACGGCGTGACGGTAACGATGTATGCTTTGACATGATTGCCGCCTAACAGCAAGGAATGGCGGTGCGCTGTCTAGCCGGATGCCGCTTATGTCAACGTCGATGTCTTGGTCCCGCAGGCTGCCCGACAGCGTTCAGCACGCTCTCGAAACGCTATTGCGCGTGCTTTCCTTTTATCTCGTTCCACTCGGCATTGCGCTGCTCTCGGTTGTGGCGCTGGCGTTCTGGAATAACCAGTACCGCACCAGCACCGGCATGCCGCTCGCCTTGCGCATCATGGCGCAGGCGGGGGCGCAGGCGACGCCCGAACAGATGCGCGCACAACTGGCGCTCTTGCCCGAGGTAAGCTACCGCGAAACGCGCATGTCGCCCGATCCCCTGTGGTTCAGCATGGCCGCTGCCGCGCCGGCCGGCAGCGTGATCGAATTCCCCTCGCGTCATATGGTCGAGATCGCTTGCTGGGATAGCGATACCTTGCTCCCGCTCGGCAGTTCCAGCCGCGCCGCCTCGGCCGGGGCCATGGCGCCCCTCATGGCGGGGTTTGCGCTGACCTTGACCTCGCAGCCGCCCGCGCAACTCCAGGCCGCGCCGGCGCAAGCGTCGCGCATGCCGCTGCGCTTGCTGTGCCGCACCGTGCTGATCGGTCCGGCACGCTTGTCGGCCATGCAATGGCAGGCTGGCGAACTCGCCCTGGCTGTGCAGCAATACCACCGCAAGTCGGGCCTGCTCGACGGCGGCATGATCGTGCTCACCTTGTTCGTGCTGACCACGGCCCTGATCAACCGCCAGGCCCTGTATGTGCTGCTGGCCGGCTGGCTGGTCCTGAACCTGCGCATGGGGGCGCTTTCGGCCGGCTGGGATATCCAGTGGCTGGGCCAGATCGTGCCGGCAGCCTGGCTGCTGCCGTCGCGGGCGCTGACGATTGCGCTGTACGCGGTCTCGACCCTGACCCTGTACCAGACCCTGTTCCGCGACCGCCTGGCCAACACGCGTTACCGGGCGCCGCTGCGCCTTGCCGAATGGTGCTGCGTGCCGCTGCTGGCACTGTCGGTGGTCTTACCCTACCATCTTTTCCTGCCGGCGATGTGGGGCTTCGTCGCGTACGGACTGGTGCTGATGACGCTCGGGCTGGCCAGCCTGATGTCGCCATCGCAGTCGCGCCCGCACACCCGGGTGGCGTTCTGGTTCGCCGCCTCGTTCGCGGTGACGATGATGTCCGGGCTGGCGGAAGTGATCGCCGCCGCGCTCGGCGTGCGCGACTTGACCGGCCTGGTCAACAGCGTCACGGCCGCGCTCGCCTCTAGCTTGCTGGCGGCGCTGGCGGTGGCCGAACAGATGCGCCAGGAAACGGAACAGCGCATCGCGGCCCAGGCCGAACTGCGCCACGCCTACGAGGCCATGCCGGTCGGACTGTTCACTCTGGACCTGGACGGGCAATTCCTCAGCGCTAACCCGGCCTTGCAGCGCATGGTAGGCTCGGCCACGCCGGTCACGGCCGCGATGAACTTCCAGCAATTCTTCGCCGATGGGGTGTGGGGCACCTTGCATGCCCTGGTGGAGCAGCGGCCCGATGCCGAACTGCGCATCGAAAACCGCGACGGCTCGCATTGCTACCTGGTGCGCGCGACCCTGGCGCGCGGCAAGATCGAAGGCGTGCTGCAAGATACGACCGAGCAGCACAAGGCCACCGAGCAACTGCGCTTCATGGCCAATAACGATGCGCTGACCAAGGTGTTCAACCGGCGCGGCATCGAGCGGGTGTTCGAGCAAGCGTCCATGAAGCCGCTGACCCTGGCCTACCTCGACCTCGACCGCTTCAAGCTGATCAACGACCTGTTCGGCCATAGCGCGGGCGATGAAGTGCTCAAGCAAGTGTGCGAACGGATCGGCGCCGTGCTCAGCGGCGAACAGCAGATCGGCCGCGTGGGCGGCGACGAATTCGTGATCATCATGCCGGAAACCTCGATCCGGGTGGCGGCGCTGATTTGCCGCTGCCTGGTCGGGAGGGTCGGCAACACGCCGTACCGGGTCGGCGACAAGGCTTTCCACGTGCGCTGCTCGATCGGGCTGATCGAAGTGCAGCCCGGCATGCAGATGAAGGATGCCGTCTCGACCGCCGACCGTGCCTGCCGCGAAGCCAAGAGCGGGCATCGCGATGGCCTGGTCGTGTACGAGCGCGATTCGACGGCCTTTCACGAACGCGAGTCCGAGCTGAACCTGGTCGAGCGCCTGTCGGCGAACGATGCGACCGCCTGCATGGTGCTCGAAATGCAGCCGATCATGTCGCTCAAAATGCCTTACGATTCGATGAACTTCGAGGTCTTGCTGCGCATGCGCGAAGCCGACGGCAGCCTGCTGGCGGCCGGGCCGATCATCGCGGCGGCGGAAAAGAGCGGGCGGGTCGGCGTGATCGACCGCTGGGTGCTCTCGACCACCTTGAGCTGGATCGAGCGCCACGCCGAGATGCTGGTCAATACCCAGTTCGTGTGCATGAATCTGTCCGGGGCCTCGCTCAACGATGAGCGCTTCATCCAGGACACCATCGATATCCTGCGCCGCCACCGCGACGCCGCCAGCCGGCTGTGCATGGAGATCACCGAAAGCGTGGCCTTGCACGACCTGAACAACACGCGGCGTTTCATCGAGCAGGTGCGCAATTTCGGCGTCAAGGTGGCGCTCGACGATTTCGGCGCCGGCTATACCTCTTTCTCTTACCTCAAGGAATTGCCTGCGGACATACTCAAGATCGACGGCAACTTCATCGTCAATATGAACGCGCATCCGGCCGACGTCGCCATTGTCGAGGCCATCGTCAAGCTGGCGGTCAACCTGGGCATGAAAACGATCGCCGAATGGGCCGAGGATGGCGCTACCGTGCAAACCCTGGCCGATATCGGCGTCGATTACGTGCAAGGGTTTGCGATTGCCTCGTCGATGGCCCCGGATATCCTGCTCACCGTGACATCGGCCGCCGGTTTTATTATCGACGAGGAACTCAATCTGCTGGTGAGCGCGCTGGGTGTCGGCGCCGCCGTCCCGGCCGCCGTGGCTGCGGAGGCTGCAGTGGCGGAAACGCCGGTGACAGGGCTGCACTGAACTGTCCGGCCTCGCGCTGGTCGAATTCCGATGTGCAGCCAGAAGAAGGATAGTGTCATGATCAATCATGCGGTGATGGGTATGTTCGACAAGTTCGACACGGCGGAGCAGGCACGCGCCGCCTTGCTCGCCGATGGCTTCGGTTCCGATGCGCTTGAGCTCAAGGTGCATGACGATGAAGCGGGTCCGGTGGAAGGCAATTTTTTGGTGGGTAACACGCCGATCGAAAGCGATCAGCACGTCTACGATCGCAACTATGCAAACCCCGCCCAGCGCGGGCAATGCATGTTGATGGTTAACGCGGTCGACGCGGCAACGGCGGCGCGCGCGTCGGCCATCCTGGCCGGGTTTGGCGCCCGCGATCCCGATCGATTATCCGGCGCGCGCCCCTGAACGATTGACGGCCCCGCTCCGGGGCGGCACTGTACTTCCATGCCTGTCACGCCCCGGAACGAGCTCGCCGCGCGCGCCTGCGGCCCTATTCCTGTCGAAACGTCGTGTTGTCGTGTGTCTGTTTTGCCTCGCCCTGGGGCGGGCCGCCCTCCAGCAGCTGTTTCATGCGGTTCAGGTCTTCCTCGAGTTCCTGTTCGGGATTGGCGCCGAACAAGGTTGCCACCGCCTTGCCCAAGGCGCCGGCCGGAGGGCGGTAAGACAGCCGGACCGTGACCAGGGTGCCGCCCTGCGACGGTTCGAAGCGGACCGACCCCGATTGCTCGACCTCGGCCCCGGGCGCGCTGCGCCATGCCAGCCGACGCGGGCGAACCTGCTCGGTCAGCACGGCATCGAGCTCGAACTCGCTGCCCGCCGGCCCCCTGACGACCCAGTGCGAGCGGTGCTGGCCGAGCTCGTGCACCGCGATCACGTTGGCCATGAAGCGCGGGAAGTTGTCGTAGTTGGCCCACAGCTCGTACACCTGCTCGGGCGCGGCCTCGATGCGGATGGTCTTGTCGATCTCGGTTGTGTCGCCGCGGCCTTGCTGGCGCGCCAAGCCGGGCCAGGCGCCGCTACCGAGGGAGCGTATCAGCAATGCCGCCCCGGCGACACCGATGGCCGCGGCGAGCGGCATGCGCCGGGTCGGCTGGCCGGCCATGCCCGGCAAACCGCCGCCGGGCATGGCGGCATTGCGCGGCGATGCGGGCCATGGCGAGCGTGCCGGCGATGAGCGCCGCTCCGCAAGGTCGTCCTTGGCCGCCGTCGCCTGCCGTGAGTTGGCGGCGCCCTGCGCGGTGGCGCCGGCGGACGCCTGCCCGCCGGACCCGGCCCCGCTCGCGCCCATGCGCTCGCCCACCTCGTGCACGACTTTTTCGAGCAGGTCGCCGCCTTGATGGCCGAGTTCGCGCAGCCGTTCCGCGGACCGGATCCGCCGCGGGCCGCCCCGGTCCGGATCCATCATGTACATGGCGAGCGCGCCGAGCGCAGCCCCGCCCAGCCATTTACCGAGGTGAAGATCGTGTTCGGACATCTGTTTCATGATTGCCTCCGTTCGCTTGCATTGGTGGATGAACGCTGTGCCAGCGCTTGGTCGCGCCAGGCAATGGCCAGCAGGTCTTGTACTTCCTCGTCGCTGGTCTGGCCGAATTCCCGGTACCACCGGCTGACCGCGCCGAAGTCCGCCGGGCGGATCAGGCAGACCAGTTCGTCGACCTGGGCGGCCAGCGTGGCGCAGCTGTCCGGTGCGCCGGCTGGCACCGCCACCACCACGCGCGCCGCACCGCGCGCGCGCCCCGCGCGCACGGCCGCGCACATGGTCGAGCCGGTAGCGAGCCCGTCGTCGACGAGGATGGCGGTCCGCCCGGCAAGCCCGGGTTCGGGGCGTGCGCCCCGGTACTGGCGCTCGCGCCGCGCGATCTCGTGTTCTTCGCGCGCGCATGCGGCATCGATCGGTTCTCGGCCGATCCGGTGCGCGCGGATGGCTGCCATGTTGAGCACGCGGATGCCGCCGCCGGCGATCGCCCCCATGGCGAATTCTTCGTGGCCGGGCAGGCCGAGCTTGCGGACTGGCAGCACATCGAGCGCCAGCCCGAGCGCCCTGGCGATGGCGAAGCCGACCGGGACGCCGCCGCGCGGCAGGGCGAGCACCAGCGCATCGGCGCGGCCGGCGTAGGGCGCCAGTGCCACGGCCAGAAGCTTGCCGGCATGCATGCGGTTTTTGAATCGTCGATCGGTCGCCATAGTGCTTCGACAGGCGAAGCGCACGTGGGTTGCACAAATTTCGTCAACTACTGACACGAGCGCGCACCGCATGGCGGAACCATGGGTTTGCGTTGATGCCGTGGTATTCGCACTGGTTTTATGACGCCCGATTGATTTATCGCAGACCGGGGGCCTGCGCGCCGATCAAAACCGGACGGGCGCTGTCTGATTCAAGAGGGAGGAAAATGCCATGAACGATACGCTTCTGCGGAACTGGTGGCTGCTTGCCGCGCGCGGTGCCATTGCCATCGTGTTCGGCGTGCTCGCCATTGCGTGGCCCGCAGTCACCTTGCTTACTCTTGCGGCCCTGTTTGCCGCGTTTGCGCTGCTCGGTGGCGCGGTCTGGATTTTCGGGGCCGTCAAGAACCGCAGGGACGACCGGCACTGGTGGATGCTGATGCTGTTCGGCCTGGTCAGCCTGGCCGTCGGCGTGCTCGCCACCTTCAATCCGGCGATCACCCTGCTGACCCTGATCCTTCTGATGGGGGCCAATGCCTTGGTCAGCGGCGTGCTCGATATCGTCATCGCCATCCGGGTACGCAAGTTCATTCGCGGCGACTGGCTGTTGCTGCTCAGCGGCATGGCCTCGATCGTGTTTGGCCTGATCGCCCTGCTGTTTCCGCTCGGCGCCGGGGCTGTCATGCTGGCCACGATCGTCGGGGTGTACGCGCTGGTCAGCGGCGCGTTGCTGCTGTCCTTGTCGCTACGGGTGCGCGCCTGGTCACGCATCAACGCCGGACGCAGCAGCCCGGCGGCAGGGACGATCTGAGCGCAGCCGCGCGGCCATCGCGCGCAGCGGCTGGTCCGCGCGCGCGATGGCCGCCGCGACGGGCCTTAGCCCAGTTGCGCCCTGTGAAACCGCAGATGGTCGTCGATGAAGGTGGAAATGAAGTAGTAGCCGTGGTCGTAGCCAGGGTGGCGCCGCAGGTCGAGCGGTTGGCCGGCCTTGGCGCAGGCCGCCTCGAAGGCTTCCGGATACAGCTGCTGTTCCAGGAACTTGTCGGCCAGGCCCTGGTCGATCAGGATGCCGCCGGGGAAGGGCGCCTGCATGGCCAGCATCAGTTCGCTTGCATCGTACTGCTTCCAGGCGTCGCGGTCGCCGCCGAGGTAGCCGCTGAAGGCTTTTTCGCCCCATGGGCAACGGCTGGGCGCGGCAATCGGCGCAAAGGCCGACACCGAACGGAACAGGTCGGGGCGTTTCAAGGCGGTGACCAGGGCGCCGTGCCCGCCCATCGAGTGTCCGAAAATGCCGACCTTGGCGCCATTGACGGGCAGTTCGGTCAGCACCAGCGCGTGCAGTTCCAGCAGATAGCTGAACATGCGGTAATACTTGCTCCACGGCTCCTCGGTGGCATCCAGGTAAAAGCCCGCGCCGGCGCCGAAGTCCCAGGCATCGGTTTCGCCGGCGATGCTGGCGCCGCGCGGACTGGTGTCCGGCGCGATCAGGATCAGGCCCTCGCGCGCCGCCGCGCGCTGGGCGCCGGCCTTGCTTGGAAAGGTCTCTTCGGTGCAGGTCAGGCCCGCGAGGTAAAACAGCGCCGGCAAGGTCTGGCCGGCGGGCACGGCCGGAATGAAGGCGGAAAAGCGCATCGGCAGGCCGATCGCCGCCGAGGCGTGGCGGTAAAAGCGTTGTACGCCGCCGAAACAGGCGTGTTCTGATAAAAGTTCGAGCATCGGTCCGTCCAAGTGGTGAGTGATGCGCAAGTATGCCTTGTCGGAGACCGCTAGCCCAACTACTTCATGCGTAGGGATCGACGCCGTCACCGCCGTTGCGGCGTGCCGGGTCAAGGTCGACGCCACCGTGGCGACGTTGGCGCTGGCGCGCGCCTGCCGCGATAGGCGAGGCCGATACATCGTTCGAGGCCGCCCCGTCCGCCCCGGTCGGGCTGCATGAAGCGTCTGCCTGGAGTGAGGCCGCCGGTTCAGGCGCCAGTGCCGCCTGGCTAGCATGAAAAAGCCATCATGGCTGATATGCAGGCACGGCAGGAAGAGTTATTTATTGCAGAAACAAATGCGAGGAAGTCGCTGAAGGGCCGCCGCACACGCCTGAGGTAGCGCAAAGGCAGTGCATGGACGCTCGCTACAATGCGCCATGCCTACCCCTCACGACCTCGGATACCGCTCGCTGTTCGCCCACTCTGAACTGGTGCGCGAACTGATCACGAATTTTACGTCCTTCACCCTGCTCGACGACGTTGCGCTATCGGCCTTCGAGCGGGTCAACCCGGCGTACGTGAGCGATCATTTGTCGGCACGCCAGGACGATATTGTCTGGCGCGTGCGGATTGGCGAGCAGTTCCTGTACGTGTACATCCTGATCGAATGCCAGTCCGGCGTGGACCGCTGGATGGCCTTGCGCATGCAGACCTACGTCGGCTTGTTGTACCAGGACCTGGTCAAGGGCCACGAATTGTCCCCTGGCTTGCTGTTGCCGCCGGTGCTGCCGCTGGTGTTCTACAATGGTGTGCCGCGCTGGAGTGCCAGCCTGGAGCTGGCTGGACTCCTCATGCAAGCGCCAGCCGAGCTGGCGGCCTTGCAGCCATCCCAGCGCTACGTGCTGATCGACCAGCAGCGCCTGGACAAGTCAGAGTTGGAAGCGAACGCCAGCTTGCTGGCGCTGCTGTTCCGGCTTGAACTTTCGGTCGCCCCCGATGTCTCAAAAAATGTCTTTGCTGCGCTGACCACATGGTTCAAGGGTTCACCCCAGGCCAACCTGCGGCGTTCGGTTCAGGTGTGGATCAACGCACTGCTGGCACGCGGAGCCAGCAAAGAGGAATTGTGCGTGGTTGATAGTGTGGAGGAGGGTGCTGACATGGGCGGTAAGCTTGCAACCTGGGCCGAGCAGTTCGAGGAACTCGGCTTTCAAAAGGGAAGCGCCGAAGGCATGGCGAAAGGCAAAGCGGAAGGCAAAGCGGAAGGCAAAGCGGAAGGCAAAGCGGAAGGCAAAGCGGAAGGCAAAGCGGAAGGACAAGTCATTGCGCTACGCGGGGTGCTGGGCAGCCTGTTGCGCAGCCGGTTCGGTGACTTGCCGGCGCCGGAAATGCAGCGCATCGCTCAGGCAACTCAGGCAGAGCTTGAACAGTGGTTCGATCGCAGCCTGCATGCGCGCAGCGTGCAGGCGGTGTTTGACCTTGGCGCACCATCAGCTTAACCCGCCTGCGGGGCGCGCCGGTCCAAGGGGCACGACACATCCGGGCTAGACCAGTTGCAGCCACCCGAGCACGGCACCGCCGGCCAGGATCCACAGCAAATGGAGCCTGGTGCGCCAGATCAGGACGGCACTCGCCACTGCGAGCAGCCACAGCGGCCAGTCGGCGGCCAGGCGACCGCCGGCGCTGCCCAGGATCCAGCTGGTCGACAGCAGCAGGGCGATGACGACCGGGGCCATGCCTTGCTTGAAGGCGCGCACGGCCCGCAAATCGCGGTTGCGATGGCCCCACTGGGCGGCGAAATAGGTCAGCACGGTCGAGGGAATCAGGATGCCGAGCATAGTGACCGCCACGCCGAGGAAGGCGGCGCCGGTGCTGCCGGCGTTCATGCCCACCTGCCAGCCCATCAGCGCGACGAACAGCACGTTCGGCCCCGGCGCGGCCTGGGCCAGCGCAATTGTGTCGTTAAATTGCGCCTGGGTCAGCCAATGATGCTGTTCGACCAGGTAGCGATGCATTTCCGAGGTGGTCGAGATGGCGCCGCCGACCGACATCAGCGACAGCATCAAATAGTGCCCGAACAGGCTGAGCCAGTCGCTCCAGCTCAGGACGATCTGCGGCGCGCTCATGGCCGCAGGCGCTGGTAGGTCAGACAGCAGCCGAGCCCGCCAACGCCGGCCAGGACGTACAGCAGCGGCACCCGCAGCAGCGCCACCAGCACGAAGCCGGCCACGCACAGGATCCAGCACCACAGGCGCGGCATCGGATTCCTGGACAGCGCCAGGGACAGCTTCAGGCCGGTGGCGCCGATCATCCCGGCCGATACCGCCGCCATGCCGCGCAGGGCGCCCGACACACCCGGGTGATCGATAAAGCGCGCATGGAGCAGGGCCAGCAGCAGCACCAGCACCAGCGGCAGGGCCAGCATGCCTGCCAGCGCCGAGAGCGCACCGGCCAGGCCGAAATAGCGTCCGCCGATCATCATCGACAGGTTGACCACGTTCGGCCCCGGCAGGATCTGGGCGACGGCCCAGTCTTCCAGGAATTCCTCGTAGGTCAGCCATTGCTTGCGCTCGACGATCTCGCGCTGCACAACCGCCAGCACCCCGCCGAAGCCTTGCAGCGCCAGCAAGGTAAATGAAACGAACAGGTCGGTCAGCGATTGCGGACGCGGGCGGGCGGGGAGGGACGGGTCGGTCATGCTGCATTATCGCGCCGGCCCGCGCGTCTGTCCACGCGGGCTCAGCCGCCGCCGATACCGCGCATCACGCGTCCCGTGCCGCCGCATTGCGCGCAGGCGCTGCCGTTGGCCAGCTTGCCCTTGCCGCCGCAGGCCTCGCACAGATCCTCGGCCGCGCCGGGTGTGCCCGGCGTGGCTTCGTCACCCGGATTGAGCGGGGGTTCGCTTGTGATTTTTTCAGGTGGAATTGTCATGATGTCCTCGTTCCTCATGGTGGCATGCGCACTGGCGCCTGACCGGATTGTAGGCGGCGTCGCCAGGGGCCGGCGCTGTGTTGCCCCTTGTAAAAATGGCGACTGAAAACCTATGCTTCAAGCATATTTTTTGCCGTTTCGATGGAACCTTGACATTGACTTTGATCTTTATTGATGGATACTCCCTAGGCAGTATCGGGTTCCCTTTCCGCCGTTCTGAATGCCCTGTAAGGAAATCACAACATGAATCGACAGCAACGCCCCGACAGCGGCGGTTTCGCCGTGGCCGAACCAGCGTATCAACGCCAGGACGTGCGCCAGCGCGACATCGTCAACCATGCCATCTCGGTCCAGGAAAGCAGCAACACGGTGTGCGCCATCGAGTACCTCAAGGCGCAGGATATCCATCCCGACGTGATCGCCCGGGTCTTGCTGGAACCGCAGCGCCGGCGCGAGGTGCTCGCGCATTGAACGGTGCAGGGTGGTGGCGCAGGGCTGGCATAAGGGGCCCCATATGCGTATCAGAATGTTATCGAACCACCCGCCTTCGGCTGCGTGCAAGACCAGCGGTTATGCACAAAAAAATCTTGTAGGAAATTTCTTAATATTTTTTAGCGCCTTCCCCATTGACTTTGTAAGTGCTTGATTTATATAGGCATAATTTCTGCCTCACGAATGAGCATTTTGTTGAAACCCGCATCGTTACACGCTTGCGGACTGTCAAGAGGGGATTATCCACAAAGTTATCCACAGCGATTGTGGATATCCCAAAAAGCGCTTTAGAAACGGCTACTTAGCGCGCATAGGGCAAATTTGACCGTCGCTTTCAAGACCGCTATGCAGCGGGCATGGACCCCGCGCCGGAAAACCGTGAAGGTTTTTACTTGCGCAATAATACTGGATAAATGTACAGTCATGTCAACTCCCGTTTGAATGCCCGCCATGACCGCTGTTCCCCTTGCCGTTTCCCCCGACGATCCCTTCGCCAGCCTCAATCCCGCCCAGCGTGCCGCTGTCGAGCACGACATCGGCGTGGCCGCCGGCAGCGCGCGGCCCTTGCTGGTGATCGCCGGCGCCGGGTCTGGCAAGACCAATACCCTGGCGCACCGGGTGGCGCGCCTGATCATGAGCGGCGCCGATCCCCAGCGCATCCTGCTGCTCACGTTTTCGCGCCGCGCCGCCAGCGAAATGACCCAACGCGCCGGCAATGTCCTGCACCGCATCATGGGTGCGCGCGGCGGCCAGCCCCCGGCCAGTCTGCCCTGGGCCGGCACCTTCCACAGCATCGGCGCGCGCCTGTTGCGCGACTACGCCGGCCGTATCGGCCTGGAGGAATCGTTTACCATCCACGACCGCGGCGACTCCGAAGACCTGATGGGCATGGTGCGCCACGAAATCGGCCTGACCCAGACCGACAAGCGCTTTCCCCTCAAGGGAACCTGCCTTGCGATTTATTCGCGCGTGGTCAACAGCCGCGAGACCCTGGCGCTGGTGCTCCAAAGTACCTTTCCCTGGTGCAGCGAATGGGAATCCCAGCTCAAGACCCTGTTCGGCGCCTACGTCGATGCCAAGCAGGAACAGAACGTGCTCGATTACGACGATCTTTTGCTGTTTTGGGCCGAGATGGCGGCTGATCCCGACCTGGGCGCGCATATAGGCGGCCAGTTCGACCATATCCTTGTCGACGAGTACCAGGATACCAACCGCCTCCAGGCCGCGATCTTGATGGGCATGAAGCCGGGCGGGGAGGGCGTGATGGTGGTCGGGGACGATGCCCAGTCGATTTATTCTTTCCGGGGCGCCACGGTGCGCAATATTCTCGACTTCCCAAAACAATTCGCCCAGGAAGCCTGCATCGTCACCCTGGACCGCAATTACCGTTCGACCCAGCCGATCCTGGACGCTTCCAACGCCGTGATCGGTGCCGCGCTCGAACGCCACGCCAAGACCTTGTGGACCGACAAGGTCTCGACCGTCCTGCCGCAAGTGGTGCTCATTCCCGATGAAGCCGAGCAGGCGCGCTGGGTCTGCAATCGCATCCTGGAGCACCGCGAGACGGGCATGGCGCTCAAGGCGCAGGCGGTGCTGTTCCGCGCGGCCAGCCACAGCGCCGCGCTAGAGCTCGAACTTATGCGCCGCAACATCCCCTTCGTCAAATTTGGCGGCCTCAAGTTCCTCGAAGCCTCCCATATCAAGGATGTGCTGGCGGTATTGCGCTTTGCCCAGAATCCGAGCGGGAGAGTGGCCGGGTTTCGCGTGGTGCAACTAGTGCCCGGGATCGGCGCCGCCACCGCCACCCGATTGCTCGATGCGGTCGCCGAGGCGGCCGAGCCGTTGCATGCGGTCGAGCAATTTGCCGCGCCCGCCAAGAGCGGCGGCGACTGGCCGCAATTCGTCGCCCTGTTCCGCGCCCTGCGCGCGCCGGGGCTGCGCTGGCCGGCCGATATCGAGCTGGTCAAGAACTGGTACCTGCCGCACCTTGAACGCATGCATGACGATGCCCAGGTAAGGGTGGCCGATGTGGAACAGTTGGCGCGCCTGGCGGGCGGCCATGGCTCGCGCGAAACCTTCCTGGCCGAAATCACGCTCGACCCGCCCGAGGCGACCAGCGACCGTGCCGGGCCGCCCCATCTGGACGAGGATTACCTGATTCTCTCGACCATCCATTCGTCCAAGGGGCAGGAGTGGAAGTCGGTGCATGTGCTCAACGTGGTCGACGGCTGTATTCCGTCCGACATGAGTACCGGCAATGCCGCCGATATCGAGGAGGAACGCCGCCTGCTGTACGTGGCCATGACCCGCGCCAAGGAGCATCTGCACCTGGTGGTGCCGAACCGGTTCTTCATCAAGCAGCAAGCCCAGATGGGCGACCGCCATGTGTACGCGGCGCGCACGCGCTTCATCAGCCCGGCCATGCTCAAGCACTTCGAGGAAACGGTGTGGATGACGGCCGACACCCCGCAAAGCCGCAAACCCATGCCCGACAGCGTGCGCATGCTGGTGCGCGAGCGTGCCCGCAACGCGTGGAAGTAATCAGGCAGGGCCGCTCAGGCAGGGCCGCTCAGGCAGGGCCGCTCAGGCAGGGCCGCTCAGGCAGGGCCGCTCAGGCAGGGCCGCTCAGGCAGGGCCGCTCAGGCGCAACTGTTCAGGCCGCCGCGCCTGTGCGCGCCCGGACAGGCGCGGCCGGCACCGTCAAGCGCCCGGCGCCGGGTCGCGCAGGGTCGCCACCGCCACGTATTCGTAAGGCGCGCCGCCCGGCTCGCTCAGCGCCAGCAGGGCGCAGCGCAGGTGCAGGGCGCTGCCGTCGGCCGCACGGGTCTGGATGTCGCCCGACCAGGCGCCGTCGCGCGCCAAGGTAAGCTTGATGTCGAGCACCAGCGGCTCGGGAAATGCACCTGCATGCAAGGCGTGCAGATCGTGTCCGACGAGCGCCTCGGGACGGGCGCCGGCCAGTTGGCACAGGCGCTCGCTGGCTTCGACGATGCGGCCCTTGGGGTCGAGCTTGAGCACCAGCGCTTGCTGGCCGAGCAGCGCCTGCAGCTGGCGCGCCTTGTCGAGTTCGGCAGCCATCGCGGCACGGTCGGCCGCGGCCGCCTGCAGGCCGGCATACGCGCGCAGCGAAGCAATCACGGTGGTAAACAGCTTGCGCGTGGTCAGGTCGGCCTTGGACCAGAAATCGTTGATGTCGTAATCGCAAATGATGCTGTGTTCCAGCGCCTGGCCCGGTTGCCCGGTGCGCAGGACGATGCGCACGAGCTCGTTGTGCAGGTCGGCGCGGATCTGGCGCGCCACGCGCAGGCCGGCATCGTCCGTCTCCATGATAACGTCGAGCAACACCAGCGCGATATCGGGTGTGGCGCGCAGGGTGGCGAGTGCTTCCTTGCCGCTGTAGGCGTGCAGGAAGCACAGGCGCCGTCCCTGGAATTGGGCATTGCTGAGCGCAAACTTGGTCACCACGTGGACGTCCACATCGTCGTCGACGATCAGGATGCGCCAGGGAGCGCTTTCCTGCGCCGGAGGCGTGGACGGGTCGGACGGGTCGTCGTCCATGATGAGAAGGTCGCCCTGCGGGGCGTTGTCGGAGGAGGATGCGGGCATGGCTCCACACTATGACAGCTGGGGGACTTTGTCAAAGACCACACGAGTTATCCCCTGTTTTGCCTCCGTGTAGAAATTTGCCGAATGGACAGTTTCCCCGCGCGGTCAGGGTCGTTTTAAGTTCATGATTTTATTCAACTTAATTGCTGCCTGCCGAACGGGCATTTTGTAGAAACCCGCGTAAAACCGGGCGCTAAGCGGTGCCCGGTGGGGCTTATCCACAATGTTATCCACACTTCTTGTGGATATCGTCAAAAAGCCTGTGAAATCCGTGGCTTAGGTGAGCAAGGCGGCGGGCGGGCGCTCACAGGCCGGCCTTGAGCCGGTTCAGCTCATCGAGAAAGCGGGAACAAGCCAGGTCGGGTGTCCACGGCTCCCACGGCCTGCCGCCGTAAACGGGAAACAGGGGATCGTCGCTCTGGGGCTTGGCGGAAATTTTCAAGGTGTGTTTCACCTCCTCCCTGGTCCAGCCCGCAACGTGCACCGCTTCGCTGGCGGCGGCGAGGCGGTCGGCACGCTTGTGCGCGGCGTGTTCCCGAACGGTCCAGCCGGGCAGACCGTAGCGCAGGAAAATGACTTGTTCCAGGCGCAGGGTCAGGCTGCGGAAGGCGTCGCCAAGAAAGGGTTTGATGACGGAAATGGCGTCGAATCCCAGCAAGCCTTCCTCGGCATCGTGCAGCAGTTCGCGCAGTTCGGTGAGCGGGTCGAGCGTTCCGCCCGCCGCGTTTTTTCTCAACTGCATGACGGCGATCGAATGCTGGGCGACCGACAGCGGCAGCGGCCATACCGAATGTCCGCCCCAGCGGTAGGTGCGGGCCAACCCGATCGCCAGATCGCTGTCGTCCCAGTCGAACGGCGTGGGGTTGAGCAGGTCGAGACGGCGGCCCGAGGGCATGCGCACCCAGGCACGTGTTTCCGGCATCGTTCGCAAAGTCGTTCCTCCAATCAGTGTCGTCAGATCATGCGTCTGCTCCACACGTGTTCGCACTATCTTACACACTGGCCCTGGCGGGCGGGCGCGAGATTGAGCGGCGTCGCAGGGGCCGGTCGCTGTTGATGGTCGTCACCGAAAGCAGTCGTTCGGCTGGCACTTGCGCGATCGTTGACTTACTGTGATTACGGCAATTTACTTGTCATCCCACTCACACCGGAGAATCAGCATGGAATTCCAAGACCTGGCGTTAACGATGTTCCTCATGTGCATGTGCGCTCTGTACATGATGTATCTGAAGCAGGACGAACAGTTCAGGAGCATCAAACGCCTGGAGCGCATGCTCAGTTCGGTTCCCGGCGTCGGGCCCGGCAACGACGACATCCATCCGCGCGTCCTGGCCAAGATTGCCGCCGGCGAGATCAGCGCCGCGATCCTCCTTCAGCGCTCCATCGAAGCGAGCTCGTTCAGCGAAGCCGATGCCGCGGTCCGGCGCCATATCGCCGGGCACCACTAATCGGCCGGCACCCCATCGGCCACCAGCAGGGCGACAAACTCCTCGGCCGCTACCGGGCGGCTGAAGATATATCCCTGCACCTCATCGCAGCCCGCGGCATCGAGATAATCGAGCTGTTCGCGGGTTTCCACCCCTTCCGCCACCACCGTGATCCCGAGGCCAAGCGCAAGCGCAATCGTGGCCTTGGCGATCGCCGCGCTCTTGGCATCGTCGGTAATATTGCGCACGAAACTCTGGTCGATTTTCAGCTTGTCCAGCGCAAACCGACTCAGGCAGCTGAGCGAGGAATACCCGGTACCGAAATCGTCCAGCGCCACCGCCACGCCAAGCCCGCGCAGCTCGGCAATCTGGGCCATCGCCAGCTCGGCTTCCTGCATCAGCACGCTTTCGGTCAGTTCGATCGACAGGTAGCGCGCCTCCATGCCGCTGTGCAGCAGGGCGCTTGTCACGATCGCCGGCAGGGTGCCGGCCGTGATCTGGTGCGCCGACACGTTCACCGCCACCGGCAGCGCGCGCAAGCCGGCATCCTGCCATGCCTTGTTCTGCGCGCAAGCCGTGCGGATCACCCATTCGCCGATCTCGACGATCAAGCCCGAGTCTTCCGCCAGGGGAATGAACTCGGCCGGCGAAATGATGCCCAGCTCGGCACTGCGCCAGCGGATCAGCGCTTCCGCGCCGCATACCTGCTTGTCGTCCAGCCGCACCTGGGGCTGGTAAAACAGCGAAAATTCGGCGCGTCCCAAGGCGTTGCGCAAGCGGTGCTCCAGCGCCATCCAGTGCAAGGCGCGCGTGTTCATTTCGGATGTGAAATAGCGGAAGCTGTTGCGCCCGCTGTTCTTGACGTGCGACAGGGCCGTGTCCGCATTCTTGATCAGGTCGCTTGCCGTGACGCCATCGAGCGGAAACAGGGCAATCCCCACGCTGGCGGTGACCACCACCTCGTGTCCCAGCAACTGGCAGGGCGCGGCCACCGTGTCGAGCATTTGCTGGGCGGCGGCGTTGATGTCGTCATTGTCGTCCATGTGCGTGAACACCAGCACGAACTCGTCGCTGCCGATGCGCGCCAGGGTATCGCCCGGATGCAGGCGCAGCAGCAGGCGCTGGGCCATTTCGCGCAGCAGCAGGTCGCCCGCATCGTGCCCGATGCTGTCGTTGACCCTTTGCAAACGGTCGATATTGAGCAGCAGCACGGCGATCACCCGCTGCCCCTGGTGCGCCGCCTCGATCGCCTGTCCCAGCCGGTCGTTCAACAGTGAGCGGTTCGGTAAGCGCGTCAGCGGATCATGGTTGACCATGAATTGCAGTTGCTCGTTGGCTTCGGTAATGTCGCTCAGGTCGGTGAACACGCCCACATAGCCGGCCGTGCCATGCTCCGGACTCGACACCGCGCTCACCGTCAGCCACTCGGGAAATACCTCGCCATTCTTGCGCCGGGTCCAGATTTCTCCGCGCCAATGGCCATCGCGCGCGATCGTCTCCCATAGCTGCCGGTAGAAATCGCTATCGTGCAGGTTCGAGCGCAGCATGCGGATATTGCGTCCCAGCACGTCCGCCTCGCTGTACTGAGTGATGCGCTCGAACGCCGGATTTACCGCCACGATGGTGCTGGCCGCGTCGGTGACCACGATGCCGTCGCGCGTGCAGGCGAACACGCGCGCGGCCAGGTCCAGTTTTTCGTCGGACTGGCGCCGCTCCGTGACGTCTTGCAGTGTGCCCATCAGTGCCGTCACATTGCCGGCGGCATCATGCACGCCCGTGCTGCGCGAATGGAAATAGCGCTGCGGGCCGAGTGCGGGATTGCTGCGCAGCTCGCCCGACCAGTTCATGCCATGCCGAACGGCCGACTCGACCAAATGGCGGTCGTCCGGGTGGATTTGCTGCAGAAAAACATTGAGCGGCGGCGGCTGGTCCGCCGCCGGCAGCCCGAGCAGGCGGTACATCTGCTGCGACCACTGTCCGCTGCGGCTGACCAGGTCGAGCCGCCAGCTGCCGATCAAGGCCAGTTGCTGCGCCGCCCTGAGCGCATCGTCGCTGTTGTGCAGCGCCTGGTTCAGGCCGTAGCGCTTGTGCAGTTCGCGCAGCGCCAGGTAGCTCAGGCCGGCCAGCGCCGCCAGGAAGGCCAGCGAGACTGCGATGTAGGCGCGCGCCATGCTGTACCAGTCGGCCAGCAATTCTTCCTCGCCCAGAGCGACCACGACCACCAGCGGCCGGCCGCTGACGCGCTGGTAGAAATACCGGCGGCGGATATGGTCGATGCTGCTGTCGGCCGTATAGCTGCCGGCCTCGGGCGGGGATGGCGAGGCCCTGAAATCGGGGAGGAAGGTCAGGCGCTTGCCTTCGACCAGGTTAGCGATCGGCATGCGCAGCATCAGCACGCCGTCGGTGCGCACCAGGGCCACCATGCCATCCCTGCCGACCTTGATCGATTCGTAAAAGCGGCGCAGGTATTTCGGTTCGAGCGCGGCCACGATGACCCCGCCGAAACTGCCGTCGGGCCGGTTGATGCGGCGGCTGAAACTGATGAAGGGCACGCCCAGCTTGCTGATGATCGGCCCCTCGATGTGCATGCCATGGTCGGGATGGTCGCGATGGAGGCGGAAATACGCGCGGTCCGACAGGTTGTAGGATCCCGGCAATTTTTGACTGTCGTGAATCATCTTGCCGTCCGCATCGAGCAGCCAGATGGCGCGGATGAAGGGCAGGTTGTCGATGCTACTGTCGAGCAATTCATTGATCAGGCGTTTGCTGTCGGCCGGGCCGCGCGGCACCATCTGCACCGCCTTGATGGTGGTCTGCATCGCCAGGTCGACCGCGAACACGCTGTCGACGGCCTGCTCCTCCAGCACCTTGACCAGCACGCGGGCGCTGGTGGTTTTCTGGGTGATGACGTGGTCGCGCGCCTGCACCAGCTCGAACACGAGATTGGCGATGATGCCGACGAACAGCAGACTGGCAAAGCCGAGCACCAGCAAGGTGATGCCGCGCTCGTCGCGATTGGCAAGAAGAGGGTTCATCGAAGTGCACCTTGAAAAAGTGAGCAGGACGGTGTGACTCCCGCCATGGCATTCTGGACCCTGATGCATGTCTGTTATAGCAGATCATGTATGAGTAATAAAGCGCGAGTTGCCGTGCTCGATACAGCTGTGAACGCCCGCTTGCGGCAAACCCTTTAAAATAGCGGGTTTGCTCCCCGAAAAACCCGCCGTGAATGCCCGTCCGCCCGCCTGCCCGCCCCTTGCCGCCGCCCGCCAGGACCTGGTGCGCGCGCGCCAGCTGCTCGCGCCGGGCGAGCTGGCAACGCTCGCGCAGGACGGCGCCGTGCGCCTGCTGGAAGTGGGCTGCGCCGGGGCCGGCGCTTTCGAGGCGGCTCACATCGGCGGCGCCGCCTGGCTCGACACGCGGATCCTGGAAGCGCCGCCTCTGTTCAACAAGGTCGACGATGCCGTCCTGCTGCAGGCGCTGCTGGCGCACGGCATCCGCCACGACAGCACCGTCATCGTGTACGGACGCAATCCGCTGGCGGCGGCGCGCGCGGCGCATTTGCTGCTGTACGCTGGTGTGCTGGATGTGCGCATGCTCGACGGCGGCTTTGCCGCGTGGTGCGCGGCCGGCCTGCCCACCGTCGCCGGCCCGGGGCGCGTTCCGGTGGCCGCGCACGGCTTCGGCGCCCCGTTTCCCGGCCGCCCCGACTATATGACCGATATGGCCCAGGCCCGCCAGCTGCTGGCGCGCAGCGATGCGGCCCTGGTCAGCATCCGCACCTGGAGCGAATTTACCGGCGCCACCTCGGGCTACAGCTACATCGCGGCGCGCGGCGAGATTCCCGGCGCGCTGTGGGGCAGGGCCGGGCACGAGGGCGACGTGAACAGCATGAGCCACTTCCAGCACGCGGACGGGCGCATGCGCGCTGGCGCCGCCATCGCCGCCCAGTGGCGCCTGGGCGGCATCCATCCCGGCCGCCACAACGCCTTCTACTGCGGCACCGGCTGGCGCGCCTCGCTGGCGTTCTTTTATGCGTGGCTGATGGGATGGGAGCGCATCAGCGTCTACGACGGCGGCTGGTACGAATGGAGCGCCGACCCGGCCAACCCGGTGCTCCTTCATTCCTGAGCGTTACGGCGGCGCTGTCGCCACGATGCGAAACGCCAGCTCCATCGGATCCTGCACCGTCAGGGCGCCGCCCATCACCGACATCGGCGTGATGCCGAAGTCGCTCTGGCGCAGTATCAGGGTGCCGCTCGCGCTAAGGCCACCCTTGCTGCGTTCAATCGTGGCCGGCACCTCCACCGTGCGCGACACGCCATGCAGTTCGACCTTCAGGCGCAAGGTGTCGCCCTTGCCGGCGGCGCGTTCGGCATGCAGGGTCACCAGCGGGAAGCGCTCCGCCTCCAGCACGCGCGTGAGCATATTGGTGCGGGTGCCGGCGATGGCGTCGGCGTCGGGCTGGGTGTCCAGGCCCGCCTTGGTGCGCAAGGCGGTTTCGTCGACGCTCATCTGGTCCAGGCGGAAGCGGAAGTCGGCGCGGCCGGCGTCGGGCGCGACGAAACCTTCGATGCTGCGGCTGGCGACCACGTGGTCGTGCCCCAGGCGCGAGAACGTGCCCCCGCGCCGCACCGTGACGGTAATGAGCGAGCTGGCCGTATCGATGCGCAGCACCTGCTGCGTGCGCGCGGCATCGCGGTACCAGTTGAACGTGGCGTCCGGGGGCGTCGGTGCCGGCGGTGGCGTGGGTGTGCTGGCGCAGCCGGCGACGAGCACCAGCAGCGGCAGGTAAGTTCGGATTGGTTTCATGGGATCGATTGTGGCACGGAACAGCTCACGGTGGCGCCACCGCGCTCAGCGAACTGCCGAGGATCCCCGCCGCCATCCACAGCGCCACGAGCGCATAGAACACGCGCGGCAGCCAGGCCATCAGATCGAGCTGGAAGCGGTTGATCGATTCGGTCTCGCTGGCGGCGTGCCGGCGCAGCATGGCGGGCAGGGTGCCGCTTTGTTCGCCGGTCAGCACCAGCGCGTGCAGCTGGCCGGTGTCGGCCAGGCGTGATGCGGCGATGGCCTGCGCCAGGGTGGCCCCCGATGCGAGCGCCGGCTCCATGGCCGCCAGGTCGGCCCGCACGATGCGGTTGCCGACCGTGGCCAGGGCCACGGGCATGGCGTCGAACAGCGGCAGGCCGGCTTCCAGCAGCAGGGCGAGGCTGTCGACAAAGTCGCGCAGATTGCGGCGCAAGTGCATCGGCCCGAACAGCGGCAGCGCCAGCAGGGCGCCTTCGATGCCGGCCCGGGCGGGCGACTCGCTGCCGGAGCCGAACCAGGCGAAGGCGCGCGCCGCCAGCAGCGCCGCGCCGCCCAGCGCCAGCAGCGGCGCCAGCACGCGCCACAGGTAGGCGCCCGCCGACAGCGTGCCGCTCACCAGCGCCGGCAGCGGCTGCACGAACAGGGCGATGGCCAGGATCGCGACCGGCAGCACCATGCGCGAACGCAAGGTGGCCAACTGCTGCGCCCTGGTGGCGTGAAAATCGGCCAGGCGCTGGTAGGTCTCCAGCGGACTGCCGGCGGCCAGCGCGGCGCGCACCAGGCGTGCCTCGAACACGGTGAACAGGCCGCTGGCCAAGCCGGCGCTGGCTGGGTCGTTGCGACGCGCCGCCAGCTTGCGAAAGGCGGCCACCCGTTCGCGTCCGGCCGCGCCGAGATCGAGCAACGCATAGGCCCGGTCGGGCGGCAGGCCGGCCTTTTCCATCGCCGCCAGATGCTGATAAAGCCGGGCGCGCAGCAGGGCGGGAAGAGGGCGGTGGCGGGTCATGCGGCGATTGTGGCACAGCGCGTGCGGCTGCGCCAAATTGACGCTATGATGCGCATTGCTCTTTCGTCATCCATCCGGAAAGGAATGCCATGATCGACCTCTATTCGGCGCCCACGCCGAACGGCCACAAAGTCTCCATCGCGCTCGAAGAACTGGGCTTGCCGTACACCCTACACACGCTCGAGCTGAACCAGAACCAGCAAAAGGAAGACTGGTTCCTGGCGATCAATCCGAACGGGCGCATTCCGGCGATTGTCGACCGTGCCGAGGACAACTTCGCGGTGTTCGAGTCGGGCGCCATCCTGGTCTACCTGGCGGAAAAGACGGGCCAGCTGATGCCGCAGGGCGCCAAGGGCCGCTCGCAGGTCATGCAATGGCTGATGTTCCAGATGGGCGGCATCGGTCCGATGATGGGGCAAGCCAATGTGTTTTACCGCTACTTCCCCGAAAAAATCCAGCCCGCGATCGACCGCTACCAGGGCGAGAGCCGGCGCCTGTTCCGCGTGCTCGATGGCCGTCTGCGCGATCATGAATTTTTGGCCGGCGACTACTCGATTGCCGATATCGCCAACTGGGCCTGGGTGCGCACGCACAAGTGGTCGGGCGTCTCGATCGAGGAACTGCCGCACCTGAAACGCTGGATCGACACCATCCGCGCCCGCCCGGCGGTGGAAAAGGGCTTGCAGATGCCGCCATCGCCGCGCGAACTGAGCGGCACCAGCGAGGAAGAAGCCGCCAAATTCTCGGCCGCCGCGCGCACCATGCTCGAAACCGGCCAGTCGCGCAACTAAACCTCTGTAAGGATGCCATGAAACTCTACATCAGCAACTTCGCGCCCAATCCGCGCCGCGTGACCATGTTCATCGCCGAAAAAGGCATCACCGGGATCGAGCCGGTCATGATCGACCTGGCGACCAATGAACACAAGAGCGAGCGTTTCCTCGCCAAGAATCCGCTGGCGCGCGTGCCTGCGCTGGAACTCGACGACGGCCGCGTGCTGACCGAAACGCGCGCCATCTGCACCTATCTGGAAGGCCTGCATCCTGAGCCGAACCTGATGGGTGAGGGTTTCGAGGAGCGTGCCTTCATCGAGATGGCCGACCGCCGCGTGGAGCTGTATCTGATGCTGGGCATCGCCAACTGCGTGCGCCATACGCACCCCGGGCTGGCCGCGCTGGAGCAGCCGCAGTTCCCCGAATTTGGCGCCTCGCAGGGTGAGAAAATGCGCGAGCACGCGCGCTGGCTCGACCGCGAGCTGGCGACCCGCCCATTCATGGCCGGCGAGCGCTTCACGGTGGCCGACATCACCGCCTGGTGCGCGCTCGAATTCGCGCGCGGGCTGATGAAGTTCAAGCCGGGCGCCGAAGGTATGGCCAACCTGCAGGCCTGGCGCGACCGCATCGCCGAACGGCCGTCCGCGGCACGGTAGTTCGCCTCTCCCAGGGCATTCCCGGGCGGTATCGTGCCCCTTTGATAAATAGCCCGCGCGCGCTACGACATGATGAAGCGTCCACTCCTGCTGTCCCTGTTTTCCCTGCTCGCCGGCCCGCTTGTCGGAGCGATTGCTTTCTGGTCTGCCGTCAGCCAGAGGCAAGCCGTCACCACGTTGCCGGCGCTGGAAAGCGGCTATACCGTGTCGATACTGGAAACCGGGACCGAGGTCGGGCTCTTCAGCGCGCAGCCGCGATATCAGATATTCATCAGCATGAAGGCCTCGCCGTACGGCCATCCGAGCGATTTGTCCCTGTATAACCATGGTGAAGATGTGGTGCGCTATCTCCAGCGAAGTCGTGTGACCGAGAGCATTGAAGGAATTATCTTTACCCAGGCATCGGGACATACCTTGTTCGTGCCGCGTCAATGGTACGCGGGCGGCCGTTGAAGAGGCTAGGCGACGCGCTTGTACCATGGCTGGTGCGCAAACACCGGCTGGTAGCTTGCCGCCAAGGTGTCGCCGGGCGCCAGTTCACGGTCGATCCCGAGCACACCGAACAGCGCCAGGCTGTCGTGGAACAGGCGCAGGGTGCGCTGGCGCAGGACCGGACCGAAATCGGCCAGCGCGCGCCGGCATAAAATCAGCTGGAACTCATTGAACGAGGCATCCGTGACCAGGTTGTACTGTGCCCACGTGATGCGGCTGCGCAGCGCCGGCAGCAGTACCGCGCGCTTGCCGCGCACCTCGAAATAATCGGCCAGGTTGGCCGTGCCGCCGCTTTTCAGGTAGTTCTCCTGATACTGCTCCATGCGTTCCATCGGGATGCTGGCCTGCAGCGCTTCGGCCAGCAATTGCTCATTGGCGACGGTGGCAAAGATCTCGGTACGGTGATGCATCTGCTGCTCGGCCAATAAAATCGCCAGCGACCACGCTTCCTCCGCGTGCGCGCACTCGGCCAGCCACACTTTGGGCAGCGCCGACGCGCGCAGGCAACCGCCCAGCACCTCGCGCGTCTGGCGCGCCTGTTCCGGATCATCGAACAAAAAGGCCGGCCGCACGCTCAGCGCGCGCAGCAGGGCGGCAGCGGCCGCCGGATCGTGCAGCACGCGGTCCTGCAGCAACGAGACCGTGGCCAGTCCACGCTCTTCCATCAGGGCCAGCAGCCGGCGTTTCAGGCTGGGCCGGTCGTAGGCACGGAAGTCGAAGCCGTAGCGCTGGAAAACGCCCTCCAGCAGCAGGTCGATTTCCAGTTCGTCGGTGGCCAGCGTGCCGGCCTGCCTGGCTGGCCCGTTCAATGCAGCCACACCCGCATCAGCGACAGCAGCTGCGCCACGTCGACCGGCTTGGTGATGTAGTCCGAGGCACCGGCGGCGATGCATTTGTCGCGGTCGCCCTTCATCGCCTTGGCGGTCAGGGTGATGATCGGCAGCGACTTGAACTTCGGTATGCGCCGGATCGCGCGCATGGTGTCGTAGCCATCCATCTCCGGCATCATGATGTCCATCAGGACGATCTCGATGGTCGGGTCTTTTTCCAGCACCTCGATGCCGTCGCGGCCATTTTCGGCGAACGACACCTGCATCTGCTGGCGCTCCAGCAAGGACGACAGGGCGAAGATGTTGCGCAGGTCATCGTCGACGATCAGTACCTTGCGTCCGGCCAGGCCGCCGTCGGCCGCGTGGATTTCTTCCAGCATGCGGCGCTGCAGTTCCGGCAGCGAGGCGTGCGAGCGGTGCAGGAACAGGGCGGTTTCGTCCAGCAGGCGCTCGGGCGAGCGCGCATCCTTGATGACGATGGTCTTGGCATAGCGTTTAAGCTTGGTCACTTCCTTGCGGCTCAATTCCTTGGCGGTGTAGATCACGATCGGCAGGTCGCGCAGGGCGGGGTCCTTGCCGATCACGTCGAGCAAATCAAAACCGCTGATGTCGGGCAGGGTCAGGTCCAGCACCATGCAGTCGAAGTGCGAGCCGCGCAGCGCTTCCAGCGCGGCCGCGCCGGTTTCCACGGCCACGATGCGCAGGTCGGCGTCGCCGATCAGGGAGACGATCGAGTCGCGCTGCATTTTCTCGTCATCGACCACCAGCAGGCTGCGTTTGCCGCCCAGCAGGAACTTCTGGATGCGCGTGAATTCTTCCTGCAGCGCTTCGCGTTCAACCGGCTTGGCGATGTACGAAATGGCGCCCTGGCGCAGCGCCTTTTCGCGCTCGCGCAGGCCAGACATCACGTGTACCGGAATGTGGCGTGTGCTGGGGTCGCGTTTCAGGCGGTCGAGCACCGTGAAGCCGTCGATATCGGGCAGGTCGAGGTCGAGCATGATGGCCGACGGCAGATAATCGCGCGCCAGCGACAGCGCCGAATCGCCCTGGTGGGTCACGATCGCCTTGAAGTTCTTCTCGCGCGCGAACTCCACCAATTCCTTTGCGAAGCGTTCGTCATCCTCGATGATCAGGACCGACGGGTCGCCCGGGGCGATCAGGCCGCGGTCATCCAGCACCGACGCGTATTCGACCAGCTGCGCCTGCGACGCGGCCGGATCGGCGTGGATGGTGCCGCTGTCGTACGGCGCGACCGTGCTGGCATACACCACGGTCGATGGCGGTGGCGCCAGGCGCGCAGGCTGCGGCTGGCGCGCCTGGTCGTAGTTGATGAAGCCGGCCCGGTTGTAAGGCAGGAACAGGGTAAAGATGGAACCTGCATTGACCACCGATTCGACCCGGATCTCGCCGCCCAGGAGGCGCGCCAGTTCGCGCGAAATCGACAGGCCAAGCCCGGTGCCGCCGTACTTGCGGGCGGTCGAACCGTCAGCCTGCTGGAACGCTTCGAAAATGAGTTGCAGCTTGTCGGCCGCGATACCGACGCCGGTGTCGCGCACCGAGAACGCCAGCACCGCATCGGCATGCACCAGGTTCGGATGGTCGCTGGTCCAGCCGCTCGTCACCAGCGAGATTTCGAGGGCGACTTCGCCGTGGCTGGTGAACTTGAAGGCGTTCGACAGCAGGTTTTTCAGCACCTGCTGCAGGCGCGTGGTGTCGGTCATCACGGCGGTCGGCAGGGCGTCGGCCAGCAGCACCGTGAAGCCCAGGTGCTTGGCTTCGGCCATGTGGCGGAAGGTGCGGTCGACGTAGTTACGCAAGTTCGAGAAGCGGTATTCCGACACATCGAGTGTCACGGTTCCGGATTCGATCTTGGACAGGTCGAGAATGTCGTTAATCAGAGTCAGCAAGTCCGATCCGGAACCGTGGATCGTCTTTGCGAACTCGACTTGCTTTCCCGAGAGGTTGCCCTCCGGGTTATCCGACAGCTGCTGTGCCAGAATGAGCAGGGAGTTGAGCGGGGTGCGCAGCTCGTGTGACATATTCGCCAGGAACTCGGACTTGTACTTGGACGACAGCGCCAGCTGGGTCGCTTTTTCTTCCAGCGCCAGCTTGGCCTGTTCCACCTCGCGGTTCTTGCGTTCCACCTCGATGTTCTGTTCGGACAGCAGGCGCGCCTTTTCGGCCAGTTCCTGGTTGGTTTGCTGCAGTTCCTGCGCCAGCGACTGCGACTGGGTCAGCAGCGATTCGGTGCGGCTGTTCGCTTCGATGGTGTTGAGCACCACGCCGATCGATTCCATCAGCTGGTCGAGGAAGGACAGGTGGGTTTCGGTGAAGCGGTCGAGCGAGGCGATTTCGATCACCGCCTTGACCTGCTGCTCGAACAGGATCGGCAGCACCACGATATTGGTCGGCGGCGCCGCGCCCAGGCCCGACGAGACCACGATGTAATCGCGCGGCACGTCGGTCAGCCAGATGCGGCTTTTCTCCAGCGCGCACTGGCCGACCAGGCCTTCGCCCGGCAGGAAGGAGGTGGCCAGCTTGCGGCTGGAACGGTAGCCGTAGCTGGCGATCATGCGCAGGCGCGCGTCGAGCTCCTGCGAATCCATCATGTAGAACACGCCATGGTGGGCCGACACCAGCGGCGCCAGTTCGGACAAAATCAGTTTCGTCACCGCCTGCAGATCGCGCTGGCCTTGCAGCAGGCGGGTAAAGCGCGCCAGGTTGGTCTTGAGCCAATCCTGCTGCGCGTTTTTCTGCGTCGTCTCTTTCAGGTTGCGGATCATCTCGTTGATGTTGTCCTTGAGGTAGGACACCTCGCCGCGCGCTTCCACCTGGATCGAGCGCGACAAGTCGCCGCGCGTCACGGCGGTCGCCACCTCGGCAATCGCGCGCACCTGGTTGGTCAGGTTGGCCGCCAGCTGGTTGACGTTCTCGGTCAAATCCTTCCACGTACCGGCCACGCCGGACACATTGGCCTGGCCACCGAGCTTGCCTTCGGTACCCACTTCGCGCGCCACGCGCGTCACTTCCGATGCGAACGAGGATAATTGATCGACCATCACGTTGATGGTGTCTTTCAGTTCCAGGATCTCGCCTTTCACGTCCACCGTGATCTTCTTGGACAGGTCGCCGCGCGCCACGGCGGTGGTCACCGCCGCGATGTTGCGCACCTGGCCCGTCAGGTTCGACGCCATGAAGTTCACGTTATCGGTCAAGTCCTTCCAGGTGCCGCCCACACCCGGCACATAGGCCTGGCCGCCGAGTTTTCCTTCGGTCCCCACCTCGCGCGCCACGCGCGTGACTTCCGACGCGAAGGAAGATAATTGGTCCACCATCACGTTGATGGTGTTTTTCAGTTCGAGGATTTCGCCCTTGACGTCCACCGTGATTTTCTTGGACAGGTCGCCGTTGGCCACCGCGGTGGTCACGTCGGCGATGTTGCGCACCTGGCCGGTGAGGTTACCCGCCATCGAGTTCACGCCGTCGGTCAAGTCCTTCCAGGTGCCGGCCACGCCGGGCACGTTGGCCTGGCCACCGAGCTTGCCTTCGGTGCCGACTTCGCGCGCCACGCGCGTCACTTCCGATGCGAAGGAATTCAATTGGTCGACCATCACGTTGATGGTGTTTTTCAGTTCCAGGATCTCGCCCTTGACGTCCACCGTGATCTTCTTGGACAAGTCGCCGTTCGCCACCGCGGTGGTCACGTCGGCGATGTTGCGCACCTGGCCGGTGAGGTTACCCGCCATCGAGTTGACCGAGTCGGTCAAGTCCTTCCAGGTACCGGCCACGCCTTTTACCTGCGCCTGGCCGCCCAGCTTTCCTTCGGTACCCACTTCGCGCGCCACCCGCGTCACTTCCGATGCGAAGGAAGACAACTGGTCCACCATCACGTTAATGGTGTTTTTCAGTTCCAGGATTTCGCCCTTGACGTCCACCGTGATCTTCTTGGACAGGTCGCCGTTCGCCACCGCGGTGGTCACTGCCGCGATGTTCCTCACCTGGCCGGTGAGGTTGGACGCCATGAAGTTCACGTTGTCGGTCAAGTCCTTCCAGGTGCCGCCCACCCCCGGCACATAGGCCTGGCCGCCCAGCTTTCCTTCGGTACCCACTTCGCGCGCCACCCTCGTTACTTCCGAGGCGAAGGAGCGCAACTGGTCCACCATGACGTTGATGGTGTCCTTGAGCTGCAAGATCTCGCCGCGCACGTCCACCGTGATTTTCTTGGACAAGTCGCCGTTCGCCACCGCCGTGGTCACCTCGGCGATGTTGCGCACCTGCGAGGTCAGGTTGCCCGCCATCGAGTTGACCGAGTCCGTCAAGTCCTTCCAGGTGCCGGCCACGCCTTTCACCTGGGCCTGGCCGCCCAGCTTGCCCTCGGTGCCCACTTCGCGCGCCACGCGCGTGACTTCCGACGAGAACGAGGAGAGCTGCTCCACCATGGTGTTGGCGGTGGTGGCCGCGCGCAGGTACTGGCCCTTGAGCGGATGACCATCGACTTCCAGCGCCATGGTCTGCGACAGGTCGCCCTTGGCCACGGCGCCGATGACCCGCGCCATTTCCGTGGTCGGGCGCACCAGGTCGTCGATCAGGGTGTTGACGGAGCTGATGATGGTGGCCCAGCCGCCCACCACATTGGGCACCGAGGCGCGCTGGGTCAGGCGCCCTTCGCGCCCCACCACGCGCGAGACGTCGGTGACCGCGTGCACCATCTTTTCCTTGGTCTCGATGATCTCGTTCAGGGTATCGGCGATCTTGCCCGAGATGCCGCTCCAGTCGGAGGGCATGCGCGCCGTGAAGTCGCCTTTTTTGAGCGCCATCAGGGTCGATAGCAGGAGCTTGATGTCCAGTTCCTCGGCCATGTCGGTCATGTTGTTCATCGGCTTTGTCCTCGTTTTTTGGGAGTTGAAAGGGCGGCCCGATGCGGAGTCGGGCTCGTTGCCTGGTCGGTCTTGCGTTGGTCGCGCAGCAGCGCCCGCATGGCAGCCGCGCGCAGGGGAGGGCTGAGCAGCTCGCCCTGGAATTCGTCGCAGCCGAGCGAGTGCAGCACGGCCAGCTGTTCTTCGGTATGCACGCCCTGGGCCAGCACGCGCAGGCCGAGCGCGCGCCCGAGGTGGACGATGGCGGCCGCCATGTCGGTGCCGCCCTCGAGGCCGATGGCGCGCACGAAAGCGGCATCGATCTTCATGGCGTCGAGCGGCAGCTCGCGCAGCCTGGCCAGGGCCGCGCCGGCGCTGCCGAAGTCGTCGACCGTCAGGCGCACCCCGGCCGCTTTCAGCTGGCGCAGCACGCCGGCGCCCTCGCGCGTGTCGAGCAGCAGGTGCTCGGGGATTTCGAGTTCCAGCCAGCCCGCCTCCAGCTTGCAGGTGCGCAGATGCGCCAGCACGCGCGCGGCCAGTTCGGGACGGATTTGCAGCAGCGCCAGGTCGACCGCCATGACCACGCGCGGCATCGGCAGCGGCTGCGCGCGCCACAGCGCGGCTTCGGCGCAGGCGGCGCCCAGCATCCATTCGCATACCTGTTCGAGCAGCAGGCGGTCGGCCACGTCGGGCAGGAAGCGCGATGCCGCGATCAGGCCGTGGCGCGGATGGCGCCAGTACAGCAACGCTTCGACCGCGCACACGGGGCCGTCGGGCAGGGTAGCGCGCGGCTGGAACAGCAGTTCGAATTCCTTGCGTTCGAGCGCCGCGTGCAGTTCGGCCACCCATTGGGCGCGTTCGCGCTCGCGCGCGTTGAGCTCTTCGCGGAAAAATTCGATGCTGCCTCGCCGGTGCTGCTTGGCGTGATACATGGCGGTGTCGGCGTTTTTCATCAGTTGCGCGGCGCTGTTGCCGTCCTGCGGGTACAGGCCGATGCCGATACTGGTCGAGGTGGCGACTCTCTGGCCGTTGATCTCGAAGGGGCGCGTGTGCGCCTGCTCGATCTTGCGCGCCACCCGGGCCGCGTTGGCGGCGGCGCCGCGGCCTTCGAGCAGCACCACGAATTCGTCGCCGCCCAGGCGCGCCACCACGTCCGATACACGCACCGCCGCCAGCAGGCGCGCCGCCACCTGGCGCAGCAATTCGTCGCCCACTTCATGGCCGAGCGAATCGTTGATCTGCTTGAAGCGGTCCAGGTCGAGGAACAGCAGCGCGAATTCGCCGTGGTGGCGGTCGGCCGCGGCCACCGCGTGTTCGAGCTGGGCGATCAAGGAGCGCCGGTTCACCAGGTTGGTCAGCGGGTCGCGGATCGACAGCGCCTGGGCGCGTTCCTCGGCCAGCTTGCGCTCGGCCACTTCCTGTTGCAGGGCGAGGTTGATGCGTTCGAGATCCTGCACGCGCTGTACCCGCAGGTCCTGGTTGAGCAAGGACAGTTCGCGCGTCTTGGCCTGCAGCTCCAGGTTCTTGCGGGTCAGGTCGACGAATACCGCCACCTTGGTTTGCAGCACTTGCGGGATCACCGGCGTAAACAGGTAGTCGGCCGCGCCCTTGCCGTAGGCTTGCAGGCGGTGGCGCTCGTCGTCGTAGTGGGCGGTGATGAAAATGATCGGCACCGCGCCCGAACGCGGGTGCGAATGGATGGCCTCGGCCGTCTCGAAGCCATCCATGCCGGGCATGTTGGCGTCGAGCAGGATCACGGCGAAGTCGTGGGTCAGCACCATGCGCAGCGCGTCATGGCCGGAGCTGGCGGTGAGCAGTTCGTAGTGCTGCTCGCGCGCGGCCCCGGTCAGCAGGCTTTCGAGCGCCAGCAGGCTGGCTGCATCATCGTTGACAAGTAAAACTTTCGGAATGATCTGCACGGTGCGGGTAGGTCTGTTTGGAAAAGGCTGCCGATCACATTGTTGACTACGCAACAGCAACTGTAAACCAGTGCACCCGCCAGTCAAGCAGCGGCACCGCGCACCGCCAGCGGCGGCAAACAGTGCAGCTTACCCGTGTTGGATAGTCTGGAGACAGAAAAGTGGCCAAAGACTACCCGAGAATAAATTTCCACGACGCACAATTCATTGTGCTCCACGTCCATGTTGCGATTGCGCTACGCCTTCGCCCCCACCGCGCAAGGGAAGCCGCGTAACTATTAGTTTACTTTCCGAGGCGAATTGTTGGCGAAATTTGTCCATGATGCGGACGCGGAACGGCCTAAAATACCAACTAGCAGTTACATTTAGCGGAATTGTCGTTAACGCGAGCGTACCCGCTAGTGTCATTACGCGATCTTTGTGTAAAATAGGCAACAAAAGGGAGTGACGGCAATGGTGAAAATGGGACAACTGATGACCTTGTTAAAAAGCGACCAGGAAAATGGTTGGAGTTCCGCCCTGTTTTCGCTTGCCTACGACCAGGGATTCGACCAGGTGCTGTACGGCGCCGTCGGTTCCAAGCATGTGAAGCTGGAAACAGCATTCTTGCACAGTAATTACGCGCCGGCGTGGCGCACGCGCTACGACGCCGACAAACTGCATTACGTCGATCCGACCGTCTCCCATTGCCTTACCAGCTCGCTTCCCATCGTGTGGGAACCCGATACTTTCCATGCCCCCGGGCAGCGCGAGATGTACGAGGAAGCCTGCGGCTACGGCATCCGTTCCGGCATCACCTTTCCCATCCACGGGCCGAGCGGCGAATTCGGCGTGGTCAGTTTCGCCTCGGACGCTCCGCCCAACGGCGAGTTCGACAGCACCATCAGCCAGCTGATGCCCTCGCTCTCCTTGATCCGCGACTACGCCTTCGAGTCCTCGCTCAAATTCGTCGCGCCCAAGCCGGGCGCCGAACCCATTCCGCGCCTGACCAAGCGCGAACTCGAAGTGCTCAACTGGGTGATGGTCGGCAAATCGTCATGGGAAATCTCGAAAATCGTGCTCTGCTCCGAGGCGACCGTGAATTTTCACATTGGAAATATCCGTGTAAAATTCAATGTCAACACCCGGCAGCAGGCACTGGTGAAGGCGATCAGCCTGGGCATCATCAGCCCGGAAGATCCCCATCGCTGAGCTTACCCTTGACATACAGCTTGACCAGGATGGCCACCGGCGCCGGGATGCCCAGGCCGGTTTCGAAGCGGCTGCCGCTGGATTGGGTCACGCCGAAGCGTCCCCAGAATTTTTCCTGGCTTTCGCGTTTGCTGATTCTGAAGCGTTTTAATTCGCTGTGGGGCGTGCTGGCCGTGGAACCTGCCTGTGCAGCGCCGCTATCGTGATCGACCGCACCGCGCTGCTCTGCCACGGCCGTCGTCTGGTAATTGAAATCCTGAGCCATACCGTTTCCTCGCAAACAAAATGGCAGTATTCCATTCACTGTGCTTATGAGCCACCTAGCAACTCTACTAGTTATGTCAATGACTTTTTTGCATGATTCTTCATGCAAGTTGCATAACTTTTATAAAGCGAGGTACCAAACATGGCTCTACATATTCGCATCGCCGCACGGCGCGACTTTAAATCCCGTGACCTGTGGGAGATGCACACACTGCGCGCCAAGGTCTTCAAAGACCGGCTCGGCTGGGAAGTCCCGATCATGAGCGGGATGGAGATCGATGGCTACGACGCCCTCGAACCGCTGTACATGATGATCCGCGAACCGGGTGGAGGGCCCTTGCGCGGCTGCTGGCGGCTGTTGCCGACCGAAGGCCCGTACATGCTCAAGGATTCATTTGCGCAACTCCTGCATGGCCAGGAAGCCCCTCAAAACGCCCGTATCTGGGAATTGTCGCGCTTTGCGATCGAAACCGACGGCAACCAGCATTTCGGCTTTTCCGACATCACCATGGAATCGATCGGGGAAATCATCAGCCACGGCCATCACGCCGGGCTGGACCAGTACGTGACGGTCACCACCACCGCCATCGAGCGCCTGCTGCGCCGCGCCGGGGTGCTCACCACCCGCTTCGGCGATCCGGTCCAGATCGGGGTCGAGCGCGCCGTGGCCCTGTATATCGACATTGCCGGCACCTATGAAGCGATGTTCGAGTCGCGCCTGGCGTCGTGAGCGGCGCCGGCCTCAGTCGGCCGGTGCCCGGGGGAAGGCGGCGATGCGCGCACACAGGGTGCGCCAGGCCGGCAGGGCGGCCAGCAGTTGCGCATGGGCCTGGCCGCTGAGGGCGGGGCCCGCCAGCAAGACGTTCTTCAGGTCGTCGAGCTCGGCGCGCAGGGCGCGCGTGGCGGCCGCCACCGTGCGGATGCCGGCCCCGATCCGGTCCATGCCGCTCAGATAGGCCGACAGGGTCGGCAGCAAGCCCTGCAGATAGGCCGCCTCGGCCATCATGGCGCTCTGGCCTGTGCGAATATGGTCGAGCTGGCGCATCACGCGCTCGAGCGCGCCATTGTGCAGCGCAATGTCCTCGCGCGCCTCGTCGGCCACGGGCCCGAGCAGCCAGTGGCTGTGGCGGCGCGCGCGCGCCTCGGCCACTTTCCCCTGCAGCGTATTGACCTGTTGCGCCAGGATGAAGGCGTGCACATGGTCGGCTTGCAAGCGCTGGGTGACCAGGATGGTATCGGTTTCCAGGTCGGCCGAGGCGCGCGCCATCTGCGCCAGGTAGCTGCCGACATCCTGGTCGATCGCATCGAGCGCGGCGCTGGGCGCGGCCAGGCGCCGCACCAGGCCATCGAGCAGGCGCACCGCGCCCGCACCGTCCGAGGGGCGGCCGTGGAACATGTTCAGCAGCGCCGTGGCCAGGGGTGGGGCATCCTGCGCCAGCAAGCTCTCGCCCACGTGGCGCAGGCCGTCCAGAGCGGCATCGAGGGCGGGCCGGCTGCGCGTGGCCCAGGCGGCCGCCAGGGTTTTCACCATGAACAGATAGTGGCCGACCCGTGGCCGGCCGGCGCTGGCGCGCTCGGGCAGCTTGGCGATGCGCTGCGACAGGCTGTCGAGGTCGGCCGACAGTTCGAGAATGATCCCCGCGCCGAGCCCGATGCCAGGACTCCAGAACGTGCCGCCGCCAATGATGCGCGGGGGCGACTCCCGTTTGACCGCCGGCTGGGCGGGAGAAGACTGGGGAAGGAGGGAGGCGAGGTGTTCCATGGTGATGATTCCAGTCATGGTTCGGGTTGAGCGGCGGTGAGAGAAATGCGCTTGACGAACTATTACAAACCCGGGAACCGGGCCGGGGTAGCTGGCAGAATGAACAGGTCGGGAAGCGGGGAAGCGGGGAATCGGGAGCGGAAAGGGCTTGGCGCGATACTGGCCGTGGCGCGCGCAGGGGAACTATCTGGCGAAAGTTTGCGCCAATCGATCTGCGGGGTGGCTGGCATTGGCGGGAATGCGACACCTGGCCCGGCACGGGCCAGCCATGGTTCCCACCGACCCTATCGCAACTGCTCGAATAAAAACGTATAGGTCAGCGCCCACATCCGCGCTTGCTGATCGTTGTTCGCCGCCCCGGCGTGTCCGCCCTCCAGGTTTTCCCAGTACAGCACCGCGTGCCCCTGGGCTTCCATCAGGGCCACCATCTTGCGCGCATGCCCGGGGTGCACCCGGTCGTCGCGGGTCGAGGTGGTCAGCAGCATGCGCGGATAGCGCTTGTCCTTGAACACATTGTGATACGGCGAATAGCGCGCGATATATTCCCACTCGGCCGCCACCTCCGGGTCGCCATACTCGCCCATCCACGAAGCCCCGGCCAGCAGCTTGTGGTAACGGCGCATGTCCAGCAGCGGCACCTGGCACACGACGGCGTTGAACAGGTCCGGCCGCTGGGTCATGGCCGCCCCCACCAGCAAGCCGCCGTTGCTGCCGCCCATGATGCCCAGATGCCGTGGACTGCTGAGCTTGCGCTCGATCAGATCCTGCGCCACGGCGATAAAATCATCGAAAGCGCGCTGGCGCTGGCCCTTCAGCGCCGCCTGGTGCCAGCGCGGCCCGAATTCGCCGCCGCCGCGGATATTGGCCAGCACGTACACGCCGCCGCGCGCCAGCCAGGCTTCCCCGGTCACGCCGCTGTAAAACGGCTTCATCGCGATCTCGAAGCCGCCGTACCCGTACAGCACGGTGGGATTGTTGCCGTCCATCCGGGTTTTGCGGTCCATGACCACGAAATACGGCACCCGGGTGCCATCTTTCGAGACCGCCTCGAACTGCCTGACAATGTAGGGCTTGGCCGAAAAAAACACCGGCATCGCCTTGAGCGCCTGGCGCCGGTCGCTGCCCACCTGGCAAAGATAGAGGCTGGTCGGGGTGAGGAAGTCGCTCACGGTGAGGAAATACTGGTCCGAGCTGGCCGCATCGAGCGCGCTCAGGCCCAGCGCGCCGAACTCCGGCGCCGTCACCTCGCGCCGCTGCCACTGGCCTTGCACATGGCGCAGTTCGACGATGCGGTTTTTCACCTTGTCCAGCTCGGTCAGCAGCAGGGCGCCGGCCGTCATGGCCACGCCGTCGAGCGAACTGGTGGCGCTCGGGGTAAACAACAGGGAAAAATCGCGTTTCCCCTGCATGAAGCGGGCGAAATCGGTCGCCACCAGCGCCCCCTGCGGCCAGCTGCGTCCGCCCACCTGCCAGTCCGAGCGCAATTCGATGACGAGCTGGTCGCGCACGGTGTAGGCATTGGCGTCGTCGGGCTTGTCGATGCGGGTGAGCCCGGCGCTGCTGCGCAGGAACAGTTCGCTGCTGTAGAAGCCGATCTGGCGCTCCACGAATTCGTGCTCGAAACCGGGTGTAAACACCTTGTACGCCGACACGCTCAAGTCCTCCGCGCGCGCCTCGAACAAGGTGGCGGCGGCGGCCAGCGGGGTGCCGCGCCGCCATTCCTTGACGATGCGCGGATAGCCCGACGCCGTCATGCTGCCGGGACCGAAATCGGTGGCCACCGCCAGGCGGCCGGCATCGAGCCAGCGCGCGCTGCATTTCGCTTCCGGGAGCATGAAGCCGTCGGCCACGAAGCTGCGCGTGCCGAGGTCGAATTCGCGCACCACATGGGCGTCGCCGCCGCCGCGCGACAGGAAGGCCAGGCAGCGCGCGCCGGCCGGGGGCAGGAAGGAGGCCCCGGACCAGACCCAGTTTTCGTGCTCGTCGCGGGCCAGCAGGTCGAGGTCGAGCACCGTGTCCCAGTGCGGCGCGTCGTTGCGGTAATCGGCCAGGGTGGTGCGCCGCCACAGCCCGCGCACATGGGTGGAGTCGCGCCAAAAATTATAGACATGGCCGGCATGTTCGCTGACCCAGGGAATGCGCGCCTTGTCATTGAGGATGGTGCCGAGGCGCTCGCGCAGGGCCGCGAAACCGGGTTTGCCTTCGAGCTCGCGTTCGCACACGGCATTGCGTGCGCGCGCCCAGTCGAGTGCGGCGGCTGAAGTGATGTCTTCCAGCCACAGATACGGGTCGTCAGCAAGCTCAGCCGCGTGCGCCGCGTCTGCCGTTTCCGATATGATTTCGCCAATCAAATGTCGCATTCCTGCTCCTGTTGTCGATACTGCTTCGAGGCTGCCCTATGGCGTGGGCGCGACAGTAAAAATTATCAATTGCATGTTTTCTTGCTGCAAAGTACTCTTCAAGAATGAGCCGGGCGGCGGGTCCGCGCGCGCCTTCCATTCTATTGATAGTATGCTGCCTGCACGGTGGTTTCCAGGTACGGCCGAGCGAAAATAACGGGGTTGGACGATGAGGCAAGCGATCAAGCGCACCATGGCAGGCAGCGTCGGCGGTTATTCCGGGGCGCGCCTTGTGTGGTGGGCCGCCGGGCTGTCGCTGTCGGCGCTGGTGGCGTCCGTGCTGTATGTGGGCGCCACCAGAATGGTCGACGGCGATGCGCGCCAGCGTTTCGATGCCTTTGCGCGCAGCGCGCAAGCTAGCCTGTCGACCCGCATCAAATCGTATTCCGACCTGGCGCGCGCCATGTCGGCCCTGTTCCAGAGCGCCGAGGCGCCCAGCCGCCTGCAGTTCCACCGCTACGTGCAGGCCTTGGGCATGGCGGCCAACTACCCGGCGATCGAAGGGGTCAGTTTCGCGCGCCAGGTGAGCGCGGCCGAGCGCGACGCCTTCATCGCCTCGGTGCGCGCCGACCGCAGCGTGGACCCGGACGGCTATCCCGACTTCAGCATCCGGCCCGAAGGTGAGCGGGCCGGCTACACGGTGCTCACATATATCGAACCGAAGGCCGCGCGCGCCGGCAAGCACATGGGCCAGGACATCGGTGCCGATGCCGCCGCCGCGGCGCGCCTGGACCAGGCGCGCGACAGCGGCACGGTCAGCGCCTCGGGCGTGCCGGTCATGACCGACGGACCGCGTGCGCACGTGGCGCTGGACATGCGCATGCCGGTGTACCGCAGCGGCGCGCTGCTTTACACCGCGCAGGCGCGCCGCGCCGCCTATATCGGCAGCATCGGTATCGACTTTTCGCTGCCGGCCATGGTCGGCAGCGCGCTGGAAGAAATGCCGCAGCGCCGTCTGAGGCTGGCGCTGTACGCCGACGGCAGCCTTGACCCCGAGCGGCGCACCCTGGCCCTGGGCCGGCTCGACCGCTTGCTGTACAACGATCACGACAAGCCGGCCGCCGGCGATGGCAGCCATTTCGACACCGTGCTGCCGGTCGACTACAACGGCAACCTGTGGAAGGCGCATTTCCGCATCGCCCGCGCGGACCTGTACAGCCGCTTCGACGTGCTGCTGGCGCCGCTCACGTTCGGCATCGGCTTCTTGGTCACCTTGCTGGCCTACGCTTACTTCTTTACCCTGTACCGCACGCGCCGGGCCGCCATCGAACAGCGCGTTCTGCTCGATTCGGTGTTGAACAGCATCGACGCGCACGTGTACATGAAGGACCGCGAGCGGCGCTACATGTATGTCAATGCGCGCACCGCCGAAGCGCTGGGCCAGCCGGCCGAAGCCATCATCGGCAAGCGCGATACCGACGTCATGACACAAGAACTGGCCGATTTCTACTGGAACCAGGATGCCAGGATCTTCGCCGACGGCGCGCGCCACGCCAGCCAGGTGGAATTCACCCGGCCCGATGGCGAGGTGCGCCAGCTGTGGACAGTCAAGGTGCCGGTGCTGCTCGACGGCGAGGTGAGCGCGGTGATCGGCCTGTCGACCGACGTGACCGAACTGCACCAGCTCAAGGCGCAGGCCGACGCCGCGAATCAGGCCAAGAGCAATTTCCTGTCGAATATGAGCCACGAGATCCGCACGCCGATGAACAGCATCATCGGCATGTCGCACCTGGCGCTCAAGACGGTGGCCAATCCGAAACAGCGCGACTACCTCGAGAAAATCCATCATTCGAGCCAGCACCTGCTTGGCATCATCAACGACATCCTCGATTTTTCCAAGATCGAGGCGGGCAAGCTCGAACTCGAAGTGCTCGACTTCGGCCTGCGCGCGCTGATGCAGAACATCTGCAACCAGCTTGGCGACGCCGCCGCCAACAAACACCTTGACCTCGACATCGAGATCGACCCGCGTCTGGCGCCGCAGTTGCGCGGCGACCCGCTGCGCCTGGAGCAGGTGCTGCTCAACTTTGCCTCGAACGCCATCAAGTTTTCGGAAAACGGCAGCATCCGCGTGCGCGCGCTGGCGCTCGACGAGGGCGAGAACGACTTCGTGGTGCGTTTCGAGGTCGTCGACGCCGGCATCGGCATGAGCGAGGCCGAAATCGCCGACCTGTTCAAGTCCTTCCACCAGGCCGACCCGTCGACCACGCGCAAATACGGCGGCACCGGCCTGGGGCTGGTGATCAGCAAGCAGCTGGCGGAGCTGATGGGCGGCACGGTCGGCGTCGACAGCGCACCGGGCCACGGCAGCACCTTCTGGTTCACTGCGCGCCTGGGCAAGGCGCTCAACTTCCTGCCGGGCGACCGCGACGCCATCGATCCGGCAGTGCTCGAGCAACTGCGCGGCGCCAATATCCTGCTGGTGGAAGACAATATCTTCAGCCAGCAGGTGGGCCAGGAGCTGCTCGAAGAAGCCCAGGCCACGGTGGTGGTGGCCAACAACGGCAAGGAAGCGATCGACCTGATGCTCAAGGAGCGCTTCGACTGCGTGCTGATGGACGTGCAGATGCCGGTGATGGACGGTTTCGAAGCGACCCGCATGATCCGCTCCGATCCGCGCCTGCGCGATGCGCTGGTGATCGCCATGACGGCCAACGCCGGCAAGGACGACCAGGCGCGCTGCCTGGAAGCGGGCATGAACGAATTCGTCACCAAGCCGATTTCGCCCAAGCTGCTGTTCGAGGTGATCGCCCGCTGGCTGGTCACGCGGCCGGCGCGCAACGGGCGGCGGCGCGTGGCGGCGCCGGCCGACCAGGCGCCGACCCGCATGTCGGCCGCGCCGGTGGCGTCGAGCGACGCCGACATGCTGGACATGGGCGCATTATCGCTGACCTTCGGCGCCAATCCGGTCAAGATGCGCAAGTACGCCTTCATGTTCCTCGACTCGGCGCGCGACGGCCTGGCTGACGTGAGCGAAGCGCTCGATCGCGGCGACCTGGAACGCCTGGCCGACCTGGGGCACCGCATCAAGGCATCGGCCAAGGCGGTGGGCGCGATGCGCTTCGCGGGCCTGTGCCAGGACCTGGAGCGCCTGCGCGACGGTGCCACGGTCGACCAGGCGCGCACCCTGGTGGCCAGCATGTACGCGCTGCTCGACCAGTTGAATGAGCATATTGCGCACGAACTCACCGAATCGGCCAGCTGAGAGCGCATCGTCCAGTTACCGGCACGCATCACCCTACCGCGCCCAGCCCAAAGCTAGTATGCTGTGCGCCATGTCTTCTCCCGTCACGCCCGGCCTCCTTATCCTTCATGGCAACCAGATGGAGCAACTGCGTGCCGCGCTCTTCGCCTGGCTGCGCAGCCATCCGCTCGGCCCGCTCGAAACCGAAATCATTCTGGTGCAATCGAACGGCGTGGCCGAGTGGCTGAAAATCGCGCTGGCCGAGGAAATGGGGGTGTGCGCGGCCACCCGCGTGGCGCTGCCAGCGCGCTTTTTATGGGAAGCCTATCGCGGCATGCTGGGGCGCGAGCGCGTCCCGACCCGCTCCCCCTACGACAAGGGCCCGCTCACCTGGCGCCTGATGCGCCTGCTGCCGCAGCTGCTGGCCGACGATGCCTTCGCCCCGCTGCGTCATTTTCTGGGCGATGGCGACCCCGAACGGCGCCTGCAACTGGCCGAACGCCTGGCCGACCTGTACGACCAGTACCAGGTGTACCGGGCCGACTGGCTCGACGACTGGAGCGCGGGGCGCGACCGCCTGCGCAGCGCGCGCGGCGAGGTGATCGCGCTCGCGCCCGAGCAGCGCTGGCAAGCCTGCCTGTGGCGCGCCGTGAACGACAGCCTGCCGCCGCAGCTGCGCGACTCGGGCCGCGCCACCATTCACCAGCAGTTCGTGCGCGCCTGCGAGAGCGGCGAGGCCCCGGCCGGGCGCCTGGCGCGCCGGGTGGTGCTGTTCGGGATGTCGGCGTTGCCTTACCAGACCTTGCAGGCCATCGCTTCGCTCTCGCACCATACGCAGGTGCTGCTGGCCGTGCCGAACCCCTGCCAGTTTTATTGGGGCGACATCATCGAAGGGCGCGAACTGCTCAAGGCCGCCCACAAACGCCAGCGCCAGCGCGGCGGCATCGACCTGTCCGGCGTGCCGCTCGAAGAACTGCACGCGCACAGCCATCCGCTGCTGGCCAGCTGGGGCAGGCAGGGGCGCGATTTCATCCGCATGCTCGACGAATTCGACACCGAGTCGGGCGAGCGCGCCGACAAGCTGCGCATCGACCTGTTCAGCGAAGGCGAGGGCGATACCTTGCTGGCGCAAGTGCAGGCGGCCGTGCGCGACATGCTGCCGCTGCGCGAGCATCCCTGTGCCAGGGGCCTTGCGGAACCGGACGCCGTCGCCGACCCTGCGCCACGCGACCGCTCGATCGAATTTCACGTCGCCCACAGCGTGCAGCGCGAAGTCGAGGTGCTGCACGACCAGCTGCTGTCGTGGTTCGGCGCGCCCGGCGCCACCTTGCGTCCGCGCGACGTGGTGGTCATGGTGCCCGACATCGACACCTTTTCGGCCGCGATCCACGCCGTCTTCGACCAGCACAAGCGCAGCGACCCGCGCTTCATCCCGTTCGAGATCGGCGACGTCAAGGACCGCAGCGTCAATCCGCTGCTGGTGTCGCTCGAATGGCTTTTGCGGCTGCCGCAGCAGCGCTGCCGCCAGAGTGAAGTGCGCGACCTGCTCGATGTGCCCGCGCTGGCCGCGCGCTTCGGCCTGAGCGAAGACGAACTGCCCATCCTCGGCAACTGGATCGAAGGCGCCAGCGTGCGCTGGGGCCTGGACCAGCAGCACCGCGACGGCCTCGGACTCGGTTCGGCGGGCGAGCAGAATGCCTGGATTTTCGGCGTGCGCCGCATGCTGCTCGGTTACGCCAGCGGCGCCGGCGGCAGCTTCCGCCAGATCGAGCCGTACGCCGAAGTGGGCGGGCTCGATGCGGCGCTGGCCGGCTCGCTGGCGCAACTGATCGAAACCCTGCTGGCCTGGCGCGCCACCCTGGCCGAGGCGCGCACGCCGGCGCAGTGGGGCGAGCAGGCGCGCGCGCTGCTGGCGGCGTTTTTCGCCGCCACCGAGGAAGGCGACCGCCTCACACTCGCGCAATTGTACGACGCGCTGCAAAACTGGCTGGAGACGTGCGACAGCGCCGGCTTCGACGAGGAGGTACCGCTGGCGGTGCTGCGCGAAGCATGGCTGGGCGCGCTCGACGAGCCGACCCTGAACCACCAGTTTGTCTCCGGCGGCGTGACCTTCTGCACCCTGATGCCGATGCGCGCGGTGCCGTTTCGCGTGGTCTGCCTGCTCGGCATGAACGACGGCGATTTTCCACGCCGCACGCGCCAGGCCGACTTCGACCTGCTGGCGCTGCCCGGCATGGCGCGTCCGGGCGACCGTTCGCGCCGCGACGACGACCGCTATCTGATGCTCGAAGCGGTGCTGGCGGCGCGCGACAAGCTGTATGTGAGCTGGGTCGGGCGCAATGTGCGCGACAACAGCGAGCAGCCGGCTTCGGTGCTGGTATCGCAACTGCGCGACTACCTGGCCGAAGGCTGGGACCTGGACCTGGGCACGATGACGACCGAACACGCGCTGCAGCCATTCAGCCGGCGCTATTTCGAGCAGGGCGGTATGCTGACCTATGCCGCCGAATGGCGCGCAGCCCACGGCGCCGGCGACGCGCTCGATGACGCCGTGCTGCCGCCGTTCGAGCTGGAACCCGAATACCGCCTGAAACTGGGCGAGCTGGCGAATTTCTTGCGCCAGCCGGCGCGCTATTTTTTCCGGCGCCGTCTCGGCGTGGCGTTCGGCGACGCCCAGGCCGTGGGCGAAGACGAGGAACCGTTCTCGCTCGACGCGCTGGAGCGCTATTTTTTAGAGGACAGCCTGCTCGACGACGCCAGCACACAAGAGGAACTGCATGAAGTACGCGACAGCTTGAGTGCCCGCGCCGAACGCTTGAAGCGCGAAGGCGTGCTGCCGATCGGCCTGGTCGGGCAACAGTGGCAGGAACAGCTGGTCGAGGGCCTGGTGCCGGTGCGCACCGCCTGGCTGACCCTGGGCGCGCGCTTCGATGACGTCGCGCCCAAGCTGGCCGTGAGCCTCGACCTGAATGGCGTGCACCTCGAAGACTGGGTCGACAAATTGCGCAGCAACGCCAGCGAAACGGCGTGGCTGCTGCAAATCTCGTCCAAGGTGCTCGATAAAAAAGGCGCGCCGCGCGGCGACAAACTGATCGCCCCGTGGCTGCGCCAGCTGGCCGCGGCGGCGGTCGGCCAGCCGGTCAGCGGCTACCTGGTCGCGCGCGACGCCATCGTCATGCTGGCGCCGCTCGAACGCGAGGAGTCGAGCGCGCAGCTGGCGGCGCTGGTGGCGCTGTGGCGCCGCAACATGGATCAACCGCTGCCGGTGGCCTGCAAGACGGCGCTCGCCTTATTGCAGCAGGGCGAGCCACGCAGCATCTACGACGGCGGCTTCGAGCTGTCGGGCGAAGTGCTGGACCAGTGCCTGGCGCGCCTGTGGCCCGATTTTTCGGCCCTCAATGCCAGCGGCGAGTTCCCCGCCGTCGCCGAGGCGCTCTACGGCCCGTTGGTGCGCTGGCTCGACCAGCACATCGAAATCGCCCCCATGGACAGGGACCTGGCATGAGCCAGTTGCTCGACGCCCTGCATTTTCCGCTGTCCGGCACGCGCCTGATCGAGGCCAGCGCCGGCACCGGCAAGACCTGGACCATCGCCGCCCTGTACCTGCGCCTGGTGCTCGGCCACGGCGGCGAGAACGGCTTTGCGCGCGCGCTGCTGCCGTCCGAAATCCTGGTGATGACGTTTACCCGCGCCGCCACGCGCGAACTGTCGAACCGGGTGCGCGAGCGCCTGGTCGAAGCGGCCGGCTTTTTCCGGGGCGAGCTGGAACTGGACGACCCCTACCTGCACCAGTTGGCCGACGCCTGCGGCAGCGAGGGCGAACGGATGGTGGCCGCGCACCGCCTGATGCTGGCCGCCGACACCATGGACGAGGCGGCGATCTTCACCATCGACGCCTGGTGCCAACGCATGCTGCGCGAGCACGCGTTCGACAGCGGCAGCCTGTTCGACGAAGAACTGGTCAGCGACGAACACGCCTTGTTCGAAGACGCGGCGCACGACTACTGGCGCCAGAACGTCTACCCGCTCGACAGCGGTGCGCTCGGCGCGCTGCTGGCCTGCTGGCCCGACGTGCGCGCGCTCAAGAACACCGTGCGCGACCTGGTGCGCCGGGTTGCGGTGCTGGGCGACCCGCCCGACGAATCGCTGGAAGAAGCCATCGACCGGGTCGAACGCACGCAGGCGGCCGCGCTGGCGAAGCTGAAAGCCGGTTGGGTCGAGCGCGCCGACGCGATGGAGCAGTGGATCGCCGCCCAGCGCGAGATGGCGCCCAAGTGCTTCAACGGGAACAAGCTGCGCGCCGATTCGCTGGTGAAGTGGTTCGACTCTCTGCGCGCCTGGGCGCGCGCGCCCGCCATGCTGATGCCGGCACTGACCGACACGGCCTGGCACCGCCTCACGCCGGACGGCATCACGGACGCCTTCAGCAAGGGCTTCAGTTGCGATATCCCGCCGTGCTTCGACACGACCACCGAGCTGTGGGAAGCGCTCAAGGCGATCGACCCGCTGGCGCACGCGCTATACCGCCACGCCGCCTGTCACATCGCGCGGCGCATGATGGAACTGAAACGGCGCAAGCGCCAGTTCGGCTTTGCCGACATGCTCGACCGCCTGAAAAGCGCGCTCGAAGGCGCCAACGGCGAAGCCCTGCGCCAGCGCATCGTCGACCAGTTCCCGGTGGCGATGGTGGACGAATTCCAGGACACCTCGCCCGACCAGTATGCGATTTTCAATCTGCTGTACCGGGTGGCCGACAACGACCCCTCGCGCGGCCTGTTCCTGATCGGCGATCCGAAGCAGTCGATCTACGGCTTTCGCGGCGCCGACATTCACAGCTATCTGGATGCGCGCAGCGCTACCGAAGGCCGCCACTACCAGCTCGGCACCAACTATCGCTCGACGGCGGCGCTGGTGGAAGCGGTCAACCAGCTGTTCTTGCACGCCGAAGGGCGCGACGGCCATCCCGGCTTCGCGGCCGGGGCTTTCCGCTTCCGCAAGGGTCGTGTCAATCCGCTGCCGTTCGATGCGGTTGCCGCCAAAGGACGCGCGCAGCAACTGGTCGGCGTGGACGGGCCGTATCAGGCGCTGGCCATTTGCAGCACCGACCGCGACGACCTCAAGGCCGACGACTACCGCGAATTTTTCGCCCACCACAGCGCCGAGCATATCGTCGGCCTGCTCAACGACCCGCACGCGGGTTTCAGCGAAAACGGCGTCTTCACGCGCCTGGTGCCGGCCGATATCGCCATCCTGGTGCGCGACCGGCGCGAGGCGACCGCGATCCGGCGCGCGCTGGCGCAGCGCAAAGTGCCCAGCGTGTACCTGTCCGACAAGGACTCGGTGATCGAAAGCGAGGAAGCCGCCGACGTGCTGCGCTGGCTGCAAGCGGTGGCCAATCCGCTCGATGGCGCCCTGGCGCGCGCGGCGTTTGCCACCCGCACGTCCGGCCTGTCGCTGGCCGAACTGGCGCGCCTGTCGTCGGATGAGCTGGCGTGGGAAGTGCGGGTCGAGCAGTTGAAGCTCTTGCACATCGTGTGGCAGCGCCAGGGTGTGCTGGCCATGCTGCGCCGCTTCATTCACGACATGCGGCTGCCGGCGGCGCTGCTGCGCCAGGCCGGCGGCGAGCGGCGCCTGACCAATCTGCTGCACCTGGCCGAACTGCTGCAAAGCGCCAGCAGCCAGCTCGAAGGCGAACAAGCCTTGATCCGCTGGTTCGCCGAACAGTTGGCCGGGGTGGGCGAGGGCGGCGACGAACGGGTGCTGCGCCTCGAGAGCGACGCGGAGCTGGTCAAGGTGGTCACCGTGCACAAGTCCAAGGGGCTCGAATATCCGCTGGTGTACCTGCCGTTCGCCGTGACGGCGCGCACCACCGACCGGCGCAACCGCAGCTTTTTCGAATTCGTCGGGCGCGACGGCGTGCGCCGCATCGACCTGGCGCTGTCGGACGAAGCCTTGCATGCCGTCGACCGCGCGCGCATCGAGGAAGACTTGCGCCTGCTGTACGTGGCGCTGACGCGCGCGCGCCATTTTTTGTGGCTCGGCGTGGCCGCGGTCACGGCGCGCAAGGCGGGCGACAACAAGCTGCACGAGTCGGCGCTCGGCTACCTGCTGACGGGCGGGCAGCCGATCGGCGCGGCCGATATCTTGCCGTACTGGGAAAAGCTGCGCGGCGGCTCGCCTGCGATCGACCTGCGCTCGCTCGATACGCCGCAGGGCATCACCATGCTGGCGCGCGACGAAGAGCGCCCGGCCCTGGTCGACGCCGCGCCTTTCGGCGGCAGTTTCGAGCGCAACTGGGCGGTCGGTTCCTTTACCTCGCTCACGCGCCAGACCAACGCGGCGCCGATGCGCGCGCAGGAAGAGACCTTGTTCGACGAGGAGCAGCAACAGCCGCCCATGCAGCAAAACCCGCGCACCGACGACGCGCCCTGGCACCGCTTTCCGCGCGGGTCCGTGCCGGGGAATTTTTTGCACGAACAGCTTGAGTGGATGGGGCAGGAAGGCTTTGCCATCGCCGGCGACGAGCAGTTCGCCGCCCGCCTGGGCCAGCGCTGCGAGCGCGCCGGCTGGGGCCACCGCCAGGAAGACGCGGTGACGTGGCTGCGCGCGGTGGCCACCACGCCGCTGCCGCAGCTGGGCGTGCCGCTGGCCGCCATCGCTCACGTCATCCCCGAAATGGAGTTCTGGTTTCCCAGCGAGCAGTTGAACAGCGCGGCGCTCGACCGCCTGTGCGGCACCCACCTGCTTGGAAAAACGCCGCGCCCGTCGCTGCCGGAGCGCTACCTGCACGGCATGCTGAAAGGCTTCGCCGACCTGGTGTTCGAGCACGAAGGCCGCTACTGGGTGATCGATTACAAGTCGAATGCGCTCGGCAGCGGCGATACGGCCTACGGCAAGGCCGCGATGGCGGCCGGGATGGCGGCGCACCGCTACGATATCCAGGGCGCCATCTACATGCTGGCCCTGCATCGCTTGCTCAAGAGCCGCCTGGGCGAGGCCTACGATCCGGCGCGCCAGCTGGGCGGCGCGATTTTCCTGTTCCTGCGCGGGATCGCCAATAGCGCCACGCGCGGCTGCTACCTGCTCGAACCGGACCTGGAACTGCTCGACAGCCTCGACGCGCTGCTCGGCGTCTCGCCATCGCGGGAGGCGCCATGAAGAGCGCCCCCTCGCTCGACGCCCTGTGGGTGCAGGTCGCCATGCTGACCGAAGATGGCCAGTTGCGGCGCCTGTCCGGCACGTTCGCGCGTTTCGTCGGCTCGCTCGGCAGCGCCACGCCGGCCCTGATGCTGGCCTGCGTGCTGCTGTCCGAACTGGAAGGGCGGGGCCACAGCTGCCTGATGCTCGACCAGCTGGCGCTCGACCCGGCCACCCTGATGGCCTGGGACAAGGAGCAGTGGCAGGCGCTGGTCCGTTCGGCCGGCGCGCTGCCCAAAAACCGCAAGGGCTGGATCGACCAGCTGACCGCTTCCGACCAGGTGTGGCATGTGGGCGACCTCGATTTCGACCAGCCGCTGGTGCTCGACGGCGAGCGCCTGTACCTGCGCCGCTACTGGCGCGACGAAACCCTGGTCGCGCATACGATCCGCGCGCGCGCCGAACAGGTGCGCGAGGTCGATGCACCGGCGGTGCGCATCTGGCTCGACATATTATTCGCGTCGGAGCGCCGCACCAAGGGACCGGACTGGCAAAAGCTGGCCTGCGCGATCGCGCTGCGCGGCGCGATCGCCATCATCACCGGCGGTCCGGGGACCGGCAAGACCTACACCGTGGCGCGCCTGCTGGCACTGCTGTTCGCGGTGGCGCCGGACGCGGGACGCCAGCGCATCGCACTGGCCGCGCCGACCGGCAAGGCGGCGGCGCGCCTGAAGCAATCGATCGACAAGGCGCTGACCGAACTGGCCGACAAGGTCGGCACCACCTTGCCGCTGCGCGAGCTGACCGCGCGCATGGGGGCGGCGCGCACCTTGCATAGTCTGCTGGGCGCGCGTCCCGACACCCGCACCTTCGCGCACAACAAGGGCAATCCGCTCGATATCGACGTCCTCATTGTCGACGAAGCGTCGATGGTGCACCTGGAGATGATGGCCTCCTTGCTCGATGCGCTGCCGCTGGGCGCGACCCTGATCCTGTTGGGCGACAAGGACCAGCTGGCGTCGGTGGAGGCGGGCGCGGTGCTGGGTGATCTGTGCCGCGATGCGCAGGCCGGCGGGTATTCGGCGGCCACCATGGCGTATGCGCTGGCGGCCAGCGGCGAAACCATTCCGGCCGAGTATGGCGGCGCTGGCGGGGCGCTGGCGCAGCAGACCGTGATGCTGCGCAGCAGCCGCCGTTTCAGCGGGCCGATCGGGCAACTGGCGCTGGCGGTCAATGCCGGGGATGTCGCGCGCGCCGAGGAAGTACTGCGCGCCGGCGACGGCACGGTGCGCTGGATCGAGCAGGGGCACCAGCAGCATGTGGTGCAACTGGCTTTTGACGGCTATGCGCCGTATCTGTCCCTGACCGCCGAGGGCGATGGCGGGCAGGCGCACGAGACCTGGGTACGCGCGGTGCTGCATCGCTTCGAGGCGTTTCGCGTGTTGTGCGCGGTGCGCGAGGGCGAGTGGGGCGTGGGCGGCCTGAACGGCGCCATCGAGCAGCGGCTCGACGCGGCAGGGCTGATCCGGCGCCGCGGCGAGTGGTATGTGGGGCGGCCGGTGATGATCACCCGGAACGATTATGGTACGGGCGTGTTCAATGGCGATATCGGTTTGACCCTGGGCGATCCGGCCCGTCCGGGGTCGCTGCGCGTGTATTTTCTGGAGGGCGACAAGGTGCGCAGCGTGCTGGCGACGCGCTTGCGCCATGTGGAGACGGCGTTCGCGATGACGGTGCACAAATCGCAGGGATCGGAATTCGCGCACACGGTGCTGGTGCTGCCGCGCGAACGCGGGGCGATGATCGCGCGCGAGCTGATTTACACGGGGATCACGCGGGCCAGTGCGCAGTTCACCCTGGTGTCGCCGGGGGCGGCGATCCTGGGCGAATCGATTGCCCAGCGCACCCAGAGGGCGAGCGGATTGCGCGAAATGATTGCGGGGTGAGGCAAGCGCCGTTTCCGCCATTGACGGAAACGGCGGCTGCTTTTACTCGTGGCGGTGGCGGTGGATGACCGGTTTGTTCTGCTTTAACTTGACCCTGCTGTGCAGCCCCGCCTTGGCCGCCGGACCATGGTGGGCGGCGACGATCACTGGATAGTTGCGCCCACGGCCATGCAGGCTGGCCTTGATCACCGGCGCGCGCGCCGCCGCCACGATCACATGCTGCGCGCGCTGGCGTGCCGGTGCATGGGCAAGCGCCGGCGCGTCGTCGCCGGCGACGAAGCGCCGGATGTTGAGCGCATCAAGAATCCGGGCCGAACTGGCCTTGGCATTGAGCAGCACCAGGGTCGCGTTCTTGCCGGCCGATTTGATCTTCATGATCAGGCAGCGGCCCGCTTCTTCCGTGTAGCCGGTTTTCGACAGGCCGATTTCCCAGCCCTTGGCGCCGACCAGGCGGTTGGTGTTGCGGTACTCGACCTCGCGGCCGCTGATATTGATCGTATCGCTCGACTCGGTCGTGATGCGTGTGATTTCCGGATAGGCCGATGCCGCCCTGGCCATCTTGATCAGGTCCGACGCCGTCGACTTGTTGTTCGGCGACAGGCCGGTCGGCTCTTCGATGACGGTCTGCGTCATGCCGAGCGCCGCCACCTTGGCGCGCACGGCCGACTTGAACGCCACCACGCCGCCCGGATAGGTGCGGCCCAGGGAAGCCGCGGCGCGGTTGTCGGAGCTCATCAATGCCAGCGCGAGCACGTCGTGGCGGCTGATCACGGCGCCCACCGGCACGCGCGAGGTGCTGTGCTTGAGCATGTCGACGTCGCGCTGGTCGATGGCGATCTGTTCGTTCATGTCCTGTTTGGCGTCGAGCACGACCATCGCGGTCATCAGCTTGGTCAGCGATGCGATGGAAACGACCTGGTTGGCGTTCTTTTCAAGGAGGATCTTGCCGGTGTCGTCCTCGATCACCAGTACCGATTGCGATCCGAACGGCACGGCAAGGGCGGCCGTGGCGGACATCGATATCAATAGGGTGACAAGTAATTTCTTGATCATGTGCTTGGTCTTTGCAGTAGGGCTGGGTCGATGGCGGCGCGGGGAGCGCGGCAGCTGCTGGGTGGGTTAATTCTATACGGCAACTACTATAGGGGCACGATAGCATCAAAGGCGAGGCCATGTCTAGCGTGTGCGCGGCAAAACAAGCTCAAGCGCAATAAACACCTTAATAAAGCGGTGTAAGTCCCTGAATTATTTCAAGAAAGTAAAGTTTCTCGTATGCTATGAGGGTGGCGGAAATGCTATCTGGCCGATCCCGGCAGGGGGGCGCGAACGGGAGGAGGAGGCTGAAGGAAAGGCCGCTTGCGCATGGATGGCGCAAGCGACGGGGAAGCTTATTTTGCCTGGTAGATCTTGTCGAATTCGCCACCATCGTCGAAGTGTTTTTTCTGCGCCTGTTTCCAGCCGCCGAAGACTTCGTCGACCGTGAATAGCGCGATCGGCTTGTAATTGGCGGCAAATTTCTTGGCCACCGCTTCCGAGCGTGGGCGCAGGAAGTGCTTGGCGCCGATGGTCTGGCCGGCCTCGGAATACAGGAAGTTCAGGTAGGCGGTGGCCTGTTTGCGCACGCCGCGCTTGTCGACCACCTTGTCGACCACCGCCACCGGCGACTCGGCCAGGATCGATACGGCCGGATAGACGACCTCGAAGTTGTCGCCGAATTCGGTGCGCACCATCTGCACTTCGCTCTCGAAGGTCACCAGGGCGTCGCCGATATCGCGCTGGGTAAAGGTGGTGGTGGCCGCGCGGCCGCCGCCGTCGAGCACCGGCACGTTCTTGAAGATGCCGGCGACCAGCTCGCGCGCCTGGGCTTCGGTGCCGCCCTTCTTGATCACGGAACCCCAGGCGGCCAGGTAGGTATAGCGCCCGTTGCCGGCCGTTTTCGGGTTGGGAATGACCACCTTGATACCGGGCTTGGCGAGGTCGTCCCAGGTCTTGATCTGTTTAGGATTGCCCTTGCGCACCAAAAAAATCATGGTCGAATAGAATGGCGCCGCATTGTGCGGAAATTTCCGGGCCCAGTCGGCCGCCACCACGCCGCGCTCGGCCAGCATGTCGATGTCATTGGCCTGGTTCATGGTCACCACCGATGCTTCGAGCCCGTCCGCGACCGAGCGCGCCTGCTTGCTCGACCCGCCGTGCGACTGGTTGATGGTGATGGTTTCGCCCGTGGATTTCTTCCATTCTGCAATAAATGCCGGATTGATTTCCTTGTACAGCTCGCGCGCCACGTCGTACGAGACGTTGAGCAGCTGGGCATCGGCGGCGCTGGCGCCGAGCGGCACGATGGCGATGCCGGCCGCCAGGGCCAGGATCGCCCGGCGGGTAAGCCGATTGCATGTTGTTTTCATGGTGTTCTCTTGGGCTTTCTATTGTAGGAACCAAGACGCATGGTCTAAAATCCGCAGCCAAAACGGAAGTATTGTTTTGTCATATGCTTAGAAGGGGCCAGCGTGGAAGTGTCGCATAAGCTTCCTTGATTTTCTTCGTGGGCAGCATCTGCCGGGCGGCGTAGGCTGGTCGGATAGGGTGAATTCGCAACAGGCGTGCGCGCCTGTTCTTGGTATAGTTGTGTTGCGCTTGGACTGCAGCAACTCCTTTTACTCTTTGTTATTGACTATCGTGATCGCACATGGGTATTGAGATTCGCATTGCTATGCCTGAAGACGCGTTTGCCGCGTGTGACGTCCTGCGCCGCTCGATTACGGAGTGTTGCGTGGCCGATCACCAGCACAATCCGGAGGCGCTGATGGCTTGGCTGGGCAACAAGACGCCGCAGAATGTGGCGAGCTGGTTCGTCTCGCCGGCCAACCATGCCCTGGTTGCCGAGCGCGACGGCGCCGTCGTCGGTGTGGCGCTGCTGACCCAGGCCGGCAAATTGTCCCTGTGCTATGTCTTGCCTGAAGCGCTGTACAGCGGCGTCGGCAAGGCGCTCCTGCGCGGCGTGGAAGCCCAGGCGAGGGCCTGGGGCGTGAGCGTGCTGCGCCTGAACAGTACCATTACCGCCAGCAAGTTTTACCAACGCAACGGCTACATCCTCGCGGGCAAGGAAAAGAGTTGTTACGGACTGGAGTGCGACTTCTTCTGGAAGAAATTGAACACCTGCGAGACGAGCGACCCCAGCCCGCGCAAGCGTTTTTGCAACTGTACCGGGCAATAATGCACGTGCGCCATGTGCGCACGGCAAGCTTGCGCTATAGTGTGCGCCTTGTTTACTGAGTATTCGTCATGGCCACGCGCAGAGATTTTTTACATCAAGGCTTATGCCTGTCCACCATGGGCATGATTTCGGTTCCGCTGATCGGTTGCGGCAGCGCGAGCGCGGCGCCGGCGGACAAGCCCAGGCGGCCGGTCCAGGTTACCAAAGCGGGCAAGCCGGCGCCGCCAGCGCGGGCGGCGGCGCCCTCCGCGCCAGTTCCGGAAACCGAGTTGGCCCCCCCTCCCGATATTTTCGATGCACAAGCGCTGGACCTCGATTTCTGGCTCAAGCCGCGCGTGCTGACGATGACCCGTCCGCAAAGCGGCGAAAAAACCAAGGTGCTGTACTGGAAGGATGGCCAGGTCATCGATTCGGCCTACCAGGAGCTGTGCCACTTGATGCGTGACGTCAACGGCAAGGAAACGGCGCCCATCGATCCCAAGCTGTTCGACACCTTGTGGGGCACCCAGGCCTTCATTGCGCGCTACGGCATCGAGGAGCCGCTGGAAATCCTGTCGGGCTTTCGCACGACCAAATCGAACGACAAGCTGCGCGAAGCGGGTGTGCCGGCGGCGCGCCAGTCCCTGCATATCGAAGGCAAGGCGGCCGATATCCGCATCGCCAGGCTCAATGCCGAGGTGCTCGGCGGACTGGTGCGCAGTTTCCGCCAGGGCGGGGTAGGGTACTATTATCGGTCCGGGCCGCGCGGCGGCTGGATTCATGCCGATACCGGACTTAAGCGTACCTGGAAAGGTTAAGTCTGGCGACGAGGGATGTGGGCCGGCTGATTGCCGTGTGCAATGGCGTGAAGGTGGACGCTCTTAGTTTTCCATTTGCAAATCTTGCTTGGTCGAGTAGACCGCGCGCATTGCCCTTGGTTCCTAGGTTCCAACCAAGTCGTCCGCCCTTGTCTCCGACTGAATTCTTCCGTTAACAACAGTGCGCTTTGTTAATGCGGCTAGCTGCATGGCAAGCTTGAATACCGTAGCATTGATTGCATCGCGTTCAGGTGAACGATTTTCTTTGGCTGTTGAGTTCACCGTGTCCTTGTCGACAGGGGCTGCCGGGCCGGCCCCGGCGCTTGCCAGTCCACATACGAATAAACCGGATGCTAGTAGTAGTGTCAATCTGCTGTTCATATCAACCTCTCATTCGGATCGCTATTTTCACCACGACGAGTGCGCATTTCAGCCTATGTAAAACGTGCAAAGCGAGGCCTGTTCCCGATCAAAAGAATCGGGCGAACTTTCATGGCCGTTCGATATCAGGGCGGCGCCTGATATGTGGGACGATCGAAATTCGGAGGCGCTGGATGAATGAAGGGCCGCTCCAGGGGACGGCAAGCGTTTCGAGGGGTGTGTGTTGCTGGCGGCGCCGCCCTGATGTCCCGCTCGTCGATGTGACCGGGCGGGAATCAGGCGGGCTCGTATGAAGTGCGTGGTCCAGGAATCGAACCTGGTTATCAGTCATTCGGTCTGAGACACTCCTGACTGGGCTTTACCAAATAAGCGAACCGCGCACCTTCATCTTACCGTGAAAATTCTAAATTGCAATAAAAATTCACTGTGACCAATGAACGAGGCTAATCGTACACGTAGGGCTTGACCGGCAGCTCGTTCTCACGCTGCTTGTCGAGCTCATCCAGATCGATCCGGTGGTCCCACCAGATATCCCAGCCGCGCTGGCGGTCCACCTCCACCTCCGGATGCTGCGCCAGGAAACCTTGCATGAATTGTTCGAATTCGGACAGATAGCCATCGCCCGGCCGGTGAACTTTCTCGGTGTGCTTCGTCATCCACCCTCCCGTTAACGCTACTATGACCTCGCGCGCGCACACTGGTTCCATGTACGCGCGCTGGAAAATGCCGTACGATACGCGCCGTTAAACGCTTACTCTCAGGATGCAATGAACTCAGAAACACCCGCGCCGGCGCCGCGCTTTCGCCCGCGCCCCTGGACCGTACTCGAGACCCCGCAAGACGTCGAACTGTGGATCGACGAGCACAATCAAAGCCTGACCGAACACATCGCCCCGCACGAAACCGGCTATGGCGTCTGCTTCACCCTGGCCGAGGGCGGCAACATCTATATGCAGACCAGCGCCGACGCCGTCATTCTCGACGTCGACGACGATGCCGCCTGGATCGCGCCCCTGATCATGGCCGCCACCGGGGTCGAGGCGCCGCAGGGCCAATTGTGGGTGCTGCCCGACGATAAACTGGTCCAGCTCATCATCGGACTGTCGACCCTGGTCGCCAGCACCACCCTCGTGGTCGGCCACAATTTCGGCGGGCGCCACCGTAAAGCCAGCTATTCGCGCTAAACTGTTTTTCTTTTCCATAACATTCCAGATTACATGCCTATCCAGCCCCGTCGCCGCCTGACCCTGACCCTGAGCCTTGTTCTGATCGGCGCCGCCCTGGCCATGCCGGCCGCCGGCGCCGACCTGCTTGCCGGCGCCAAGGCGCGCGGCACCTTGAAAATCGCCATGGAAGGCACGTATCCGCCATTTAACTTCAAGGACTTGAAGACCAACCAGCTGGCTGGCTACGACGTCGACGTCGCCACCTTGCTGGCGGCGCGCATGGGCCTGAAGCCCGAATTCATCACCACCGAGTGGAGCGCCATCCTGGCCGGGCTTGCGGCCGGCAAGTTCGATGTGGTCGTCAGCCAGGTGGGCATCAATCCCAAGCGCGAGCAAACCTTCGACTTTTCCGAGCCGTATACCTATTCGAATCCGCAACTGATCGTGCGCAAGAATGAAAAGGCATCGTACGCCGCCCTGGCCGACCTCAAGGGCAAAAAACTGGGCGTGGGGCAGGGCAGCGTCTACGAACAGCAGGCCAAGGCCGTGCCCGGCATCGATGTGCGCAGCTATCCGGCCGCGCCGGAAACCTTGCAGGACCTCGCTTTCGGCCGCATCGACGCCGCCCTCAACGATAGCCTGATGGTGGCTTACCTGCTCAATCACTCCAGGCTGCCGATCCAGGCTGGCGCGCGGGTCGGCAATGTCGAGCGCATGGGCATTCCTGTGCGCAAGGGCAATCCAGAGCTCAAGGCCGCCCTGAACAAGGCGCTGGCCGCGGCCCAGGCCGACGGCAGCCTCAAGACGATCTCGCTCAAATGGTTCGGCAGCGACGTCAGCCGCCCGGCCGCGCAGCCCTGATTCGGGCCGATGCCGATGGATTGGAGCGCGCTGGCCGAACTCTTGCGCGATGCCGCGCCCTCGATGCTCAAGGGCACCGGCTACACGGTGATCTTTGCGCTGGCCTCGATGGTCGGCGGGCTGGCCCTGGGCTTTCCCACGGCCCTGATGCGCCTGTCGCGCTGGAAGCTGGTGCGCGCGCCGGCCCAACTGTATGTGAGCGCGATGCGCGGCACGCCTCTGCTGGTGCAGCTGTACGTCATCTATTACTGGTTGCCCAGCATCGGCATCGACTTCCCGCCGGTGGTGGCCGGGGTGCTGGCGCTGTCGCTCAATGCCGGCGCTTTCCTGTCGGAGAGCCTGCGCGGCGCCGTGCTGGGCGTCAGCCAGGGCCAGTGGCGCGCCAGCTTCAGCCTGGGGCTCGGTTACTGGTCCACCCTGTACCACGTGGTGCTGCCGCAAGCGCTGCGCGTGGCCGTGCCGTCGATGAGCAACACCTTGATCAGCCTGATCAAGGATACCTCGCTGGTCTCGGTCGTCACCATTAGCGAGCTCATGCTTGCGACCAAGGAAGCGGTCGCCGGCAGCGCCAATCCCTTGCCGCTGTATATGACGGCGGCCCTGATTTACTGGTGCCTGAGCTTGCTGTTCGAGGCGCTGCAGCGCTATCTCGAACGGCGCCTGAACCGCGCGCACCGCTAACCGGATTGCCGCGTTCGCGAATCTGCGGCGCGCGCGATCGGTGGTGGCGCTCGACATGGCGCCCGCGCCCATGCTAGTCTTGTGCACAGTGCTTCCCTCGCCGTTGTGCGCCGCCGCGTGCCGGTGTGGCAGGTGTCCGCTGGCGTGTGCAATGTGTGCGAGGTGAGATGGACAACGATCACGATCCGGCAGCGCAGACAGGCTCCGCGCACGCACATGCCCGCCGCGCCGATCACGCCTTGCCTGGCGGCGCCTTTGCCTACGACCCCGGCGAGCCGGCCGCCTTGCCCGCGCTGGCCCGCAACGCCTCGCCGCTGCCCGTCACCGACAACAGCGGCGTCACCATCGACCGCCTGCGCCACGAGCAAGACCTGGCGCGTTCCGGCGACCTGTATCTGCTCGCTCCCGTCGCTTACTTCCTGCTGGCCTTCGACAGCGCCGTTTTGCAAGTCAATCTGGTCGGCGCCACCATGCTGGGCGTAGCGCGCGCCAATCCCGGCCTGCACCATTTCCGCACCTTCGTGGTACCGGCCTTCCTGCCCGACTTCGACGGCTTTTTCGCCCGCGCTCTCAACAGCAGCACTGGCGAAACCTGCCGCATGCGCTTGCGCACCCCGGACGCGGGCGGCGTTGACGTCACCCTGCACGGCAGCGCCGACGGCAGCGGCCAGGCCTGCCGCCTCATTGTCGAGCGCGCCGAAGGCAAGCTGGCCGCGCTCGAACGCAGCGAAGAGCGCCTGCGCCGCATCGTCCACAGCGCCGGCGAGGGTATCTGGGAGATCGACCGCGCCGCCAACACCACCTTCGTCAACCCGCGCATGGCCCGGATGCTCGGCTACAGCATCGAAGAGATGCTGGCGCGTCCGCTGCTCTCGTTCATGGACGACGACGGCATCGCCATGCTCGAACAATGCCTCGCCGGTCACGCCCAGGGTGCGCCCATCGCCCGCGAATACCGTTTCATCGGCAAGGATGGCAGGGTGGTCTGGACTTGCATGTCGACCAGCGCTATCCTCGACGCCGACGGCGTCTGCCTCGGCGCGCTGGCGCTGGTCACCGACATCACCGAGCACAAGCAGTCAACCGAGCTGATCTGGCACCAGGCCAACTACGACGCGCTCACCGGCTTGCCCAACCGCCACATGTTCATGGACCGCTTACGCCATGAAACGCGCAAGGCTGACCGCGGCGCCGCCTTCCTGGCGCTGCTGTTCATCGACCTCGACCACTTCAAGGCAATCAACGACCGCCTCGGCCATGCGCGCGGCGACCTGGTGCTGATGGAAGCGAGCCGGCGCCTCGCCAGTTGCGTGCGCTCCAGCGATACCCTGGCGCGGCTGGGCGGCGACGAATTCACGGTGATCCTGTCGGGGCTCGACCATATCGGCAGTGTCGAGCGCATCGCCCACGCCATCGTCGCGGCGCTGGCCCTGCCGTTCGACCTCGCCGGCGAGATGGCGTTTGTGTCGGCCAGCGTCGGCATTGCCCTGTACCCGCCGGACGCGCGCGACATCGACCAGCTGGTCGAGCGCGCCGACCGCGCCATGTACGTCGCCAAGAACGCGGGCGGCCACCAGTTCAGCTATGTCACACCCGACCTGCAACAGGCAGCCCAGGCGCGCCAGGGCATTGCCGCCGACCTGAGCACGGCCATTGCGCTGGGCCAGTTCGAGATCGTCTACCAGCCCATCGTGTCCTTGCAAACGGGCGCCGTGCACAAGGCCGAAGCACTGTTGCGCTGGCGCCACCCGGTGCGCGGCTTGCTGGGGCCGGCCGAATTCATCCCGTTCGCCGAATCGAACGGGCTCATCGTCGAGATCGGTGACTGGGTATTTCGCGAGGTGGCGCAGCAGGTCCAGCGCTGGCAGCGCAGTATCGACCCCTTATTCCAGGTCAGCGTCAACAAGTCGCCGGTGCAGTTCCGGCACGACGCCGACCTGTACCTGAGCTGGCTCGACTACCTGACCGAGCTGGGCTTGCCGGCGCACAGCATCGTCATCGAAATCACCGAGGGCGTGCTGTTCGAAGGGGCGGCCCAGGTCATCGAGCGCCTGCGCCAGTTCCGCGCAATGGGGCTGCAGGTGGCGCTGGACGACTTCGGCACGGGTTATTCCTCGCTCTCGCACCTCAAGCGCTTCGATATCGACTACGTCAAGATCGACCAATCCTTCGTGGCCACCCTGGAAAACGATGTGGGCGACCTGGCGCTGTGCGAAGCCATTATCGTCATGGCGCACAAGCTGGGACTGAAAGTGGTGGCGGAAGGGGTGGAGACCAAGGTGCAGCGCGCGCTGCTGGTCGATGCCGGCTGCGACTTCGCGCAGGGCTATGTATTTGCCAGGCCGATGCCGGCGCAGGAATTCGAAGCGATGGCCGCTGCGGGCATGCCGCGTCTGCCGCACTGAACATCGCCGCCGGTCCCGCCACAGGGGCGGAACCGGCGGTGGGGCTTACATCCCCGGGTAATTCGGCCCGCCGCCGCCTTCCGGCGTCACCCACACGATATTCTGGGTTGGGTCCTTGATATCGCAGGTCTTGCAATGCACGCAGTTCTGCGCATTGATCTGCAGGCGGTCCTTGCCCTCGTCGGTCTTGACGAACTCATACACGCCAGCCGGGCAGTAGCGCGACTCCGGCCCGGCATACTGCGCCAGGTTGACCGACACCGGAATGCTGTCGTTCTTGAGGGTCAGGTGAATCGGCTGGTCTTCGGCATGGTTGGTGTTCGAAATGAACACCGACGATAGCCGGTCGAAGGTCAGCTTGCCATCCGGCTTGGGATAGGCGATCGGCGCATAGTTGGCCGCCGGTTTCAGGCACTCGTGGTCGCCGTAATCGCGGTGCAGGGTCCACGGCGCCTTGCCGCGCAGAATCAGCTGGTCGATGCCGGTCATGATCGAGCCCAGGTACAGGCCTTTCGACAGCCACGGCTTGACGTTGCGCGCCACGTGCAATTCCTCGTGCAGCCAGGATTGCTCGAACGCGGCCGGGAAGCTGGCCAGCTCGTCGTGCTGGCGCTGCTCGCCCAGCGCCGCGAAGGCCGATTCGGCCGCCAGCATGCCGGTCTTGATCGCCGCATGGCTGCCCTTGATGCGGCTCATGTTCAAAAAGCCCGCTTCGCAGCCGATCAGCGCGCCGCCCGGAAACACCAGCTTCGGCAAGGCTTGCAGGCCGCCGGCCGTGATCGCGCGGGCGCCGTAGGAAATGCGCTTGCCGCCTTCAAAGAAGGTGCGGATGGCCGGGTGCGTCTTGTAGCGCTGGAATTCTTCGTACGGCGACAGATACGGGTTCTCGTACGACAGGCCGATCACATAGCCGACCATCACTTGGTTGTTTTCCATGTGGTACAGGAAGGAACCGCCGTAGGTATCCGAGGTGAGCGGCCAGCCGGTGGTGTGGATGACCAGGCCCGGCTTGTGCTTGGCCGGATCGATTTCCCACAATTCCTTGATGCCGATGCTGTACGACTGCGGATCCTTGCCCTTGTTCAGGTCGTATTTGACCATCAGCTGCTTGCCGAGGTGGCCGCGCGAGCCTTCGGCGAACAAGGTGTATTTGGCATGGAGTTCCATGCCGAGCTGAAAGGCCGCGGTCGGCTTGCCGTGGCGGTCCACGCCCATATTGCCGGTCGCCACGCCCTTGACCGAACCGTTCTCGTTGTACAGGATTTCCGCGGCAGGGAAGCCCGGGAAGATTTCCACGCCGAGCGCTTCGGCCTGCTCGCCCATCCAGCGCACCACATTGCCCAGCGAAATCACGTAATTGCCGTGGTTTTCAAAGCAGGCCGGCGTCACGAAGCCGGGTGCCTGGTAAGCCTTGTGTTCGGTCAGGAACAGGATGCGGTCTTCGGTCACGGCCGTATTGAGCGGCGCGCCGAGTTCCTTCCAGTTCGGAATCAGTTCAGTCAGGGCACGCGGGTCCATCACGGCGCCGGACAGGATATGCGCGCCAATTTCGCTGCCTTTTTCCAGTACGCACACGGACACTTCCTGGCCTTTTTCGGCCGCCATCTGTTTCAGGCGGATGGCGGCGGACAAGCCGGCAGGGCCCCCGCCGACGACGACAACGTCGTACTCCATCGCTTCGCGCGGACCGTATTGTTCGAGGATATTGATAGGCTCTGTCATGGTCTCTTCATGGGATAGGAAAATTTAAGCACGAGTGTGCGGCTTTTTGTCGAGGATTGCAACTTTGGCGCCATTTTACGGACAATATTAGACCTTGCCATCTAATACTGGCAATTTGTGACATCATTATGCTTTCGCAAGACCACCGCACAGGAGCCGATCGTGGGTATTGAAGTAAATTTCGAAGGAAAAATCGCACTGATCACCGGCGCATCGAGCGGCCTGGGCGCGCGCTTCGCCAAGGCACTGGCCGGCGCCGGCGCCCAGGTCGTGCTCGCTTCGCGCCGTACCGACCGCCTTAAGGAGTTGCGCGCCGAAATCGAAGCCGACGGCGGCGCCGCGCACGTGGTCTCGCTCGACGTGACCGATCTGGCCAGCATCAAGTCAGCCATCGCGCACGCCGAAACCGAAGCCGGCCCGATCGATATTTTGGTGAACAACTCGGGTGTTTCGACGACCCAGCGCCTGATCGACGTAACCCCGGAAGATTACTCCTACGTTATGGATACCAATTTGCGCGGCGCCTTTTTCGTGGCCCAGCAAGCGGCCAAGCGCATGATCCAGCGCGCCAAGGGCGATCCGAAAAAACAGCATCGTATTATCAACATTGCCTCCGTCGCCGGCCTGCGCGTGCTGCCGCAAATCGGGGTGTATTGCATGAGCAAGGCCGGTGTGGTGCAAATGACCAAGGCGATGGCGGTGGAGTGGGGCAAGTATGGCATCAATGTCAACGCGATTTGTCCTGGTTATATATCCACTGAAATCAATGAAGAATACTTCGCCACCGAACAAGGCCAGAAACTGATCGACATGCTGCCGCGCAAGCGTCCGGGCAAGCCGGAAGACCTGGACGGCTTGCTGCTCTTGCTGGCGGCCGAAGAAAGCCACTTCATCAACGGCGCCATCATCACCGCCGATGATGGTATGACAGCGCAGTAATCTAAAAGTTCCGCGCTGCCGCGCGCCGCATCCGGCGATGGCTTGCCGGCCTGTGTCGCGCCTGCGGCAATACAAGTCAATGTAAAACCGGGGACCGCCCCCGGTGTTACATGTCAAGCCAACATCCCGGTAACATTCCCGCCTTCCGCTGTGTCCGCCAATCCACGGTTTTGCAGTCTCCCGCTATCGGCGCACCCCTCGCCATCATATTTATTGCTCCCCGCTTCCCTTGAATAGTCTCATCCTGTTGTTTATCAGATATTTATTTGCATAAAATCCCGTAACAGTGGGACAATTCGCAGTTCTGTTGCTTGCCGCTACTATAGTTTCTCGAATGGAAGTATTCCTCTAGGAGCCAGCATTACCGGCAGTTTATAATTTAGGCTGTATGTACCTTAGAGAAATTAGCACCAAATGCAAGTAGATGGCCTGAAGTTTTCTATTGCTGCGCATTCGGCGTGGGCGCCCGGACTGGCAACGGCCGAGGCCTGGGCTGGATGGGCGCAGGTGCCGGTCAGGATCGCTGCGGCCGGCGCAGGCCCCGACCCGGCCGTGGCATCGATGCCGGCCATGTTGCGCCGCCGCGCAGGCTTCCTCGGCAAGATGGCGCTTGAAGTGGCTTACCGCTGCCTCGACGGCCGCACCGATGTTGCGGCGGTGTTCTGTTCGCGCCATGGTGAAGTGTCGCGCGCGGTCGACCTGCTAGGCGAGTTGTCCCAGGGTGAACCGATGTCGCCTACCGGCTTCGGCCTGGCCGTGCACAACGCCAGCGCCGGTCTGTTCTCGATCGCCCGCACCGACCGCGCCAATCACATGGCCCTGTCGGCCGGCGCGGCGACCGTCGAACACGGCGTGGTCGAAGCCTGCGGCCTGCTGGCCGACGGCGCGCCCATGGTTCTGCTGGTGGTGTACGACTGCGCGCTGCCGGCCGTCCTCGCGCATTTCGAGGATTGCGACGAACAGCCGCACGCCTGGGCGTGGCTGATGACCGCGCCCGGCGCGGACACAATCAGCCTGGCCTGCGCCGCCGCCGACGCCGATGCCGATACCGCGGCGCCGGCGTCGACCCAGCCGGGTGGCCTGGATGTGCTGCAGTTCCAGTTGAGCGGCGCCGCGAGCCTGGTGCGCCAGGCGGGCATGCAGCGCTGGACCTGGACGCGCGATGTTTGACCGGATCGGCCGCTACTGGCGCGTGCTCGCCACCGGCATCAGTTTTCTCGCCTTCGGTATCGGCGGCCTGTTGCTGCGTATTGCGGTGTTCCCGCTGCTGCAGCTGGTGGTGTGGGAGTGCGCCGCGCGCGTCACGGTGGCGCGCGCCATCCTGCGCCTGACGTTCCGCGGCTTTGTGGGCCTGATGCGCGGCCTCGGTGTGCTGCGCTATGAATTCATCGGGCTCGAAAAGCTCGAACGGGGTGGCCTGCTGATTCTCGCGAACCACCCGTCGCTGATCGATACCGTGTTCCTGATGGCGTTCGTGAAACGCGCCGACTGCATCGTCAAGAGCCACCTGTGGAATAACCCGTTCACCCGGGGCCCGGTGCGGGCTGCCGGCTACATCAGCAACGACAGCGGCGAGCAGCTGGTCGAGGCGTGCATCGCCTCCCTGCGCGCCGGGAACAACCTGATTATCTTCCCGGAAGGGACGCGCACCCCGGCAGGCGGTGCGATCAGCCTGAAACGCGGCGCCGCCAACATCGCCGTGCGCGGCGCGCGCGCCGTGACTCCGGTGCTGATCGACTGCCAGCCGCCCACCCTGGGCAAGGGCGACAAGTGGTGGCGCGTGCCGGAGCGCTTCGTGCAGTTCCGGCTTGAAGTGAAAGACGACATCGAGGTCGACGCCTTCCTGGGCGCCGACATGAGCGAAGTAATGGCGGTGCGTCATCTGACGGACTACCTGCAACAATTTTTTACTGGAGAGTACCAAGGCCATGCTTGAAACAGAAGTGAAACAACTGATCATCGACGTCCTGCAACTGGAAGATATTAAGGTGGACGATATCGATAGCGCCGCGCCGCTGTTCGTCGAAGGCCTTGGCCTGGACTCGATCGATGCGCTCGAACTGGGCGTGGCGCTGCAAAAGCGTTACGGCATCTCGCTGTCTGCCGATTCGGAAGACACCCGCAGCCATTTCGCGTCGGTGCGCGCGCTGGCGGCCTTGATTGAAACCCACCGCAAAAAGTAAGGAGTTTGTATGGTAGACGTAAACAATATGAGCCGGGACGAGCTGCAGGCGTGGGTCGTCGATCTGCTGGCCGACATGTTCGAGCTCGACAAGTCCGCGCTGACGGCGGACTCGAACCTGTACGCCGATCTCGATATCGACAGCATCGACGCGGTCGACCTGGCGGTCAAGCTCAAGCAGCTGACCGGCAAGCGCCTGCAGCCGGAAGTATTCAAGACGATTCGCACTATCGGCGACGTGGTCAATGCGCTCGACGATCTGGTCGAGGAGCAGGCGTTATAAGCATGCGCCGCTTGGCCGCGCCGTTGGCCGCGATCTCGGTCGTTCTCACGCTGTGTTATCCGTTGGCCGTCTGGTACGGACAGGGCAGGGTGGAGCCGCGCTCGCTGGCTGTGCTGCTGCTGCTCGCCGCCCTGGCGCGCCTGCCGGCCTTGAAGGCCAGCGTGGGCGCGCGCTGGTCGGCTGCAGGCGCCCTGGTGCTGGCCGCCGTGGCGGTGATGGGGAACGCCATGCTGCCCTTGAAGCTGTACCCGGTGCTGGTCAGTGCCGGCCTGCTGGCGGCCTTTGGGTACACGCTCACCACCCCGGTGTCGATGGTCGAACGCTTCGCCCGCATGCGCGAGCCGGACCTGCCGCCCGCGGCGGTGGCCTACACGCGCACGGTGACCAAGGTGTGGTGCGGTTTTTTCGTGGTGAACGGCGCCATTGCGCTGGGCACCGCGCTGTGGGCCTCGCAAGAGGTCTGGTCGCTGTACAACGGCGTGATCTCGTACTGCCTGATGGGGGTACTGTTCGCCGCTGAATTTTTGGTACGTCTGCGCTTTAAGCGATTGCATCATGGCTGATCTGTTTTCCATTCTGGGCACGCGCGTTGGCGCCGCCATCGCCGGCTGGCGCGAGGCCGCTTCCGTCCGCACGCCCGTTACCGTCGCCGCGCTGCGCGCGCGCGCGGGCGCATGGCGCGCGCTGGCCCTGCGCACGCCCGGCACCAACGCGGCCCTGTACATCGAGGACAGCCTCGAATTCGCCGCCGCGCTGCTGGGCGCCTGGCAGGCCGGCAAAACCGTGTGGCTCAGCGCCGACACGCTCGACGCCAGCTGCATCGCGCTGGCGCGCTCGGTCGACTGTTTCCTGGGCGAGTTCCCGGCGCGCTGGACGCCGCTGCAGCCGGCACACGATGACGCCTGCGCGCTGCCATGGAGCGGGCCTGACGGCGACTTCGCGGCGCTGGTGGTGCACACCTCCGGCAGCACCGGCGCGCCGCAGGCGATCCCGAAACAACTCTCGCAACTGACCAGCGAAGTGGCCACCCTGGACGCCCTGTTCGGCCCCGCCATCGGCGACGCCGACGTCTATTCGACCGTCTCGCACCAGCATATCTATGGCCTGCTGTTCAAGGTCCTGTGGCCGCTGGCCGCCGGCCGCGCGATCCACGCGGCCAGCCTGGCCTATCCCGAGCAGCTCGCGCAGGTCCTCGGACAGCGCGCCTGCGTGCTGGTCGCCAGCCCGGCCCACCTGAAACGCTTGCCCGCCCACCTGGACTGGAGCGCGGCCGCGTCCTGCCTGCGCGCCGTGTTTTCGTCCGGCGGCCCGCTCGCTCCCGACGCCTCGGTGGCGGCGGCCCAGTTGCTCGGCCAGGTGGCGATCGAAATCTACGGCAGCTCGGAAACCGGCGGCGTCGCATGGCGCCGCCACCATCCCGGCCTGCCCGGCGCATGGGAAGCACTGCCCGGCGTCGCCTGGCGCATCGCGCCCGACAGCGGCCGCCTCGAAGTGCGCTCGAGCCACCTGGGCGACGACGGCTGGCTGGCCCTCGAAGACCGGGTCAATCCGGCCCCGGACGGGCGCTTCCTGCTGCTCGGCCGCGGCGACCGCCTGGTCAAGATCGAGGAAAAGCGCATCTCGCTCGACGCCATTGAAGCGGCCCTGGTGGCGTCCGGCCTGGCCAGCGAAGCGCGCGTGATCGTCTGCCCCGAGCGGGCCGGCGAACGCCAGGTGCTGGCCGGGTTCGTGATTCCGTCCGCCAGCGGGCGCGCGCTGCTCGATGCCGAGGGCAAGCAGGCGCTCAATGCGCTGCTGCGCGCCCATCTGGGACGGGTGGTGGAAGCGGTCGCGCTGCCGCGCCGCTGGCGCTATCTCGATCAATTCCCGCTCAACGCCCAGGGCAAGACCACCCACGCGCAGCTGCTAGCCCTGCTCGGCGTGGGCGACGCCCGTCCGCGCGTGCCGCAGGTGCGCCTGCTGGAGCAGGACGCGCAGCGCACCCTGCTCGAAATGGTGGTGCCATCGACCTTGTTCTACTTCGATGGCCACTTCACGCAAGCGGCGGTGCTGCCTGGTGTGGTGCAAGTCGACTGGGCCATTCGCTACGCGCGCCTGCACTTTGCGATGGCACCGACGTTTCGCGCCATCCATGCGCTCAAGTTCCAGCAGGTGGTCAGGCCCGACATCCCGTTCCAGCTGGAGCTCAAGTACGACAACGCCGACGACGGCGCCAGCGGCACCCTGCATTTCCGTTATTTCTCCGACGCCGGGCAGCACGCCGGCGGCCGCATCCTGTTTGGTCCTTAACCTGAAGCCTCGCATGTTAGATAAAAAATTCTCCCCTGATCGCCAGACTGCCTTCGAAGCCCGTTTTGAAGCCCAGAAAATCGCCTTCGGCCCGGTCGTATTCCAGTGCGTGCGCTACGCGTGGAAGCGCGGCATGCTGCAAACCCTGGCCGACGCCGGCGAAACGGGACTGTCCATCGCCGACCTGGCGGGCACCGGCCGCTGGACCGAATACGCCCTCAAAGTCGTGCTGGAGACTTGCCTGTCGGCCGGCGTGGTGTTCGTGCACGATGGCCGCTATGCGCTCGACAAGGCTGGTTTTTGCGTCCTCACCGACAGCATCACCCAGATCAACATCGATTTCAACCACGACGTCTGCTACCAGGGCTTGTTCAAGCTGGACGAGTCGCTCGACGCCGAAAAGCCGATCGGCCTGAAAGCCCTGGGCGAGTGGCCCACCCTGTACCAGGGCCTGTCGGAACTGTCGGAGCCGGCCAAGACCAGCTGGTTCGCCTTCGACCACTATTATTCGGACACCTCTTTCCCGTCGATCATGCCGGACGTGTTCGCGACCGCGCCGCGCAAGGTGATGGACGTGGGCGCCAACACCGGCAAATTCAGCTGCGTCGCGCTGGACTACAACGCCGACGTCGAGCTGCACCTGGTCGACCTGCCGCGCCAGTTGTCGGTCGCCGCGACCTCGCTGGAGACGGCCGGCGTGCGCGAACGCGCGCACCTGCACCCGACCGACCTGCTCGACCCGGCCGTGGCGCTGCCGTCGGGGATGGACGTGATCTGGATGAGCCAATTTTTGAGCTGCTTCTCGGAGCCGGCCATTGCCACCATCCTGCAACGCGCCGCTGCCGCACTGGCGCCGCAGGGCCAGCTGCTGGTCATGGACACCTTCTGGGACCGCCAGCGCTACGACATCGCTTCCTACTGCCTGATCAACACCTCGCCGTACTTCACGGCCATGGCCAGCGGGAACAGCAAGATCTACGAGAGCGGCGACTACGTGCGCCTGGCCGAAGCGGCCGGACTCAAACTGCTCACCGCGCGCGACGGCATCGGCTACTGCCATTCGCTGCTGCGCTTCGGCCGGGTGGAGTAAGCCATGTTCAAGCCCTGCGTGATGATCCCCGTGTACGACCACGAACACGCCATCGGCGCCGTGGTCGAGGCGGTGCTCGCTCACGGCTTGCCGTGCATGCTGGTCGATGACGGCAGCAAGCCGTCGTGCGCGCGCGTGCTCGACCAGCTGGCGGCGGCGCATCCCGGCACGGTCGTGCTGGTGCGCCACGCCGTCAACCAGGGCAAGGGCGCGGCCGTGCTGACCGGCTTTCGCAGCGCTGCGCAAGCCGGCTACACGCACCTGCTGCAGGTCGACGCCGACGGCCAGCACAATACCGACGATATTCCGCGCTTCGTGGCGCTCGCGCGCCTGCATCCGCACGCGGTCATCGCCGGCTGCCCGGTGTACGACCAGTCGGTGCCGAAGCTGCGCCTGTACGCGCGCTACCTGACCCATGTCTGGATCTGGATTAACACCTTGTCGTTCGCGATCCGCGATTCGATGTGCGGCTTTCGCATCTATCCGGTGGCGCCCGTGCTCTCGCTCGATGCGCGCTGCGCGCTGGGCAAGCGCATGAATTTCGACTCCGAAATCCTGGTGCGCCTGTTCTGGGACGAAGTGCAGGTGGTGAACCTGCCGACCCGCGTGACCTACCCGAGCGACGGCGTATCGCACTTCATGGCCTTTCGCGACAACGTGCTCATTTCGCGCATGCATACGGTGCTGTTTTTCGGCATGCTGATCCGTCTGCCCAAGCTGCTGGCGCGCAAATGGCGGAGCGCATGACAAAGCTGCACGCCAGCCACTGGGCCGCGATCTCGGAATCGAGCTTCGTGGGCGGCATGCGCCTGCTGTTCTGGGTGTGCCGCGTGTTCGGCCGCTGGCCGTTCCGGGTGGTGCTGTATCCCGTGCTGGCGTGGTACGTGCTTACCAAGCCGGCCGCGCGCCGCGCCTCCACCAATTATCTGGACCGGATGCGTGCCTTTGCGCCGGTGCCGGGCGGCTGGTACGGCGTGCTGCGCCACTTCGGCAGCTTTGCCGAAGCCATTCTCGACAAGATGCTGCTGTGGGGCGGCCTGTTCGACAAGAACCTGGTCAGCCACCACGGCATGGAACCTTTGCGGCGCATGCTGGACGAAAAGCGCGGCGCGGTGCTGGTCTGCACGCACCTGGGCAACGCCGACTTGTGCCGCGTGCTGTCGAACGACGTGCCGGGCCTGACCCTGACGGTGCTGGTGCACACGCGCCACGCGCAGGCCTTCAACAACATGCTTGCTTCGCTCGACCCGCGCAGCCAGACCAATCTGCTGCAGGTGACCGAGATGAACCCGGCCACCGCGATGATGCTGTCGGAGCGGGTAGGGCGGGGCGAATTCGTCGTCATCGCCGGCGACCGCGTGCCGGTGTCGCCCGATCCGAGGGTGGCGCTGGCGCCGTTCCTGGGCAGCGAAGCCCCCTTTCCGGTCGGGCCTTACGTGCTGGCCTCGATCCTGCAATGCCCGCTCTACATGATGTTCTCGACCCGCGTCGGACGCGGCTACGAAGTGAACTTCGAACTGCTGCGCGAATCGGTGCGCCTGCCGCGCAAGGGCCGCGACGAGGTACTGGCCCAGGTGGCCGGCGACTTCGCGGCACGCCTGCAGCACCACTGCGTCCGCTCGCCGCTCGAGTGGTTCAACTTTTACGATTTCTGGCACTTACCCCATTTGGACAAGAACGATGCACCCTGACCTCTCCACTACCCGCCGCGCCGTCCAATTCGACCGCGAACGTCTGACGATCGAAGATATCGTCGATATCGCGCGCGGCACTGCCAGCGCCGTGCTCTCGCCCGACCCGGTGTTCCGCGCGGCGATCGCGCGCGGCGCCGACTTCCTAGACCGCCTGCTGCGCGAGGACGGCACCATTTACGGCGTCACCACCGGTTACGGCGACTCGTGCACGGTATCGATTCCGCCCGACCTGGTGGCCGAACTGCCGCACCACCTGTACACCTATCACGGCTGCGGCCTGGGCGAGTACCTCACGCCGGCGCAAACGCGCGCGGTGATGGCCACGCGCCTGGCCTCGCTGTCCAAGGGCTTTTCCGGCGTGAGCGTCGAACTGCTGGAACAGATCGCGCGCCTGCTCGACGCCGGCCTGTTGCCGCTGATCCCGAGCGAAGGCTCGGTCGGCGCCAGCGGCGACCTGACCCCGCTGTCCTACCTGGCGGCGGTGCTGTGCGGCGAGCGCGAAGTGTGGCGCGACGGCGTGCAGATGCCGGCCGCGCAAGCACTCAAGGAAGCCGGCATCACGCCGCTGCGGCTGCGCCCGAAAGAAGGACTGGCGATCATGAACGGCACCGCCGTCATGACCGCGCTGGCCTGCCTGGCCTATGACCGCGCCGAGTATCTCACGCGCGTGTGCACCCGCATCACCGCCATGGCCTCGTTCGCGCTGGACGGCAATGCCCATCACTTCGACGAGACCCTGTTCTCGGTCAAGCCGCACGCCGGCATGCAGGGCGTGGCCGCATGGCTGCGCGACGACCTGCATGTGGGCCAGGCCGAACGCAACGGCAAGCGCCTGCAGGACCGCTACTCGATCCGCTGCGCGCCGCACGTCATCGGCGTGCTGGCCGACGCGCTGCCGTTCTTCCGCCAGTCGATCGAAAATGAACTTAATAGCGCCAACGACAATCCGATCATCGACGCCGAAGGCGAGCGCGTGCTGCACGGCGGGCACTTCTACGGCGGCCACATCGCCTTTGCCATGGACGGCATGAAGAACGCCGTGGCCAACCTGGCCGACCTGCTGGACCGCCAGATGGCGCTGCTGGTCGACAGCCGCTACAACCACGGCCTGCCTGCGAATCTGTCGGGTGCCGAAGGGCCGCGCGCGGCCATCAACCATGGCCTGAAAGCCTTGCAGATCAGTTCCTCGGCGTGGACCGCCGAAGCGCTGAAACTGACCATGCCGGCCTCGGTGTTCTCGCGTTCGACCGAATGCCACAACCAGGACAAGGTCAGCATGGGCACCATCGCCGCGCGCGACTGCCTGCGCGTGCTGGAACTGACCGAGCAGGTTGTCGCCGCGCTCCTGATCACGGTGCGCCAGGGCGTGTGGCTGCGCTTGCGCGTCAATCCGGAAAACCCGGCGCCGCAAGCGCTGGCCGACATGATGGAAAAATTGGGCGAAGACGTGGCGCCGGTGGCCGAAGACCGCCGCCTGGAGCCCGAGCTGCGCGTGCTGATCACGCGCCTGCGCGAACAGGCCTGGACCCTGTATGCGTAGGGGCGCGCCGCCAAGCCGCTGGTTTTCCGAGACCGAGATGCAGGTCCAGTTCTTCGACCTGGACCCGATGGAAATCGTCTGGCACGGTAACTACGTCAAATACCTCGAAGTTGCGCGCTGCGCGCTGCTCGACAAGATCGACTACAACTACGTGCAGATGAAGGCGTCCGGCTTCGCCTGGCCGGTGATCGACATGAACCTGCGCTATATCGGGCCGGCCGTCTTCGGCCAGCGCCTGCTCCTGCGCGCCGAAATCGTCGAATACGAAAACCGCCTGAAGATCGATTACCTGATCAGCGACCTTGCCAGCGGCAAGCGCCTCAACCGCGCCAGCACCACGCAAGTGGCGGTCGATATCGCCAGCGGCGAGATGTGCTTCATGTCGCCGCCCGTGCTGTTTGAAAAATTAGGAGTAACCCACGCATGAAACGTTTGATCTTCGCCCTCGCCGTCAGCGCCACCTGCGCCGTCGCCAGCGCCACCGCGCCGATCGCCAAGATCCAGGCATTGCTGGCCAAGCCGGCCGTCCTGTGCGGCCGCTTCGACCAGACCAAGCAACTGGCCGGCATGAAAAAGCCGCTCGCCTCGAACGGGCGCTTTTGCGTCGTCGCGGGCAAGGGCGTGTTGTGGCGCACCCTGAAGCCGTTCCCGAACACCCTGCGCCTGACGCGCGACGAAATCGTCAGCTTCCAGGGCGAGCGGGTGGCGATGCGCCTCGAAGCGAAGCAGGAACCGACCGTGCGCATGATTAACAGCGTGCTGTTCTCGCTGCTGTCGGGCGACCTGGGCCAGCTCGAAACCCTGTTCGAGGTCGATGGCAATGTCGATGGCGGCAGCTGGAACGTCGCGCTCAAGGCGCGCCAGCCGGCGCTGGCCAAGGCGATCGGCGCCATTTCGCTCGATGGCGGCGCCTACGTGAAGAATATCCAGATCGCTGAAGCGAGCGGTGACAAAACCGTCATCGTCTTCTCCGAGATCAAGACAGGCGAGGGCGCGATTACCCTTGAGGAGGCGGCGCTGCTGTGAATTCCGAAGTAAAGCGGCACAAGTGGCTGGCCTGGCTCTGGGCGCTGGTGGTCTGCGCCCTGCTGGGGCATAACGCCTATCTGTGGGTGGTCCAGCGCATCGTGCCCGACACCGATATCCTGGCCTTGCTGCCGGTGCAGGAGCGCGACCCGATCCTGCAGCAGTCGTTCACCCACATGGTGGACGCGGCGCAGCAGCGCGTGATCGTGCTGGTCGGCGCCCCCGATTGGACTGATGCCACGCGCGCCGCCGACGCCTACAACGCTGTGCTGGCCGGCCATCCCGGCGTACTCGAAGCGGTGAAACTGTCTGACGAAACCCAGGGCGACTGGCTGGCGCCGTTCCAGAAGCACAGCGCCGCCTTGCTCACCGCGCGGCAGGAAGCGCAACTGCGCAGCGAAAGAGCGCAATTCTGGACCGATGCCGCCCTGGCCAAGCTGTATTCCGCTTTCTCCGGTCCGAAACTGGGCGCCTTCCGCGACGATCCGTTCGGCCTGTTTTCCGGCTGGGTCCAGGACCGCGCGCAAGAAACGCCGGTGCGTCCGCGCGACGGCAAGCTGTTCGTGTCCGACGCCGAGCGCCAGTATGTGCTCATGCCGCTGACCATGCGCGCGCCGGCGTTTTCGATGACGGCCCAGCAAACCGTGGTGCCGCTGCTCGAACAGGCCAAACAGGCCGCGCTCAAGGCCGCCCCGAAGGCGAACGTCATTACCGCCGGCGTGGTGCTGCATGCGTCAGCCGCCAGTGGCCAGGCCGAAGGCGAAATGTCGACCATCGGCGTCGGTTCCCTGGCCGGCATCGTGCTGCTGACCTGGTTCACCTTCCGTTCGCTGCGCCCGATCGCGCTGGTACTGCTGTCGATCGGGATCGGCTTTCTCGGTTCGCTGTCGGTGTGCTGGCTGCTGTTCGGCCGCATCCACCTGCTGACCCTCGTGTTCGGGGCAAGCCTGATCGGCGTGGCCCAGGATTACGGCATCTACTTCCTGTGCAACCGCCTCAGCGCCGACCCGGCCGAGAATTCGGTGCGCCTGCTCAAACGCCTGCTGCCGGGACTGGGCCTGACCCTGCTGGCAGCGGTGATCGGCTACACGGGGCTCGGCTTCACCCCGTTCCCCGGCCTGCGCCACATGGCCGTGTTCTCGGCCGTGGGCCTGGTGTTCGCCTGGCTGACCGTGACTTGCTGGTTCCCGCTGCTGGTCTCGGGCGGCACCCTCAGGACGGGCGCCCTGGCGCGCCGTTACGGCGCCACCCTGGCGCGCTGGCCGCGCGTGCAACTGAACCTACCGACCCTGATCATCGCGGCCTTGTTTGCCGTGCTGGCCGGTTTCGGCTGGTCGCGCCTTGGCGTCAACGACGATATCCGCTCCTTGCAAACCCCGCCCAAGCACCTGATCGATGACCAGATCAAACTGGGCAAGCTGCTCGACGCGCCTACGCCAGTCCAATACTTCCTGGTGCGCGGCGCCAGCGCCGAAATCGTGCTCCAGCGCGAGGAAGCGCTCAAGCGCCGCCTCGACCCGCTGGTCGCCGCCAAACGCATCGGCGGCTACCAGGCCATGTCGAACTGGGTGCCGTCGATACGCACGCAGGTCGAACGGCGCGCCCTGATCGACAGCAAACTGCTGGCGCCCGGCGGCCCGCTCGACTCTCTGGCCAAGGCCATCGACGAAGACAGCGCCTGGAGCGCCGCCACGCGCGCCCACCTGATGGCGCCGCGCGCGCCGCTCACACCAGAGGAATTCCTCAAGACGCCGCCGAGCGAACCGTGGCGCCACCTGTGGCTGGGCGACATCGAAGGCGTCCACGCCAGCATCGTCGCGCTGCGCGGCATGAACATGGCCGCGCTGCCGGACTTGCGCCGCGCCGGCGAGGGCATGGAAGGCGTGCAGTGGGTCGACAAGGTGGCCGAGATTTCATCGGTGCTGGGGCGCTATCGCCAGTACATGGGCTGGGTGGTGCTGGCGGCGTACGCGGTGGTGTTCGTGCTGCTGTACCCGCGCTATCGCGGCAACGCATGGAGGGTGCTGGCGCCGACCGCCGTGGCGACCATCGCCACGCTCGGCGTGCTCGGATTGGCCGGCCAGTCGCTGCAACTGTTCCACGTGCTCGCGCTGATGCTGCTGCTTGGCGTGGGCGTCGATTACGGCATCTTCATGCAGGAGCATCCGGGCCGGCGCGATACCACGCCATGGCTGGCCGTGGGCCTGTCGGCGGCGAATACGATTTTGTCTTTCGGTCTGCTTGGCCTGAGCCGCACTCCGGCCTTGCAGGCATTCGGGCTGACCATGCTGATCGGGACCGCGCTCGCGTGGCTGCTGGTGCCCTGTTTTGCGAATACCAAGGAAAATGAACATGCTTGAACACCGCCTCCACCTGGCTGCGCCGCTGCTGGCCGCCGTGCTGCTGGCCGCCTGCGCCACGCCGCCCGCGCCCCTCGCGCGGCTCGGCATCAAGCTGGCCCCGGATGCGCTGCAGTCCACTATCAGCGTGCAGCAGCACTTGAAAGTCGAGCGCAAGGGCCGCATCGACGAACTCGATGCCGCCGTCGAAGTCGACCCGAAGCAGGTGCAGATGGTCGGCCTGGCGTTCGGCCAGCGCGTCCTGAGCCTGAGCTACGATGGCAAGGAGCTGACCTCGTGGCGCCACCTGATGCTGCCCAAGCAGGTGCGCGCCGAAGACGTGCTCGAAGACCTGCAGCTGACCCTGTGGCCGGCCGACGCCATCGCGGCCAGCCTGCCGCAGGGCTGGCGCATCGAAGACGCCGGCCTGCGCCGCACCCTGACCCTCGATGGCGCGGTGGTGGCCACGATTACCTACACGCAGATGCCGCGCTGGAGCGGCACTGTAACCCTCGACAACCTGCGTTACGATTACCGCCTGACCATCGAGTCGGCCCCTTGAGAATATGAAGCTGTACTTAAACGAATGCGGGATCGTGTGCGCGCTGGGCGACTCGCATGAGCAGGTCAAACGCGCCATGTTCGCCGGCGCGAGCGGCATCGCCCCGACCGACGCCTGGTCGCCCGGCCGCGTGCTGCCGCTCGGGCGCGTACTGAGCGCGCTGCCCGACGACGCCGCGCTCCCGCTCGGCCAGCGCAGCCGCAACAATCGCATGGCCCTGGCCGCGCTGGCGCAGATCCGCGCCGCGGTCGATGCGGCTGTGCTGCGCTACGGCGCCAACCGCATCGGCATCGTGATCGGCACCAGCACGTCCGGCATCGCCGAAACCGAAGCGGCCCTGCACGCCCACTCCACGGGCGCACCGCTGCCGGCCGAGTTTCATTACGCGCAGCAGGAAATGGGTTCGCCTGCGGCCATGCTGGCGCGCGAATTGAACGTCAGCGGTCCGGCTTACGCCCATTCGAGCGCTTGCGCGTCCGGCGCCAAGGCCCTGGCCAGTGCCGCGCGCCTGATCCGCATGGGCCTGTGCGATGCCGTCGTCACCGGCGGCGTCGATACCCTGTGCGGCTTCACCGTCGCGGGGTTTTCGGCGCTCGAATCGGTCAGCGCGGCGCGCTGCAACCCCTTGAGCGCCAACCGCGAGGGCATCAACATCGGCGAAGGCGCCGCGCTGTTCCTGATGACACGCGAGCCGGCGGCGGTCGCCCTGTGCGGCTGGGGCGAGGCGTCCGACGGGCACCACATGTCGGCGCCCGATCCGGCCGGCAGCGGGGCGCGCCTGGCGATCACCGAAGCGCTGACGCGCGCCGGTATTGACGCGGGGCAGATAGACTACATCAACCTGCACGGCACCGCGACCATCCAGAACGATGCGATGGAGTCGCGCGTGGTGCACGACCTGTTCGGCGCGGCCGTGCCGGTCAGTTCGACCAAGGGTTTTACCGGCCACGCGCTGGGCGCGGCGGCCGCGCTGGAAGCGGCCTTGATCTGGCTGGCCATGCAGGACGATAATCCCGAGGGGCTGCTGCCGCCGCACCTGTGGGACGGCGTGCCCGATCCGGCGCTGCCGGCGCTGAACGTGGCCGCGCCGGGTGCGCGCCTCGGGCGTCCGCTCGACTGGGCTTTGAGTAACTCGTTCGCGTTCGGCGGCTCGAACGCCACCCTGATCCTGGGACGGACCCGATGAACAGCGACAGCTACCCCGACATCCGCGCGCTGGTCCCGCATGAAGGCGAGATGGTGTTTCTCGACCGCGTGCTCACGGCCGGCACCAGCACCCTGTGCGCGGAAGTGACGATTAGCCAGCACAGTGTGTTTTTCGACGCAACAGGAGCAGAGGCGGGCGTCGGTTCCTGGGTCGGCATCGAGTACATGGCGCAGGCGATTGCCGCCCAGGCCGGATTTCTGGCGCGTTTGCGCGGCGACGCGGTGCGCGTGGGCTTCCTGCTGGGCGCGCGGCGCTACCAGACCACCGTGCCGCTGTTCGCGCTGGGCAGTGTGCTGCATGTGCATGTGCAGCACGTGCTGCAGGGCGAGAACGGCCTGGGCGCATTCGACTGCCGCATCGACGATGGCGCCAGCGGGGCGAATCTGGCCAATGCCACCATCACGGTCTTCCAGCCCGATAATGTTAACGAATTTTTGCAGCGGAGTTTTTAAATGAGTAGCCAGAGCAGTATCAACGAGACAGTATTGGTGACAGGTTCGTCGCGCGGCATCGGCAAGGCGATCGCGCTGCGCCTGGCGCGCGACGGTTACGATATCGTCGTCCATTGCCGCAGCCAGCGCGCCGAGGCCGATGCGGTCGCGCGCGAGATCGAGGCGATGGGACGGCGCGCGCGCGTGCTGCAGTTCGACATCGGCGAGCGCGATGTCGCGGCGGCGGCCCTGCTGGCCGATATCGGCGAGCACGGCTGTTACTACGGCGTGGTGTGCAACGCCGGCGTGGCGCGCGACAATGCATTTCCGGCCATGAGCGGCGAGGATTGGGACATCGTCCTCAAGACCAACCTCGATGGCTTTTATAACGTGCTCAATCCCCTCGTGATGCCGCTGGTCCAGCGCCGCAAGGCCGGACGCATCGTCACCATGGCCTCCGTTTCCGGCCTGGCCGGCAACCGCGGGCAGGTCAATTACAGCGCCGCCAAGGCCGGCATCATCGGCGCCACCAAGGCGCTGGCGATCGAGCTGGCCAAGCGCGCCATCACTGTCAACTGCGTTGCGCCGGGCCTGATCGAAACCGACATGATCAGCGACGTGCCGATGGAAGAAGCGCTCAAGATGATTCCGGCCAAGCGGGTCGGCAAACCGGAGGAGGTGGCCGCCGCGGTCAGCTTCCTGATCGGCGCCGATGCCTCGTACATCACGCGCCAGGTTATTTCCGTCAATGGAGGCATGGTATGAAGCGCCGCGTCGTCGTCACCGGCATGGCCGGCATCAGCCCCCTGGGCAACGACTGGGCCGCGATCCGCACGCGCCTGGGCGAATACCGCAACGCCATCGCGCCGATGCTTGAATGGGCCGACTACGAAGGCTTGAACACCAAATTGGGCGCGCCGGCCGCGCCGTTCGAGCTGGGCGAACGCTTTCACCGCAAGGCCATGCGCAGCATGGGACGGGTGGCGCTGATGGCCACGCGCGCCAGCGAAATGGCGCTCGCGCATGCCGGCCTGCTGGAGCATCCGCTGCTCAAGAGCGGGCGCATGGGCGTGTCCTTCGGTTCCTCTGCCGGCACGCCGAGCGCCATCGGCGACTTCGGCCGCATGATGGAAGAGCGCAGCACGCGCGGCATCAATGCCACCACCTACATCAAGATGATGTCGCACACGGCGCCGGTGAACATCGGCGTGTTCTTCGGCCTGACCGGAAGGGTGATCACCACCTCGTCGGCCTGCACCTCGGGCAGCCAGGGCATCGGCTACGCGTACGAAGCGATCCGCAACGGCCAGCAGACCGCCATGGTGGCCGGCGGCGCCGAGGAACTGTGCGCGACCGAGGCGGCGGTGTTCGACACCCTGTTCGCCACCAGCACGCGCAACGACACCCCGGGCATCACGCCGCGTCCCTTCGACAGCGCGCGCGACGGCCTGGTGATCGGGGAGGGCGCCGGTTGCCTGATCCTGGAAGAGATGGAGCATGCGCTCGCGCGCGGCGCCACCATTCACGCGGAACTGGTGGGTTTCGGCACCAACAGCGACGGTTGCCACGTGACGCAGCCGAATGCGGCGACGATGAAGATCGCGATGGAACTGTCCCTGGCCGACGCCGGCCTGGCACCGGACGACATCGGCTACGTGAATGCGCACGGCACCGCCACCGACCAGGGCGACATCGCTGAAACGCAGGCCACCAACGCCATGTTCGGCGCGCGCGTGCCGATCAGCTCATTGAAAAGCTATATGGGCCACACCCTGGGCGCCTGCGGCGCGCTGGAGGCGTGGATCAGCATCGAGATGATGCGCGAGGGCTGGTTCGCGCCCACCATCAACCTGGAACAGGTCGATCCGCGCTGCGCCCCGCTCGACTACATCCACACCGAGGGCCGGCGTATCGACACCGACTACATCATGTCCAATAATTTTGCGTTCGGCGGCATTAACACGTCGCTGATTTTTAAGAAGTATGGCTAACCTGGAGAACTACACGAATGAAAAAAATCCTCTCGACGATGGCAGTCCTGGCAGTAATCGGTGGCGCGCTGCCGGCCCACGCGTCCGACAAGAAAGTCGTATTGCCGTTCGACGGCGCCCTGCAGGATAACAACGCCAAGGAACGCCTGGGCGACTCCATCGCTTACTATTTCGGCCCGCAGAAAACGCCGAAGGTGCTGGAAAAGCGCGGCTCGGACCAGACCAGCCAGAAGACCAATGCCTTCGGCAAGACCGACCAGGCAGTGTGCCACTGGGCCTTCCTGTCGGCCATGCTGGCCTTGCAGAAGCGCGCCCAGGAAGTCGGCGCGAACGCGGTGATCAATATCACCAGCAACTACAAGAACGCCACGTATTCGAGCGAAACCGACTTTGAGTGCCACGTCGGTAACATCGTCGGCGGCGTTGCCCTGAAAGGCGACTTCGTGCGCCTGGCAAACGGCAAGAAGTAATAACGCAGGTCCCGAGCGCGGCCCGGAGAGCGGGCCGCGCTATCTTTTACGACCCGGCCAAGTTCGGGAACAGCTGGTCGACAAGTTCCGTGATCTTCTTTTCCGCGGCGATGAATTTGCCCATGTTGCCGCCGCCCCGGGTGGCGTCGTAGGTAGCCTTGCCGGCCGGCTTGGCGTTCTTGTAGACGACGATGTCGGCGTACGCCATGTACATGGCCAGGTCCCAGCGCCAGGTCGCGGTGTAGGTCGAGGTGACCGGGCACTCCACCAGCGAGGCGCCCGCGGCCAGCTTCTTCACTTCATATCCCTTGTTGCTCAACGCGTGCTGGTAGGCGTCGATGAAGGTCGCCCTGACGGCGGGGTTGTCGATGATGCAGACCACTTTGCTGTCGACATGCTCGACCGGCTTGATGTTTTGATGAATCGCGCAGCCGGACAGGGCGAGCAGGGCGACGGAAATACAGCTCAGTCTGGAGATCATGTGATTTCCTTGTGGAAATTTAAGTGGGTCTGAACTATACCATCGCCTTGCCACGTAAACACATCAGTTGCCGTTGCGCGATGCATTGGCAACGCTTTTACGGCCGGCCTGAGCCGCGACGGTGGCGCCGCAGGCTAAAAAGGATCAGCGGCTGACCCCGACCAGCTTGTGCACCAGCTCGGACGAGGTGGACGCCGAGAACTTGCGCATCAGCTTAGCCCTGTGCATTTCCACCGTGCGCGGACTGAGGTCGGTTTCGCGCGCGATCACCTTGCTGGTCTTGCCTTCGACCAGCAGGGCGGCGATTTCGCGCTCGCGCGGCGTCAGTTCGGCCGTGACGGGGCGCTTTTCGCTGACATCCTCGAACGTCCACACGCCAGCGCCGAGTGGCTCGCGCGGATCGAGCGCGCGCCCGCTCACGTGGCACCAGAACAATTCGCCGCCGGCGCGGCGCATGATGCGCTCGTCGGAATACACGCCGCGCGCGTTCATCACCGGAATGATGCGGTCGCCCGTGCGCAGGAATTCATCCATGGTCGGGTAGAGTACCTGGAACGACTTGCCATCGAGGTCGCCGTGGCCGTAGCCGAACATCGAGCTGAGCGCATCGTTGCAGGACTGGATCACGCGGTCGACCGAGATGCACATGCCCACCGGCGCGTGACGGAAAATGGTTTCGTAATCGATGGCGTATGATGCGGTCATTGAATGGTGTGCAGTGATTCGGAAACGGTGGGAAATAAGCGGTAGTTCTACGGTATTGTGCTTTTGGCCCGCGTATTTTATGCTGAGAATCCACCACGCGGTGTTGGGGACCCCGAAAAACCGTAGCGAGCCGCGTCGGTTTCGTCCGAGAAGCGCAGCCGTACGCAGGTACGGTGAGCATCGCCGGGCGAAACTGGCGCCGCGCAGCAGGTTTGTCGAGGTCCCCGTGCAGTATGAACGAATTTAGCTCAACTATAAAAAGGGACAGGGAATGAACAAAGTTTATCCTGACGCGGCATCGGCGCTGGCCGGCATCGTGAGCGATGGCCAGACCATCGCAGTCGGCGGTTTCGGCCTGTGCGGCATACCGGAAGCGCTGATCCTGGCCTTGCGCAACGCGGCCGTCAAGCAGCTGACGGTGATCTCCAACAATGCCGGCGTGGACGACTTCGGCCTCGGCCAGCTGCTCACGACGCGCCAGATCAAGAAGATGATTTCATCTTACGTGGGTGAAAACAAGGAATTCGCGCGCCAGTACCTGGCCGGCGAACTCGAACTCGAATTCACCCCGCAGGGCACCCTGGCCGAGAAGCTGCGCGCCGGCGGCTCCGGTATCCCCGCTTTCTATACCAAAACCGGGGTCGGCACCATCGTGGCCGAGGGCAAGGAAGTGCGCGAGTTTGACGGAGAACAATACGTGATGGAGCGCAGTCTGGTAGCGGACGTGTCGCTGGTCAAAGCCTACATGGCCGACCGCGCCGGCAACCTGGTGTACCGCAAGACCGCGCGCAACTTCAACCCGAACGTGGCGATGGCCGGCAAGATCACCGTCGTCGAAGTCGAGAAACTGGTGGAAGTGGGCGAGATCGATCCCGACCAGGTGCATACGCCGAGCATTTTCGTGCACCGTATCGTCGTCAACGCAACGCCGGAAAAGCGCATCGAACAGCGCACCGTGCGCACCAAATAAGACCACAGGAGAAGAAGATGGCATGGACTCGTGATGAAATGGCCGCGCGCGCGGCGAAAGAATTGCAGGACGGTTATTACGTGAACCTGGGTATCGGCTTGCCGACCCTGGTGGCGAACTACGTTCCCGCCGACATCGAGGTATTTTTGCAATCCGAAAACGGCTTGCTCGGCATCGGTCCGTTTCCGACCGAAGATGAAGTCGATGCCGACCTGATCAACGCCGGCAAGCAAACCGTGACGGCATTGCCCGGCGCCGCTTACTTCAGCTCGGCCGATTCCTTCGGCATGATCCGGGGCGGCAAGATCAACCTGGCGATCCTGGGCGCGATGCAAGTGTCGGCCCAGGGTGACCTGGCCAACTGGATGATTCCAGGAAAAATGGTCAAGGGCATGGGCGGCGCGATGGACCTGGTCGCCGGGGTCAAGCGCGTGGTGGTGGTGATGGAACACGTCGCCACGGCCAAGGATGGCTCGACCTCGCACAAGATCCTGCCCAAGTGCGACTTGCCGCTCACTGGCGTGGGCGTGGTCGACCTGATCATCACCGACCTGGGCGTGATCGAGGTCACCGCGGCCGGCCTGAAGCTGGTCGAACTGGCTCCTGGCGTGAGCAAGGAACAAGTGGTCGCCGCCACCGGCGCCGAACTGGACGTCAGCGCGCTCTAGCCTGTCGCGCCCGCGCGGCGCTCGGCGACGAAAAGCACCGGAATCGCTCCCGGTGCTTTTTTTCGATCAGTCGTCGCCGTCCGTGAGCATCCACACATATTCCATGTGCATCCACGCAGGCACCGGCTTGCCATTCTCGCTGCCCGGCTTGAATTGGCACTTCATGATGCCGGTGCGTGCTGCGTCGTCGAGCAGCACATGTCCGCTCGACGATGCGACGCGCGCGGCCGCGACCCGGCCGTTCGCACCGACCTTGAAGGCCAAGGTGACCGTGCCCGTATGTTGAGCCTTGAGCGAGGCCGCCGGCCAGACTGGCTTGGCGCAGCTGGAAAAATCGACCACCGGCGCCACGCGCGCCACCGTCGGCGCGACGCTTGAGCGGGCGGCGGCGTGGGCGTACAGGCTCAGGCAGGCCGCGGCCAGTCCCAGCGCGGGCAATGACGCTTTCCAGCCGAGCGCCTGGCGGCCGGGCTTGACCAGGCGCCGCACGCGCGCGACCAGGTCGCCGCCGTTGGCCGCCATGGCCAGGTGGTGCGAGGAAAACTGGAGGCGTTCGAGTTCGGACAAGGCGCGCGCCAGCCGGCGCGGTTCGCCCAGATGGCGCGCCGCCAGGTCGTCGGCGATCAGTTCGCGTTCGGCCCGGATGCGGCCGGAAATCCACCACACCACGGGATGATAGAACAGCAGGATCTCGGCCACGTTCTGGCCCAGGTTGACCAGGTAGTCGAAGCGCTTGACGTGCCCCATTTCGTGCGCCAGCAGCGCTTCGAGCAGCTCGGGCGGCATGCCGGACATCAGAGCTGCCGGGACCAGCACCACGGGCCGCAGCCAGCCGACCGTCAGCGGGCTGTCCAGGTGTTCGGCCACGCGCAGGCGCACCGTGCGCGTGATGCCGAAGGCGAGCGCCATGCGCGCGGCGTCCGCCTGCCATTGCGGGCCGGCCAACGGCGCCCTGGCGGCATGGCGTACCCACACCAGTCCGGACGCCATGCGCAGCGACAGCAGTGCCGCGCACACGGACCAGAAACCGACGATCCACAGCAACTGCTCCTGCAGCCAGCCGGCCAGGCTGGTGTCGCCGCTGCGCGCGGCGGTCGCCATGCGGCCGGCAAGGCCGATGTGCGCCGTGCCGGCGGCGCCGTCCTGAAGGCGCAGCGCCAGGTCGGCCGCAGGCCACAACACGCAGGCCAGCAGCGCCGCGCAGGCCACGTTGTAGCGGTATTCGGGCCGCGCGTTGCGCATCAGGGATAGCGCCGTGGCGCAGGCGCAGCCGATCAGCAAGCCTTGCCAGGTGAAGTGGAGCAGGGTCCAGCCGATACTGTCGATGAGGGCATCCGTCATTGGTCGTCTTCCTTGAGCATGGTTTCGATCTCTTCGCGCTCCTTTTTGCTGATGCCGCTGCGCAGTGCGGCCATGACCAGCGCCTTGGCCGAGCCGGAAAAGGCTTTCTGGATCAGGTCCTTGAGCAGGTTCGTTTGCAGGCAATCCTGGGCTTGCGCGGGAGCGTAGACGTGCGAGCGTTCGCTTTCGTCGCGGATCAGCAAACCCTTGGTGTGCATGATCTGCATCAGCCGCAGCACCGTCGCGTAGGTCACGTCGGGGCGTTCCTTGAGGATCGCATGGTGTACCTGCTTGGCGGTCGCTGCGCCGAGCGGCCACAGGGTTTGCAGCAGATCGAGTTCGGCCGCTGTCGGCTTGGGCGGGGCAGGGAGTTTGGGCATGGTGCGCTATTCGTGTGTAGTTGGATGTCAGGTTAATGCATCTAGACTTTTATGTCTAACGAAAAGTCGTGCAGCTTCAATGAATCGCGGTTGCCACACCTTGAATGTGGCATTGGAATAGACAATAATGTCTATTCCGGGCAGTCGCACGCATTGCGGCTGCCCGGCCGGCCGCCGTGATTACAGCTTCCACACGTAGGCGATGTCGACCCAGCTTTCAACCGGCTTGCCCTTGGCGGTGGCGGCGCTGAACTTGCACAGTTTGATGGCATTGCGGGCGGCGTCGTCGAGCGCAACGTGGCCGCTCGATTTTTTTACCTTGGTGTCGACGACATCGCCGCTGGCGTCGACCAGGAACGCCAGTTTCACCGTGCCGGCTTGATGGGCGGCGCGCGCTTCGGCCGGGTAAGCCGGCTTGGCGCAGGATGTCAGGTTGACGATGGCGTGGGTGTTCGCGGCCCTGGCTGGCGCGGCGTGCGCACTGGCGGCCATGCAGCCGGCTGCGAGGGCCAACAGCGCCACACTGCGTGTCAGGCGGGTCGGAATAAGTGAAGTCGAGCTTGTGGACGGGGTCATGCAGTCTCCTTGATCGGCGTCGTGCGCCGTGGTTCGGGCGGGTGCCTATTTATAGACTAAACTGTCTAGACAAGGTTGTCTATGATTTTCTTCGCCCGTTGAAAATGGTCATATTTTAATAGACAATAATGTCTATGATATCTATGCTGGCGTTTTCAACATCAGATAAACGTCCGGAGAAACCATGCTCAAAACGATCGCCGCCATCGGCGCCCTGACCTTGCTGCCCGTGGCCGCGCAGGCTGGCGGCTTGCCCGACTATCCGTTCATCCATGTCAGCGCCACGGGTACGACAAGCGCGATGCCCGACCTGGGGCAGATCGATGTCGAGATCAGTGCCTCCGACGCCGATCCGGCGGTGGCGGTACGTGTGGTCCAGGCGCGCGCCAACGACATCCGCGCGGCAATGACGCAGGCCGGCGTGCCGCTGGACGATGTGGAGGTGCGCGATGTGCGCAAGGACTTCCGCAAGCCGGATGCGAACGCGGCGCCGGCGCCGGTGCAGTACGATATCCGCGCCGGGGTGCGCATCAATGTGCGCGACCTGAGCAAATGGCGCGCCGTCGCCGCACCGCTGCTGGACATGCCGAACCTGGACGGCTTCATGACGGTGTTCGATACGACCCGGCGCGACAAAATCGAGATGGAACTGGCCGCCGATGCGATCAGGATCGCGCGCCGCAAGGCGGAGGCGATTGCGCTGGGATTGGGACGCAAGCTGGGGCCTGCGAATGCGGTCAGTACGGGCGACTTGAAGAACCTGACGCGGGCCATGGGGCTGGCGCCGAACGAGGCGAATGATCGCTCGTCGCCGCAGACCGGCATGGACAAGGCGGATGTGCTGACCGTGATGGCGCTCAGGTTCGCGCAGCCGGTCGACGTGATCTATCGCTTGAAATAGCAAAATTCCCGCAGGGGCTGCGAGCCGCCGCGGGAAGGGGGGTGAAGCTGGTGACGGTCAGGCGGCCTGGCGGACCGGGTACATTTCGCGGTCGTCGTCGATATGGGTTGGATGCGCCAGTTCGCTCTTGAGACGGTCGTGATCGAGTTCTTTTTCCCAATGCGAGACCACCACCGTGGCCACGCCGTTGCCGATGAAGTTGGTCAGCGCGCGGCACTCGCTCATGAAGCGGTCGATGCCCAGGATCAGGGCCATGCCGGCCACCGGCACCGTCGGCACCACGGCCAGGGTGGCGGCCAGGGTAATGAAGCCGGCGCCGGTGATGCCCGACGCGCCCTTGGAGGTCAGCATCGCCACGCCCAGGATTGTCAGCTGCTGGCTGAGCGACAGGTCGGTATTGGTGGCCTGCGCCACGAACAGGGCCGCCATCGTCATGTAGATGTTGGTGCCATCGAGGTTGAACGAGTAACCGGTCGGCACCACCAGGCCCACCACCGATTTCGAGCAGCCGAGTTTTTCGAGCTTGCGCATCAGGGCGGGCAGGGCGCTTTCCGAGGAGCTGGTACCGAGCACGATCAGCAGTTCTTCCTTGATGTAGGCGATGAAGCGCAGGATCGAAAAACCGGTCATGCGGGCGATGGTGCCGAGCACGATGAACACGAACAGGCCGCAGGTCAGGTAGAAGGAGCCCATCAGCTTGGCAAGCGGTAGCAGCGAGGCCAGGCCGAATTTACCGATGGTGAAGGCCATCGCGCCGAAGGCGCCGATCGGGGCCACTTTCATCACGATGCCGACCACGCCGAAGATCACGTGCGACATGTCGTCGACCAGCTTGGCGATCGGACGGCCACGCTCGCCCAGCATCGACAGCGCGAAGCCGAACAGGATCGCAAACAGCAGCACCTGCAGGATGTCGCCCTTGGCGAAGGCATCGACCACGGTGTTCGGGATGATATTCATCACGAAGTCGAGGGTGCTCTGGGTTTTGGCCTTGGCCGTGAATTCGGCGATGGCCTTGGTGTCGAGGGTGGCCGGGTTGGCGTTGAAGCCGTCGCCAGGGCGTACCACGTTGGCCACCACCAGGCCGATGGCCAGGGCGAAGGTCGACACCACTTCAAAGTACAGCAGCGCCTTGCCGCCGACGCGGCCAATCTTTTTCATGTCCTGCATGCCGGCGATGCCGGCGACCACGGTACAGAAAATCACGGGGGCGATGATCATCTTGATCAGCTTGATGAAGCCGTCGCCCAGCGGTTTCATGTCGACCCCGAGTTTCGGGTAGAACACGCCGAGCAGGACGCCGCACACGATGGCGAATAGAACCTGCACATACAGGATCTTGTAGAAGGGTTTTTTCATGACGGTGTCTCCGTTCGGTATTGGAATAAATCTATCTTTATCCAAAACGGACACATCATCTATTGTGGATATCCGCAGTGCGGCCGACTTTGCGCATGCGTGTTTCGATTGCCTTACCTTACTGTTAATATTTCCACGGACAGGAGTATCGAAATGAAAATATTGCAAATCGCGCTGATCGGCGCCTGCCTCGTTTCCTCGTGGTGTGCAGCCGAGAAGGCTTCCTGCACCAGCGCCATCGACACGCGAGCCGCCGCCGCGATCGGACGCGAAGAGGCGACCGCGCTGCGCGTCGACTGCAAACCGATGCCGTCGGCGCCAGGCAAAAGCATTGTCGCGCTTGCCTACATGGCTGGCCCGCGCCCGACCGAGCCGGGCCCGGAGGGGGAGGGTGTTGTCGATCTCGATGTGTTGATTGTCGATTCCGCCGATGGCAGGGTACTCAGCCGTTTGCATCAGGACCGGGCGATCGCGGACGATATTTTCCGCTTTGACAGCTTTAGAATCGATACCGCGAACTATCGGCTGGCGCCAGGCGTGCGCGCATTGGCGTGATCCAAGCCGCTGTCGTGAGCAGAATGACCTTGCGCTACAAGAACGGCAAGTATGCGATGCCGGCCAGGCCAGGCGGCGGCAAGCGCCCGCAGGCAAGGTCATGAGCGCTTATCTGCGGTAAATTTTGCCGTCCTTCATCACGAAGCGCACTTTTTGAAGATCGGAAATATCGGCCGTCGGGTCGCCCCCGACCGCCACGATGTCGGCCAGCATGCCGGCCTTGAGCTGGCCCAGTTCGCCCGATTTGCCCAGCACGGCGGCCCCGGTCACGGTCGCCGCGCGCAGTGCTTCTACCGGCGTCATGCCGAGCTTCACCATCCACGCCGGTTCGCGCGCGTTGCTGCCGTGGGCGAACACGCCGACATCGCTGCCGTTGGCGATGGTCACGCCCAGCTTGCGCGCCAGCTGGAAGGCACGCGCGGCCTGCTGCATGGCCGGGGTGGGCGGGCCGCCGCGCACATGCTTCCGGAAGTATTCGCCAGTCGCTTCGGATGCGGCCAGGGTCGGCACGTAGGCAACCTTGCGCTCGACCATCAGGCGGAAGGTCGCTTCGCTGGCACCGTAGCCGTGCTCGATGGTATCGGCACCGGCCAGCACCGCCATGCGGATGGCGTCGTCGCTGCTGGCGTGCACGGCCACCTTGCGGCCTGTCACATGGGCGGCCTGGACCATGGCCGTCAATTCCTCCATGGTGAAGGTGGGGCGGGCGCTGCCGTCGATGCCGGTGCGGTAGTCGGCGTAAATCTTGATCCAGTCGGCGCCGCGCGCCGCTTGTTCGCGCACCGCTTTGGTGACGTCGGCCACGCCGGTCGCTTCCTGCGCGCCCTGCGGCAAGGTCATGTCCGGGCGGAACTGGCGGGCGGCGGGGCCGTAGCTGTGCGAGGCCACGATGGCCAGGGTGGCGATGAACAGGCGCGGGCCGTCGATCACGCCCTCGGCAATCGCCCGCTTGACGGCGACGTCGGCGTAACCGGCGCCTTCGCTGCCGAGGTCGCGCAGGGTGGTGAAACCGGCTTGCAGGGTCGCGCTGGCGTGCTTGCCGGCGAGCAGGGTGCGGTACTCGGGCGCTTCCTTCATCACCTGGTCGTCCCAGCTGGTTTCGTTGTACGGGTGCAGCAGCAGGTGCGAATGCAGGTCGATCAGGCCGGGGATCAGGGTGGCGCCCGGCAGGTCGATGCGTTCGGCGTCCGCCGGCGCGGCGAGCCCGCCGGCCGGACCGGCGTCCTGGATGCGGCCGTCGACCACCAGCACGCCCCAGCCGGTGTGGGCGGGGCCGTCCCCGGTCCAGATTCGCTCGGCGGTCAGCAGCACGGGACGCGGCCCGGCGGCGTGGGCCGCCGCCAGGGTCAAGAGGAGGGTGGAAAGCGCAAGGTGTACGAAAGTTCGCATGGCGTCGTCCTGACAGGGGAGAGCGCCATAGTAGCGCGCACGCGGCGCGCCGTCAGCCCCTGCGTCAGTTCGCTTTGGCGCGGGCGGACACCGTGTTCACCGGTACGAACGCCGCTTCGCGCACCACTGCCTTGCGCGAGGCGCGGCGCGCGTGCACCCAGTGCCAGCCGAACGGCAGCAGCAAGCTCACGCCCACGACCAGGTGGACCAACGCCGCGCCGCTTCCGAGCGCGTCTTCGCCGGCGTAGTAGATCGCCACCGCGCTGGCGGCCAGCAGCACCAGCATGATGCCGAGCGTGGCGCCGCTGCCGCGCTGGCGCCGCTTGCGCCAGCCGGCGCGCATATGCACGCTCCACAGGGCGCCCAGCATCATCAGCAAAACGAAGCCGGTCGCCGCGTGCATCGCCGCGGTGACCACGCGGCCGGCGCCGGGCAGGCGCCAGGCCAGCGCCATCTCGAAGCGCATGACGAGGGTGGTGGGCGCCAGCAGGCTGCCGCTGACGAACACCAGCAGCAGCGCGCCGAGCAGGGCCCGAACAAACCAGGCGGGATAGCCTTTCATTGGATTGATTCTCCGGATGGATCGATCAAGGCGCCGCCGAGTGCGCGGATCAGGTCCGCGCGCGCGGCCGGCGCCGCGTTGGCGGCCACCTTGGTCAGGGCATCGGCGCGCCAGGCGCTGCGCGCGAGGACGGTCCAGATGCCGGTGGCGGGTTGGCCGTGGGCCGGTGCCACGATGTGGGCGGGGAAGGCCGGGGCTTCTTGCATATCGTCGTGGTGGCCGGCGCGCGAGCTGGCCATGGCCGCGTCGCGCAGCCCGCCCAGCGGCACCAGGCGGCCGTCGAATTCGCGCCGGTGCATCGGCAGCACCAGCGCGCCGAACACGCGCACGTCGCCGCCCGCGTTGACCCAGCCGGCTTCGGCCCCCGCGCGGCGCAGTGCGCGCACGGCCAGGTCGACCGCGTAGCCTTTGGCGATGCCGTCCAGGGTGAGGCGCACGGGCCGCCGCAGCCTGGCCCAGTCGGCGCCGATCTCGATATCGGCGGCGCTGCCGCGCTCCAGCGCGGGTGTGCCGCCATGGTCGGGCAGGGCGCCGCTGCGCACCAGGGCGCCGCCCACGGTGCAGTCGAACAGGCCGCCGCTGGCACGCATCATCGCGCGCGCGCCGCGCAGCAGGCGCAAGGTGGAGGCGGACAAGGGCATGGCCTGCCCGGGCGCCAGGTTCAGGCGCGATAATTCGCTGGCGCGGTCATGGAAACTCCACAGCGCCTGCGCCGTTTCGATGCTGGCAAAAGCGGCCTGCGTCGCGGCCGGCGCCGAATCGCCGCGCGTGCCGACTTCGACGTAAGTGCCCAGCAGCGGGCGCATGCGCTTGATGTCAGCCATGGCCCAGGTACAGCTTCTGCATGATCAGCAGGCGCTTGACGCCGTCGAGCACATTGCGGCTCGACAGGGTGGCGCCACTGATATTGGGCACGTCCTCATCGAGCTTGAACGGATCGGCCAGGGTCTTGCCGACGAAGTGCTTGCGCCAGCCCATGTCGCGAATCTGGCCGCCGTGCGTTTCGCGGTAGCTGAGCACCTCGATGCCGATCACCCGGCCATCGGGCGAGAGCGCCGTGGCGTAGGTGATGAACTCGTGCTTGCCCACCACCTCGTCGACGATGAACCAGCCGAGGAAGGCGCCCTCGCGTTCGGCGCGCCACATCTTTTGTTCGTCGGTCCGCTGGCGCACGCCAGCGACTTCCTTGATGCGGTCGCGCTGCTCGCTACTGAGCTTGAGGGGCCGTTCGGCGAAGGTTTTCGCCGTCGGGAACAGCAGCGATTGCGCCGCCGCCACCGTCAGGTAGTCGGTGGCATGGGCGGGCGACACCAGCGCTGCCATCGGCAGCAGCAGCGCGGCGGAGTCGAAATAAGGTCGCATGGGACTCTCTTTAAAAGTTGTAGCCTACCTTGACGCGGATTTCATTCTTGGTTTTTTCGATCAGGTGCAGATTGGTGTCGGTCTGGCCGGCATATTTTTCGCCGCCGCCGCGCACCTGCTTGAAGGCGGTCAGGGTGGCCCACCATTTCTGGCCGGCGTAATGGATGCTCGGGCCGGCGAACAGGCTCCAGCGCTCCAGGCCGACTTCGGTCTCGTACTCCGATTCGCGCACCGTTTCGGCGCCGGCATACCAGCCCGGCGCGAAACGGTAGGACACGCCGGCGCCGAACTTGGTGGAGATTTCCATTTCGGGACTGGTCGGCCAGTCGAAGTCCTCGGGCAGGTTGGCGATGGCCTTGCGCTTTTCGCGCGCGGCGCGTGCGCCCACATTGCCGATTACGACCAGCTGGCCTTCGAGGAAGTATTTCTGGACCTGCATCTCGAACTCGACTTCGACTTCGGTCTTGTTGCGTCCCGAGTGCGGGTCGAGGCGGCCCAGTTCCAGCGAGGCGATGCCGGAGACGCCGATATCATCCTTGGCCGGGCTCAGGAAGTTGTACTTCATGCCCAGTTCGACACCGCGCACGCGCAGGCCGCTCTTCTTGTCGCCCGGCAGGTAACCGTCGACGACGAGGCCCGAGGTGTTGATCGCCAGGCCGTTCAGTTCGGCCGAGACCTGGAAACGGTCACTCACGCCGTATTCGACTTCCGTCTTGGTGTCGAGCGCGCGATAGTGGCCCGCACCCTTGTCGGAACGTTCGGTGAACCACTGGTAAAACTCGCTGCTACCTTTCGGCAAGGTTTCGGCGCCACGGACATAGCCCAGCAGGTTTTCGTCGGCCAGGGCAGGCAGGGACAGCGACAGGGCGGCGATCGCCAGGAAAAGACGGCTAGGGGACATCGTGGGAATTCTCCGAAAGGTATGCGGCATGAGTGCAGCTATGATTGATCGGGCATTCTAAATACTAATCATTCTCATTACAAGTCGCGATAGTAATTACCCCACGTATTCCGGGGCGGCTAATGCTTGATTGCAAAATTGTCTGTTGCATATTTCCACATTGGAAACGAAAGTTGGGAGCGACGACTCAAGCAATGGATCGCGCAAGAGCTGGGCGGGGTGCCGGAAGGGAAGAGGAGGTATCATCTCGACCAGTACGGCGAGGGATATCATGAGAAGCCCGGCTTTCATATCGGTCAGCCCTCGTACGATGGGGTGCGCGAGGCCGTGCTGGCCGAGGTGGCGGGCGAAACCAGGGCGATGCCGAGCAACAAGTACAAGGAAAAGAATGCAAAGAGCACTATTCATCTGCAGCCAAAACCGGCTGCGCAGCCCGACGGCGGAGCAGGTCTTCGCAAGCTGGCCCGGTGTCGAGACCGACTCGGCGGGCTTGGGCGGGGACGCCTCGGTGCCGCTCTCGCCCGAGCAGATCGCCTGGGCCACCATTGTGTTCGTCATGGAAAAGGCGCACCGGCGGCGCCTGGGCGAGCGTTTCCGCGCCCATCTAAACGGCAAGAAGGTCATCTGCCTCGATATTCCTGACAATTACAGCTTCATGCAGCCGGAATTGGTCAGCATCCTGGAAGCGAAGGCCGGTAAATTCCTGCGTTAAGCGGCGCGCCAACCCGGGCAGCGCGGACGGCCCGGTGCGCGTCCGCCGCAAGCTGATGCCGATGACGGCGCGCGCGGACCTCCGCGTGGTCGCCGCGCAGGCGCTGCTGGCGCATTCGCGCACGCAACTCAAGCCGCGTACCGACGTCTTAATTGTTCATGTGACCACGCCGCAGGCGGTATAGTCATGCTTTCGACCTTGCGTCGTTCATTCCGGGAACCCGCCATGAGAATACTCCGCCATTTACTGCTCGCCGCCGCGATCGCACCAGCCCTGCTGCACGCGGCGCCCAAACCGTCGCCCAAGCCGGTGGCATCGTTCTTTCCCCAGCTTGAACTGGGCCGCTTCCTCGCCGATAACTTCGACCTGGCCTCGGTGCGCAGTTCGCTGGGCTCGCGCCGCACGCCGGAATTGCGCACCTTCGCCGATTTCGGCATGGTTCCTACCCGTACTGGCGACGACGTGGTCGCCTTCGATGGCGAACGCTGGTTCTACCAGCTGCGCGTGGTGCGCCGCGCCGATATCAACAACGATGGCATCGAAGACCTGGAAGTGTGTTTCACCGACCGCGCCAAGGGCGCCTCGGTCGATTCGTCCCAGAGCTTGCTGATCAGCCGCTATTCCGACGAAACCTACGCGGTCGCGCTGCACTATGCGTCGGACGCCTGTGGCCCGGCCACGAAAAACACAGCCGCGCACGCACGCACCATCGAGGTCAAGTAAGCGCTCCCGCCATCGCCTGGCGCCCCTGCGCGCCTTACTGCGCGGCCCAGCCGCCATCCATATTCCATGCCACGCCGCGCACCTGGTTGCCGGCGGGGCTGCACAGGAACACGGCCAGCGCGCCCAGTTCTTCCGGCGTGACGAATTCGCCGGACGGCTGCTTTTCGCTCAGCAGGGCCTTCTTCGCTTCCTCGTTGCTGATGCCATCCCTGGCTGCGCGGTCGTCCACCTGTTTCTGCACCAGTGGCGTGAGGACCCAGCCCGGGCAGATGGCGTTGCAGGTGACGCCGGTGCCCGCGGTTTCGAGCGCGGTGACCTTGGTAAAGCCGACCAGCCCGTGCTTGGCCGCCACGTAGGCCGACTTTTGCGCCGACCCCACCAGGCCGTGCACCGACGCCAGGTTGATGATGCGGCCCCAGTTCTTCTGCTTCATGCCGGGCAGCGCCAGGCGCGCGGTGTGGAAGGCCGAGGTGAGGTTGATGGCGATGATCGCATCCCATTTCTCGACCGGAAAATCCTCGATCGTGGCCACGTGCTGGATGCCGGCGTTATTGACCAGCACATCGACGCCGCCGAATTTATCCGATGCGAACTGCATCATCGCCTCGATCTCGGCCGGTTTCGACATGTCGGCGTTGTGGTAGGCCGTCTGTACGCCGAATTCGTGCGCCAGCTCGGTGCGCAGTTTTTCGATGTGCTGGGCGTCGCCGAAGCCGTTGAATACAATGTTGGCGCCTTCCTGGGCCAGCGAACGCGCCATTCCCAGGCCGATGCCCGAGGTCGAGCCGGTCACCAGAGCGGTTTTACCGCTCAACATACTTGATTTCATTGCGTCCTCTGGAGAAAGAGTTAGGGGTTGATGATGTAGAATTCTAAACGCAGTGAAGATTGAATCACATATTTGAAAGTGGCGACGGATGACGCCCAACGAGGAGCCGGAATGATCGAAGCAAAAATCAAATCCGTCCAGTGCATCTCGCCCGCCGGCTTGCACCAGATGTCGTATAAGGAATGGGGCGACGAGGCCAACCCGCGCGTGCTCATTTGCGTCCATGGCGTCACGCGCGTGGGCGACGACTTCGACAACCTGGCGCGCGCGCTGGCAGGCCACTACCGCGTGGTGGCGCCCGACGTGGTGGGGCGTGGCCGCTCCGGGCGCCTGCGCAACCCGCAGTTTTACAACGTGCTGCAGTACGTGAGCGACATGGTGACCCTGATCGCGCGCGTGACCGCCAACAACAGCGGCGACGGCGTCGACTGGTTCGGCACCTCGATGGGTGGCTTGATCGGCATCGCGCTCGCCTCGCTGCCGGACACCCCGGTGCGCAAACTCGTCCTCAACGACATCGGCCCCACGCTCGACCCGGCGGCGCTGCTGCGCATCGGCGACTACATCGGCCAGGACCTGCGCTTCCCGACGTTCGAGGCGGCCGCGCGTTTCGTGCGCGAGGTGTCGCAGTCGTTCGGCGAGCACTCCGAAGACGAATGGCACAAGCTGGCCAGCGACGTGCTGCGCCAGGAGTCCGACGGCCAGTGGGTGCGCCATTACGACATGGGCCTGGCGCTGCCGTTTCGCTCGGCCACACCCGAAAGCGCGCGGGCCGACGAAGCCATGCTGTGGGCGGCCTACGATGCCATCGGCTGCCCGACCCTGCTGGTGCGCGGCGAGCACTCGGACCTGCTCTCGCGCGAGACGGCCGCCATCATGGCCGGGCGCGGCCCGCGCGCCAGCCTGGTGGAGATTGCGAACGTGGGCCATGCCCCGACCTTCATCCACGACGACCAGATCGCCATCGCACGACAATTTTTGATTGGTACTTGAAAGACATTATGGAAATTACACGACTGCACGTAGGAAAACGCCTGTCCGAAGTGGCCATCCACAACGGCACGGTCTACCTGGCCGGCCAGATTGCCGACGACACCGGCGCCGATATCGTCGGCCAGACCCGCGAGGTGCTCGGCCACGTCGACCGCCTGCTGGCCGAAGCGGGCAGCGACAAGAGCTGCATCCTGATGGCCCAGATCTTCATCGCCGACATGGCCGATTTCGAGGGCATGAACACGGTGTGGGACGAATGGGTCGCCGCCGGCCACACGCCGCCGCGCGCGACCGTCGAATCGAAGCTGGCCAACCCCGCATGCCTGGTTGAGATCGTCGTTACCGCAGCGCTGCGCTAAGCCGCATGGTCTCGATTGCAGCACTCGGCAGCACAACGGCCGAACTGGTACAGGGGCTTAGTCCCGACGACTGCGCACGCGTGGAGGCGGCGCTGGCGTACGCGAGCGACGCCTACAAGGACATGGCGTGCAGTTCGGGCCAGAACGCGCTCGACTTCGCGGTCGGCGTGGCCAGCACCCTGGCGTATTTAAGAAGCGATGCCGAAACCCGGATCGCCGGCTTGATGTTCGAGCTGACGGTGCTCGATCCGAAAGCGGTAGCGGGCCTGGAAGCGCGGGTCGGGCGCGAGGCGACCGATCTGGTGACCGGGGTGCGCCAGCTGATCCGACTGCGCGACATGACGGTCGGCCAGCAGACGGTGGGACGCGGCAAGAACGCGGCCCAGCAAGCGGTGGCCCAGGTCGAAACCCTGCGCAAGATGCTGCTGGCGATGGCCACCGACATGCGCGTGGTGCTGGTGCGCCTGGCGTCGTGCATAACGACCTTGCGCTACTTCGCCGACATCAAGCGCTTCGACGAACTGACCTGCGCCTACGGGCGCGAAACGCTCGACCTGTACGCGCCGCTGGCCAATCGGCTCGGCATCTGGCAGCTCAAATGGGAGCTGGAAGACCTGTCGTTCCGCTTCATCGAGCCCGATACCTACAAGCGCATCGCCAAGATGCTCGAAGAAAAACGCATGATGCGCGAAGGCTTCGTGCAGTCGGCCATCGTGCGCCTGCAAAACGAGCTGGCGGCGGCTGGCATCACGGCCGAAGTGTTCGGCCGGCCCAAGCATATCTACAGTATCTGGAACAAGATGCGCGGCAAGGAGCTCGATTTCACCGAGCTCTATGACGTGCGCGCCTTCCGCGTGATCGTCGCCGACGACAAGACCTGCTACACGGTGCTGGGCGTGGTGCACAATATCTGGACCCCGATTCCGAAGGAGTTCGACGACTACATCTCGCGCCCCAAGGCGAACGGCTACCAGTCGTTGCACACGGTGGTGACGGCCGACGACGGCCGTCCGCTGGAAGTGCAGATCCGCACCCAGGAGATGCACAACTTCGCCGAGTACGGCATCGCCGCGCACTGGCGCTACAAGGAAGAGGGCGGGTCCAACTTCAAGGGCCAGGCCTACGACGAAAAGATCGCATGGCTGCGCCAGCTGCTGGCCTGGAAGACCGACGTGGCCGACGCCGTCGTCGGGCAGGAAGAGATCCAGCGCGAATGGGTGGAAAAACTCAAGTCGACCACCCTGGACGACCGCATCTTCGTGCTCACGCCGCAGGCGCGGGTGCTGGAACTGCCGGTCGGCGCCACGCCGATCGACTTTGCGTATCACCTGCACAGCGAAGTGGGGCACCGCTGCCGCGGCGCGCGCGTGGACGGCATCATGGTGCCGTTGAATACGGCGCTCAAGAACGGCCAGACCTGCGAAATCATCACCGCCAAGGGTGCGCCCGGCACCGCCGGTCCGTCGCGCGACTGGCTCAATGCGGAGTACACGGTCAGCACGCGCACGCGCGCCAAGGTGCGTGCCTGGTTCCACGCCATCGATCTGGAAGAGACCTTGGCGCACGGACGCGCCATGGTCGAAAAGTCGCTCCAGCGCGAAGGCAAGACCGCCGTCAACCTGGAACAGCTGGCGCATAAACTGGGCTTTGCCAAGGTCGACGATCTGTTCATCTCGGTCGGCAAGGAAGAATTCAGCCTGCGCCACGTGGAGCAGGCGCTGCACGATACCGGCGAAGTGGCGGTGCCGGAAGACGCGGTGGTGCTCAATAAAAGCCGCGCGTCGAGCGTGGAGCAGGGCGCCAAGTCGGGTGTGCTGGTGGTCGGCACCGATGGCTTGATGACGGCGCTGGCCAAGTGCTGCAAGCCGGCGCCGCCGGACGGCATCGTCGGTTTCGTCACGCGCGGCAAGGGCGTGTCGATCCATCGCGCCACCTGCAAGAACTTCGCCGAAATGCGCATCAAGGCGCCCGAGCGCGTGATCCACACCGACTGGGGCCGGGCCGGGCAGGATACGGTCTATCCGGTCGACCTGTTCATCCTCGCGGGCGACCGCCAGGGCCTGCTGCGCGATATCTCCGAAGTGTTCTCGCGCGAGAAAATCAACGTCATCGGCGTCAATACACAGAGCACCAAAGGCCTGGCGCGCATGACGTTCACCGCCGAAATCGGCTCGACCGCGCAGCTGCAAAAGGCGCTGGGGGCGATCATGGAGGTGGGCGGCGTAC